>NZ_JBJQKD010000004.1:0-296358 GCF_046487065.1 Escherichia sp. WS2035
GCTAATCCCATCTGGGCACATCCGATGGCAAGAGGCCCGAAGGTCCCCCTCTTTGGTCTTGCGACGTTATGCGGTATTAGCTACCGTTTCCAGTAGTTATCCCCCTCCATCGGGCAGTTTCCCAGACATTACTCACCCGTCCGCCACTCGTCAGCGAAACAGCAAGCTGTTTCCTGTTACCGTTCGACTTGCATGTGTTAGGCCTGCCGCCAGCGTTCAATCTGAGCCATGATCAAACTCTTCAATTTAAAAGTTTGATGCTCAAAGAATTAAACTTCGTAATGAATTACGTGTTCACTCTTGAGACTTGGTATTCATTTTTCGTCTTGCGACGTCAAGAATCCGTATCTTCGAGTGCCCACACAGATTGTCTGATAAATTGTTAAAGAGCAGTGCCGCTTCGTTTTTTCTTAGCGGCGCGGGGTGTGCATAATACGCTCTCCCGCTACAGAGTCAAGCATTTATTTTTGCTTTCTCTGCCGGAATTCTCAGGAGAATCCCGCTGACCCGGCGGCGTGTTTGCCGTTGTTCCGTGTCAGTGGTGGCGCATTATAGGGAGTTATTCCGGCCTGACAAGAGGAAATTTAAAATAATTTTCTGACCGCGCATTTTTTCAGCAAAAGCCCCGTTAATGTGCCATAAAACAAGCAATTTGCCGTTTTTGCAACCGTAATCACACTTCCTGGTGGCATACTAAGGAGGAATAAAAAGAAAAAGGAAGATTAGTAATGCCTTTAAGCGCACAACAGTTAGCTGCACAGAAAAACCTTTCGTATGTTCTGGCTGAAAAGCTGGCGCAGCGGATCTTAAAAGGTGAATATGAACCCGGCACCATTTTGCCTGGTGAGATTGAGCTGGGCGAGCAATTTGGAGTGAGTCGTACAGCGGTACGCGAAGCGGTCAAAACGTTAACGGCAAAAGGGATGGTTTTACCGCGACCGCGAATTGGTACCCGAGTCATGCCACAATCGAACTGGAATTTTCTTGATCAGGAATTGCTTACCTGGTGGATGACAGAAGAGAACTTTCATCAGGTCATCGATCACTTTCTGGTTATGCGTATCTGTCTGGAGCCGCAAGCTTGCCTACTGGCAGCAACGGTTGGCACCGCGGAACAGAAGGCGCATCTCAATACGTTAATGGCCGAAATGGCGGCATTAAAAGAGAACTTTCGCCGTGAACGCTGGATCGAAGTCGATATGGCCTGGCATGAGCATATCTATGAAATGAGCGCCAATCCGTTTTTGACCTCATTCGCCTCGCTATTCCATTCGGTTTATCACACTTACTTCACGTCAATTACCAGCGACACAGTGATAAAGCTGGATCTGCACCAGGCGATTGTCGATGCGATTATCCAAAGCGATGGCGACGCGGCATTTAAAGCTTGTCAGGCGCTGCTACGCTCACCAGATAAGTGATAACCCGATAACAGGACTTTGAATGAGCGATAAAAAGAAGCGCAGTATGGCGGGTTTGCCGTGGATCGCGGCGATGGCCTTCTTCATGCAGGCACTTGATGCCACTATTCTGAATACCGCCTTACCCGCAATCGCTCATAGCCTTAATCGTTCTCCTCTCGCGATGCAATCAGCCATCATCAGTTATACGCTGACGGTGGCGATGCTTATTCCGGTAAGCGGATGGCTAGCCGATCGCTTCGGTACGCGTCGCATTTTTACCCTTGCCGTGAGTCTGTTCACGTTGGGTTCTCTGGCCTGCGCACTTTCCAACTCGCTACCACAGCTGGTTGTCTTCCGGGTTATTCAGGGGATAGGCGGCGCAATGATGATGCCTGTTGCTCGGCTGGCCTTACTGCGCGCTTATCCTCGTAATGAACTTCTTCCTGTATTGAATTTTGTCGCCATGCCGGGTCTGGTGGGGCCAATTTTAGGCCCCGTTCTTGGCGGCGTGCTGGTCACCTGGGCAACCTGGCACTGGATATTTTTAATCAATATCCCCATAGGTATTGCGGGCCTTCTTTACGCGCGCAAACATATGCCCAATTTCACCACCGCACGACGCAGATTCGATACCACTGGCTTTTTGCTGTTTGGCCTCAGCCTTGTTCTCTTCTCAAGCGGAATAGAGCTATTCGGGGAAAAGATTGTCGCCAGCTGGATTGCCTTGACGGTAATTGTCACCAGCATCTGGTTACTGCTTCTCTATATTCTCCATGCGCGACGCACGCCAAACCCATTAATTTCATTAGATTTATTTAAAACCCGCACTTTCTCGATCGGTATCGTAGGCAATATTGCAACCCGTCTGGGGACCGGCTGTGTACCGTTCCTTATGCCATTGATGTTACAGGTAGGATTTGGGTATCAGGCGTTTATTGCTGGCTGTATGATGGCACCGACAGCGTTAGGTTCCATTATTGCAAAATCGATGGTTACCCAAGTCTTACGTCGTCTGGGCTATCGCCATACGTTAGTGGGGATCACGGTGATTATTGGGCTAATGATCGCTCAGTTCTCTTTGCAATCACCAGCAATGGCGATATGGATGCTGATCTTGCCGTTGTTTATATTAGGGATGGCTATGTCGACGCAATTTACCGCGATGAATACCATCACACTTGCCGATCTGACCGATGACAACGCCAGCAGCGGTAACAGTGTTCTGGCGGTCACGCAGCAACTGTCTATCAGTTTAGGCGTTGCTGTAAGTGCGGCCGTCCTTCGCGTTTACGAAGGGATGGAAGGCACAACGACAGTCGAACAATTCCACTATACGTTTATCACGATGGGCATTATTACTGTTGCTTCAGCAGCAATGTTCATGCTACTGAAAACAACCGATGGTAATAATTTGATCAAAAGACAGCGTAAATCTAAGCCGAACCGCGTTCCATCAGAATCGGAGTAAGTTGTAATCGTTGTTGCTGTAGGGTCGGCTGGGTTATCCGATGGATGAGTACATCAATCGCCAGCTCCCCCAGTTCATCTTTCGGTTGGTGTATAGTTGTTAATGGTGGCGTCATAAAGCTTGCCAGTTCGATATCGTCATAGCCAATCACCGCGATATCCTGCGGAACCTGTAACTCTGCCTGATATAACGCCTGGTAAACGCCAACAGCCATAGCGTCATTTCCGGTAAAGACGGCCTGAGGACGCAGCGGATGTGATAACAGTTGGCGCATAGCGTCAAACCCGCCGTTAAATTCAAAATCACCAGTGACTTCATAGCCATCAGGAATGTTGAGACCCGCACGTTTCATCGCAGCCCGATAACCTTCCAACCGCAGGCGCGCCGGAGTTTTATCCAGCGGACCGGTAATACAGGCAATACGGGTATGACCTTTATCGATCAGATATTGCGTTGCTAAGTCTCCGCCCAGCAACGAGTTATCCTGAATAAGATCGCTGTCGCCATCGAACGGAGCCCAGTCCATCATCACGGTAGGCACTGTCGGATAACGTTGCATGATTTCACGCGAAGGCTGATGCGTTTCGGTGCACAGTAACAGCAAGCCATCAACGCGTTTTTGCATCAGCGTTTCCAGATTACGATTCATCCGCTGTTCATCGCCTTCGGTATTGCAAAGGACAAGACTATAACCGCGTTCGAAGCAGCTGCGTTCAACGCCACGCACCAGTTCTGAATAGAAAGGATTGGTACTGGCAGTGATCAACATGCCAATGGTATGTGTTTGATTGAGTTTGAGGCTACGCGCCAGAGCTGATGGCGCGTAATTGAGTTCTTTAATCGCCGCTTCAACTTTGGCTGTAATCGCTTCACTGACGAAGCGATCTTTATTGATAACGTGAGAAACTGTTGAGGTAGAAACGCCCGCCAGGCGGGCAACATCTTTCATTGTAGCCAAGCGTCACCTCTGCCTGTCTAAAAATGCGTCGATCTCTTCACGCCACGGTACGGAAGGTTGTGCGCCTTTACGTGTTACGGCAATCGCAGCGGCTGCATGGGCAAAACGAATCGCCTCTGGCAATGTTTTTTCTTCCAGCAACGCCGTGATTAACGCGCCGTTAAAGGTATCTCCGGCAGCAATGGTATCGACAGCCTGCACCCGGAATCCAGGAACGCGCTGACCTTCACCATTCACGCTAGCCCATACACCACGACTTCCTAAAGTAATCAGTACAGTACGGATACCTTTTTCATGCAGTACCTGCGCCGCCTTCGCTGCATCTTCATCATTTTCAACACGAATACCGGTGAGCTTTTCTGCTTCCGTTTCGTTTGGCGTAATAATGTCCACCAGCGCCAGAAGTTCGTCAGGAAGTTCGCGAGCCGGAGCCGGGTTAAGCGCAACGATAGTCTTATTTTGATGGGCGATTTTCGCCGCTGCCATCACACTTTCGAGTGGTGATTCCAGCTGCATTAATAATGCCGACGCGTTGGCAATACGCTCACGTTGCGCTTCCACCAGCGCCGGGGAAAGGGCAGCATTAGCGCCGGCATGAATACCGATGACATTCTCACCTTCGCCATTAACAAAAATCAGCGCCACACCTGTTGATTCGCCTTTGATCACGCTGACCGGAGAAATATCGATATTATCAGTGGCGAGCTGCTGGCGAACGCTCTCACCAATGCTGTCATCGCCAGTGCAGGCAATAAACGCGATATTCGCACCGCTACGCCCAGCAGCCACCGCCTGATTCGCGCCTTTGCCGCCAAATGCAACCTGATAGTGGTTACCGGTTACGGTTTCGCCTGGAGTAGGAAAAGATTGAAGATTAAGAATGTGGTCAGCATTAATGCTGCCAAGAACAACGAGGCTGCCTGCGTTTTGCATATTCGGGATGTCCATAAAATGCGCCACCGTGTTAGGGTGGCGCGTGCCCTGCTTTTCTTTATATTACACGTTCATCTGTCGATGACGTATTTATGTCACCATCAGGTCATACAACCTGATTAAAACTACTGCTTAACAACCAGTTTCAGATCAACCGGATACTTAGCCTGAACTTTCTCTCCTTTCAGCACTTTATCTGCGGTTTCGACGCCTTTCGCGCCAATCTGATCGGGTAGCTGAGCGATAGTCGCTGCTAGTTTGCCATCATTCACCGCTTTTTCGCCATCCGGTGTACCGTCAAATCCGACGACCATCACATCCGATTTACCGGCAGTTTGCAGTGCGCGCAGCGCGCCAAGCGCCATTTCATCATTCTGCGCGAATACAGCCTGAACATCCGGATGAGCGGTCAACAGGTTCTGCATTACGTTCAAGCCTTTGGTGCGATCAAAATCTGCAGGCTGGCTGGCAAGAACATTAAACTTGTGAGCAGCAACGGCCTGCTGGAAACCTTCGCCACGTTCACGGGCTGCGGATGTACCGGCAATGCCTTGCAGCTCGATAACTTTGGCACCTTCACCCGCTTTCTTCGCGATGTAATCACCGGCGATTTTGCCGCCCAGTACGTTATCAGATGCGATGTGGCTCACCACTTCACCTTTCGTTGCCTGGCGGTCAAGAGTGATAACCGGGATGTTCGCCTGGTTAGCCATCTTCACAGCATTACCTACTGCGTCGGAGTCGGTCGGGTTAATCAGCAGAATTTTGGTGCCGCGGACGGTTAAGTCCTGCACGTTCGCCAGCTCTTTCGCCGGGTTGTTCTGGGAGTCCAGCACCACCAGGTTATAGCCAAGTTTATCCGCCTCTTTCTGCGCGCCATCTTTCAGCGATACAAAGAACGGGTTGTTAAGCGTGGAGACCACCAGCGCGATGGTGTCTTTTGCCATCGCATTCGCACTGACGGTGGCGCTTAGCGCAACAGCGGAAACCAGGGTAGCCAGTTTTTTCATGTTCATATTCAAGATGTCCTGTAGTCGTTATTACTGCTTTTTGTTGTCTACCAGCACCGCCAGCAAAATCACCACCGCTTTGACGATCATCTGGTAATAGGAGGAAACACCTAACAAATTCAATCCATTATTAAGGAAGCCAAGAATTAATGCGCCGATCAACGTCCCAACAATGCGACCTTTTCCGCCCGCCAGACTCGTACCGCCCAGAACCACCGCAGCAATAGCATCCAGCTCATAGCCAGTCCCCGCCGTGGGTTGTGCGGAGGAGAGACGCGCCACTTCAATGATCCCGGCCAGCGATGCCAGCAGACCACAAAGAGAATAGACGATGATTTTGATTTTATTGACGTTGATACCAGAAAGACGCGTTGCCGCTTCGTTGCCGCCCAGCGCGTAGATGTAACGCCCCAGACGCGTGTGATGCAGCATGTACCAGGCCGCGAGGAAGACAATCCCCATGATCCAGACTGGCGTCGGTACGCCCAGCGGACGACCAATACCAAACCAGCCAAACAGATCGGCGTTCTCAGTAAAGCCGGTATTCACTGGGCTACCATTGGTATAAACCATGGTCACGCCGCGCAGTAAAAGCATCATAACCAGCGTAGCGATAAACGCCTGGACGCGACCTTTCGCTACAATCACCCCAGTTACCGCACCAATTGCGGCACCTAACGCGAGAGCGGCAGCGACAGCCACCAGCGCATTGACTTCAATGCCGACGATAGATGCAGCAACTGCGCCGGTCAGCGCCAACAGAGAACCTACCGACAAGTCGATACCCGACGTCAGGATCACCAGCGTCATCCCGACCGCCATAATGGCGTTCACCGAGGTTTGCTGAAGAATATTGAATAAGTTATTGATGGTGAAAAAGTTCGGGCTTAACGTCGAGACAATCGCGATCAGCACCAGCAGAGCGATAAGCGATTTCTGCTCCATCAGCCACGCTTTCGTGAAATAACGGCGACCAGAGACAGTCTGGGTTGTCATTTTTTTACTCCTGATTCACGCGATTAAGCTTGCCCACAGCGGCAGCCATTAACACTTCTTGGGTGGCCTGCTCACGAGTAAATTCCCCGCTGAGATGCCCTTCATGCATGACGATGATGCGATCGCTCATGCCTAATACTTCTGGCATCTCCGATGACACCAGAATGATGCTCAAGCCATCGGCTTTGAACTGGTTAATCAGTTGATAGATCTCTTTTTTCGCGCCGACATCTACGCCACGGGTAGGCTCATCGAGGATCAACACTTTAGGGCGTGTCATCAGACCACGGACAATCGCTACTTTTTGCTGATTGCCACCGGAAAGCAGACCAATTGCCTGTTCCATCGATGGCGTTTTCACATTAAACAGACGAATGAAATCACTCACAGCCTGCTGTTCATCGGCATGCTTCAAACTGCCGCCAGCGCGGCTGAAGTAGCGCAGCGCGGTCAGCGACATGTTCTCTTTTACTGACATGCCCAGCACTAAACCGTCACGTTTACGGTCTTCGGAGATATAAACAATGCCGTTTGCCAGGCCATCCTGCGGCGAACGGGTAACGACTTCATGCCCATCCAGGGTGACGTAACCGCTTGTGCGCGGCAGTGCGCCGTAGAGCACTTTCATCAGTTCGGTACGCCCAGCGCCCATCAAACCAGAGACGCCAAGAATTTCGCCTTTGCGTAAAGTAAAAGAGACATCGTTAACGCCAGGTCCGCAGAGATTATCGACTTTCAGGCGGATATCTCCCGGCGCTTTGTCCAGGTGCGGATATTGATCTTCCAGCTTGCGGCCCACCATCATCTCAATCAGAGAATCTTCGGTCAGTGATGCCACTTCACGCTCAGCAATAAATTGTCCGTCACGAAAAACGGTAACGTCATCGCAAATCTCGAAGATTTCTTTCATGCGGTGGGAGATATAGACAATACCGCGGCCTTGCAATTTCAGCTCGCGGATGACGCGGAACAAGGATTCGGTTTCGGTATCGGTCAGCGCATCGGTCGGTTCATCCATAATGATGACTTTCGACTCAAAGCTCAGCACTTTGGCGATTTCAACCATTTGCTGGTCACCGATGGAAAGATCACCCACCAGTTTGTCGCTTTTAAAGCGCAGGTTAAGTTTAGCCAGCAATTTATCCGCTTCGGCATACATGGTTTTCCAGTCAATTTTGCCAAAGCGATTAACAAACTCACGACCGAGGAAAATGTTTTCGGCAATGGTTAACTGCGGGATCAGGTTCAGTTCCTGGTGGATAATCCCAATCCCGGCTTCCTGGGAAGATTTCGGCCCGGTAAATGTCGTTTCTTTCCCCAACCATAAAAGCGTACCGGCATCGCGAGTATAGATACCAGTAAGCACTTTCATCATGGTGGATTTACCCGCGCCGTTTTCGCCCACCAGCGCCATCACGCGGCCCGGATAGACATTTAACGCTGCGCCCGAGAGGGCTTTTACGCCCGGAAAGGCTTTATCGATGCCTTTAAGCTGAAGTAATGCTTCCATGACGGCCTCAGAACGTCACGCCAGCACAGAGAATGATATTCGCATACGGAGAACATTCTCCGCTGCGAATTACCGCCTGACTTTCTGCGGTTTGTTGTTTGAATTGTTCATGCGTGGTGTAACGAATTTCAATGGTGTTTCCCTGGTGTTGTTGCAGCTGCTCAAGGTGAGTGAGCAACGTTTCGTGGAGTTGCGGATTATGTTGTTTGATCTCTTCCGCGATAATGACAGCCTCGACCTGCATTTCATTTGTGACGACGCCCAGCACCTGCATAAAAGAAGGTACACCCTGGGTTAATGCCATATCGATACGCGTTGTACTTTTGGGGATGGGTAAACCAGCATCACACACCACCAGCGTATCGGTATGTCCCAGTCGGGAGATCACCGATGAAATATCAGAATTAAGAACGGTGCCTTTTTTCATTTTTTTCTCCATCAGCGAAACGTTTCGCTGACCCGCAGTTTAATCCTGACTGAGTTGGGAAAACCATCGTGACGTTACGGAAATGTGATCAACCTCGAAACGTTTTACATGGTGATTAACCATGAAAACAAAAACGCCCCCTTATGGAGAAAGGAGGCGTCTGGCGTTAGATTTCGACCTGAGTACCCAGTTCGATAACTCTGTTTGGCGGGATTTCAAATTGATCCGGTGCCCGCAGCGCATTACGTTGCAGCAGCAAGTACAGCTTGCCGCGCAGACGCAAATACCACGGGCGTTTGCCGAGGATCAACGACTCATGCGACATAAAGAAGGAGGTTTCCATCATCCGGCAGCTTAATCCTTCCAGACCGCAGCGGTGGAAAACTTCTTCCACGTTTGGCGTTTCTCGCCAACCATAACTTGCCACCACGCGCCAGAAAGTGGGCGACAGTTGTTCAATCTGTACCCGACGGACGTTATGGACATATGGCGCGTCTTCGGTGCGCAGAGTTAACAGAATCACCCGCTCATGCAATACCTTGTTATGTTTAAGGTTATGCATCAGCGCAAAGGGAATGACGTTGATTGCACGCGACATATACACCGCGGTCCCAGGCACGCGAACGGGCGGTGATTTCTCCAGCGAAGCAATCATCGCTTCCAGAGAGTTACCATGTTCATGCATCCGCCGCAGCAAGCGGAAACGCTCGCTCTTCCAGGTGGTCATCACGATAAACATCACCGTACCGAGGCTCAATGGCAACCAGCCACCGGAGAGCAGTTTATCGAGGTTAGCGGTGAACAAGGGAATATCGACACAAAGGAAAGCAATCAGGATCAGCGCAACAAAATACTTATTCCAGTGCCAGTTCTGACGTGCCACGGTAGTCGAGAGAATAGACGTCAGCACCATGGTTCCGGTCACCGCAATCCCGTACGCCGCCGCCAGGTTGCTGGAGTGCTCAAAGCTGACAATCACAATCACGACCGCGACATAGAGCATCCAGTTCACAAAGGGAATATAGATTTGCCCTGACTCCATTTCGGAGGTGTGAATAATGCGCATCGGCGACAAATATCCCAGACGTACCGCCTGACGCGTCAATGAGAAGACGCCAGAGATAACCGCCTGCGAGGCAATTACCGTCGCCAGTGCGGCGATGATCAGCAGCGGGATCAGCGCCCAGTCCGGTGCCAACAGGAAGAACGGGTTCTTAATCGCTTCCGGATTCTTTAACAACAGCGCTCCCTGGCCGAAGTAATTAAGGGTTAAGGAAGGCAATACGACGGTGAACCACGCCAGACGAATAGGGAACTTACCAAAGTGCCCCATATCAGCATACAGCGCCTCGACCCCCGTAATCGACAGCACCACTGCCCCTAATGCAATAAAAGAAACCGTTTTGTATTCAAGGAAGAAATGCACCGCCCACATCGGATTCAGTGCATGCAGCACTTCCGGGTTAGCAATAATGCTACGTAACCCCAGCCCTGCCAGAATCAAAAACCAGGTCAGCATGATCGGCGCAAACAGCTTACCGACCATAGCTGTGCCATGTTTTTGAATCATGAATAATAATGTGAGAACGATAATTGAGAGGGGAACTATCCAGGTATCCAGCTGCGGGGCGACGATTTCCAGACCTTCAATGGCGGACATCACCGAAATAGCGGGAGTAATGACGACTTCACCATAGAAAAAGCTGCCGCCGATTAGCCCCATAATCACCAGCATTGATGTGGTTCGCGCCGACGTATTACGCCCGGCAAGCGACATCAACGTCAGGATCCCCCCTTCACCGGCGTTATCTGCCCGCATCACGAAGGTGAGATATTTAATGGAAACCACAAAGATTAGCAGCCAGAAGATCAGCGATAAAAAGCCAAACACGGCATCGCGTTCAACGCCAAAACCAAACTGGCCGGACAAACATTCACGAAGTGTATATAACGGGCTGGTACCAATATCGCCGTAGACAACTCCAATCGCCGCGAGGGTAATCGCGGGCAATGATTGCTTATTATCAGTGCTCATAGACTAGTCTTTCGTTGAAATATGAAATGTGTGCTTAGTCCCTTGGCCCACAAAAAAGCGCACAGTATGCACGATTAACGGCAAAATCGTACTCCTAAATGCGGCCACATTAACCTGGCTCAAAGAAAAATACCCCTCCTTTGAGACTATTTTAGCCACCAGCAAGAAACGTCTATACTCGCAATTTACGCAGAACTTTTGATGAAAGGACGCCACTTCATTATGGCTCACCCTCATTTATTAGCGGAAAGAATTTCCCGCCTGAGCAGTTCGTTGGAAAAGGGGCTTTATGAACGTAGCCACGCCATCCGCTTGTGTTTATTAGCGGCATTAAGTGGTGAAAGTGTGTTCCTCCTTGGCCCACCAGGTATTGCCAAAAGTTTGATCGCCCGGCGCTTAAAATTCGCCTTTCAGAATGCCCGCGCGTTTGAATATCTGATGACCCGCTTCTCCACGCCGGAAGAAGTTTTTGGTCCCCTTTCTATTCAGGCGCTAAAAGATGAAGGGCGCTATGAACGTTTAACCAGCGGTTACCTGCCGGAAGCTGAAATCGTCTTTCTGGATGAGATCTGGAAAGCGGGTCCGGCAATTCTTAATACCTTGCTCACCGCCATTAACGAGCGCCAGTTCCGCAACGGCGCACTCGTAGAAAAAATCCCGATGCGTCTGCTGGTGGCGGCCTCCAACGAGCTGCCGGAAGCAGACAGCAGTCTGGAAGCGTTATATGACCGCATGCTGATTCGTCTGTGGTTAGATAAAGTGCAGGATAAAGCGAATTTCCGCTCCATGCTGACCAGTCAACAGGATGAAAATGACAATCCGGTTCCTGCCTCCTTGCAGATCACAGATGAAGAATATGAACGCTGGCAGAAAGAGATTGGTGAAATTACGCTGCCCGATCATGTATTTGAGCTGATTTTTATGCTGCGCCAGCAACTGGATAAATTACCGGATGCGCCTTATGTCTCGGATCGTCGCTGGAAAAAAGCGATCCGCTTATTGCAGGCCAGCGCCTTTTTTAGCGGTCGCAGTGCTGTTGCCCCGGTTGATCTCATTTTGCTGAAAGATTGCCTGTGGTATGACGCGCAAAGCCTGAATTTGATACAACAACAAATTGATGTATTGATGACCGGTCATGCCTGGCAACAGCAAGGGATGTTGACCCGCCTGGGCGCGATTGTGCAACGTCACCTGCAACTCCAGCAGCAACAAAGCGATAAAACAGCCTTAACGGTAATTCGTCTGGGCGGCATTTTCAGCCGTCGTCAGCAGTATCAACTTCCTGTTAACGTTACTGCTTCCACTCTGACTCTGCTGCTGCAAAAACCGTTAAAATTGCATGATATGGAAGTGGTTCATATCTCCTTTGAGCGTAGCGCGCTGGAACAGTGGCTGAGTAAAGGTGGTGAGATTCGCGGCAAACTGAACGGTATCGGCTTTGCCCAGAAACTGAATCTGGAAGTGGATAGCGCCCAACATCTTGTTGTACGCGATGTAAGTTTACAAGGCAGTACGCTGGCACTTCCCGGTTCATCGGCTGAAGGTCTGCCAGGTGAAATAAAACAACAACTGGAAGAGCTTGAAAGCGACTGGCGCAAGCAACACGCTTTATTCAGCGAACAGCAAAAATGTCTGTTTATCCCTGGCGACTGGTTAGGTCGCATTGAAGCCAGCCTACAGGATGTCGGCGCACAGATTCGCCAGGCACAACAATGCTAACGCTGGATACGCTTAATGTGATGCTGGCCGTCAGCGAAGAGGGATTGATCGAAGAGATGATCATCGCGCTGCTGGCCTCACCGCAGCTGGCAGTCTTCTTTGAAAAATTCCCACGACTGAAGGCGGCAATCACTGATGATGTTCCCCGCTGGCGTGAGGCGCTGCGCAGTCGGCTGAAAGATGCCCGAGTCCCGCCGGAACTCACCGAAGAGGTGATGTGCTATCAGCAAAGCCAGCTCCTCTCCACGCCGCAGTTTATTGTGCAGCTACCACAGATCCTGGACTTACTGCATCGTCTGAATTCCCCATGGGCAGAACAAGCCCGACAGTTGGTTGATGCTAACAGCACGATCACTTCAGCGTTACACACGCTTTTTCTCCAGCGTTGGCGTTTAAGTCTGATCGTGCAAGCAACGACGTTAAATCAACAGCTATTAGAAGAAGAACGCGAACAACTGTTGAGTGAAGTTCAGGAACGCATGACGCTGAGCGGACAACTTGAACCGATTCTCGCAGATAACAATACCGCAGCTGGTCGTCTGTGGGATATGAGCGCCGGTCAGCTTAAACGTGGCGACTATCAGTTGATTGTGAAATACGGTGAATTTCTTAACGAACAGCCGGAACTGAAACGCCTGGCAGAACAGCTGGGGCGTTCCCGGGAAGCCAAATCAATACCGCGCAACGATGCGCAGATGGAAACCTTCCGCACCCTGGTGCGCGAACCGGCGACGGTTCCTGAGCAGGTTGATGGTCTGCAACAAAGCGATGATATTTTACGTCTCCTGCCGCCAGAACTGGCGACACTAGGGATAACAGAACTGGAGTATGAGTTTTACCGTCGGCTGGTGGAAAAACAGTTGCTCACCTATCGCCTGCATGGTGAGTCGTGGCGTGAAAAAGTGATCGAACGCCCGGTGGTGCATAAAGATTACGACGAACAGCCGCGCGGACCGTTTATTGTCTGTGTGGATACTTCCGGCTCAATGGGCGGCTTTAATGAACAGTGTGCGAAAGCGTTCTGCCTGGCCTTGATGCGCATTGCTCTCGCTGAAAACCGGCGCTGCTATATTATGCTATTTTCCACCGAGATCGTCCGTTATGAGCTTTCAGGCCCACAAGGCATCGAACAAGCAATCCGTTTTTTAAGCCAGCAGTTTCGTGGCGGCACCGATCTTGCCAGTTGTTTTCGCGCCATTATGGAACGCTTGCAAAGCCGGGAATGGTTTGATGCCGATGCGGTGGTGATTTCTGATTTTATCGCCCAGCGGTTGCCTGACGACGTGACGAGTAAAGTGAAAGAGCTACAGCGGGTACATCAGCATCGCTTTCATGCCGTGGCGATGTCTGCACATGGCAAACCCGGCATCATGCGCATTTTCGATCATATCTGGCGCTTTGATACCGGGATGCGAAGCCGCCTGCTCAGACGCTGGCGGCGATAAATTATTACAGCAGAGAAGGGACGCTCTCGCGAACAGCTGCCGGCCATACACCACACTGAACCTGGCCGATATGTGGCAGTTGCAGCAGCAGCATGGTCAAACGAGACTGCCCGATACCGCCGCCGATGGTCTGCGGCATTTCACCGCGCAGCAGCGCCTGATGCCACTCCAGCTCCAGGCGATCTTCGTCACCGGTCAGCGCCAGCTGATGCTTCAGCGTGTCGGCATCCACGCGGATCCCCATGGAAGAAAGCTCAAACGCATCTTCCAGTACCGGGTTCCACACCAGAATATCGCCGTTCAGACCCGCATGGCCCAGCTCTGACGGGGTGCTCCAGTCATCATAATCCGGTGCGCGCACGTCGTGACGATGACCATCACTCAACTTGCCGCCAATCCCGACGAGGAATACCGCGCCAAGATCTTTCGCAATCGCCCGCTCACGCCCTTTGGCATCGAGATCCGGATAACGAGACAGTAACTCCTGGCTGTGTACGAAGTGGATCTGATCCGGCAGGAACGGTGCCAGGCCAAACTCTTTGCTAACCGCAGCTTCGGTTGCTTTAATTCCCGCCCAGATCGCCTCTACCGTGCTTTTCAGAGTCGAGAATTGACGCTCGCCGTCGCCCATTACGCGTTCCCAGTCCCACTGGTCTACATAGACCGAGTGCAACGGGGAAAGACGGTCTTCATCGGGGCGAAGGGCTTTCATGTGCGTGTACAGCCCTTCGCCCGCGCTGAAGTCGTGTTGCCCTAAGGTCTGACGTTTCCACTTCGCCAGTGAATGAACCACTTCGAACTGGGCATCAGGCAGAGCTTTCACTTTTACCTGCACCGCTTTTTCACAGCCCGACAAGTTATCCTGCGTGCCATCCCCCACACGGCTAAGAATCGGCGCCTGGACTTCGATCAGCCCCAGACGTTCTTCCAGTTGACGAGAAAAGTGAGATTTCACGAAGCTAATTTGACGTTGTTTGGCAATGTAAGCGGTTTTCATTTTTTATACTCCTGCGTCCTGTTGCTTATGATTAAGCAACAAAAACCGACACACATGCAATAATCATTCAATAAAAAGCCTCACGTGCTTTTGATTCATTAAAAAAGAAGGCTAAAATAGAATGAATCATCAATCCGCATAAGAAAATCCTATGGAAAATTATCTGATCGACAATCTGGACCGTGGCATCCTGGAAGCATTAATGGGCAATGCGCGCACCGCTTACGCCGAACTGGCGAAACAATTTGGCGTCAGTCCGGGGACGATTCACGTTCGAGTAGAGAAAATGAAGCAGGCGGGGATCATTACCGGGGCGCGTATTGATGTCAGCCCGAAGCAGCTTGGTTATGACGTAGGCTGCTTTATCGGCATTATATTAAAGAGCGCCAAAGACTATCCTTCCGCGCTGGCAAAGCTGGAAAGCCTCGATGAAGTCACTGAAGCCTATTACACAACCGGCCACTACAGCATCTTTATAAAAGTGATGTGCCGTTCGATCGATGCTCTCCAGCATGTACTTATCAACAAGATCCAAACAATTGATGAAATTCAGTCCACCGAGACACTGATCGTCCTGCAGAACCCGATCATGCGTACCATTAAGCCCTGATCGGCTTTTTTAATCCCATACTTTTCCACAGGTAGATCCCAACGCGTTCACAGCGTACAATACGCCACTCTTAATAAAGGTGGCGGTTTATGGCAGATATCACTCTTATCAGCGGCAGCACCCTCGGCGGTGCCGAATATGTAGCAGAACACCTGGCTGAAAAGCTGGAAGAGGCGGGTTTTACCACCGAAACGCTGCACGGTCCGCTGTTGGAAGATTTATCTGCCTCGGGGATCTGGCTGGTTATCAGCTCAACCCACGGTGCCGGAGATATTCCGGACAACCTTTCTCCTTTCTATGAAGCATTGCAGGAACAGAAGCCCGATCTTTCTGCGGTCCGCTTTGGCGCAATCGGTATTGGTAGTCGTGAATATGACACCTTTTGTGGGGCTATCGATAAAATCGAGGCAGAACTCAAAAATTCCGGAGCAAAACAGACAGGCGAAACACTGAAGATCAACATTCTTGATCACAACATTCCGGAGGATCCGGCAGAAGAATGGCTGGGATCGTGGATTAATTTACTCAAATAAGTATACAGATCGTGCGATCTACTGTGGATAACTCTGTCAGGAAGCTTGGATCAAACGGTAGTTATCCAAAGAACAACGATTGTTCAGTTTTTGAGTTGTGTATAACCCCTCATTCTGATCCCAGCTTATACGGTCCAGGATCACCGATCATTCACAGTTAATGATCCTTTCCAGGTTGTTGATCTTAAAAGCCGGATCCTTGTTATCCACAGGGCAGTGCGATCCTAATAAGAGATCACAATAGAACAGATCTCTAAATAAATAGATCTTCTTTTTAATACCCAGGATCCCAGGTCTTTCTCAAGCCGACAAAGTTGAGTAGAATCCACGGCCCGGGCTTCAATCCATTTTCATACCGCGTTATGCGAGGCAATCACCATGTTTTATCCGGATCCTTTTGACGTCATCATCATTGGCGGGGGTCATGCAGGCACCGAGGCCGCGATGGCCGCGGCGCGTATGGGTCAACAGACTCTGCTTTTGACACACAATATCGACACTCTGGGGCAGATGAGCTGCAACCCGGCGATCGGCGGTATTGGGAAGGGACATCTGGTAAAAGAAGTGGATGCACTCGGCGGTCTGATGGCGAAAGCGATCGATCAGGCGGGTATCCAGTTTAGGATACTAAACGCAAGCAAGGGACCGGCGGTTCGCGCTACCCGAGCTCAGGCAGATCGTGTGCTCTACCGTCAGGCGGTACGTACGGCGCTGGAGAACCAACCGAACCTGATGATCTTCCAGCAGGCGGTTGAAGATCTTATTGTCGAAAACGATCGCGTGGTCGGTGCCGTTACCCAAATGGGACTGAAGTTCCGTGCCAAAGCTGTCGTGCTCACCGTTGGGACGTTCCTCGACGGTAAAATTCATATCGGTCTGGATAATTACAGCGGTGGCCGTGCTGGTGATCCGCCGTCCATTCCGCTTTCTCGCCGTTTGCGTGAACTGCCGCTGCGCGTTGGTCGTCTGAAAACCGGGACACCACCGCGTATTGATGCTCGAACCATCGACTTTAGCGTACTGGCGCAACAGCATGGCGATAACCCAATGCCGGTATTCTCGTTTATGGGCAATGCGTCCCAGCATCCCCAGCAGGTGCCGTGTTATATCACTCATACCAACGAGAAAACCCATGATGTGATCCGCAGTAATCTCGATCGTAGCCCAATGTACGCAGGGGTGATCGAAGGTGTCGGCCCACGCTACTGCCCGTCGATTGAAGACAAAGTCATGCGCTTTGCCGACAGAAATCAGCATCAGATCTTCCTTGAACCGGAAGGGCTGACCTCTAACGAAATTTATCCGAACGGTATCTCCACCAGCCTGCCGTTCGATGTGCAGATGCAAATCGTCCGCTCCATGCAGGGGATGGAAAACGCGAAGATCGTGCGTCCGGGTTATGCCATTGAGTATGACTTCTTCGATCCACGCGACCTGAAACCGACGCTGGAGAGCAAGTTTATCCAGGGGCTGTTCTTTGCTGGTCAGATTAACGGCACTACCGGTTACGAAGAAGCCGCTGCGCAAGGTTTGCTGGCTGGTCTTAACGCTGCCCGTCTGTCTGCTGACAAAGAAGGTTGGGCTCCGGCGCGTTCTCAGGCGTATCTCGGCGTACTGGTTGATGACCTGTGCACTTTAGGAACCAAAGAACCGTATCGTATGTTTACCTCGCGCGCAGAATATCGTCTGATGCTGCGCGAAGATAATGCGGATCTGCGTTTGACTGAAATCGGTCGTGAACTGGGCCTGGTGGATGACGAACGTTGGGCGCGCTTTAACGAGAAACTTGAGAATATCGAGCGTGAGCGTCAGCGTCTGAAATCGACCTGGGTAACCCCGTCGGCGGAAGCTGCAGCCGAAGTGAATGCTCACCTGACTGCGCCGCTTTCCCGTGAAGCCAGTGGTGAAGATCTGCTACGTCGTCCTGAAATGACTTATGAAAAATTAACCACGCTGACACCGTTTGCCCCTGCGTTGACAGATGAACAGGCTGCGGAACAGGTTGAGATTCAGGTTAAATACGAAGGTTATATCGCGCGCCAGCAAGATGAGATCGAAAAGCAGCTGCGTAACGAGAATACCCTGCTACCAGCGACGCTGGATTACCGCCAGGTATCCGGTCTTTCTAACGAAGTGATCGCCAAACTTAACGATCACAAACCGGCCTCTATTGGCCAGGCTTCGCGTATTTCTGGCGTCACGCCTGCGGCTATCTCCATTCTGCTGGTGTGGCTGAAAAAACAGGGTATGCTGCGTCGTAGCGCATAACGCATTAAAAATGCCTGGTAAGCACCCGCTTACCAGGCAACGCATCAAGAACAGGTAATCACCGTGCTCAACAAACTCTCCTTACTGCTGAAAGACGCAGGTATTTCGCTTACCGATCACCAGAAAAACCAGCTTATTGCCTACGTGAATATGCTGCATAAATGGAATAAAGCGTACAACCTGACTTCGGTCCGCGATCCTAATGAGATGCTGGTACGCCATATTCTCGATAGCATTGTGGTGGCACCGTATCTGCAAGGTGAACGGTTTATCGATGTCGGCACCGGACCGGGACTGCCTGGCATTCCACTCTCTATCGTGCGTCCTGAAGCTCATTTCACGTTGTTGGATAGCCTTGGTAAACGCGTGCGTTTCCTTCGTCAGGTGCAACATGAGCTTAAACTGGAGAATATTGAGCCAGTACAGAGCAGGGTAGAAGAGTTTCCGTCAGAGCCGCCATTTGATGGCGTAATTAGCCGCGCTTTTGCCTCTCTGAACGATATGGTGAGCTGGTGCCACCATCTTCCTGGTGAGCAAGGCCGTTTCTACGCGCTGAAAGGGCAAATGCCGGAAGATGAAATCGCTTTGTTGCCCGAAGAATATCAGGTCGAATCAGTGGTTAAACTTCAGGTTCCAGCCCTGGATGGCGAACGTCATCTGGTGGTGATTAAAGCAAATAAAATTTAATTTTTATCAAAAAAATCATAAAAAATTGACCGGTTAGACTGTTAACAACAACCAGGTTTTCTACTGATATAACTGGTTACATTTAACGCCACGTTCACTCTTTTGTATCAACAAGATAACGTGGCTTTTTTTGGTAAGCAGAAAATAAGTCATAAGTGAAAATATCAGTCTGCTAAAAATCGGCGCTAAGAATCATCATTGACTGTTAAAACATTATTAAAAATGTCAATGGCTGGTTTTTGTTATGTAAATGTCATTTATTAAAACAGTATCTGTTTTTAGACTGAAATATCATAAACTTGCAAAGGCATCATTTGCCAAGTAAATAAATATGCTGTGCGCGAACATGCGCAATATGTGATCTGAAGCACGCTTTATCACCAGTGTTTACGCGTTATTTACAGTTTTTCATGATCGAACAGGGTTTGCAGAAAAGTCGCAATTGTATGCACTGGAAAAATATTTAAACATTTATTCACCTTTTGGCTACTTATTGTTTGAAATCACGGGGGCGCACCGTATAATTTGACCGCTTTTTGATGCTTGACTCTAAGCCTTAAAGAAAGTTTTATACGACACGCGGCATACCTCGAAGGGAGCAGGAGTGAAAACGTGATGTCTGTGTCGCTCGTGAGTCGAAACGTTGCTCGGAAGCTTCTGCTCGTTCAGTTACTGGTGGTGATAGCAAGTGGATTGCTGTTCAGCCTCAAAGACCCCTTCTGGGGCGTCTCTGCAATAAGCGGGGGCCTGGCAGTCTTTCTGCCTAACGTTTTGTTTATGATATTTGCCTGGCGTCACCAGGCGCATACACCAGCGAAAGGCCGGGTGGCCTGGACATTCGCATTTGGCGAAGCTTTCAAAGTTCTGGCGATGTTGGTGTTACTGGTGGTGGCGTTGGCGGTTTTAAAGGCGGTATTCTTGCCGCTGATCGTTACGTGGGTTTTGGTGCTGGTGGTTCAGATACTGGCACCGGCTGTAATTAACAACAAAGGGTAAAAGGCATCATGGCTTCAGAAAATATGACGCCGCAGGATTACATAGGACACCACCTGAATAACCTTCAGCTGGACCTGCGTACATTCTCGCTGGTGGATCCACATAACCCCCCAGCCACCTTCTGGACAATCAATATTGACTCCATGTTCTTCTCGGTGGTGCTGGGTCTGTTGTTCCTGGTTTTATTCCGTAGTGTAGCCAAAAAGGCAACCAGCGGCGTGCCAGGTAAGTTTCAGACCGCGATTGAGCTGGTGATCGGCTTTGTTAATGGTAGCGTGAAAGACATGTACCATGGCAAAAGCAAGCTGATTGCTCCGCTGGCCCTGACGATCTTCGTCTGGGTATTCCTGATGAACCTGATGGATTTACTGCCTATCGACCTGCTGCCGTACATTGCTGAACATGTACTGGGTCTGCCTGCACTGCGTGTGGTTCCGTCTGCTGACGTGAACGTAACGCTGTCTATGGCACTGGGCGTATTTATCCTGATTCTGTTCTACAGCATCAAAATGAAAGGCATCGGCGGCTTCACGAAAGAGTTGACGCTGCAGCCGTTCAATCACTGGGCGTTCATTCCTGTCAACTTAATCCTTGAAGGGGTAAGCCTGCTGTCCAAACCAGTTTCACTCGGTTTGCGACTGTTCGGTAACATGTATGCCGGTGAGCTGATTTTCATTCTGATTGCTGGTCTGTTGCCGTGGTGGTCACAGTGGATCCTGAATGTGCCGTGGGCCATTTTCCACATCCTGATCATTACGCTGCAAGCCTTCATCTTCATGGTTCTGACGATCGTCTATCTGTCGATGGCGTCTGAAGAACATTAATTTACCAACACTACTACGTTTTAACTGAAACAAACTGGAGACTGTCATGGAAAACCTGAATATGGATCTGCTGTACATGGCTGCCGCTGTGATGATGGGTCTGGCGGCAATCGGTGCTGCGATCGGTATCGGCATCCTCGGGGGTAAATTCCTGGAAGGCGCAGCGCGTCAACCTGATCTGATTCCTCTGCTGCGTACTCAGTTCTTTATCGTTATGGGTCTGGTGGATGCTATCCCGATGATCGCTGTAGGTCTGGGTCTGTACGTGATGTTCGCTGTCGCGTAGTAAGCGTTGCTTTTATTTAAAGAGCAATATCAGAACGTTAACTAAATAGAGGCATTGTGCTGTGAATCTTAACGCAACAATCCTCGGCCAGGCCATCGCGTTTGTCCTGTTCGTTCTGTTCTGCATGAAGTACGTATGGCCGCCATTAATGGCAGCCATCGAAAAACGTCAAAAAGAAATTGCTGACGGCCTTGCTTCCGCAGAACGAGCACATAAGGACCTTGACCTTGCAAAGGCCAGCGCGACCGACCAGCTGAAAAAAGCGAAAGCGGAAGCCCAGGTAATCATCGAGCAGGCTAACAAACGCCGCTCGCAGATTCTGGATGAAGCGAAAGCTGAGGCAGAACAGGAACGTACTAAAATCGTGGCCCAGGCGCAGGCGGAAATTGAAGCCGAGCGTAAACGTGCCCGTGAAGAGCTGCGTAAGCAAGTTGCTATCCTGGCTGTTGCTGGCGCCGAGAAGATCATCGAACGTTCCGTGGATGAAGCTGCTAACAGCGACATCGTGGATAAACTTGTCGCTGAACTGTAAGGAGGGAGGGGCTGATGTCTGAATTTATTACGGTAGCTCGCCCCTACGCCAAAGCAGCTTTTGACTTTGCCGTCGAACACCAAAGTGTAGAACGCTGGCAGGACATGCTGGCGTTTGCCGCCGAGGTAACCAAAAACGAACAAATGGCAGAGCTTCTCTCTGGCGCGCTTGCGCCAGAAACGCTCGCCGAGTCGTTTATCGCAGTTTGTGGTGAGCAACTGGACGAAAACGGTCAGAACCTGATTCGGGTAATGGCCGAAAATGGTCGTCTTAACGCGCTCCCGGATGTTCTGGAGCAGTTTATTCACCTGCGTGCTGTGAGTGAGGCTACCGCTGAGGT
Organism: Escherichia sp. WS2035; assembly: GCF_046487065.1. Classification (NCBI taxonomy): domain Bacteria; kingdom Pseudomonadati; phylum Pseudomonadota; class Gammaproteobacteria; order Enterobacterales; family Enterobacteriaceae; genus Escherichia; species Escherichia sp. WS2035. Next base: position 21,978 of record NZ_JBJQKD010000004.1, read on the forward strand.
AGACGTCATTTCCGCTGCCGCGTTGAGTGAACAACAGCTCGCGAAAATTTCTGCTGCGATGGAAAAACGTCTGTCACGCAAAGTTAAGCTGAATTGCAAAATCGATAAGTCTGTAATGGCAGGTGTTATCATCCGAGCGGGTGATATGGTCATTGATGGCAGCGTACGCGGTCGTCTTGAGCGCCTTGCAGACGTCTTGCAGTCTTAAGGGGACTGGAGCATGCAACTGAATTCCACCGAAATCAGCGAACTGATCAAGCAGCGCATTGCTCAGTTCAATGTTGTGAGTGAAGCTCACAACGAAGGTACTATTGTTTCTGTAAGTGACGGTGTTATCCGCATTCACGGCCTGGCCGATTGTATGCAGGGTGAAATGATCTCCCTGCCGGGTAACCGTTACGCTATCGCACTGAACCTCGAGCGCGACTCTGTAGGTGCGGTTGTTATGGGGCCGTACGCTGACCTTGCCGAAGGCATGAAAGTTAAGTGTACTGGCCGTATCCTGGAAGTTCCGGTTGGCCGTGGCCTGCTGGGCCGTGTGGTTAACACTCTGGGTGCACCAATCGATGGTAAAGGTCCGCTGGATCACGACGGCTTCTCTGCTGTAGAAGCAATCGCTCCGGGCGTTATCGAACGTCAGTCCGTAGATCAGCCGGTACAGACCGGTTATAAAGCCGTTGACTCCATGATCCCAATCGGTCGTGGTCAGCGTGAATTGATCATCGGTGACCGTCAGACCGGTAAAACCGCACTGGCTATCGATGCCATCATCAACCAGCGCGATTCCGGTATCAAATGTATCTATGTCGCTATCGGCCAGAAAGCGTCCACCATTTCTAACGTGGTACGTAAACTGGAAGAGCACGGCGCACTGGCTAACACCATCGTTGTGGTAGCAACCGCGTCTGAATCCGCTGCACTGCAATACCTGGCACCGTACGCTGGTTGCGCAATGGGTGAATACTTCCGTGACCGCGGTGAAGATGCGCTGATCATTTACGATGACCTGTCTAAACAGGCTGTTGCTTACCGTCAGATCTCCCTGCTGCTCCGTCGTCCGCCAGGACGTGAAGCATTCCCGGGCGACGTATTCTACCTCCACTCTCGTCTGCTGGAGCGTGCTGCGCGTGTTAACGCCGAATACGTTGAAGCTTTCACCAAAGGTGAAGTGAAAGGGAAAACCGGTTCTCTGACTGCGCTGCCGATTATCGAAACTCAGGCGGGTGACGTTTCTGCGTTCGTTCCGACCAACGTAATCTCCATTACCGATGGTCAGATCTTCCTGGAAACCAACCTGTTCAACGCCGGTATTCGTCCTGCGGTTAACCCGGGTATTTCCGTATCCCGTGTTGGTGGTGCAGCACAGACCAAGATCATGAAAAAACTGTCCGGTGGTATCCGTACCGCTCTGGCACAGTATCGTGAACTGGCAGCGTTCTCTCAGTTTGCATCCGACCTTGACGATGCAACACGTAAGCAGCTTGACCACGGTCAGAAAGTGACCGAACTGCTGAAGCAGAAACAGTATGCGCCGATGTCTGTTGCGCAACAGTCTCTGGTTCTGTTCGCAGCAGAACGTGGTTACCTGGCGGATGTTGAACTGTCGAAAATCGGCAGCTTCGAAGCCGCTCTGTTGGCTTACGTCGACCGTGATCACGCTCCGTTGATGCAAGAGATCAACCAGACCGGTGGCTACAACGACGAAATCGAAGGCAAGCTGAAAGGCATCCTCGATTCCTTCAAAGCAACCCAATCCTGGTAACGTCTGGCGGCTTGCCTTTGGGCAGGCCGCAAGGCATTGAGGAGAAGCTCATGGCCGGCGCAAAAGAGATACGTAGTAAGATCGCAAGCGTCCAGAACACGCAAAAGATCACTAAAGCGATGGAGATGGTCGCCGCTTCCAAAATGCGTAAATCGCAGGATCGCATGGCGGCCAGCCGTCCTTATGCAGAAACCATGCGCAAAGTGATTGGTCACCTTGCACACGGTAATCTGGAATATAAGCACCCTTACCTGGAAGACCGCGACGTTAAACGCGTGGGCTACCTGGTGGTGTCGACCGACCGTGGTTTGTGCGGTGGTTTGAACATTAACCTGTTCAAAAAACTGCTGGCGGAAATGAAGACCTGGACCGACAAAGGCGTTCAATGCGACCTCGCAATGATCGGCTCGAAAGGCGTGTCGTTCTTCAACTCCGTGGGCGGCAATGTTGTTGCCCAGGTCACCGGCATGGGGGATAACCCTTCCTTGTCCGAACTGATCGGTCCGGTAAAAGTGATGTTGCAGGCCTACGACGAAGGCCGTCTGGACAAGCTTTACATTGTCAGCAACAAATTTATTAACACCATGTCTCAGGTTCCGACCATCAGCCAGCTGCTGCCGTTACCGGCATCAGATGATGATGATCTGAAACATAAATCCTGGGATTACCTGTACGAACCCGATCCGAAGGCGTTGCTGGATACCCTGCTGCGTCGTTATGTCGAATCTCAGGTTTATCAGGGCGTGGTTGAAAACCTGGCCAGCGAGCAGGCCGCCCGTATGGTGGCGATGAAAGCCGCGACCGACAATGGCGGCAGCCTGATTAAAGAGCTGCAGTTGGTATACAACAAAGCTCGTCAGGCCAGCATTACTCAGGAACTCACCGAGATCGTCTCGGGGGCCGCCGCGGTTTAAACAGGTTATTTCGTAGAGGATTTAAGATGGCTACTGGAAAGATTGTCCAGGTAATCGGCGCCGTAGTTGACGTCGAATTCCCTCAGGATGCCGTACCGCGCGTGTACGATGCTCTTGAGGTGCAAAATGGTAATGAGCGTCTGGTGCTGGAAGTTCAGCAGCAGCTCGGCGGCGGTATCGTGCGTACCATCGCAATGGGTTCCTCCGACGGTCTGCGTCGCGGTCTGGATGTAAAAGACCTCGAACACCCGATCGAAGTCCCGGTAGGTAAAGCGACTCTGGGTCGTATCATGAACGTACTGGGTGAACCGGTCGACATGAAAGGCGAGATCGGTGAAGAAGAGCGTTGGGCGATTCACCGCGCAGCACCTTCCTACGAAGAGCTGTCAAACTCTCAGGAACTGCTGGAAACCGGTATCAAAGTTATCGACCTGATGTGTCCGTTCGCTAAGGGCGGTAAAGTTGGTCTGTTCGGTGGTGCGGGTGTAGGTAAAACCGTAAACATGATGGAGCTTATTCGTAACATCGCGATCGAGCACTCCGGTTACTCTGTGTTTGCGGGCGTAGGTGAACGTACTCGTGAGGGTAACGACTTCTACCACGAAATGACCGACTCCAACGTTATCGACAAAGTATCCCTGGTGTATGGCCAGATGAACGAGCCGCCGGGAAACCGTCTGCGCGTTGCTCTGACCGGTCTGACCATGGCTGAGAAATTCCGTGACGAAGGTCGTGACGTTCTGCTGTTCGTTGACAACATCTATCGTTACACCCTGGCCGGTACGGAAGTATCCGCACTGCTGGGCCGTATGCCTTCAGCGGTAGGTTATCAGCCGACCCTGGCGGAAGAGATGGGCGTTCTGCAGGAACGTATCACCTCCACCAAAACCGGTTCTATCACCTCCGTACAGGCGGTATACGTACCTGCGGATGACCTGACTGACCCGTCTCCGGCAACCACCTTTGCGCACCTTGACGCAACCGTGGTACTGAGCCGTCAGATCGCGTCTCTGGGTATCTACCCGGCCGTTGACCCGCTGGACTCCACCAGCCGTCAGCTGGACCCGCTGGTGGTTGGTCAGGAACACTACGACACCGCGCGTGGCGTTCAGTCCATCCTGCAACGTTATCAGGAACTGAAAGACATTATCGCCATCCTGGGTATGGATGAACTGTCTGAAGAAGACAAACTGGTGGTAGCGCGTGCTCGTAAGATCCAGCGCTTCCTGTCCCAGCCGTTCTTCGTGGCAGAGGTATTCACCGGTTCTCCGGGTAAATACGTCTCCCTGAAAGACACCATCCGTGGCTTTAAAGGCATCATGGAAGGCGAATACGATCACCTGCCGGAGCAGGCGTTCTACATGGTCGGTTCCATCGAAGAAGCTGTGGAAAAAGCCAAAAAACTTTAACGCCTTAATCGGAGGGTGATATGGCAATGACTTACCACCTGGACGTCGTCAGCGCAGAGCAACAAATGTTCTCTGGTCTGGTCGAGAAAATCCAGGTAACGGGTAGCGAAGGTGAACTGGGGATCTACCCTGGCCACGCACCGCTGCTCACCGCCATTAAGCCTGGTATGATTCGCATCGTGAAACAGCACGGTCACGAAGAGTTTATCTATCTGTCTGGCGGCATTCTTGAAGTGCAGCCTGGCAACGTGACCGTTCTGGCCGACACCGCAATTCGCGGCCAGGATCTCGACGAAGCGCGAGCCATGGAAGCGAAACGTAAGGCTGAAGAGCACATTAGCAGCTCTCACGGCGACGTAGATTACGCTCAGGCGTCTGCGGAACTGGCCAAAGCGATCGCGCAGCTGCGCGTTATCGAGTTGACCAAAAAAGCGATGTAACACCGGCTTGAAAAGCACAAAAGCCAGTCTGGCAACAGGCTGGCTTTTTTTTACGCGTATTGACCCGTCCTGAAAAGCGTTCACATAGATCCTGATGATATAAAACACCCCTGTTTTCCCGTTTATTCATTGATCGAAATAAGAGCAAAAACATCCACCTGACGCTTAAATGAAGGTACTGCCTTAATTTTCTGCAGACAAAAGGCGTGACGATGGTCGAAAATGGCGCTTTCGTCAGCGGGGATAATCCGTTATTGAACAATTTATCCTCTGTCCATTTCACGATGAAAAAAATGTAGTTTTTTCAAGGTGAAGCGGTTTAAATTCGTTCTCAAATTACAGTCAGGACGCGTATGTTGAATAATGCTATGAGCGTAGTGATCCTTGCCGCAGGCAAAGGCACGCGCATGTATTCCGATCTTCCGAAAGTGCTGCATACCCTTGCCGGGAAAGCGATGGTTCAGCATGTCATTGATGCTGCGAATGAATTAGGCGCAGCGCACGTTCACCTTGTGTATGGTCACGGCGGCGATCTGCTTAAGCAGGCGCTGAAAGACGACAACCTGAACTGGGTGCTTCAGGCAGAACAGCTGGGTACGGGTCATGCGATGCAGCAGGCCGCACCTTTCTTTGCCGATGATGAAGACATTTTAATGCTCTACGGCGACGTGCCGCTGATCTCTGTCGAAACACTCCAGCGTCTGCGTGATGCTAAACCGCAGGGTGGCATTGGTCTGCTGACGGTAAAACTGGATGATCCGACCGGTTATGGACGTATCACCCGTGAAAACGGCAAAGTTACCGGCATTGTTGAGCACAAAGATGCCACCGACGAGCAGCGTCAGATTCAGGAGATCAACACCGGCATTCTGATTGCCAACGGCGCAGATATGAAACGCTGGCTGGCGAAGCTGACCAACAATAATGCTCAGGGCGAATACTACATCACCGACATTATTGCGCTGGCGTATCAGGAAGGACGTGAAATCGTCGCCGTTCATCCGCAACGTTTAAGCGAAGTAGAAGGCGTGAATAACCGCCTGCAACTCTCCCGACTGGAGCGCGTTTACCAGTCCGAACAGGCTGAAAAACTGCTGTTAGCAGGCGTTATGCTGCGCGATCCGGCGCGTTTTGATCTGCGCGGTACGCTTACTCACGGGCGCGATGTTGAAATTGATACTAACGTTATCATCGAGGGCAACGTGACTCTCGGTCATCGCGTGAAAATCGGCACCGGTTGCGTGATTAAAAACAGCGTGATTGGCGATGATTGCGAAATCAGTCCATATACCGTCGTGGAAGATGCGAATCTGGCAGCGGCCTGTACTATTGGCCCGTTTGCCCGTCTGCGTCCTGGTGCTGAGTTGCTGGAAGGTGCACACGTCGGTAACTTCGTTGAGATGAAAAAAGCGCGTCTGGGTAAAGGCTCGAAAGCTGGTCATCTGACTTACCTGGGCGATGCGGAAATTGGCGATAACGTTAACATCGGTGCGGGAACCATTACCTGCAACTACGATGGTGCGAATAAATTTAAGACCATTATCGGCGACGATGTGTTTGTCGGTTCCGACACTCAACTGGTGGCCCCGGTAACAGTAGGCAAAGGCGCGACCATTGCTGCGGGTACAACTGTGACGCGTAATGTCGGCGAAAATGCCCTGGCTATCAGCCGTGTGCCGCAGACTCAAAAAGAAGGCTGGCGTCGTCCGATAAAGAAAAAGTAATTCTGGTCGGGTAATCCGGTCATATGGGATGAGGAGATAACATAATCTCCCGCCCACAAGCAGTAACTATAAAAATAACCCCACTCTCTACAAGGCTCGGGGCGCCCGAAAAAACGGGCATACAGGTTGACCGACAACGATATAAATCGGAATCAAAAACTATGTGTGGAATTGTTGGCGCGATCGCGCAACGTGATGTAGCAGAAATCCTTCTTGAAGGTTTACGTCGTCTGGAATATCGCGGATATGACTCTGCCGGCCTGGCCGTGGTGGATGCTGAAGGTCATATGACCCGCCTGCGTCGCCTCGGTAAAGTACAGATGCTGGCTCAGGCAGCGGAAGAACATCCTCTGCATGGCGGCACCGGTATTGCTCACACTCGCTGGGCGACCCACGGTGAACCTTCAGAAGCTAACGCGCATCCGCATGTTTCTGAACACATTGTGGTGGTGCATAACGGCATCATCGAAAACCATGAACCGCTGCGTGAAGAGTTAAAAGCGCGTGGCTATACCTTCGTTTCTGAAACCGACACCGAAGTGATTGCACATTTGGTGAACTGGGAGCTGAAACAAGGCGGTACTCTGCGTGAGGCAGTTCTGCGTGCTATCCCGCAACTGCGTGGTGCGTACGGTACAGTGATCATGGACTCCCGTCATCCGGATACCCTGCTGGCGGCACGTTCTGGTAGTCCGCTGGTGATTGGCCTGGGTATGGGCGAAAACTTTATCGCTTCTGACCAGCTGGCGCTGTTGCCAGTGACTCGTCGTTTTATCTTCCTTGAAGAGGGCGATATTGCGGAAATCACTCGCCGTTCGGTAAACATCTTCGATAAAACTGGCGCGGAAGTAAAACGTCAGGATATCGAATCCAATCTGCAATATGACGCGGGCGATAAAGGTATTTACCGCCACTACATGCAGAAAGAGATCTACGAACAGCCGAACGCGATCAAAAACACCCTTACCGGGCGCATCAGCCACGGTCAGGTTGATTTAAGCGAGCTGGGACCGAACGCCGATGAACTGCTGTCGAAGGTTGAGCATATTCAGATCCTCGCCTGTGGTACTTCTTATAACTCCGGTATGGTTTCCCGCTACTGGTTTGAATCGCTGGCAGGTATTCCGTGCGACGTCGAAATCGCCTCTGAATTCCGCTATCGCAAATCTGCCGTGCGTCGTAACAGCCTGATGATCACCTTGTCACAGTCTGGCGAAACCGCGGATACCCTGGCGGGCCTGCGTCTTTCGAAAGAGCTGGGTTACCTTGGTTCGCTGGCAATCTGTAACGTTCCGGGTTCTTCTCTGGTGCGCGAATCCGATCTGGCGCTGATGACCAACGCCGGTACGGAAATTGGCGTGGCCTCCACCAAAGCATTCACCACCCAGTTAACTGTGCTGTTGATGCTGGTGGCGAAACTGTCTCGCCTGAAAGGTCTGGATGCCTCCATTGAACATGACATCGTGCATGGTCTGCAGGCGCTGCCGAGCCGTATTGAGCAGATGCTGTCTCAGGACAAACGCATTGAAGCGCTGGCAGAAGATTTCTCTGACAAACATCACGCGCTGTTCCTGGGCCGTGGCGATCAGTACCCAATCGCGCTGGAAGGTGCATTGAAGCTGAAAGAGATCTCTTACATTCACGCTGAAGCCTACGCTGCAGGCGAACTGAAACACGGTCCGCTGGCGCTGATTGATGCCGATATGCCGGTTATCGTCGTTGCACCGAACAACGAATTGCTGGAAAAACTGAAATCCAACATTGAAGAAGTTCGCGCGCGTGGCGGTCAGTTGTATGTCTTCGCCGATCAGGATGCGGGTTTTGTGAGCAGTGACAACATGCACATCATTGAGATGCCGCATGTGGAAGAGGTGATTGCACCGATCTTCTACACCGTTCCGCTGCAACTACTGGCTTACCACGTTGCGCTGATCAAAGGCACCGACGTTGACCAGCCGCGTAACCTGGCGAAATCGGTTACGGTTGAGTAATAAATGGATGCCCTGCGTAAGCAGGGCATTTTTCTTCCTGTTATGTTTTTAATCAAATATCCTGCCAACTCCATGTGACAAACCGTCATCTTCGGCTACTTTTTCTCTGACACAGAATGAAAATTTTTCTGTCATCTCTTCGTTATTAATATTTGTAATTAACTGAATATCAACGCTTATTTAAATCAGACTAAAGACTTTCTCTCTCTGTCATAAAACTGTCATAAACCTTACATATAACTGTCACCTGTTTGTCCTATTTTGCTTCTCGTAGCCAACAAACAATGCTTTATGAATCCTCCCAGGAGACATTATGAAAGTTATGCGTACCACCGTCGCAACTGTTGTCGCCGCGACCTTATCGATGAGTGCTTTCTCTGTGTTTGCAGAAGCAAGCCTGACAGGTGCAGGTGCAACCTTCCCTGCGCCGGTGTATGCCAAATGGGCTGACACTTACCAGAAAGAAACCGGTAATAAAGTTAACTACCAGGGTATCGGTTCTTCCGGTGGCGTAAAACAGATTATCGCTAACACCGTTGATTTCGGTGCCTCTGACGCGCCGCTGTCTGATGAAAAACTGGCTCAGGAAGGCCTGTTCCAGTTCCCGACCGTGATTGGCGGCGTGGTGCTGGCGGTTAATATTCCAGGTCTGAAGTCTGGCGAACTGGTGCTGGATGGTAAAACCCTCGGCGACATCTACCTGGGCAAAATCAAGAAGTGGGATGATGAAGCCATCGCCAAACTGAATCCGGGTCTGAAACTGCCTTCACAGAACATTGCTGTAGTACGCCGCGCAGATGGCTCCGGGACTTCCTTCGTCTTCACCAGCTACCTGGCGAAAGTGAACGAAGAGTGGAAAAACAACGTTGGTACTGGCTCTACCGTAAAATGGCCGATCGGTCTGGGCGGTAAAGGTAACGACGGTATCGCCGCGTTCGTTCAGCGTCTGCCGGGTGCAATTGGTTACGTTGAATATGCTTACGCGAAGCAGAACAACCTGGCGTACACCAAATTGATCTCCGCTGATGGCAAACCGGTTAGTCCGACCGAAGAAAACTTCGCTAATGCAGCAAAAGGCGCAGACTGGAGCAAAACATTCGCTCAGGATCTGACCAACCAGAAAGGCGAAGATGCGTGGCCTATTACCTCTACCACGTTCATTCTGATCCACAAAGATCAGAAGAAACCAGAACAAGGCACAGAAGTGCTGAAGTTCTTCGACTGGGCATACAAAACCGGGGCTAAACAGGCGAACGACCTGGATTACGCCAGCCTGCCGGATAGCGTAGTGGAACAGGTTCGCGCTGCGTGGAAGACCAATATTAAAGACAGTAGCGGCAAGCCGCTGTACTAATAAAACTCAGGCCGGGTACGGTGTTTTACGCCGCATCCGGCATTACAAAATGACTTTGTAAACGCGTTTAACTGAAGAGTAACTTATGGCTGCAACCAAGCCTGCTTTTAACCCACCGGGTAAAAAGGGCGACATAATTTTCAGCGTGCTGGTAAAACTGGCGGCGCTGATTGTGCTATTGATGTTGGGTGGCATTATTGTCTCTCTGATCATCTCCTCCTGGCCGAGCATTCAGAAATTTGGTCTGGCTTTCCTGTGGACCAAAGAGTGGGATGCGCCGAACGATATCTACGGGGCGCTGGTGCCGATCTACGGTACGCTGGTGACCTCGTTTATCGCGCTGCTGATCGCCGTCCCGGTGAGTTTCGGTATCGCCCTGTTCCTGACCGAGCTTGCGCCTGGCTGGCTGAAGCGCCCGCTGGGTATCGCCATTGAGCTGCTGGCAGCCATTCCAAGTATCGTTTACGGCATGTGGGGCCTGTTTATCTTTGCGCCGCTGTTCGCCGTTTACTTCCAGGAGCCGGTCGGCAATATCATGTCGAATATCCCGATTGTCGGCGCGCTGTTCTCCGGCCCGGCCTTTGGTATCGGTATCCTCGCGGCAGGCGTGATCCTCGCCATCATGATTATTCCGTACATTGCGGCGGTAATGCGCGATGTGTTCGAACAAACCCCGGTGATGATGAAAGAGTCGGCCTACGGTATTGGCTGCACCACCTGGGAAGTTATCTGGCGTATCGTTCTTCCGTTCACCAAAAATGGTGTTATCGGCGGCATTATGTTGGGGCTGGGCCGCGCGCTTGGTGAAACCATGGCGGTGACCTTTATCATCGGTAACACCTACCAGCTCGACAGCGCCTCGCTGTACATGCCGGGCAACAGTATCACCTCTGCGCTGGCGAACGAATTTGCCGAAGCAGAGTCGGGTCTGCACGTTGCTGCACTGATGGAACTGGGCCTGATCCTGTTTGTGATTACCTTCATCGTCCTCGCCGCATCGAAGTTTATGATTATGCGCCTGGCTAAGAATGAGGGGGCACGCTAATGGCTATGGTTGAAATGCAAACCACTGCGGCACTGGCTGAATCCCGCCGCAAAATGCAGGCGCGTCGCCGCCTCAAAAACCGTATTGCGCTGACGCTCTCAATGGCGACGATGGCCTTCGGTCTGTTCTGGCTGATCTGGATTTTAATGTCCACCATCACTCGCGGTATCGACGGTATGTCGCTGGCGCTGTTCACCGAAATGACGCCACCACCCAATACGGAAGGCGGTGGTCTGGCGAACGCCCTGGCGGGTAGCGGCCTGTTAATTTTGTGGGCTACGGTATTCGGTACGCCGCTGGGCATTATGGCGGGGATTTACCTGGCTGAATATGGTCGTAAATCCTGGCTGGCAGAAGTGATTCGCTTCATTAACGACATTCTGCTCTCCGCGCCGTCGATTGTGGTTGGTCTTTTTGTTTACACCATCGTGGTGGCGCAGATGGAGCACTTCTCCGGCTGGGCGGGCGTGATTGCGCTGGCGCTGTTGCAGGTGCCGATTGTTATCCGCACCACCGAGAACATGCTGAAACTGGTGCCGGACAGCCTGCGTGAAGCGGCTTATGCGCTGGGTACGCCGAAGTGGAAGATGATCGCCTCGATCACGCTGAAAGCGTCGGTGTCCGGGATCATGACCGGTATCCTGCTGGCGATTGCCCGTATTGCTGGTGAAACCGCACCGCTGCTGTTTACTGCGCTCTCCAACCAGTTCTGGAGCACGGACATGATGCAGCCGATCGCCAACCTGCCGGTGACGATCTTTAAGTTTGCGATGAGCCCGTTTGCGGAATGGCAGCAACTGGCCTGGGCCGGGGTGTTGATCATTACCCTGTGCGTACTGCTGCTGAACATTCTGGCGCGCGTTGTTTTTGCGAAGAATAAACACGGTTAACACTTTGCTGGATGCGGCGTAAACGCCTTATCCGGCCTACGGTAAGCCTGATTCGCGAAGTGCATCAGGCACGATGAGGAAAAGATTGCAATGAGTATGGTTGAAACTGCCCCGAGTAAAATTCAGGTTCGTAATTTGAACTTCTACTACGGCAAATTCCATGCCCTGAAAAACATCAACCTGGATATCGCCAAAAACCAGGTTACGGCGTTTATCGGGCCGTCCGGCTGCGGTAAATCAACGCTGCTGCGTACCTTCAACAAAATGTTTGAACTGTACCCGGAGCAGCGTGCGGAAGGTGAAATTCTGCTCGATGGCGACAACATCCTGACCAACTCTCAGGATATCGCCCTGCTGCGTGCGAAAGTGGGCATGGTGTTCCAGAAACCGACGCCGTTCCCGATGTCCATTTACGACAACATCGCCTTTGGCGTGCGTCTGTTTGAGAAGCTCTCCCGTGCCGACATGGACGAGCGCGTGCAGTGGGCATTGACCAAAGCCGCATTGTGGAACGAAACCAAAGATAAATTGCACCAGAGCGGTTACTCTCTCTCTGGTGGTCAGCAACAGCGTCTGTGCATTGCGCGTGGTATCGCCATTCGCCCGGAAGTGCTGCTGCTCGACGAACCGTGTTCGGCACTCGACCCTATCTCTACCGGGCGTATTGAAGAGCTGATCACCGAACTGAAGCAGGATTACACCGTGGTGATCGTCACCCACAACATGCAGCAGGCTGCGCGTTGTTCCGACCACACGGCGTTTATGTACCTGGGCGAATTGATTGAGTTCAGCAACACGGACGATCTGTTCACCAAGCCAGCGAAAAAACAAACAGAAGACTACATCACCGGTCGTTACGGTTGATTCAGGAGTGCGTTATGGACAGTCTCAATCTTAATAAACATATTTCCGGCCAGTTCAACGCCGAACTGGAAAGCATCCGCACGCAGGTGATGACCATGGGCGGCATGGTGGAGCAGCAGCTTTCTGATGCAATCACCGCGATGCATAACCAGGACAGCGATCTGGCGAAGCGCGTCATCGAAGGCGACAAGAACGTCAACATGATGGAAGTGGCGATCGATGAAGCCTGCGTGCGCATTATCGCCAAACGTCAGCCGACGGCGAGCGACCTGCGTCTGGTGATGGTAATCAGTAAAACCATTGCCGAGCTGGAGCGTATTGGTGACGTGGCGGATAAAATCTGCCGTACTGCGCTGGAGAAATTCTCCCAGCAGCATCAGCCGTTGCTGGTAAGTCTGGAGTCGCTGGGCCGTCATACCATCCAGATGCTGCACGACGTGCTGGACGCGTTCGCGCGGATGGACATTGACGAAGCGGTACGTATTTATCGTGAAGATAAAAAAGTCGATCAGGAGTACGAAGGTATTGTTCGTCAACTGATGACCTACATGATGGAAGATTCGCGTACCATTCCGAGCGTACTTACCGCGTTATTCTGTGCGCGTTCTATCGAACGTATTGGCGACCGCTGCCAGAATATTTGTGAGTTTATCTTCTACTACGTGAAGGGGCAGGATTTCCGTCACGTCGGTGGTGACGAGCTCGATAAACTGCTGGCAGAAAAAGATAGCGATAAATAATTCACCAAGTAAATCCCAATAATTTAATTATTGGGATTTGTTATATATAACTTTATAAAATCCTAAAATTACACAAAATTAATAACTGCGAGCATGGTCATACTTTTATAAATAGAGCATTGCTATTTTTTCTGCACGCAACTAAATTAATTTTCGAACCTGGATGTTCGTTATAAAAACCATTAATTAATGACTGGATTGTTACTGCATTCGCAGGCAAAACCTGACATAACCAGAGAATACTGGTGAAGTCGGGTTTTTTTGTTTATAAAAAAGGTCCTTGCTATGAACATGCAAATCACCAAAATTCTCAACAATAATGTTGTGGTGGTTATTGATGATCAACAGCGGGAAAAAGTCGTCATGGGGCGCGGAATTGGCTTTCAAAAACGCCCAGGCGAAAGAATTAACTCAAGTGGAATAGAAAAAGAGTATGCCTTGAGCAGTCATGAACTGAACGGGCGATTAAGCGAACTCTTAAGTCATATGCCTCTTGAGGTGATGGCAACCTGTGATCGTATTATCTCTCTGGCGCAGGAGCGTCTGGGAAAGTTGCAGGACAGTATTTATATCTCGCTAACTGACCATTGCCAGTTTGCGATTAAACGCTTTCAGCAAAACGTGCTACTGCCCAACCCGCTGCTGTGGGATATCCAGCGACTTTACCCGAAAGAGTTCCAGCTAGGGGAAGAAGCGTTAACCATTATTGATAAACGGTTGGGCGTGCAGTTACCGAAAGATGAAGTGGGCTTTATTGCCATGCATCTGGTCAGTGCCCAAATGAGCGGAAATATGGAGGATGTTGCAGGTGTCACGCAATTAATGCGAGAAATGCTGCAATTAATAAAATTTCAGTTCAGCCTTAATTACCAGGAAGAAAGCTTGAGTTATCAGCGACTGGTTACGCATCTGAAATTTTTATCCTGGCGTATTATTGAACATGCATCGATTAACGATAGTGATGAATCATTACAATAAGCAGTAAAGCAAAATTACCCGCAAGCATGGCAATGTGCGGAGCGGATCGCCATTTTTATTGGTTTGCAGTATCAACGTAAAATCTCACCTGCAGAGATTATGTTTTTAGCCATAAATATAGAGCGCGTGCGCAAAGAACACTGAAATATTATTACTGAATAAAGGATTGTTACCGCACTAAGCGGGCAAAACCTGAAAAAAATTGCTTGATTCACGTCAGGCCGTTTTTTTCAGGTTTTTTTTTTGAGTTTTGCCGCAAAGCGGTAGAGGGCAAGTTATGACGGAGTTAGCCAGAACAATAGTCGCAGGAGTCGGGGGCGCAGATAACATTGTGAGTCTGATGCATTGTGCAACGCGATTACGTTTTAAGTTAAAGGATGAAAGCAAAGCGCAAGCTGAGGTACTGAAAAAGACCCCCGGTATTATTATGGTGGTGGAAAGCGGTGGCCAGTTTCAGGTTGTCATAGGTAACCATGTGGCCGATGTCTTCCTGGCGGTTAACAGCGTGGCAGGCCTTGGCGAAAAAGCGCAACAGGCACCGGAAAATGATGATAAAGGTAATCTGTTAAACCGCTTTGTTTATGTTATTTCAGGTATTTTTACGCCTCTGATCGGTTTGATGGCGGCAACCGGGATCCTGAAAGGTATGTTGGCTCTGGCACTCACTTTTCAGTGGACGACCGAACAAAGTGGTACTTATTTAATTTTATTTAGCGCCAGTGATGCCTTGTTTTGGTTCTTCCCGATAATCCTGGGCTACACCGCAGGGAAACGCTTCAGCGGCAATCCATTTACTGCCATGGTGATTGGCGGAGCGTTAGTGCATCCATTAATTCTGACTGCCTTCGAGAACGGGCAAAAAGTGGATGCGCTGGGCCTGGATTTCCTGGGTATTCCGGTCACATTGTTGAATTACTCGTCATCGGTTATTCCCATTATTTTTTCTGCCTGGTTGTGCAGCATTCTGGAACGCCGACTTAATGCGTGGTTACCTTCGGCAATCAAAAATTTCTTCACACCCTTGCTATGTCTGATGGTCATCACGCCCATCACATTTCTGCTGGTGGGGCCGCTATCAACCTGGATAAGTGAACTGATTGCTGCCGGTTATCTCTGGCTTTATCAGGCGGTTCCTGCATTTGCAGGCGCGGTAATGGGCGGCTTCTGGCAAATCTTTGTGATGTTTGGTCTGCATTGGGGTTTGATACCTTTAATTATCAATAACTTCACCGTGCTGGGCTACGACACCATGATCCCGCTGTTAATGCCCGCCATTATGGCGCAAGTCGGGGCGGCGCTCGGCGTCTTCCTCTGCGAACGCGATGCGCAGAAAAAAGTGGTAGCGGGATCGGCGGCGTTGACGGGGCTGTTTGGTATCACCGAACCGGCAGTATATGGCGTCAACCTGCCGCGTAAGTACCCCTTCGTTATCGCCTGCATAAGTGGGGCATTGGGGGCCACCATCATTGGCTACGCGCAAACGAAAGTTTACTCCTTTGGTTTGCCAGGTATTTTCACCTTCATGCAAACCATCCCGTCAACGGGGATTGATTTCACCGTATGGGCCAGCGTTATTGGTGGTGTCATTGCCATCGGTTGCGCATTTGTCGGTACGGTGATGCTTCATTTCATCACCGCTAAACGTCAGCCAGCGCAAGTTGCCCAGCAAGAGAAAACACCAGAGATTATTACACCTGAGCAGGGCGGTATCTGTTCACCGATGACGGGAGATATTGTGCCGCTCATTCACGTCGCTGATACCACGTTTGCCAGTGGCCTGTTGGGTAAAGGTATTGCCATTCTGCCCTCTGTTGGTGAAGTGCGTTCTCCGGTGGCGGGTCGAATTGCTTCGTTGTTCGCCACATTACACGCCATTGGCATTGAGTCAGATGATGGCGTGGAGATCCTGATTCATGTCGGTATCGACACCGTAAAACTGGACGGCAAATTCTTTTCCGCTCACGTCAACGTGGGTGACAAGGTCAATACAGGCGATCGGCTGATTTCTTTTGATATCCCTGCTATTCGCGAGGCCGGATTTGATCTGACGACGCCGGTATTAATCAGTAATAGCGATGATTTTACGGACGTATTACCCCACGGCACGGTGCAGATAAACGCTGGTGAGCCGCTGTTATCCATCATTCGCTAACGATAAAAGGAGTTAATTATGAAAGCATTTCCAGAAACATTTCTTTGGGGTGGTGCAACAGCTGCCAATCAGGTGGAAGGCGCATGGCAGGAAGATGGCAAAGGGATCACGACCTCAGATTTACAGCCTCATGGCGTAATGGGAAAAATGGAACCGCGCATCCTGGGGAAAGAGAATATCAAAGATGTCGCCATCGATTTTTATCACCGTTACCCGGAAGATATCGCGTTATTTGCCGAGATGGGCTTCACCTGTCTGCGTATTTCCATTGCCTGGGCGCGAATTTTCCCTCAGGGCGACGAAGCCGAACCGAATGAAGCGGGGTTAGCGTTTTACGAGCGGCTGTTTGATGAAATGGCGCAGGCGGGGATCAAGCCGCTGGTAACGTTATCCCATTACGAAATGCCATATGGGCTGGTGAAAAACTACGGCGGTTGGGCTAATCGGGCGGTCATCGATCACTTCGAGCATTACGCACGCACGGTCTTTACCCGCTACCAACATAAAGTTGTGTTATGGCTGACATTTAATGAAATCAACATGTCATTACACGCGCCATTCACGGGCGTGGGGCTGGCAGAAGAGAGTGGCGAGGCGGAAGTTTATCAGGCGATCCATCATCAACTGGTTGCCAGTGCGCGGGCAGTTAAAGCCTGTCATAGCCTGATCCCCGAAGCGAAAATTGGCAATATGCTTCTCGGTGGGCTGGTTTACCCCCTCACCTGCCAGCCACAGGATATGTTGCAGGCCATGGAAGAGAACCGGCGCTGGATGTTCTTTGGTGATGTTCAGGCGCGTGGTCAGTATCCCGGCTATATGCAGCGTTTCTTCCGCGACCACAATATCACCATTGAGATGACTGAAAGTGACGCAGAAGATTTAAAACATACCGTAGATTTCATCTCTTTTAGTTATTACATGACCGGTTGTGTTTCCCACGACGAAAGCATTAATAAAAATGCGCAGGGCAACATACTGAATATGATCCCAAATCCGCATCTGAAAAGTTCAGAGTGGGGGTGGCAAATTGATCCGGTTGGATTACGGATTCTGTTAAATACGCTTTGGGATCGTTATCAAAAACCGTTATTTATTGTCGAGAACGGATTAGGCGCAAAAGACAGCGTTGAAGTGGATGGTTCGATACAGGACGATTATCGAATTGCCTATTTAAATGATCACCTGGTACAGGTAAATGAAGCGATTGCCGATGGTGTGGATATTATGGGGTACACCAGTTGGGGGCCAATTGATTTAGTCAGTGCATCTCATTCACAAATGTCTAAGCGCTACGGCTTTATTTATGTGGATCGTGATGATAATGGTGAAGGAAGCCTCACAAGAACGCGCAAGAAAAGCTTCGGATGGTATGCAGAAGTGATCAAAACTCGGGGGCTATCATTAAAAAAATAACCAATAAAGCACCTTAAATATCGTCGCATTCAGAACAGTCTGGATGCGATGCGTTAATTCTTTCTTTGCACCATAAAGGGATATTATGTTTAGACGAAATATTATTACCTCTGCCATTTTATTAATGGCACCGTTAGCCTTTTCCGCACAATCATTGGCTGAATCATTAACCGTGGAACAACGCCTTGAGCTATTAGAAAAGGCGTTAAGAGAAACGCAAAGCGAACTGAAAAAATATAAAGATGAAGAGAAGAAAAAGTATACGCCAGCGACGGTGAATCGTAGCGTAAGTGCGAATGATCAAGGGTATGCCGCCAATCCATTCCCGACCAGTCGTGCCGCAAAGCCTGATGCTGTACTGGTTAAAAATGAAGAGAAAAATGCCAGTGAGACAGGCTCGATTTATTCTTCCATGACTCTGAAAGATTTCAGTAAATTTGTGAAAGATGAAATCGGCTTTAGTTACAACGGCTACTACCGTTCTGGTTGGGGCACAGCCTCCCATGGTTCACCTAAATCATGGGCAATTGGTTCTCTGGGCCGCTTTGGTAACGAATACTCCGGCTGGTTTGATTTGCAGTTAAAACAACGTGTCTACAACGAAAACGGCAAACGGGTTGATGCCATCGTGATGATGGATGGTAACGTGGGTCAGCAGTACTCTACTGGCTGGTTTGGCGATAACGCCGGTGGCGAGAACTTTATGCAGTTCTCTGATATGTACGTTACCACCAAAGGTTTCCTGCCCTTTGCGCCAGAGGCTGATTTCTGGGTGGGTAAACACGGTGCGCCGAAAATTGAAATCCAGATGCTTGACTGGAAAACGCAGCGTACCGATGCTGCCGCAGGTGTAGGTCTGGAAAACTGGAAAGTCGGTCCGGGTAAAATTGATATCGCGCTGGTTCGTGAAGATGTCGATGATTACGATCGCAGCCTGCAAAACAAACAGCAGATTAATACCAATACCATTGATTTACGCTATAAAGATATCCCGTTATGGGATAAAGCCACCTTAATGGTGAGCGGTCGTTATGTCTCAGCAAATGAAAGCGCATCGGAAAAAGATAATCAGGATAATAACGGGTATTATGACTGGAAAGATACCTGGATGTTTGGTACATCTTTAACGCAGAAATTTGATAAGGGTGGCTTCAACGAATTCTCCTTCCTGGTTGCGAATAACTCTATCGCCAGTAACTTTGGTCGTTATGCTGGTGCAAGTCCATTTACTACCTTTAATGGTCGTTATTATGGTGATCACACAGGCGGAACTGCAGTTCGTCTGACTTCGCAGGGCGAAGCTTATATCGGCGATCATTTCATTGTGGCTAACGCGATTGTTTACTCCTTCGGTAACGATATTTATAGCTACGAAACAGGCGCACATTCTGATTTCGAATCTATTCGTGCGGTTGTTCGCCCGGCCTATATTTGGGACCAATATAACCAGACAGGTGTTGAACTGGGCTATTTCACCCAGCAAAACAAAGATGCGAATAGCAATAAATATAATGAGTCTGGTTATAAAACCACGCTCTTCCATACCTTTAAAGTCAATACCAGTATGTTGACCTCGCGCCCGGAAATTCGTTTCTACGCTACATATATCAAAGCTCTGGAAAACGAACTGGATGGCTTCACCTTTGAAGACAATAAAGACGACCAGTTTGCTGTCGGTGCCCAGGCTGAAATCTGGTGGTAATGGAACTTAATAAAAGGAATATTACGATGAATATAAAAATTGCTGCTTTAACGCTGGCTATTGCCAGCGGTATTTCTGCTCAATGGGCCATAGCAGCGGATATGCCAGCCAGCCCGGCACCCACTATTCCGGTGAAACAGTATGTGACTCAGGTCAATACCGATAACAGCGTGACCTTTCGCTACTTTGCCCCTGGGGCAAAAAATGTCTCCGTAGTGGTGGGTGTTCCGGTTCCGGACAATATTCACCCGATGACCAAAGATGAAGCGGGAGTCTGGTCGTGGCGCACGCCTGTCCTGAAAGGCAATCTGTACGAGTATTTTTTCAATGTTGATGGTGTACGCAGCATTGATACAGGCACGGCAATGACTAAGCCTCAGCGTCAGGTTAACTCCAGTATGATTCTGGTACCGGGCAGTTATCTGGATACACGTTCTGTTGTGCATGGTGATTTGATCGCCATAACTTACCACTCCAACGCATTGCAATCCGAACGTCAGATGTATGTCTGGACCCCGCCAGGATACACCGGCATAGGCGAGCCTTTGCCAGTGCTCTATTTCTATCACGGCTTTGGTGATACCGGACGTTCCGCTATTGATCAGGGGCGTATCCCGCAAATCATGGATAACCTGCTGGCTGAAGGGAAAATTAAACCGATGCTGGTGGTGATCCCGGATACCGAAACCGATGCGAAGGGCATTATTCCCGAAGATTTCGTTCCTCAGGAGAGACGTAAAGTCTTTTATCCGTTAAATGCTAAAGCGGCAGATCGCGAACTGATGAACGATATTATCCCGCTGATTAGCAAGCGTTTTAATGTCCGTAAAGATGCCGATGGTCGCGCACTGGCAGGGCTTTCACAAGGTGGGTATCAGGCACTGGTATCGGGAATTAATCATCTGGAAAGCTTTGGCTGGCTGGCCACATTCAGTGGTGTTACCACGACGACCGTACCAGATGAAGGGGTCGCTGCCCGGCTGAACGATCCGGCAGCTATTAACCAGCAACTACGTAATTTTACTGTGGTCGTGGGCGATAAAGATGTCGTAACCGGCAAGGATATCGCCGGGCTGAAAACTGAGCTTGAGCAGAAAAAAATAAAGTTTGATTACCAGGAATATCCCGGTCTGAACCATGAAATGGATGTCTGGCGACCAGCCTATGCAGCCTTTGTACAGAAATTATTTAAATAAAATAAGGCATTAAGATGAAATTGATCATTACCGAAGATTACCAGGAAATGAGCCGTGTCGCCGCACATCATCTGCTTGGTTATATGTCAAAGATGCGTCGCGTTAACCTGGCAATTACCGCCGGTAGCACGCCCAAAGGCATGTACGAATATCTCATCACTCTGGTTAAAGGTAAGCCCTGGTACGATAACTGCTATTTCTACAATTTCGATGAAATTCCATTTCGTGGCAAAGAAGGGGAAGGCGTAACGATTACCAATCTGCGTAATCTGTTTTTCACCCCTGCAGGGATCAAAGAAGAGAATATCCAGAAGCTCACTATTGATAACTACCGCGAGCATGATCAGAAACTGGCGCGTGAAGGTGGCCTGGATTTGGTGGTGTTGGGATTAGGTGTAGATGGTCATTTTTGTGGCAATTTGCCAAATACGACCCATTTCCATGAGCAAACCGTGGAGTTCCCGATCCAGGGAGAGATGGTTGATATTGTGGCGCATGGCGAGTTGGGTGGCGACTTTTCATTAGTGCCTGACAGCTACGTGACGATGGGGCCGAAAAGCATCATGGCGGCGAAAAACTTGCTGATAATTGTCAGTGGCGCGGGTAAAGCGCAGGCACTGAAAAATGTTCTGCAAGGTCCGGTTACCGAAGATGTTCCTGCTTCCGTGTTGCAGCTGCATCCTTCGCTGATGGTAATCGCTGATAAAGCCGCTGCCGCAGAATTAGCGCTCGGTTAAGCTTAAAAATAAGGCCGGATGTGTGAATTACGCGCCGGCCTGTTCTCATCATATAAATAACTATGAAAAATCGCCCCACAGTCTCAGCTTGCCGCAGTGGAGACAGCGGAAGAGATAACCCTGACAATCACCACCCTTTTGCAGGCATTTAGCTAGATCAGAATTTCTAATACCGAAATTCTCACAATCTTCTTCAAGGTTGGCAAATTCATCGAGGCGATCTTTTATATCATTCCAGCCCACATAGCCGATAAAAGCACAGAAATCGCCACAATGCGCGAGCCAGAATTCCTGTTGCCATCCATGATAACCTGGCGTGCGTTCAACCAACTCTTTCAGCATTTCATCAGGATATGTGTTCTTAATACCGGCAAAATCGTCCTCTTCATCATACTCAAATTCAACACCTTCGATGCTGGCATCATCCTGAAAACTACCTGCAAACTTTTCAGCAGCAGAACCGTTCGCAATACACCACGGACAGAGATGTTCAACTTCATCAACGCAATAAAAGGGACCCGAGTAATAAACTGACGTCTGTTGTTCACAGCAATCGCACTCTACGGTTTTATCCTGTTCAAATGCGCCTGTTTCCAGTGGCTTGGGATGATATTTGAATAGGGGTAACGGCCTGATATTTTGAGTCATAGAAACATCCTGTCTGCTTTTGAGTAGCCAAAAGATAAAACATCCCGCTTAACTTAAAGAGTCTGTTTCAGGACATGAAATATCCAGTCCGGGTAGACGTGTAATGATTCTGCTCATCACCACACCTGCCAGCAATGCAGGAATGATGCGGACAACGAGACTGTCACCAGAAAGAATGTTTTCAAACAACACTGAGGAAGCCATGACCTTAATATGTATGATAACAGCGCAATAGATCTCGGTGATAACAACTCCACCTATGCCACCAGCCAGACAACGATAACGTTTCTGTGACCCGATCTTTTCCGGCAGACAGGCAACCATTACACCGGTTAACAACGCAGGAATAGCTCCCGTAGTTATCGACAATAAGAGAAAAATTGGATGTATTATCACCCAAAGAACCAGCGGTTCTTTTGCGAAGAATATGTAGAGGACAAGAAACAGAACACCAATTAACGGCCCTAAAACCGCAAAATACAGTCCGTGATGAATTACCCGACGTGAAACAGACATATCAAACTCCCTTTACTTACCTTTGCGTGCCAATTTAAGTGGAGTAAGTGAAGGGAGTGTGAATAACTATGCCGTAATATCCCAACCACGCGCCTTCCACAGTTCCGGTAATTGCGAAAGATGGGTAAAGGTGGTGACTTTCGGGTGAACGATCGGTTTATTGTGCGGGTCAGCGCAGAAGTAAAACACTTCCATTCCGGCATCTATCCCTGATTGCGCACCGGCACTGGAGTCATCGACCAGAATGCAGTTTTCAACGTTCACATTCATCGCTTTTGCCGCATGGAACATTAATGCCGGATCGGGCTTCCAACGCTGGATATCATAGCCGCTGAACAGTTTTTCCGGGAAGTAGTGCAGCATGTTGAGCTTACCAAGCGAATGCTGCATCTTGCTGACCGGGCCGTTAGAGACGACGCACATCGGCACTTTCACACTAGCCAGCAATTCGTTCGCTCCTGCAATCACCTCAAGCTCGCTATCAAACAGGCGCGCCACTTCCGCACGGTAAACGTGCTCGGCATCGGCCTGGATCATCGTCACGCCCTGTTCTTTACTGATGATGTTGATGATTTCGTAGAGTTTTACGCCTTTAAAACGGGTAAAAATCTCTTCCAGGTCAACGTGAATGCCAAATTCCCTGAACATCGTGACATAGGCGCGAGAGCAAATGACCTCGCTATCGACCAGCGTACCGTCGCAGTCGAAAAATACCGCTTCTATCTGGGACATGTCTTTCCTTTATCGTTAGTTTAACGTTTTCGTCATGCCAATTCGCATGACGCAATCGTTGCCGTATAAGCAAATACAATGAAAAAAAGTTATCTTCAGCCGTCCATATTGTCTCATTTTGGTATACGATAGCGACGGATTTTCCCTCCTTGTTCGGAAATAGATAATGAGTCAACAACACACAACCCAGGCTTCTGGCCAGGGGATGCTGGAACGCGTGTTTAAACTGCGCGAACATGGCACGACGGCACGGACCGAAGTGATCGCCGGTTTTACCACCTTCCTGACGATGGTTTACATCGTTTTTGTTAACCCGCAAATTCTTGGCGTTGCTGGCATGGATACCAGCGCCGTCTTCGTCACGACCTGTCTGATTGCTGCATTCGGCAGTATTATGATGGGGCTGTTTGCTAACCTGCCAGTTGCACTGGCACCGGCAATGGGCCTGAATGCGTTCTTCGCTTTTGTCGTTGTACAGGCGATGGGCTTGCCGTGGCAAGTCGGGATGGGCGCAATCTTCTGGGGCGCGATTGGTCTGCTGTTACTGACGATTTTCCGCGTTCGCTACTGGATGATAGCCAACATCCCGGTAAGTCTACGTGTGGGCATCACCAGTGGTATCGGTCTGTTTATTGGCATGATGGGGCTGAAAAACGCAGGTGTGATTGTCGCTAACCCGGAAACGCTGGTGAGCATCGGTAATCTGACTTCTCACAGCGTGCTGCTGGGGATCCTCGGCTTCTTCATCATCGCCATTCTGGCCTCGCGCAATATTCACGCGGCGGTGCTGGTTTCCATCGTGGTGACAACGCTGCTGGGCTGGATGCTGGGTGATGTCCACTATAATGGCATCGTTTCTGCGCCGCCGAGCGTAATGAGTGTCGTGGGTCATGTAGATTTAGCCGGGTCGTTTAACCTTGGGCTGGCAGGGGTGATTTTCTCTTTCATGCTGGTCAACTTGTTTGACTCCTCCGGTACGCTGATTGGCGTGACCGATAAAGCAGGTCTGGCTGATGAGAAAGGTAAATTCCCGCGCATGAAGCAGGCGCTGTATGTCGACAGTATCTCTTCGGTGACCGGTTCGTTTATCGGTACTTCTTCTGTTACGGCGTATATTGAATCTTCTTCCGGCGTTTCCGTTGGCGGTCGTACCGGTCTGACGGCAGTGGTTGTTGGTCTGCTGTTCCTGCTGGTTATCTTCCTGTCGCCGCTGGCGGGGATGGTGCCAGGCTACGCTGCAGCTGGTGCGCTGATTTACGTTGGCGTGTTGATGACCTCAAGTCTTGCTCGCGTGAACTGGCAGGATCTTACTGAATCTGTTCCGGCGTTTATTACCGCTGTGATGATGCCGTTCAGCTTCTCGATTACTGAAGGTATCGCGCTGGGCTTTATCTCCTACTGCGTGATGAAGATTGGTACCGGACGTCTGCGTGACCTTAGCCCGTGCGTAATCATCGTTGCGCTGCTGTTTATCCTGAAGATTGTCTTTATCGACGCTCACTAAAATCGATAGCGCGTTAAAAACCCGCCATGCATGATTGCTGGCGGGTTTTTATTTAGATCTTAACTCGCTGAATAAACTCACCAAATGCGGTCAATTGCCCGGTCAGGTGGTCCAGCGTACCCTGATCAATCACTTCCCCGGTTTGCGGATCAACTTTGTTCTGAATCACGCCGCCCATAAATTCTGGCTTGTTCATCACCATTGCATCGAGGAAAACCAGAATCTGGCGCAGGTGATACTGACAGCGCGCGCCGCCAATCACGCCCATTGAGCTGGTCTGAATCAATACCGGTTTA
The DNA here is from genome assembly GCF_046487065.1 of Escherichia sp. WS2035. Classification (NCBI taxonomy): domain Bacteria; kingdom Pseudomonadati; phylum Pseudomonadota; class Gammaproteobacteria; order Enterobacterales; family Enterobacteriaceae; genus Escherichia; species Escherichia sp. WS2035. The sequence goes on from NZ_JBJQKD010000004.1 coordinate 46,985, forward strand.
CCAGCCAGCGGTTGATCCGGCAGGCGGGAAAGCCAGTCGATGGCATTTTTCAGCCCACCCGGTACCGAGTAGTTATATTCCGGCGTGACGATCACCACACCGTCAGCCTGACGGATCTGTTCCGCCAGAGCTTCAACCGTTGCTGGAAAACCGTCTTCCTGCTGTACGTCAGCGTCATACAGGGGAATGTCGGCAATGGAAGGCAACGCATTGACTTCCATACTCGCCGGAGCAATTTTCGGCAGGGTACGTGCAACCATGCCATTAAATGAGCCTTTGCGCAGGCTCCCCAGTAACGTAACCACCTGCAATTTTTCAGACATGATGACTCCTGTGGTTGTCTATCAATTTGGCGAAAAAGCCTTCACGGTAGAGAGCTGGGCAAAACGCATCATCCGGCTGGTAGGATTGTTGGCGCGGCTGTGAATATCGGGCAGGCTTTTCCAGCCGTGTTTGCCATCTAACTCCCAGACACTGAGCTTTTCAATCGTGGGCGTGACCGCCACGGACCACACCAGCACGTCCTCCGCGTCGCATAACGCTTCTACATGATTTACATGAGCACATTTCAGGCGTCCGGCAATGGGCAGTAGTTGCAGATCGCGCGGATCGTCATTCAAAACATCACCGGTTAGTTTTAGCACGCTCCGGCGCAGCGTGATGAGCTGCGCCCGCGCTTCGTTAGGATCGTTTTGTTTACTGATCCATAGCGATTCATTGCTGGAAAAGGTGTGGTTATCGGGCGCGTGTGGGCTATGAAACCCGCGTGTCGCACGCTGTAGTTCCATATCGAGGCCACATTCACCTTCGGTTGTTAACGCCACGCCGACCATATTCCCGGCATAGGAAATAGAAAACGAAGGCAAATTTTTATCGCTGAAAACCGGTTTTCCTTTCGGCAGGGTGACGATTTCCGGCAATTCGCCAATGCCATACAGCATGAACATCAGTTCTGCGAGTAAACCTCTGGACGCCAGAAAACGGCTTTGACGATGAGGGGGAATGTTTCGGGCTTCTTGATGACACTGGGAGGGGAGACGAACAGAAATCAGATGTCCTTCCGTTAAAATCCCTCGGGCAAAGTGAGTCGCCATTTTTCGCTCCATGCTTAATGGTCCATTATGAATACAAGAGTAATCATTTACTGGAATGATGGACAGACTAAAGCGGCTAAAAGTTCGATTCAGATAAATTTATTACAACTTTTTTACATTTCATTGTGAAATTGGGTCGCGTTTCATACGATTCGGTTATGCCATCGACGCGTAAAGATTTTTAATGGTTTCCCGTAACCAGACGATCTTCGGATTACGGCTGTTCCGTTTATGCCACAGAAGGGTAAAAGGGACTTCCAGCTTTTTTTGCTGGCTTTCATCAAACGGGAGAGGAAGAGCAACCAACGGCAGTTGGTGGAGTTGATTGTAGTACTGGCAGTAGCGCGGCGCGGTCGCCAGTAGCAGATTGTCGGGCTGTGCTGCCATAAACAGTGACTGCTCGAATTCCGGCAGGCTCATAGCAATCGTGCGTTCGCGCCCCAGCTCCTGTAACACATTGTCCAGCGCCCAGGTATCGCTCTGTTCCCAGCAAATGCTGATATGCGGATAACGTAAAAAGGTGTCCAGATTCCATGCTTCATGCAGTGCCGGATGATCTTTGCGTAACCAGACGCAGGGCACATCACTAAACAGCACTTCATAATCAATGGATAACGGTAGCGAGCTTAACAGCTCCCGCGAACGGGGATGACTTTCGCGACCGGAAAAACCAATATCCACTTCACCACGAGTAATGGCATCTAAGGAATCGTAATCCCAGTTACGTAATTTGATGGTCGCCTGCGGGTATCGTTGGTAGATCCGTTTCGACAGCGCATTAAGCATGATCATCATCAGCGGCGATTCCGCCGCCAGTTCGAACTTAAGACCGCGCGGCGTTTCGTGGAGTGGTTTGTCCAGCAACTGATTGCTCATTTGCATCCACTCCGCCAGATTTTGCTCCATGCTGACCATTAGCGGTGTGGGCGACAGCCCCAGCGGTGAGTTCACAAAGAGCGGGTCGTCAAACCACGCTCTTAACTTTGCCAGCGACTTACTCACCGACGAAGGGGTCACGTTCATCCGCTTCGCCGCTTTGGTCACGCTGCGCTCCTGCATCAGCAGTTGCAGACAGAGCAGCAGATTGAGATCAAGCGTTGTGATGGATTTCTTCATGAGCGGCAACCGGGCGTCCAGGCGCGACGAACATAATCAGCAACAGGCTCACTATGCTACAGGCAATCAGAATCCCGATCAGCATATTCCATGCACCGATACCAACCACCGCCGCCAGCCAAATCCACAGTGACGAACCGCAAACTTGCGCAATACCTAAGGTCGAGCTGGCTACGCCCGCGCGTAATGAAAACGGCCCCAACGCCTGACTCATCGCTACGCCAAAACCTACCGAGAAACCGGCGCAAATCAGCGTGATACCAAACAGCGAAACCGCATGGGAAGGTGAAACGGCAAGGGTGATCCCCGCCGCCAGGAATAACACCTGTGAGGTGATCATCAACGTACGTGGCTTAAAAATTCCCAGCGCAAACGGCGTGGAGAATGAAACGGTCATGCTGACGCCAGCGGTCAACGCCATAATGGTGGCGTATTCTCCGCGCTCAAAACCCATGATTTCCATCAGCAATACTGGCGACGTGTTGACGAAGGTGAGGATCACCGAAACGCTGAGGGTGGTGATAACAACACGGCTGAGGAAAAACCGGTTAAGCAGTGACTCGCTATTTTCTCGTGGTTTGTCCGAAGCTGCGGGGGCCGCAGGGCGCGTTTCTTTTAAAATAAACAAAGACAACATCAGTACCGCGATGCCCATCGTTGCCATCGTCCAGAACAGACTCTGCCAAGGGAATTTAAGCATAATCAGGTGTCCGAGCACCGGCGCTAACACCGGAATGATGCAGGTAATGCCGTTGAGTAACGACAGCACTTTAGCCCGACGTCGATCATCCAGCGTGTCGCGCAAAATGGCGAACGCCACTACGTAACAACAGCCCGCGCCCAGTCCCTGTAGAAATCGCCCTGCAAGAAATAACGCGCTGGTTTCAGCCAGTGAACAGAACACCGAGGCGATAATAAATAGCGCCGCGCCGGGTATGGCGACAGGCTTTCTCCCTGAACGATCGGCCACTTTACCGGCAAATAACATCGCAGCCGCCATCCCCGCCAGATAAACGGAGAACGCAATATGCAACTGCGCTTCGCTGGCATTGAGATCGGCGGCGATGCGCGGTAAACCAACGAGGTACATATCAATCCCTGCGGGATAAAGTAAAACCAGGGCAAAACTACAAATCAAAAAGCGGGACATGGGCTAAAGCGTCCTGATAGTAAGGTGACGCAAAGCATACGTGGTGAAGGATAATCAGGCGAGTTGCCATTTGGACAAAAGAGATTTCCTGACAGGCAAGAAGCCAGCGAATGGCTGGCTTCCTGAAAGATTTAGCCAAATTTAGGTAACACGTTAAAGACGTTACCGAACCAGCATAAAATTACGGTTATGCCAAAGAGAATGACAATCGCCGGAATAAGATTGCCGCCCCAGACCGTGAACATCTGATTGGGAAACTTCTTGCGGGCTTTGATTGCCAGTACAGCAGGAATTATTACCGCCCAGATGGTGGCGCACAGTCCGGCACCGCCGATCCCGTAAATAAAGCCGTTCGGGAAGATCAGATACAACAACGCGGGTGGCAGGAAGGTTAACAGCACGGTTTTGAAACGCCCGGCGTGGGAGTTATCAATCTTAAACAGATCCGCCAGATAATCGAACAATCCCAGCGTGACACCAAAAAACGAGCTGGCAACAGCTAAGTTAGAGAACACCAGCAGGCAAAATTCGATAATGCCGTGCTGTTTGGTGCCGAGGAACGATTTCACCAGCGAATCAACGTTGCCGCCTGAGGAGATTATCGCCTTAAAGCTTTCTCGCGGGATATTCCCCATCGTGCAATAGAGCCAGAAGAGATAAATCACCAGCGCCAGCAGCGAACCGAAGACCACGCTTTTGATGAGCTTATCTTTGCGTTTGCCATAGCAAATAATCAGGCTGGGAATATTGCCGTGGAAACCAAATGACGCCAGACACACCGGCAAAGCCATAAAGATATACGGGAAGTAAGACGTCCCCGCAGTGGTGCTGGTGGAATCGCGCAGAATGGAGTAATCGACCTGGAAGAAGAAAGAACCAAAAACAATTACAAAGGAGATAATCTTCAGCCCAAGGAACAATGAGGTAATACGACTGGCGGCTAATGAACTTATCCACAATACGCTGGCAACGAAAATGGCAGTGCAGATCCCGACAATACGTGGATTAGCGTGATAGCCCAAATTCATTGATATCGTTTCACTAATGATCGCACCATTAGCAGAGATATAGGCATAAGTGAGGATATAGAGAACGAAGGCAACGGTAATACCGCTGATTATGTTCCAGGTGTTACCGATTAAATCTTTGGTGATGGTGTTAAAACTGGAACCGACGGGATAATTTAAGTTTGCTTCTAATAATAATAGCCCTGAATGTAACATTGAAAACCAGGCGATAATAAGAATAAAAGCGCCCCAAAAAAACCAGGCTCCGGCAAGGTCAACAGGTAAAGCAAACATCCCACCGCCAATTACTGTACCGGCTATAACCATAACACCCCAAAATGCAGAGTGTTTTTTTTCTGATTGATCAGTCATGATGCCACCTTTAGAGGAAGGCTATTTTTGTTATTGAGGATGTAGGGTAATAGAGTGGCTAACATCCTTATAGCCACTCTGAGTGTTTTAATTAAACTTCTTTCAGTTTTGCGGTGAAGTGACGCAATACTTTCGGTTCGTAGGTAAAGGTTAACCCTTTAATATTCGCCGCGTTCTCTTTCACATGTTTAAAGGCTTCAATAATGAAGTCCATATGTGTTTGAGTATATGTTGCGCGCGGAATGGTTAAACGCAGCAGTTCAGCCGGGCATGGCAGTTGTTTACCGGTTTTCGGATCGCGGCCTAACAGGAAAGAGCCAATTTCTACCGCACGGATACCGGCGACTTTATACAGCTCGCAGGCCAGCGCCTGTGCCGGGAACTGATCTGCCGGGATATGCGGCAACAGTTTACCTGCATCAACGAATGCCGCGTGACCGCCCGCCTGCTGACAGACAACGCCAATCTCTTCCAGACCATCGACCAGATACTGCACCTGCGCGATACGATAAGCCAGCCAGTCCAGATTCATGCCGTCATACAGACCTACCGCCAGACGCTCCATAGCGCCGCCTTCCAGGCCGCCATATGTCGGGAAGCCTTCCTGCACCACGCAAAGGGTTCTGCATTCGGTATACACATCAAAGAAGCTGTTGTCTTTCATGCACAGCAGGCCGCCCATCGGCACCATCGCATCTTTCTTGGCGGACATCGCCAGCATATCGGCATATTTGTAGGTTTCGCGGGTGATCTGCTCGATGGTCCAGTCTTTGTATTCTGCTTCACGCTGCTTGATGAAATAGGCGTTTTCGGCAAAGCGTGCGGAGTCCATGACCACCGGAATATCGTATTTCTTCGCGATGCTGTACATCGCTTTTAAGTTTGCCAGTGAAACCGGCTGACCACCTGCGGAGTTACTGGTGATGGTTGCAACAATATACGGCACGTTATTCGGGCCAACTTCTTCAATACCGCGTTCTAATCCCTCAAGGTCAAAGTTGCCTTTAAAGTCGTAACGCACGCCAGTATCGAAGGCTTCTTTGATATAGACGTTACGCACGGTACAGCCGTTAATCTGGCTATGGCCCTGCGTGGTATCAAAGAAATAGTTAGAGAACGCCACCATTTTGCTGCGATCCAGGCCTTTTTCCTGCTCGCGTTTTTTAATCAGTACCGGAATATAGATTTGCTCTGCACCACGGCCCTGGTGAGTCGGAATAGTGTATTGATAACCAAAGATATTTTTCACTGACTCGGCTAACGCGTAGTAGCTGCGGCTGCCGCTGTAGGCTTCGTCGCCACGCATCATCGCGGCCTGCATACTCTGCGTCACCGCCCCGGTGCCGCTGTCGGTCAGTAAATCGATAAACACATCTTCGCTATCCAGCAGGAACGGGTTCATACCGGATTTAATAATTGCCTCTTCACGATAAGCGCGAGTGGTACGTTTTACTGGCTCAATAACACGAATGCGGAACGGTTCAGGGAGATGTTTAAAGTTTTCCATTACATAATCCTTCATTTATTTTAATTACAGTGATCCCTGTGAATATTACATTTGCAATATCCATTAATTCGCCAGATATATATGCAAGCACCATCATTTACTAAAACAAGTAAATAAACGAGAGATGGCCTTTGTAAAAGGCAAAATTAAGATATAGCAAACTAATCGATCACATTGAATCTAATCGGTTTGGCTCTGGTGATGGCTACAGAAGGGCAAATCAAGGGCGGTGATCGACAATCTTGTTGTCAATATTAAACCATTTTGAGGTCACACATATATGTAAGATATTCATAATGCACTTATCCTCGAAAGACACGAGGCTACAGTATAATACTCAAGAAATTTGTCTATTCTGAAATTGTTTAAATGTGAATCGAATCACAATCGTTCGGGACGCAATATTAAATATCTATTTTAAAGATTATAAATTACGTAAGAATTTTAATGTTTAAAAAAGGGTTGAGGAATAACAGGAGTGCTAACAATGAAGCGAAGCCGCATCTGACAGTCAGAATGCGGCTTCGCAAGCGCGGTTACTTACCGATACAGAAGCTGGAGAAAATCCGCCCCAGTAGGTCGTCTGAAGTAAACTCCCCGGTGATCTCGCTTAAGTTCTGCTGCGCCAGGCGCAACTCTTCCGCCAGCAGTTCACCCGCCCAGGCACCTAACAGTTGCGCTTTACCTTGCTGCAAATGCTCTGCCGCCTGTTCCAGCGCCTGTAGGTGACGACGACGCGCCAGGAAGCCGCCTTCCATATTAGTGTCAAAGCCCATGCTCTGTTTGAGATGGTTACGCAGCACATCCACGCCTTCGCCAGTCCGCGCCGAAAGACGAATTAACGCGTGACCGTTCACTTCGCTCATCCCCAACGTTTCGCCGGTGATATCGGCTTTATTGCGCACCACGGTGATCGGCAGTTTCGCTGGCAGACGGGCGATAAATTCCGGCCAGATCTCTGCCGGATCAACGGCGTCTGTCGTGGTGCCATCGACCATAAACAGCACGCGGTCTGCCTGTTCAATTTCCTGCCATGCGCGCTCGATACCAATACGTTCAACTTCGTCACTGGCTTCACGTAGCCCGGCGGTATCGATGATATGCAACGGCATTCCGTCAATGTGGATATGCTCACGCAGCACGTCACGCGTGGTTCCGGCGATATCGGTTACGATTGCTGCTTCACGGCCCGCCAGCGCGTTCAGCAGGCTCGATTTACCGGCGTTAGGACGTCCGGCAATCACCACTTTCATCCCTTCGCGCAACAAACTACCCTGACGAGCTTCGGCGCGTACCGCGTCGAGATCGGCAATTACGTCATTGAGCTGGGCTTCAATTTTGCCGTCGGAGAGGAAATCGATCTCTTCATCCGGGAAATCAATTGCCGCTTCGACGTAAATGCGCAAGTGGGTGAGGGCTTCCACCAGATGGTTGACCCGTGCGGAGAACGCGCCTTGCAGCGAGTTTAGCGCCGAACGGGCCGCCTGTTCCGAGCTGGCGTCGATAAGATCCGCAATCGCCTCGGCCTGGGCTAAGTCGAGTTTATCGTTCAGAAATGCGCGTTCGGAAAACTCACCAGGGCGGGCAATCCGCAGGCCGGGAATGGTCAGAATGCGTTTTAACAGCAGGTCGAGGATCACCGGACCGCCATGACCTTGCAGTTCCAGCACATCTTCGCCGGTGAACGAGTTCGGGCCAGGGAACCATAGCGCAATCCCCTGATCGAGCACGCTGCCATCGGCGTCTTTAAACGGAAGATAATCGGCGTAGCGTGGCTTAGGCAGTTTACCCAGCACGGTTTCGGCAACTTCACGGGCTTTGAGGCCGGAGATGCGCAGGATGCCAACGCCGCCACGTCCCGGAGGCGTGGCCTGGGCTACGATAGTGTCATTATCGCTCATGATGTTCCTGTTGCTTTGTGTGGCGGATGTGTGGTGCTTATCCGCCCTACGAAAAGAAAAAAGGCGGTCAACTGACCGCCCTTATTTTAGCGAAAACTCACCGAATCAGGATTTTTTCTTCTCGCGGCTATGCAAGCCACGTTTTTCCAGACCACGGTAAATCAGCTGCTGCTGAATAATGGTTACCAGGTTGCTGACGATATAGTACAGCACCAGACCTGACGGGAACCACAGGAAGAACACAGTGAAGATGACCGGCATAAAGGTCATGATCTTCTGCTGCATCGGGTCGGTCACAGTGGTCGGCGACATCTTCTGAATGAAGAACATCGTTACGCCCATCAGGATCGGCAGGATGTAGTACGGGTCCTGTGCAGACAGGTCGTGGATCCACAGTGCAAACGGTGCCTGACGTAGTTCAACGGAACCCATCAGCATGTAGTACAACGCCAGGAAGATTGGCATCTGGATCAGCAGCGGGAAGCAGCCGCCCAGCGGGTTAACCTTCTCAGCTTTGTACAGCGCCATCATTTCCTGGCTTATGCGCTGTTTGTCATCGCCCAGACGCTCACGCATTGCCTGAATCTTCGGCTGCAGCATACGCATCTTCGCCATGGAGGTGTACTGCGCTTTGGTCAGCGGGTACATGATGCCACGAACGATAAAGGTGATGATGATAATGGAGAAGCCCCAGTTACCCACAAAGCTATGGATCCATTTCAGCAGTTTGAACAGTGGCTGAGAGATGAACCACAACCAACCGTAATCAACGGTCAGATCCAGGTGCGGAGCAACAGCTGCCATTTTGTCCTGAATTTCCGGGCCAACCCACAGGGTGCTGTTCATCGCGCCAGTCTGACCAGGCTGAACCAGTACCGGCTGAGATTTATAGCCGATAGCGGCGATGCCGTTACCCAGATTAGCGGTGTAGAAGTTGTTGGTACCGTCGTTATGCGGGATCCACGCCGTCGCGAAATACTGTTGCAGCATTGCCACCCAACCACCTTTCGAAGAGATGTTCAGGTTTTCGTTATCGGCAATGGTATCGAATTTGTATTTCTCGTACTTCTCGTCAGGCGTGGAGTACGCCGCACCACGGAAGGTGTGCAGTGCGAAGTTGCTGCTTCCGGTATCGAGATGCGGTGGCAGAGTGATGGATTGCTTCAACTGACCAAAGGTGGAGATTTCCAGCGGTTTCTCGCCAGCGTTCTGCACGTTGTAGTTGACGTTGACAGCGTAATCACCACGTTTCAGGACAAACGTTTTGGTAAACGTGTTGCCTGCCGCGTCGGTATACGTCATCGGCACCTGCAGTTCGTTTTGACCTTCAGCCAGCACATAAGCGTCTTTTTCAACGTTATATAGCGGACGCGGGCCGTTAGCCGGGTTATCCGGGCCATCACGACCGGTCAGACCGCTCTGTGCCTGATAAATAAACTGCGGTGAAGTTTCCAGCAGCTGGAACGGCTGGGTAGAGTTCAGCTCTTTCGGGTAAGCCGGCAGCAGGGCCTGCTCAACATCACCACCACGGGTGTTGATGGTCAGATCAAGCACGTCGGTCTTAACCGAGATCAGTTTCCCCTGGCCACTGGCCGGTACGCCCTGGTCGGCGGCGCTACCCGCTGCGGTGGTCGTTGTCTGCGTGGTCTGTTGGGCCTGAGGTTGCGGGTTTTTATCCTGCTCCCAGGCTTGCCAGATCATGAAAGACACGAACAGCAAAGCGATGACTAAAAGATTGCGTTGCGAATCCATCGTTAGTGTTCTCTGGTATCAAATGGTCCGGGCGGGACGGGATCGTCACCACCAGGGTGTAAAGGGTGGCATTTTAATACGCGTTTCACCGTCAACCAACTGCCTTTTATCACTCCAAACCTGCGCAATGCCTCAATTCCGTAGCTTGAACAGGTTGGAGTGAAACGACAATGCGGCCCGAGTAGCGGACTAATCAGGCGTTGATAGACCCGAATGAGGGCTATCAGGACCCGCGAGCCAGGCGACAGTGGCGGCGCCATAATTTTTCCAACGCTTCCGAGAGAGCACGGTTATCGAGGTCGGCAACCCCTTTTTTCGCCACCACCACGAAATCCATAGCCGGGAGTTCATGTTGGCGCAGACGGAAGCTTTCACGCGTCAGACGTTTAATCCGATTGCGTTCATGGGCGCGTCGAACGTTTTTCTTGGCGACTGTAAGACCGATACGGGGATGCCCCAGCGAATTCAGGCGGCCGAGAATAGTAATTTGCGGCGTGCCAGCCCGTTGTGGCTGCTGGAAGACGAATGTGAATTGACTGGGAGTTAACAAGCGTAACTCCCTGGGAAATGCGAGCTTAACCACTCAGGGGTTAGCTTTATTACTTAGAAACGGTCAGACGAGCGCGGCCTTTAGCACGACGACGTGCCAGAACCTGACGACCATTTTTAGTAGCCATACGAGCACGGAAGCCGTGAGAACGGTTGCGCTTCAGTACAGACGGTTGAAAAGTGCGTTTCATGGCGATTTCTACCTAAACTTGAATAAATTCAATGGCTTTATTGGATATCCGCCGAAAAATGAAACGATGGACACCGAAGCCATGGGTGATTAAAGAGGCCGGATTGTAATAATTGTACACTCCGGAGTCAATTCTCTTTCCTTATTTACCGCGCTTTTCCGCACCTTTTCGCGGGGAAAACGTACGGCCTCACACCAGTGAAAACCAGCATGGCGCGCCGGGTGGAGGATTATACGGGCTGACGGGTAAAGCGCAAGGATCGTCCTGGATCTTTATTAGATCGATTAAGCCATTTTTTGTCTATGGTCATTAAATTTTCCAATATGCGGCGTAAATCGTGACCGGCCTGCGGCAGGATCGTTTACACTTAGCGAGTTCTGGATCATCCTGTGGATAAATCGGGAAAATCTGTGAGAAACAGAAGATCTCTTGCGCAGTTTAGGCTATGATCCGCGGTCCCGATCGTTTTGCAGGATCTTGATCGGGCATATAACCGCAGACAGCGGTTCGTGCGTCACCCTCATGCAGGGTCTTTTCGACGTACGTCAACAATCATGAATGTTTCAGCCTTAGTCATTATCGACTTTTGTTCGAGTGGAGTCCGCCGTGTCACTTTCGCTTTGGCAGCAGTGTCTTGCCCGATTGCAGGATGAGTTACCAGCCACAGAATTCAGTATGTGGATACGCCCATTGCAGGCGGAACTGAGCGATAACACGCTGGCCCTGTACGCGCCAAACCGTTTTGTCCTCGATTGGGTACGGGACAAGTACCTTAATAATATCAATGGACTGCTAACCAGTTTCTGCGGAGCGGATGCCCCACAGCTGCGTTTTGAAGTCGGCACCAAACCGGTGACGCAAACGCCACAAGCGGCAGTGACGAGCAACGTCGCGGCCCCTGCACAGGTGGCGCAAACGCAGCCGCAACGTGCTGCGCCTTCTACGCGCTCGGGTTGGGATAACGTCCCGGCTCCGGCAGAACCGACCTATCGTTCTAACGTAAACGTCAAACACACGTTTGATAACTTCGTTGAAGGTAAATCTAACCAACTGGCGCGCGCGGCGGCTCGCCAGGTGGCAGATAACCCTGGCGGTGCTTATAACCCGTTGTTCCTTTATGGCGGCACGGGTTTGGGTAAAACTCACCTGCTGCATGCGGTGGGTAACGGCATTATGGCGCGCAAGCCGAATGCCAAAGTGGTTTATATGCACTCCGAGCGCTTTGTTCAGGACATGGTTAAAGCCCTGCAAAACAACGCGATCGAAGAGTTTAAACGCTACTACCGTTCCGTAGATGCACTGCTGATCGACGATATTCAGTTTTTTGCTAATAAAGAACGATCTCAGGAAGAGTTTTTCCACACCTTCAACGCCCTGCTGGAAGGTAATCAACAGATCATTCTCACCTCCGATCGCTATCCGAAAGAGATCAACGGCGTTGAGGATCGTTTGAAATCCCGCTTCGGCTGGGGACTGACTGTGGCGATCGAACCGCCAGAGCTGGAAACCCGCGTGGCGATCCTGATGAAAAAGGCCGACGAAAACGACATTCGTTTGCCGGGCGAAGTGGCGTTCTTTATCGCCAAGCGTCTACGATCTAACGTACGTGAGTTGGAAGGCGCGCTGAACCGCGTCATTGCCAACGCCAACTTTACCGGACGGGCGATCACCATCGACTTCGTGCGTGAGGCGCTGCGCGACTTGCTGGCATTGCAGGAAAAACTGGTCACCATCGACAATATTCAGAAGACGGTGGCGGAGTACTACAAGATCAAAGTCGCGGATCTCCTTTCCAAGCGTCGATCCCGCTCGGTGGCCCGTCCGCGCCAGATGGCGATGGCGCTGGCGAAAGAGCTGACTAACCACAGTCTGCCGGAGATTGGCGATGCCTTTGGTGGTCGTGACCACACGACGGTGCTTCATGCCTGCCGGAAGATCGAGCAGTTGCGTGAAGAGAGCCACGATATCAAAGAAGATTTTTCTAATTTAATCAGAACATTGTCATCGTAAACCTATGAAATTTACCGTAGAACGTGAGCATTTATTAAAACCGCTACAACAGGTGAGCGGTCCGTTAGGTGGTCGTCCTACGCTACCGATTCTCGGTAATCTGCTGTTACAGGTTGCTGACGGTACGTTGTCGCTGACCGGTACTGATCTCGAGATGGAAATGGTGGCACGCGTTGCGCTGGTTCAGCCGCACGAACCAGGGGCGACGACCGTTCCGGCGCGCAAATTCTTTGATATCTGCCGTGGTCTGCCTGAAGGCGCGGAAATTGCCGTGCAGCTGGAAGGTGAGCGGATGCTGGTGCGCTCCGGGCGTAGCCGTTTTTCGCTGTCTACCCTGCCAGCGGCAGATTTCCCGAACCTCGATGACTGGCAGAGCGAAGTCGAATTTACCCTGCCGCAGGCGACGATGAAGCGTCTGATTGAAGCGACCCAGTTTTCTATGGCACATCAGGACGTTCGCTATTACTTAAACGGTATGCTGTTTGAAACCGAAGGTGAAGAACTGCGCACCGTGGCGACCGACGGCCACCGTCTGGCAGTCTGTTCAATGCCAATTGGTCAATCTTTGCCAAGCCATTCGGTGATCGTGCCGCGTAAAGGCGTAATTGAACTGATGCGTATGCTCGACGGCGGCGACAATCCGCTGCGCGTGCAGATTGGCAGCAACAACATTCGCGCCCACGTTGGCGACTTTATCTTCACCTCGAAACTGGTGGATGGTCGCTTCCCGGATTACCGTCGCGTTCTGCCGAAGAACCCGGACAAGCATCTGGAAGCTGGCTGTGATCTGCTCAAGCAGGCGTTTGCCCGTGCGGCAATTCTCTCTAACGAGAAATTCCGCGGCGTGCGTCTGTATGTCAGCGAAAACCAGCTGAAAATCACCGCCAACAACCCAGAACAGGAAGAAGCGGAAGAGATCCTCGACGTTACCTATAGCGGTGCGGAGATGGAAATCGGCTTCAACGTCAGCTATGTGCTGGATGTTCTGAACGCACTGAAATGCGAAAACGTCCGCATGATGCTGACCGATTCGGTTTCCAGCGTGCAGATTGAAGATGCGGCCAGCCAGAGCGCGGCTTATGTTGTCATGCCAATGAGACTGTAATGTCCCTCACCCGCTTGTTGATCCGCGATTTCCGCAACATTGAAACCGCGGATCTCGCCTTATCTCCCGGCTTTAACTTTCTGGTAGGTGCCAACGGCAGTGGCAAAACCAGCGTGCTGGAAGCCATCTATACGCTCGGCCACGGTCGGGCGTTTCGCAGTTTGCAGATTGGTCGCGTCATTCGCCACGAGCAGGAGGCGTTTGTTCTCCACGGACGATTACAGGGCGAAGAGCGTGAGACGGCGATTGGTTTAACCAAAGACAAACAAGGCGACAGCAAAGTCCGTATTGACGGTACAGACGGGCATAAAGTCGCGGAGCTGGCGCACCTGATGCCAATGCAGCTGATAACGCCAGAAGGGTTTACTTTACTCAATGGCGGCCCCAAATACAGAAGAGCATTCCTCGACTGGGGATGCTTTCACAACGAACCCGGATTTTTCACCGCCTGGAGCAATCTCAAGCGATTGCTCAAGCAGCGCAATGCGGCGCTGCGCCAGGTGACTCGTTACGAACAGCTACGCCCGTGGGATAAAGAACTGATCCCGCTGGCGGAGCAAATCAGCACCTGGCGCGCGGAGTATAGCGCCGGTATCGCAGCCGATATGGCTGATACCTGTAAGCAATTTCTCCCTGAGTTTTCTCTGACTTTCTCTTTCCAGCGCGGCTGGGAGAAAGAGACAGAGTACGCTGAGGTGCTGGAACGTAATTTTGAACGCGATCGCCAGTTAACCTACACCGCGCACGGCCCGCATAAAGCGGACTTACGCATTCGCGCCGACGGTGCGCCGGTGGAAGATACCTTATCGCGTGGACAGCTTAAGCTGTTGATGTGCGCCTTACGTCTGGCGCAAGGAGAGTTCCTCACCCGTGAAAGCGGGCGGCGGTGTCTCTACCTGATAGATGATTTTGCCTCTGAGCTTGATGATGAGCGTCGCGGGCTGCTTGCCAGCCGCTTAAAAGCGACGCAATCACAGGTCTTTGTCAGCGCGATCAGTGCTGAACACGTAATAGACATGTCGGACGAAAATTCGAAGATGTTTACCGTGGAAAAGGGTAAAATAACGGATTAACCCAAGAATAAATGAGCGAGAAACGTTGATGTCGAATTCTTATGACTCCTCCAGTATCAAAGTCCTGAAAGGGCTGGATGCGGTGCGTAAGCGCCCGGGTATGTATATCGGCGACACGGATGACGGCACCGGTCTGCACCACATGGTATTCGAGGTGGTAGATAACGCTATCGACGAAGCGCTCGCGGGTCACTGTAAAGAAATTATCGTCACCATTCACGCCGATAACTCTGTCTCTGTACAGGATGACGGGCGCGGCATTCCGACCGGTATTCACCCGGAAGAGGGCGTATCGGCGGCGGAAGTGATCATGACCGTTCTGCACGCAGGCGGTAAATTTGACGATAACTCCTATAAAGTGTCCGGCGGTCTGCACGGCGTTGGTGTTTCGGTAGTAAACGCCCTGTCGCAAAAACTGGAGCTGGTTATCCAGCGCGAGGGTAAAATTCACCGTCAGATCTACGAACACGGTGTACCGCAGGCCCCGCTGGCGGTTACCGGCGAGACTGAAAAAACCGGCACCATGGTGCGTTTCTGGCCAAGCCTTGAAACCTTCACCAATGTGACCGAGTTCGAATATGAAATTCTGGCGAAACGTCTGCGTGAGTTGTCGTTCCTCAACTCCGGCGTTTCCATTCGTCTGCGCGATAAGCGCGACGGCAAAGAAGACCACTTCCACTATGAAGGCGGCATCAAGGCGTTCGTTGAATATCTGAACAAGAACAAAACGCCGATCCACCCGAATATCTTCTACTTTTCCACCGAAAAAGACGGTATTGGCGTCGAAGTGGCGTTGCAGTGGAACGATGGCTTCCAGGAAAACATCTACTGCTTTACCAACAACATTCCGCAGCGTGACGGCGGTACTCACCTGGCAGGTTTCCGTGCGGCGATGACCCGTACTCTGAACGCCTACATGGACAAAGAAGGCTACAGCAAAAAAGCCAAAGTCAGCGCCACCGGTGACGATGCGCGTGAAGGCCTGATTGCGGTCGTTTCCGTGAAAGTGCCGGACCCGAAATTCTCCTCACAGACCAAAGACAAACTGGTTTCTTCTGAGGTGAAATCGGCGGTTGAACAGCAGATGAACGAACTGCTGGCGGAATACCTGCTGGAAAACCCAACCGACGCGAAAATCGTGGTTGGCAAAATTATCGATGCTGCCCGTGCCCGTGAAGCGGCGCGTCGCGCGCGTGAAATGACTCGCCGTAAAGGTGCGCTCGACTTAGCGGGCCTGCCGGGCAAACTGGCAGACTGCCAGGAACGCGACCCAGCGCTTTCCGAACTATACCTAGTGGAAGGGGACTCCGCGGGCGGCTCTGCGAAGCAGGGGCGTAACCGCAAGAACCAGGCGATTCTGCCGCTGAAGGGTAAAATCCTCAACGTCGAGAAAGCGCGCTTCGATAAGATGCTCTCTTCTCAGGAAGTGGCGACGCTTATCACCGCGCTTGGTTGTGGTATCGGTCGTGACGAGTACAACCCGGACAAACTGCGTTATCACAGCATCATCATCATGACCGATGCGGACGTCGACGGCTCGCACATTCGTACGCTGCTGTTGACCTTCTTCTATCGTCAGATGCCGGAAATCGTTGAACGTGGTCACGTCTACATCGCTCAGCCGCCGCTGTACAAAGTGAAGAAAGGTAAGCAGGAACAGTACATTAAAGACGACGAAGCGATGGATCAGTACCAGATCTCTATCGCGCTGGATGGCGCAACGCTGCACACCAACGCCAGTGCACCGGCGCTGGCTGGCGAAGCGTTAGAGAAACTGGTGTCTGAGTACAACGCGACGCAGAAAATGATCAACCGCATGGAGCGTCGTTATCCGAAAGCAATGCTGAAAGAGCTTATCTATCAGCCGACGCTGACGGAAACCGACCTTTCTGACGAGCAAACCGTTACCCGCTGGGTGAACGCGCTGGTCAGCGAACTGAACGATAAAGAACAGCACGGCAGCCAGTGGAAGTTTGATGTCCATACCAATGCCGAACAAAACCTGTTCGAGCCGATTGTTCGCGTGCGTACCCACGGTGTGGATACTGACTATCCGCTGGATCACGAATTTATCACTGGCGGCGAATATCGTCGTATCTGCACGCTGGGTGAGAAACTGCGTGGCTTGCTGGAAGAAGATGCATTTATCGAACGTGGCGAACGTCGTCAGCCGGTAGCCAGCTTCGAGCAGGCGCTGGACTGGCTGGTGAAAGAGTCCCGTCGCGGCCTCTCCATCCAGCGTTATAAAGGTCTGGGCGAGATGAACCCGGAACAGCTGTGGGAAACCACCATGGACCCGGAAAGCCGTCGTATGCTGCGCGTTACCGTTAAAGATGCGATTGCTGCCGACCAGTTGTTCACTACGCTTATGGGCGACGCCGTTGAACCGCGCCGTGCGTTTATCGAAGAGAACGCTCTGAAAGCGGCGAATATCGATATTTAATGGCTTTTTGTTGCTGATAAAATGACTTAGTCGTCAGTCCGGGCGGAGATCATCTCCGCCCTTTTTATTCCTGCAATCCGCAATTATCATCCCGCAGATCTATACTTTTTGGGTCAACACGTAACGCTTTACAGGTGATTATCATGGGGCTTTTTGATGAAGTTGTCGGTGCCTTTCTGAAAGGCGATGCGGGGAAATATCAGGCGATTTTGAGCTGGGTTGAGGAGCAGGGCGGCATTCAGGTGCTGCTGGAAAAACTGCAAAGTGGCGGCTTAGGGGCCATTCTCTCAACCTGGCTGAGTAATCAACAGAGCAATCAATCAGTTAGCGGCGAGCAAGTGGAATCGGCGCTCGGCACAAATGCGGTGTCCGATCTCGGGCAAAAACTTGGCGTGGATACCAGTACAGCTTCCAGTTTACTGGCAGAACAATTGCCGAAGATTATTGATGCACTCTCACCGCAAGGTGAAGTGTCACCACAAGCCAATAACGATCTGCTTTCCGCAGGTATGGAACTGCTGAAAGGGAAACTCTTCCGCTAAGCAAATGGGGAGCACGCAATGCGCGTTGCATCCCCTTTTCCCTCGGGTGTTGTACTGATTTTTGAGCGGAATCGCGTTAGCATGGGTCAGGAACCAATCTACCTGGGGAACTCATGGCTATCAAACTCATTGCTATCGATATGGATGGCACCCTTCTGCTGCCCGATCACACCATTTCACCCGCCGTTAAAAATGCGATTGCCGCAGCTCGCGCCCGTGGCGTGAATGTCGTGCTAACGACGGGTCGCCCTTATGCAGGTGTTCACAATTACCTGAAAGAGCTGCATATGGAACAGCCGGGCGACTACTGCATTACTTATAACGGCGCGCTGGTACAGAAGGCCGCTGATGGTAGCACCGTGGCGCAAACCGCTCTCAGCTATGACGACTACCGTTTCCTGGAAAAACTCTCTCGCGAAGTCGGTTCTCATTTCCACGCCCTGGACCGCACCACGCTGTACACCGCCAACCGAGATATCAGCTACTACACGGTGCATGAATCTTTCGTTGCCACCATTCCGCTGGTGTTCTGCGAAGCGGAGAAAATGGACCCCAATACCCAGTTCCTGAAAGTGATGATGATTGATGAACCCGCCATCCTCGACCAGGCCATTGCGCGTATTCCGCAGGAAGTGAAAGAAAAATACACCGTGCTGAAAAGTGCGCCGTACTTCCTCGAAATCCTCGATAAACGCGTTAACAAAGGTACGGGTGTGAAATCACTGGCCGACGTGTTAGGTATTAAACCGGAAGAAATCATGGCGATTGGCGATCAGGAAAACGACATCGCAATGATTGAATATGCAGGCGTCGGTGTGGCGATGGATAACGCTATTCCTTCGGTGAAAGAAGTGGCGAACTTTGTCACCAAATCTAACCTTGAAGATGGCGTGGCATTTGCTATTGAGAAGTATGTGCTGAATTAATCAGTGAACGGGCAAACGGCATGAATGCGTTTGCCCGCAGCGATTAACAATTTCTGGTCGTGCATAAAATCAGGAACTGGAGTGGTGACGTTACTATATCCAGCGTAAGAGTGACTGGCAGCAGCGCATTAACGAGGCCGCGCGGGACGCCATCTGTTGCTTTGTACTCATAAAATCCCACCGTAAAGGGTTGATGGAAAACCATCACGTTTGAGTAATCCGCTTTTTTATTTTTCTGGTGGATTGAGCCTTTCAAACCGTCCAGCATCCATGTACAACGCCGGGTATCACAAATAAAACCATATTGTGTTGCCAGTGCCTTATCTTCTTCGTTGTTCCAGTCGTAATAGAGCGTAATAGCACCAGAGAAATTCTTATTACTGCTGCTTAAAATAAATTTCGCGTTATCAGAAACGGTGATTCTTTCACCATGGATTGCCGGATCGTTCAGCATGTTAACCACCTCATCGCCGCCGGTGGTCAATAGATAGTCCAACGATTCACCAACAAA
Organism: Escherichia sp. WS2035; assembly: GCF_046487065.1. Classification (NCBI taxonomy): domain Bacteria; kingdom Pseudomonadati; phylum Pseudomonadota; class Gammaproteobacteria; order Enterobacterales; family Enterobacteriaceae; genus Escherichia; species Escherichia sp. WS2035. The sequence goes on from NZ_JBJQKD010000004.1 coordinate 66,234, forward strand.
AACATAACCTTTCGTACCGTTACTGTCTTCAGCCAGCGATAAACCCTTAATCGTGTCTGACCGCCATTGCTCGGCATGTGGACGGCTTGCAGTATTGGAAACCAATCCCCAGGTGATACATCCGGTCAACGCAAATGCCAAAGAACACAAACCGGCAGCCTTAAAAAATCCTTTAAAATTCAATTTCATGATTAATCCTTTAAACAAGAGTGCTAAGCCGTTGAAAGCATACTCTTCTTTCCCTCCTGTTTAGCGCCTGATCTCCCTTTTCAGATTTTTGCCCGACGTAGAACATTTTCTTATGGATTGTTCTTTTTGTGATCTAAATTGTAGTACAACAATATAAATTTGTACTACATTATGCGCACAGCAAACGCGAACGTCATCACGCTGGTACTACAAAATTGCCGCGTTATGCATCGATCGGGGTAAAGTAGAGAAGAACATACAGAGCACAAGGACTCTCCATGACTCTCAATAAAACCGATCGCATCGTTATTACGCTGGGTAAACAGATCGTTCACGGCAAATACGTGCCAGGCTCGCCGCTTCCGGCTGAGGCAGAACTCTGTGAGGAGTTTGCAACCTCGCGCAACATCATCCGTGAGGTATTTCGTTCGCTGATGGCGAAGCGGCTGATTGAAATGAAACGTTATCGCGGGGCGTTTGTGGCTCCGCGTAACCAGTGGAATTACCTCGACACTGACGTACTGCAATGGGTGCTGGAAAACGACTATGACCCACGGCTTATCAGTGCAATGAGCGAAGTGCGAAACCTGGTAGAGCCGGCTATTGCCCGTTGGGCAGCAGAGCGCGCGACCTCCAGCGATCTGGCGCAGATTGAATCGGCGCTGAACGAGATGATTGCTAACAATCAGGACCGCGAAGCGTTTAACGAAGCGGATATTCGCTACCACGAGGCGGTGCTGCAGTCGGTGCATAACCCGGTGTTACAACAACTGAGCATTGCGATCAGTTCGCTGCAGCGGGCGGTTTTTGAACGAACCTGGATGGGCGATGAGGCCAACATGCCGCAAACGCTCCAGGAACATAAGGCGCTGTTCGATGCGATAAGGCATCAGGACGGCGATGCGGCAGAGCAGGCGGCGCTTACCATGATCGCCAGCTCGACACGAAGGTTAAAGGAAATCACATGACAGCTCGCTACATCGCAATTGACTGGGGATCGACCAATCTGCGCGCCTGGCTTTATCAGGGCGACCACTGCCTGGACAGCAGGCAATCAGAAGCAGGCGTCACGCGCCTGAATGGAAAATCTCCGGCTGCGGTGTTAGCAGAAGTGACGACCGACTGGCGTGAAGAGAATACGCCAGTGGTAATGGCAGGAATGGTCGGCAGCAATGTCGGCTGGAAAGTTGCGCCGTATTTATCCATTCCTGCCCGTTTTTCGTCTATTGGCGAACAATTAACGTCTGTTGGCGACAATATCTGGATTATTCCCGGATTATGCGTCTCTCATGACGATAACCACAATGTGATGCGTGGCGAAGAAACACAATTGATCGGCGCGCGCACTCTCGCTCCTTCCTCTCTTTATGTCATGCCCGGTACGCATTGCAAATGGGTGCAGGCCGATAGCCAGCAAATTAACGATTTTCGCACCGTGATGACCGGTGAATTACATCATTTACTGTTAAATCACTCATTGATTGGCGCAGGTTTGCCGCCGCAGGAAAACGCTGTCGATGCTTTCGCGGCTGGTCTTGAGCGTGGCCTTAATGCGCCCGCCGTATTGCCACAGCTTTTTGAAGTTCGCGCCTCGCATGTGCTGGGAACACTTCCCCGCGAACAGGTCAGCGAATTTCTCTCTGGTTTGTTGATTGGCGCAGAGGTCGCCAGTATGCGCGACTATGTGGCCCATCAACAAGTCATCACCCTTGTCGCCGGAACATCGCTGACCGCGCGCTACCAGCAAGCCTTTCAGGCGATGGGTTGTGACGTGACGGCGGTGGCGGGCGACACGGCATTTCAGGCTGGTATAAGGAACATCGCTCATGCAGTGGCAAACTAAACTCCCGCTGATCGCCATTTTGCGCGGCATTACGCCCGACGAGGCGCTGGCGCATGTTGGCGCGGTGATTGACGCCGGGTTCGACGCGGTTGAAATCCCGCTGAATTCTCCACAATGGGAGCAGAGCATTCCCGCCATCGTTGATGCGTATGGCGACAAGGCGTTGATTGGCGCAGGTACGGTACTGAAACCTGAACAGGTCGATGCGCTCGCCAGAATGGGCTGTCAGCTCATCGTTACGCCCAATATCCATAGTGAAGTGATCCGCCGTGCGGTGGGCTACGGCATGACCGTCTGCCCCGGCTGCGCGACGGCGACCGAAGCCTTTACCGCGCTCGACGCGGGTGCGCAGGCACTGAAAATATTTCCGTCATCGGCTTTTGGTCCGCAATACATCAAAGCATTAAAAGCGGTATTACCACCGAACATCGCGGTCTTTGCCGTTGGCGGTGTGACGCCAGAAAACCTGGCGCAGTGGATAGATGCAGGCTGTGCCGGAGCGGGCTTAGGTAGCGATCTCTATCGCGCCGGGCAGTCCGTAGAACGGACTGCGCAGCAGGCAGCAGCATTTGTTAAGGCGTATCGAGAGGCAGTGCAATGAAAATCACCAAAATTACCACGTATCGTTTACCTCCCCGCTGGATGTTCCTGAAAATTGAAACCGATGAAGGCGTGGTCGGTTGGGGCGAGCCCGTGATTGAAGGTCGCGCTCGCACGGTGGAAGCGGCAGTCCACGAGCTGAGTGACTATTTGATTGGTCAGGACCCGTCACGCATCAACGACTTATGGCAAGTGATGTATCGCGCCGGATTTTATCGTGGCGGTCCGATTCTGATGAGTGCCATCGCCGGGATCGACCAGGCTTTATGGGATATCAAAGGCAAAGTGCTGAATGCGCCGGTCTGGCAACTGATGGGCGGCCTGGTTCGCGACAAAATTAAAGCCTACAGTTGGGTCGGCGGCGATCGTCCGGCGGATGTTATCGACGGCATTAAAACGCTACGCGAAATCGGCTTCGATACCTTCAAACTGAACGGTTGTGAAGAACTGGGGCTAATTGATAACTCCCGCGCGGTAGATGCGGCAGTCAACACCGTGGCACAAATTCGTGAAGCTTTTGGCAATCAGATTGAGTTTGGTCTGGACTTCCATGGTCGCGTCAGCGCGCCGATGGCGAAAGTGCTGATTAAAGAGCTGGAACCGTATCGTCCGCTGTTTATTGAAGAGCCGGTGCTGGCGGAACAGGCCGAATACTACCCGAAACTGGCGGCACAAACGCATATTCCACTGGCGGCGGGTGAGCGCATGTTCTCACGCTTCGATTTTAAACGTGTGCTGGAGGCAGGCGGTATTTCGATTCTGCAACCGGATCTCTCCCACGCAGGCGGTATTACCGAATGCTACAAAATTGCCGGAATGGCAGAAGCCTATGACGTGACCCTTGCGCCGCACTGTCCGCTCGGACCGATTGCACTGGCGGCTTGCCTGCATATCGACTTTGTTTCCTATAACGCCGTCCTTCAGGAACAAAGTATGGGCATTCATTACAACAAAGGCGCGGAGTTACTCGACTTTGTGAAAAACAAAGAGGACTTCAGCATGGTCGGCGGTTTCTTTAAACCATTAACGAAACCGGGCTTAGGCGTGGAAATCGACGAAGCTAAAGTTATTGAGTTCAGTAAAAATGCCCCGGACTGGCGTAATCCGCTCTGGCGTCATGAAGATAACAGCGTAGCAGAGTGGTAATTCCTGCCACGTAAGCCCCTCATCGGGCACTAAAACAGCAATACAAAAATATAACCCTCTGTAAATTACAGTGCATGGTGAGCGGCTTCGCTATGCCCAAAATCAGGAGAAAGCTCGCTATGGATATTCCCGTTAATGCAGCAAAGCCGGGGCGTCGGCGTTATCTGACGCTGGTGATGATCTTTATTACGGTGGTCATTTGTTATGTTGACCGTGCTAACCTGGCCGTGGCTTCTGCCCATATTCAGGAAGAGTTTGGTATTACTAAAGCGCAAATGGGCTATGTATTTTCGGCCTTCGCCTGGCTTTATACGCTATGTCAGATCCCCGGCGGTTGGTTTTTAGATCGCGTAGGTTCACGCGTGACTTATTTTATTGCGATATTTGGCTGGTCAGTGGCGACGTTATTCCAGGGCTTTGCCACGGGCTTAATGTCATTAATTGGTCTGCGCGCGATAACCGGTATTTTCGAAGCGCCCGCGTTCCCGACCAATAACCGGATGGTAACCAGTTGGTTCCCGGAACATGAACGCGCTTCTGCCGTTGGTTTTTATACGTCTGGTCAGTTTGTCGGTCTGGCGTTTCTGACTCCGCTGCTGATCTGGATTCAGGAGATGTTGAGCTGGCACTGGGTGTTCATTGTCACCGGTGGTATCGGCATTATCTGGTCGCTGATTTGGTTTAAGGTTTATCAGCCGCCGCGTCTGACCAAAGGCATCAGCAAAGCTGAACTGGATTACATTCGTGATGGCGGCGGTCTGGTGGATGGCGATGCGCCGGTGAAAAAAGAGGCGCGTCAGCCGTTAACAGCCAAAGACTGGAAACTGGTGTTCCATCGTAAACTGATCGGTGTCTATCTTGGGCAATTTGCGGTGGCTTCTACACTGTGGTTTTTCTTAACCTGGTTCCCGAACTATTTAACCCAGGAAAAAGGAATCACGGCGCTGAAAGCAGGTTTTATGACCACGGTGCCATTCCTCGCGGCGTTTATTGGCGTCCTGCTCTCTGGCTGGGTCGCGGATCTGCTGGTACGTAAGGGCTTTTCACTGGGCTTTGCGCGTAAAACGCCGATTATCTGCGGCTTGCTGATCTCCACCTGCATTATGGGTGCGAACTACACCAACGATCCGATGATGATTATGTGCCTGATGGCGCTGGCATTCTTCGGCAACGGTTTTGCTTCGATAACCTGGTCGCTGGTCTCTTCTCTGGCACCGATGCGCCTGATTGGTTTAACCGGCGGCGTGTTTAACTTTGCCGGTGGTCTGGGCGGCATCACCGTTCCGCTGGTGGTGGGGTACCTGGCGCAGGGTTACGGTTTCGCGCCTGCACTGGTTTATATCTCCGCCGTCGCGTTGATTGGCGCGCTCTCTTACATCCTGCTGGTGGGCGATGTGAAGCGCGTTGGATAATCTTTCAACTGTGGAATATGTGCCACTCCACTGCGCATAATCCACTTTCTTAAAGCCGGTGCGGTCAGGCATCGGCTTTTTACTATCTTGCCGAAGAGTTTTAAACGCAGTTTGCGAGTGGCGCGCCAGTAAGCGGTATTGAGCTTCTCTGGCTGCTTCAGTAATACCGAACGCAGAATCTCTGCGCTATCCAGCGCATAGCTAATCCCCTCCAGCGAGCTGGCGCTGATAAATCCCGCCGCTTCGCCAATCAGAAAGGCGTTGTCCTTGCCGCAGACAAAATCCTGCCAGCGTGAGGGAAACAGCACCGTGCATTTTTCGCTTTTCACCGCCTTACCAAACTGGAACTGAAAGGCGCTCATTTTCTCTTTTAGCGTCGTGAAACGCGTCTGACCGTCTTTCATGGGATAGGCACCGCCAAAGATAAAATAACCGTCTTTGCTGATACTCCATGAGTAACAGTCAGTTATCGCATTATCAAAGATGCAGGAGTAGAACGGTACCGGATGTTTCTCTGCGAACCACTGCTGGATGGCGACATATTTACGAATCTGATGATCCGGGTAGAGATGTCGCCGCACCATCGAGTTGGCACCATCGGCACCGACCAGATAGCGGGCGGTAATATGCTGCTCCCAGCCGTCTGCGCGAAAAATGACATGCCATTTATCATCCTCACGCCAGATTTTTCGACACAGGCTGTCGTGGTAAACCTCAACGCTGGCGGGGATCAGCGATTTCATCCACAAGTCGAAAGCATGGCGATTAATATTGATATAGCTTCGCTGGTAGTTACGCGTGAGCGATGCGGCGACGTCGACGGTTTTGACGCTGAAAATCTGCGGGTTGGCGATGACATCGACAGGAAGCGTCAGTCCATCGCGAATAAAAGATCGCTGCGCGTCCGGTGCCAGAAGACCGCCACAAGGTTTGCTGAAACCTTCAGTACCACACTGGTGCTTTTTATCCAGCGCGATCACCTGCATTTTGCCTGCTAACTTTCGCGCCAACGCCGACCCTGCCGGGCCGAGGCCAATAATCGCCACGTCGAAATGTTCCATCTTTTCACTCACATTCATCACGATGGCAAAAGACTATTGTCTGAAAGTGAAGTCCTTGTGAAGTATGATGGCGGGAACCGTTTTGTATCAGGACCGCGCCATGAAACAGATAACCTTTGCTCCCCGTAATCACCTGCTCACCAATACCAATACCTGGACGCCCGACAGCCAGTGGCTGGTGTTTGACGTGCGGCCTTCTGGGGCGTCGTTTACCGGCGAGACCATTGAGCGTGTGAATATCCATACCGGCGAGGTCGAGGTTATCTATCGCGCGTCACAGGGCGCATACGTCGGCGTGGTGACCGTTCATCCGAAGTCAGAGAAGTATGTCTTCATCCACGGCCCGGAAAATCCTGATGAAACATGGTATTACGACTTTCATCATCGGCGCGGAGTGATTGTTGAAAGCGGCAAGGTGAGCAATCTCGATGCAATGGATATTACCGCGCCATATACGCCAGGAGCGCTGCGCGGCGGCAGTCATGTACATGTCTTTAGCCCAAACGGTGAAAGGGTGAGCTTTACCTACAACGACCATGTAATGCATGAACTCGATCCGGCGCTGGATTTGCGAAATGTCGGTGTTGCTGCACCGTTTGGCCCGGTCAACGTACAAAAGCAGCATCCGCGTGAATACAGCGGTAGCCACTGGTGCGTGCTGGTAAGTAAAACCACGCCCACGCCACAGCCTGGCAGTGATGAAATCAATCGTGCTTATGAAGAAGGATGGGTAGGAAATCACGCGCTGGCGTTTATTGGCGACACACTTTCGCCAAAGGGCGAGAAAGTGCCGGAGCTGTTTATTGTCGAGTTGCCGCAAGATGAAGCTGGCTGGAAAGTGGCAGGTGATGCGCCGTTAAGTGGAACGGAAACAACCCTGCCCGCGCCACCGCGTGGTGTCGTGCAGCGACGTTTAACCTTTACGCACCATCGGGCTTCTCCGGGATTAGTCAACGTCCCGCGCCACTGGGTGCGCTGTAATCCGCAGGGTACGCAAATCGCGTTTTTAATGCGTGATGATAACGGCATTGTGCAACTGTGGCTTATCTCGCCACAGGGCGGTGAACCACGCCAGTTAACCCATAATAAAACGGATATTCAGTCTGCATTTAACTGGCATCCATCAGGCGAATGGCTGGGATTTGTGCTGGATAATCGGATTGCTTGTGCCCATGCGCAAAGCGGCGAGGTTGAGTATTTAACCGAAAACCACGCCAATCCACCTTCTGCGGACGCCGTGGTTTTCTCGCCGGATGGTCAATGGTTGGCGTGGATGGAGGACGGTCAGTTGTGGATCACCGAAACTGACCGCTAGCTCTCAGTTTGCAGGCATTTTGGCGGGGGGAATGACGTTATTGGTTTCTTGCGCGTCGGCTTCGCTTTTTTCAACGCGCGAGCGCACTGAGCTGTCTTTGCGGAACACATCCCACGGTAGCAATATTGTGTCCAGTACTGCGGTAAATGGCATGTCGAGTATCGCCAGCGATTTTGTGCCCCAGTTGGTTTCATCGTCGCCAATCATGGTTGCGCTGGCGCGGGTGCCAGGATACGTTCCTTCTTTCCCCCCGGTATGGGACATCACGCTGGAGCATCCTCCGAGTAATGTCATTCCGCTGCATATCATGAACGCTAACAACACATTTTTTATCATAATAAATTCATCTGTTGATCGTGGGTGTTGGCCTGATGAGTTATAGCGATCCCTTGCTGAAAATAACATCATCATTACGTCGCACTGTGGCGGCTATCGCACTTTAACGTTTCGTGCTGCCCCCTCAGTCTATGCAATAGACCATAAACTGCAAAAAAAAGTCCGCTGATAAGGCTTGAAAAGTTCATTTCCAGACCCATTTTTACATCGTAGCCGATGAGGACGCGCCTGATGGGTGTTCTGGCTACCTGACCTGTCCATTGTGGAAGGTCTTAGATTCTCGCTGATTTCAGGAGCTATTGATTATGCGTAACTTTGATTTATCCCCGCTTTACCGTTCTGCTATTGGATTTGACCGTTTGTTTAACCACTTAGAAAACAACCAGAGCCAGAGTAATGGCGGCTACCCTCCGTATAACGTTGAACTGGTAGACGAAAACCATTACCGCATTGCTATCGCTGTGGCTGGTTTTGCTGAGAGCGAACTGGAAATTACCGCCCAGGATAATCTGCTGGTGGTGAAAGGTGCTCACGCCGACGAACAAAAAGAGCGCACCTATCTGTACCAGGGCATCGCTGAACGCAACTTTGAACGTAAATTCCAGTTAGCTGAGAACATTCATGTTCGTGGTGCTAACCTGGTGAATGGTCTGCTGTATATCGATCTCGAACGCGTGATTCCGGAAGCGAAAAAACCGCGCCGTATCGAAATCAACTAATTCCCTAAGGCCGCCTGGCGCGGCCTGACATCTCCATGCTCGCCGTCAGGGAGCATATGCGAATCTTCGGATTTGCAGGTACTTACTCGCTTCTTAGAAGGAGAAATGACTATGCGTAACTTCGATTTATCCCCACTGATGCGTCAATGGATCGGTTTTGACAAACTGGCCAACGCACTGCAAAACGCCGGTGAAAGCCAGAGCTTCCCGCCGTACAACATTGAGAAAAGCGACGATAACCACTACCGCATTACCCTCGCGCTGGCAGGTTTTCGTCAGGAAGATTTAGAGATTCAACTGGAAGGTACGCGCCTGAGCGTAAAAGGCACACCGGAGCAGCCAAAAGAAGAGAAAAAATGGCTGCATCAAGGGCTTATGAATCAGCCTTTTAGCCTGAGCTTTACGCTGGCTGAAAATATGGAAGTCTCTGGCGCAACCTTCGTAAACGGTTTACTGCATATTGATTTAATTCGTAATGAGCCTGAACCCATCGCAGCGCAGCGTATCGCTATCAGCGAACGTCCCGCGTTAAATAGCTAACTAGCTATTCTCTTTGCCCCGCCATTCTGGTGGGGCTTTTTTTTTGTCTTTTTTCTTCAACAATGCGTTAAATTTCGCCTGTTTAAGATATTTCGGCACGTTCTTTCCCGTGATAATGTGCGCTATAAGGCAAATCTGCTTCACCGATTCAGCCATAATCCGTAGCAATTAAAATGTTATTTCAAGAGAAATGGACGATGAGTGATATAGCATTAACGGTCAGTATTCTGGCTTTGGTGGCGGTCGTCGGGTTGTTTATCGGCAACGTCAAGTTTCGCGGTGTTGGATTGGGCATTGGCGGCGTGCTGTTCGGCGGGATCATCGTCGGCCATTTTGTTTCTCAGGCGGGGATGACATTAAGTAGCGATATGCTGCATGTTATTCAGGAATTTGGCCTGATCCTGTTCGTTTATACCATCGGGATTCAGGTAGGGCCGGGCTTCTTTGCCTCATTGCGCGTCTCCGGATTACGCCTCAACCTGTTTGCTGTTCTGATCGTCATCATCGGTGGTCTGGTTACCGCCATCCTGCATAAACTGTTTGATATTCCACTGCCGGTCGTGCTGGGGATTTTTTCCGGCGCGGTCACCAATACGCCAGCGCTGGGGGCAGGGCAGCAGATCTTGCGCGACCTGGGGACACCGATGGCGATGGTCGATCAAATGGGGATGAGCTATGCGATGGCGTATCCATTTGGGATTTGCGGCATTTTGTTCACTATGTGGATGCTGCGGGTTATTTTCCGCGTCAATGTTGAGACTGAGGCCCAGCAGCACGAGTCCACGCGAACCAACGGCGGTGCGCTAATCAGGACGATTAACATCCGAGTTGAGAATCCTAATTTGCATAATTTAGCCATTAAAGATGTGCCGATTCTCAATGGCGATAAAGTTATTTGCTCACGATTGAAACGAGAAGAAACCCTAAAAGTGCCTTCGCCAGAAACCGTTATTCAACTGGGCGATTTGCTGCATCTGGTGGGGCAGCCTGCGGATTTACATAATGCGCAACTGGTGATTGGTCAGGAGGTCGATACCTCGCTGTCTACGAAAGGCACTGATTTGCGCGTCGAGCGTGTGGTGGTCACCAATGAAAACGTGCTCGGTAAACGTATTCGCGACCTGCACTTTAAAGAACGCTATGACGTTGTTATCTCGCGCCTGAACCGTGCTGGTGTTGAATTAGTTGCAAGTAGCGATATCAGCCTGCAGTTCGGCGATATCCTCAACCTGGTGGGGCGTCCGTCCGCAATTGATGCCGTTGCCAATGTGCTGGGGAATGCGCAGCAAAAACTGCAACAGGTTCAGATGCTGCCAGTGTTTATTGGTATCGGGCTTGGCGTATTGTTAGGTTCTATTCCCGTCTTTGTGCCGGGATTTCCGGCCGCGTTGAAACTGGGGCTGGCGGGCGGTCCGCTGATTATGGCGTTGATTCTCGGGCGTATCGGCAGTATCGGCAAGCTGTACTGGTTTATGCCGCCAAGCGCCAACCTCGCGCTGCGGGAGCTGGGGATCGTACTGTTCCTCTCGGTCGTTGGCCTGAAATCCGGCGGCGATTTTATCCATACACTGGTGGATGGCGAAGGGCTAAGCTGGATTGGTTATGGTGCCCTGATCACCGCCGTTCCGCTGATTACTGTTGGTATTCTGGCGCGGATGTTAGCCAAAATGAATTACCTGACCATGTGCGGGATGCTGGCAGGTTCCATGACCGATCCTCCGGCGCTGGCGTTTGCTAATAATCTTCATCCAACCAGCGGTGCAGCGGCGCTCTCTTACGCCACTGTCTATCCGTTAGTGATGTTCCTGCGCATTATCACACCCCAATTACTGGCGGTGCTCTTCTGGAGTATCGGTTAACTCTTTTCCCGGTGGAGTCGCCGTAAATGGTACTCCGCCTGGTATTTCTGAACATCATCGAGTCATTTACACACTCGCCATTCTGGTTATTACCTGTCCGTATTCTTCAGCACAGCTGACGGCGCATAACCAAATTTATGCTTAAAGGCTTTGCTGAAATGAAAGGAGTCGAAGAAGTTGAGCGTATCAGCGACTTCGCCAACCGAGTTCCCTTGTTGCTTTAATAGCGATAGCGCCAGATCCAGACGCGCATCGAGGTAATATTCTTTCGGCGTCTTGCCGGTATAGCGTAAAAACAGACGACGCAACCAGGCCTCGCTACAGGGGATCGTGGCAGCCATATCAGCTACGCTCCAGCGTTGTTGTAGACTGGCATGTAAAGTGGCAATTAATTTTTCAATTTGCCGCCGTTGTGGATCTTTTTTACCGACTGCGTGCATAAGACAAATCCACTGATAAATAATTTTCGTCAGAAAAGCGACTGCCAGATTATTTTTTATTGCTTCTGGTGAAGTAATTAACTCAGCAACTTCGGTAAGTTCCTGATTATAAACTTCGCCATTATAAATAACGCTTTGCTGACCGACGGGAATATCCATCATACTGGTGGGGGTAAATTCCATCCAGTACTGTTCCCAGACCAAACCTTCACAGTGATAAGAGTGAATATCCATTGGCTTTAAAAATATAATACAGTTGCCATGCAGAGTTATTTGTTCGTCATTCTTTAAAAGAATTTTCCCACATCCTTGTACGGTATACACCGCAACCCATGAGTTGGCGATAAGCGGTTTCTTCTTGTCCCGCGGCCAGATCACCCGATAATGCTCGTCGGCGTAGGTATGCCAGAGCGATATCAGAGAAATTCCGCTGGAGATCACATTTTCGTTAATCAATAAGGGAATATTGTACGGAGTTTCGTTTTTTACATCCGAACTTTGCAATTTTCCATTCATTTTAATATCCCTCCGGCGAATTATGCTCACAACCTGAACTTAACAGAAAACAATCCGTTCAGGGATACGACGTTTGTATTTTAAGAATCTGACTGCCTGACCCGACGCATTTTACCTCTCCCTATATTCATGCGTCCGGGACATAAACATAAATAAGGGCTATGAGATGAATTCGTTACAAATCTTGAGTTTTGTCGGTTTTACGCTGCTGGTGGCGGTCATCACCTGGTGGAAGGTCCGTAAAACAGATACCGGATCGCAACAAGGCTATTTTCTTGCCGGACGTTCACTAAAAGCGCCGGTTATTGCCGCTTCGTTAATGCTAACCAACCTTTCCACGGAACAACTGGTCGGCCTTTCCGGGCAGGCCTACAAAAGCGGCATGTCGGTGATGGGCTGGGAAGTCACCTCTGCAGTGACGCTGATCTTCCTCGCGCTAATCTTTTTACCGCGCTATCTGAAGCGCGGCATTGCCACCATCCCCGATTTTCTGGAGGAACGTTATGATAAAACGACGCGTATTATCATCGACTTCTGCTTCCTCATTGCCACCGGCGTCTGCTTTCTGCCGATTGTTCTCTATTCCGGCGCGTTGGCGCTCAACAGCCTGTTTCATGTGGGTGAGTCGCTACAACTTTCCGATGGTGCGGCTATCTGGTTACTGGTTATTTTGCTTGGTCTGGCGGGAATTTTGTATGCGGTGATCGGCGGACTGCGCGCAATGGCAGTGGCGGACTCCATCAATGGTATTGGGCTGGTTATTGGCGGGTTGATGGTGCCGGTATTTGGCCTGATCGCGATGGGCAAGGGCAGCTTTATGCAGGGCATTGAGCAACTTACCACCGTTCACGCCGAGAAATTAAACTCAGTCGGTGGCCCGACCGATCCCTTGCCGATTGGCGCGGCATTTACCGGTTTGATTCTGGTTAACACCTTTTACTGGTGTACCAATCAGGGCATCGTGCAACGCACGCTGGCGTCAAAAAGCCTGGCGGAAGGGCAAAAGGGGGCACTGTTAACGGCGGTGCTGAAAATGCTCGACCCGCTGGTACTGGTGCTGCTGGGGTTGATTGCGTTTCATCTGTATCAGGATTTACCGAAAGCCGACATGGCCTACCCGACGCTGGTCAATAACGTTCTGCCGGTGCCACTGGTGGGCTTCTTCGGTGCGGTGTTATTTGGTGCGGTGATCAGTACCTTCAACGGCTTTCTGAATAGCGCCAGTACGTTATTCAGTATGGGTATTTACCGGCGTATCATTAACCAGAATGCCGAGCCGCAACAGCTGGTCACCGTCGGGCGCAAATTTGGTTTCTTTATCGCCATCGTTTCGGTGATGGTCGCGCCGTGGATCGCCAACGCGCCGCAGGGGCTGTATAGCTGGATGAAACAGCTCAACGGTATTTACAACGTGCCGCTGGTTACCATCATCATTATGGGCTTTTTCTTCCCGCGCATTCCGGCGCTGGCGGCAAAAGTGGCGATGGGGATTGGCATAATCAGCTACATCACCATCAACTATCTGGTGAAGTTCGACTTCCATTTCCTCTATGTGCTGGCCTGTACGTTCTGCATCAACGTGGTCGTGATGCTGGTGATCGGTTTTATCAAACCGCGCGCCACGCCGTTCACCTTCAAAGATGCGTTTGCGGTGGACATGAAACCGTGGAAAAACGTCAAGACTGCGTCAATTGGTATCCTGTTCGCGATGATTGGCGTCTATGCCGGGCTGGCTGAATTCGGCGGCTACGGTACGCGCTGGTTAGCGATGATCAGTTATTTCATTGCCGCCGTAGTGATTGTCTACCTGATTTTTGACAGCTGGCGGCATCGTCACGACCCAGCCGTAACCTTTACTCCCGATGCAAAGGATAGCCTATGAAACGCCCCAATTTTCTGTTCATCATGACCGATACCCAGGCCACCAATATGGTCGGTTGCTATAGCGGTAAGCCGCTGAATACGCAAAATATTGATAGTCTGGCGGCGGAAGGTATTCGCTTTAACTCCGCCTACACCTGTTCACCGGTTTGTACGCCTGCACGCGCCGGACTATTCACCGGTATCTACGCTAACCAGTCCGGCCCGTGGACCAACAACGTCGCGCCAGGCAAAAACATCTCCACTATGGGGCGCTACTTTAAGGATGCCGGCTATCACACCTGTTACATCGGCAAATGGCATCTCGACGGTCATGACTATTTCGGCACCTGGCGAGTGTCCGCCGGAGTGGGACGCTGATTACTGGTTCGATGGGGCGAACTATCTTAGTGAACTGACGGAAAAAGAGATTAGCCTGTGGCGCAATGGCCTAAACAGCGTCGAAGATTTACAGGCGAACCATATTGACGAAACCTTCACCTGGGCGCACCGCATCAGCAATCGGGCGGTGGATTTTCTGCAACAGCCCGCGCGCGCCGACGAACCTTTCCTGATGGTGATTTCGTATGATGAGCCGCATCACCCGTTCACCTGTCCGGTGGAGTATTTAGAGAAATACACTGATTTTTACTACGAACTGGGTGAGAAAGCAGAGGATGACCTGGCGAACAAACCGGAACATCACCGCTTATGGGCGCAGGCGATGCCATCGCCAGTCGGTGATGACGGGCTTTATCACCATCCGCTCTATTTTGCCTGCAATGACTTTGTTGATGACCAAATCGGACGGGTCATCAACGCCTTAACGCCAGAGCAACGTGAAAATACGTGGGTTATTTATACCTCCGATCACGGCGAAATGATGGGCGCACATAAGCTGATCAGTAAAGGAGCGGCGATGTATGACGACATCACCCGCATTCCGCTGATCATCCGTTCGCCGCAAGGGGAGCGGCGACAGGTCGATACGCCAGTCAGTCATATTGACTTACTGCCGACAATGATGGCGCTGGCAGATATTGAAAAACCAGAGATTCTGCCGGGGGAAAATATCCTTGCCGTAAAAGAACCACGTGGCGTGTTGGTGGAATTTAATCGCTACGAGATTGAGCATGACAGCTTTGGCGGTTTTATTCCGGTGCGTTGCTGGGTAACGGATGACTTTAAACTGGTGCTCAACCTCTTCACCAGTGATGAACTTTACGATCGCCGTAATGACCCAAATGAAATGCATAACCTGATCGATGATATCCATTTTGCCGACGTTCGCAGCAAAATGCATGACGCCTTATTGGATTACATGGACAAAATTCGCGATCCGTTCCGCAGTTATCAATGGAACCTGCGTCCGTGGCGCAAAGATGCACAACCGCGCTGGATGGGGGCGTTTCGTCCACGCCCACAGGATGGTTATTCTCCAGTGGTACGCGACTATGACACCGGTTTACCGACACAAGGGGTGAAGGTGGAAGAGAAAAAACAGAAGTTCTGATGCATTATTGCTGTTCCTGGCCTAATTTTTCGGCGAGGAACAGTTTACAAGGAGCAACAATGAAAATTTCCCGCCTCGGAGAAGCGCCCGATTACCGCTTCTCGCTGGCTAATGAGCGTACTTTTCTGGCGTGGATCCGTACTGCACTAGGATTTCTGGCGGCGGGGGTTGGGCTTGATCAACTTGCGCCAGATTTCGCCACGCCCGTCATCCGCGAACTGCTGGCGTTGTTGTTGTGTCTGTTTTCCGGCGGGTTAGCGATGTATGGCTACTTGCGCTGGTTACGCAATGAAAAAGCGATGCGCCTGAAAGAGGACCTGCCCTATACCAACAGCTTATTCATCATCAGCTTAATATTGATGGTCGTGGCAGTGATCGTCATGGGACTGGTGTTGTATGCCGGATAGCCGCAAAGCCAGACGCATTGCCGACCCAGGGCTGCAGCCGGAACGCACATCACTGGCGTGGTTTCGTACCATGCTGGGCTACGGCGCGTTGATGGCGTTGGCTATCAAACACAACTGGCACCAGGCGGGCATGTTATTCTGGATTTCGATTGGCATCCTCGCCATTGTGGCGCTGATCCTCTGGCACTACACCCGTAATCGCAATTTAATGGATGTCACGAATAGCGATTTTTCCCAATTTCACGTAGTCCGTGACAAATTTTTGATCTCCCTCGCGGTGTTATCTCTCGCAATACTGTTTGCTGTAACGCATATACATCAACTTATCGTATTTATTGAGAGAGTCGCATGACAGGAAGTCAGGTCATTGATGCTGAAGAGGACAGGCATAAACTGGTTGTAGAGTATAAGGATGCTCTGCAACCTGCCGATTTTTATCACAATTTCAAACAGCTGGGCATCCGCTCAGTACAGCTTATTCCCCATCTTGAATTTGATGACCGGGGCGATCTGACGGCCGCTTCGGTGACAGCAGAGCTGTGGGGGAAATTTTTAATTGCCCTGTTCGAGTGTTGGGTGCGGGCAGATATCAGTCGTATTTCGATTGAACTTTTTGACACCACCTTACAAAAATGGTGTGGCAGCGAAAAGTCGCAACCGCGCCGTGACTGCCAGGCGTGCGACTGGCATCGCCTGTGCCCGCACGCTCGGGAAGATAAACCAGACAACGTGCTTTGTGCGGGCTATCAGGCGTTTTATTCTTACTCCGCGCCGCATATGCGGGTGATGCGTGATCTGATAAAGCAGCATCGTTCTCCCATGGAGCTGATGACGATGCTGCGGTGACGTGAGCTTAAACAGGCTGCCCCTGATGCGACATCCGCGTCGCCAGCGGTAGCCAGCACAGCACGATCAACAATCCCATTAAGGTCATCAACAATCCCAGGCTGCCCTGACCGGTTTGCGGCAACATCGCAGAGAGCGACGCCAGCACGCCGGAACCAATGTTTTGCAGACCGCCGACCAGCGCGCCAGCGGTGCCCGCCAGGAAGGGGAACGGCTCCATCGCGCCGCTGGTAGCCAGTGGAAACAGCATCCCGGCACCGAAAAAGAACAGCGCGGCGGGAATGAGCAGCGTCCAGACATTCATCACGCCAAACCAGTCGGGGATCCACATCAGCAAGCCAGCCAGCAGGCAACAGATAACCGACTGCCACATCAACGTTGAGAAGCGTTTATTGGGACGTCCGGCAAACCATGCGCCAAAAAATGCCGCCGGAATCGGCAGAATAAACAAAATACTGACCGTCATACTGCTCAGCCCTAACACCGCGCCCATCAGCACGCCGGAGCAGGCTTCAAAGGCGGCAATTCCGGCCAGACCGCCAATCAGCATCAGCAAATAGCAGTTAAAACCGCTGTTACCGAAAAGCGTTTTATAACTGGTAAGCAGGCGCGTGCGCGGTGCGTCGACCGGACGCGTTTCCGGCATCCAGCGGGCCATACTGAAAGTCACACCGGCACAAAGAACCAACAAAAAGAGATAACAGGCGCGCCAGTTCCACATCGTATCCAGCAGACCACCGATTAGCGGTGCGAGCAGCGGACTGACAAGAATCCCCATGTTTAACAGGCTGTTAGCGTGGCGCAACTGTGTCCGTTCATATAAATCGCGCGGCAAAGTACGCGCCATTACGCCGCCAACGCCGGTGCCCATCCCCTGCATCGCGCTGGCGGCAATCAATACCATCAAACTGGAGGTCGAGACCGCGACCAGCGTTGCCAGCATAAAAATGGACATTCCGACGAGGATCACCGGTCGGCGACCCACGCGGTCGGAAATCGGGCCATAAAACAGCTGTGAGACACCGTAAGTCAGCAGATAAGCGCCCATTACGCTCTGCACCGCCCCTTCACGGACATTGAGATCGCGCGCCATATCGGCAATAGCTGGAATATAAATGGTTTGCGCCATCTGACCGACGGCCACGAGTAATACCAACATCAATAACAAATTGACGTTTCTATGCCTTTTCATTATCACGGATGCTTTTATAAAAATAATTAGAATAAGTCACTACGCATTCCCATAAATGCGGGAGAGGAATCTATCACATTGATGAATGTTAGCCAGATATACGCCAGGAATGGGGAATTGTTTAGCGGCAGAATATGTAAACAAAAGCGGCAATAAATGTTGCCGGAAACAGTGGTGGTGCGGTTGGTAGAGTAAGGTGTTTACGCTGTATTCGACATGAATAAGGCGCACTCTGTCAACAACCTGACCGTCTTTCAGGTGATGATGCTTTATTGCCTGAGTTTCAGTTCAAAATGTGATCTGCCACGTATTTTTATCCGGAAGAAAAATTTTCCATTGTCTCCCCTGTAAAGCTGTGCTTGTATAAATATTGTTAAACACAAAACCAACAAGGTCCCTAATGACTACTTCCATGTTCAACGCAAAACTACTACCAACTGCGCCATCCGCCGCAGTGGTCGTCGTGCGTGTGGTGGTGGTCGTCGGCAATGCGCCGTAGGGACTGGAACAACACACGATTCCAAAACCCCGCCGGCGCAAACCGGGCGGGGTTTTTCGTTTAAGCACCTCCCGGAAAGTCGGCCCAGAAGAAAAGGACTGGAGCATGGCAAGTTCGGGCACAACATCGACGCGTAAGCGCTTTACCGGCGCAGAATTTATCGTTCATTTCCTGGAACAGCAGGGCATTAAGATTGTGACGGGTATTCCGGGCGGTTCTATCCTGCCTGTTTACGATGCCTTAAGCCAAAGCACGCAAATCCGCCATATTCTGGCTCGCCACGAACAAGGGGCGGGGTTTATCGCCCAGGGAATGGCGCGCACCGACGGTAAACCGGCGGTCTGTATGGCCTGTAGCGGACCGGGTGCGACTAACCTGGTGACCGCCATTGCCGATGCGAGGCTGGACTCCATCCCGCTGATTTGCATCACTGGTCAGGTTTCCGCCTCGATGATCGGCACCGACGCCTTCCAGGAAGTCGACACCTACGGCATCTCTATCCCCATCACCAAACACAACTATCTGGTCAGACATATCGAAGAACTCCCGCAGGTCATGAGCGATGCCTTCAGCATTGCGCAATCAGGCCGCCCTGGCCCGGTGTGGATAGACATTCCTAAGGATGTGCAAACGGCAGTTTTTGAGATTGAAACACAGCCCGCTATGGCAGAAAAAGCCGCCGCACCCGCCTTTAGCGAAGAAAGTATTCGTGACGCGGCGGCGATGATTAACGCCGCCAAACACCCGGTGCTTTATCTGGGTGGTGGTGTGATCAACGCGCCTGCGCGAGTGCGTGAACTGGCGGAGAAAGCGCAACTGCCTACCACCATGACTTTAATGGCGCTGGGTATGTTGCCAAAAGCGCATCCGCTGTCGCTGGGTATGCTGGGGATGCACGGTGTGCGCAGCACCAACTATATTTTGCAGGAGGCGGATCTGCTGATTGTACTCGGTGCGCGTTTTGATGACCGGGCGATTGGCAAAACAGAGCAGTTCTGTCCGAATGCCAAAATTATTCATGTCGATATCGACCGCGCAGAGCTGGGCAAAATCAAGCAACCGCATGTGGCAATTCAGGCGGATGTTGATGACGTGCTGGCGCAGTTGATCCCGCTGGTGGAAGCGCAACCGCGTGCAGAGTGGCACCAGTTGGTGGCGGATTTGCAGCGTGAATTCCCGTGTCCAATCCCGAAAGCGTGCGATCCATTAAGCCATTACGGCCTGATCAACGCCGTTGCCGCCTGTGTCGATGACAATGCGATTATCACTACCGACGTGGGTCAGCATCAGATGTGGACCGCGCAAGCCTATCCGCTCAATCGCCCACGCCAGTGGCTGACCTCCGGCGGGCTGGGCACGATGGGTTTTGGCCTGCCTGCGGCGATTGGCGCGGCGCTGGCGAACCCGGACCGCAAAGTGTTGTGCTTCTCCGGCGACGGCAGCCTGATGATGAATATTCAGGAGATGGCGACCGCCAGTGAAAATCAGCTGGATGTTAAAATCATTTTGATGAACAACGAAGCGCTGGGGCTGGTGCATCAGCAACAGAGTCTGTTCTACAAGCAGGGCGTTTTTGCCGCTACCTATCCGGGCAAAATCAACTTTATGCAGATTGCCGCCGGATTCGGCCTCGAAACCTGTGATTTGAATAACGAAGCCGATCCGCAGGCTGCATTGCAGGAAATCATCAATCGCCCTGGCCCGGCGCTGATCCATGTGCGCATTGATGCCGAAGAAAAAGTGTACCCGATGGTGCCGCCAGGTGCGGCGAATACTGAAATGGTGGGGGAATAAGCCATGCAAAACACAACTCATGATAACGTGATTCTGGAGCTCACCGTTCGCAATCATCCGGGTGTAATGACCCACGTTTGTGGCCTTTTTGCCCGCCGCGCTTTTAACGTTGAAGGCATTCTCTGCCTGCCGATTCAGGACAGCGACAAAAGCCACATCTGGCTACTGGTCAATGACGACCAGCGTCTGGAGCAGATGATAAGCCAAATCGACAAGCTGGAAGATGTGGTGAAAGTGCAGCGTAATCAGTCCGACCCGACGATGTTTAACAAGATTGCGGTGTTTTTTCAGTAAGTGATTTTCTCGCCTGGATGGGATATTTACATCCGGGCGAGCTTATATTCTGCAACTCAAATTATTCAGAGTATATATTCGTCCATTGAAGACAACATTGATTTCTTATTCATATCATCAGGCCAATTCACTTCACGGCCCCAAATACCTGGAGCAGTGTTGATAGATTTCTCTAAAAACTCATCGTCAAAATTCATAAAGCTATTAATCCATAACCATAATTTGTTATTTGTCATATGCAATGCATTTGTAGCACTCTCTGTCGTTATCAGGTTAAAGGTGTCAATAATATTTGTACTGTCTAATGATTCATAAACAATACAGCGAATGGTGGCGTATGTGGAATGGTGATTTTGCGCAAAAAAAGCTATACCTTGAATTTGTTCCCAGTCGTACTCTTTATATTCAGGCTTAGTATGTTTGTAGAATGGGTAGTGCTACCAGAAGGTATAGGTCGATTTATGACTCATATCATTAAGAATATAATTACAAATATAGACCTTTCCTGTTTTTCTATTAAAACGAATTGGGTAATGTCGCGGGGCAAAGATAAAATAATTTAGGATAGCAGCAAAAACAAAAGACATGAAAAAAATTGCGCAGTAAGCAATATGTAGCAGTAACTCAGAGTCTGCGCGGTATCTCCACGTATCTAAGTATCGTTCGAAGTTAAATATAATGTCATATATAAAGAATAAAACAGAGCCAAAACATAAAATAACGATAGGTAAAAAAGAACGATGCTCAGAATGTTCATGCCATAAAATGACGTGTAGTTTCGTGTTATCTCACAGTAGTTGTCATTAATATATGTTAATTTATCACTGTTTGATAACTTCTCACTATTGCTTTGTGTTCTTTTGTTTATTTCATTAATGAGTCGTGGAACAAGAGTTTGTTTTATTAAGTGAGGGTGAGTGTGCATATCTGCTCCTTTTTTACAGACAATATCACGCAGGGATTTTTTTGTACATTAATCGGTGGGTTTTATTATTAAAATGTAATAATGAAGCAGGCATGCTTGTCATACTTCAAGTTGCATGTGCTGTGTCTGCGAAATATTCGACCTTTCAGGATTAGTGCAAGCGTTGTTCAAAACGTCACTGCGTTTTTTCCTGCAGCGCGAATTATTTCGAGTATGGTTTTTATACTGAACTAATAATTTATAATTATACAAACAATCAAACTATAAATATAGAATATACATTTTACTTATTCAAAATGGATACTAACAAGGTATTAATGCCGCCAGCATTTTTAATGGTTAGTCGATATACAAGTCCTTGAAGGCATCACTTCTTTCCACAAGCAACAAGAGCGCAGCTTTTGGCAGTAACCGCTCAAGGCTTGAACAACATCGCGCTTATCGTTAAGGTAAGCGCGTTTTATTACCCGCCAGGACAAGACCATGATCACCGTTGCCCTTATAGACGATCACCTTATCGTCCGCTCCGGCTTTGCGCAGCTGCTGGGGCTGGAACCTGATTTGCAGGTAGTTGCCGAGTTTGGTTCGGGGCGCGAGGCGCTGGCGGGGCTGCCGGGGCGCGGTGTGCAGGTGTGTATTTGCGATATCTCCATGCCTGATATCTCCGGTCTGGAGCTTCTAAGCCAGCTGCCGAAAGGCATGGCGACAATTATGCTCTCCGTTCACGACAGTCCGGCGCTGGTTGAGCAGGCGCTTAACGCGGGGGCGCGCGGCTTTCTCTCCAAACGCTGTAGCCCGGATGAACTCATTGCTGCGGTGCATACGGTTGCCACTGGCGGCTGTTATCTGACGCCGGATATTGCCATTAAACTGGCATCTGGTCGCCAGGACCCGCTAACCAAACGCGAACGCCAGGTGGCAGAAAAACTGGCGCAAGGAATGGCGGTGAAAGAGATTGCCGCCGAACTGGGCTTGTCGCCGAAAACAGTACACGTCCATCGCGCCAATCTGATGGAAAAACTGGGCGTCAGTAACGACGTTGAACTGGCGCGCCGCATGTTTGATGGCTGGTGATGAAGACGTTGTTCTCCCGTTTAATTACCGTTATTGCCTGCTTTTTTATCTTCTCTGCCGCATGGTTTTGCCTGTGGAGTATCAGCCTGCACCTGGTTGAGCGCCCTGATATGGCGGTGCTGTTATTTCCGTTTGGCCTGCGGCTAGGGCTAATGCTGCAATGCCCGCGCGGATACTGGCCGGTGCTACTGGGTGCGGAGTGGCTGCTGATTTACTGGCTAATGCAGGCGGTCGGTTTAACCCATTTCTCCTTATTGATGATCGGTAGTTTACTGACGTTATTGCCCGTGGCGCTGATCTCGCGCTATCGCCATCAACGTGACTGGCGCACCTTGCTGTTACAGGGTGCGGCGTTAACGGCGGCGGCGTTGTTGCAGTCGTTGCCCTGGCTTTGGCACGGCAAAGAGTCGTGGAATGCGCTGCTGCTGACTTTAACTGGCGGCCTGACGCTGGCCCCGATATGTCTGGTGTTCTGGCACTATCTCGCCAATAACACCTGGCTGCCGCTCGGCCCGTCACTGGTTTCTCAGCCAATCAACTGGCGCGGGCGACATCTGGTCTGGTACTTGCTGCTGTTTGTTATCAGTCTCTGGCTCCAGTTGGGATTGCCAGACGAACTGTCGCGCTTTACGCCATTCTGTCTGGCGCTGCCGATTATCGCGCTGGCCTGGCACTATGGTTGGCAAGGAGCGCTGATTGCGACATTGATGAACGCCATCGCGCTGATCGCCAGTCAAACCTGGCGCGATCATCCGGTGGATTTATTGCTCTCGCTGCTGGTGCAAAGTCTGACAGGGTTGTTACTGGGCGCTGGCATCCAGCGGTTGCGTGAACTTAACCAGTCGCTGCAAAAGGAACTGGCGCGCAATCAGCATCTCGCTGAACGGTTGCTGGAAACCGAAGAGAGCGTGCGCCGCGATGTGGCGCGAGAGCTGCACGATGATATCGGTCAGACCATCACTGCTATTCGTACTCAGGCTGGCATTGTCCAGCGGCTCGCGGCGGATAACGCCAGCGTGAAACAGAGCGGGCAGCTCATCGAACAGTTGTCGTTGGGCGTTTACGACGCGGTGCGCCGCTTGTTAGGGCGGTTACGTCCGCGCCAGCTGGATGATCTCACCCTGGAGCAGGCCATCCGCTCACTGATGCGGGAAATGGAGCTGGAAGGGCGCGGCATTGTCAGTCATCTCGAATGGCGAATCGATGAATCAGCGTTAAGCGAAAACCAGCGCGTGACGCTATTTCGCGTCTGCCAGGAAGGGTTGAACAACATTGTGAAACATGCCGATGCCAGCGCGGTCACGCTGCAAGGCTGGCAGCATGATGAGCGGTTAATGCTGGTGATTGAAGACGATGGCAGCGGTTTACCGCCAGATTCCGGGCAACACGGTTTTGGCCTTACCGGAATGCGCGAGCGCGTAACGGCGCTGGGTGGCACATTGACCATCTCCTGCCTGCACGGCACGCGTGTCAGCGTTTCTCTACCTCAACGTTATGTCTAAGGTTCGATGATGTTGCCGTTTCTGAAAGCGCCTGCCGATGCGCCATTAATGACTGATAAACATGAAATTGATGCCCGCTATCGCTACTGGCGTCGGCATATTCTGCTGACCATCTGGCTGGGTTACGCGCTGTTTTACTTCACGCGTAAAAGTTTTAACTCCGCCGTACCAGAAATCCTTGCTAACGGCGTGCTCAGCCGTAGCGATATTGGCCTGTTAGCGACCCTGTTTTACATTACCTACGGTGTGTCGAAGTTTGTCTCCGGCATTGTCAGCGATCGCTCAAATGCCCGTTATTTTATGGGGATAGGGCTTATTGCCACGGGCATTATCAACATTCTGTTTGGCTTCTCGACGTCGCTATGGGCGTTTGCCGTGCTCTGGGTGTTGAACGCCTTTTTCCAGGGCTGGGGTTCACCGGTGTGTGCGCGTCTGTTAACCGCCTGGTATTCTCGTACCGAGCGCGGCGGTTGGTGGGCATTATGGAACACGGCGCATAACGTCGGCGGCGCACTCATTCCCATTGTGATGGCAGCGAGCGCGCTGCATTACGGCTGGCGTGCCGGGATGATGATTGCGGGTTGTATGGCGATCGTCGTGGGGATTTTTCTCTGCTGGCGGCTGCGCGATCGCCCGCAGGCGTTAGGTTTACCGGCAGTTGGTGAATGGCGGCACGACGCACTGGAGATTGCTCAACAACAAGAAGGGGCAGGGCTGACGCGTAAAGAGATCCTCACCAAATATGTGTTGCTGAATCCGTATATCTGGCTGCTTTCGTTTTGCTATGTGCTGGTCTATGTGGTTCGGGCGGCGATCAACGACTGGGGCAATTTGTATATGTCCGAGACGCTGGGCGTCGATCTGGTCACGGCGAATACGGCAGTGACAATGTTTGAACTGGGCGGATTTATCGGTGCGCTGGTAGCGGGTTGGGGTTCGGACAAACTGTTTAACGGCAACCGCGGGCCGATGAATTTGATTTTCGCCGCCGGAATTTTGCTTTCAGTCGGCTCGCTGTGGCTGATGCCATTTGCCAGCTACGTGATGCAGGCAACCTGCTTCTTCACCATTGGTTTTTTTGTCTTTGGCCCGCAGATGTTAATCGGCATGGCGGCGGCAGAGTGTTCCCACAAAGAGGCGGCAGGGGCGGCGACGGGGTTTGTCGGCTTGTTTGCTTATCTTGGTGCGTCGCTTGCTGGTTGGCCGCTGGCGAAAGTACTCGATACCTGGCACTGGAGCGGATTTTTTGTGGTTATCGCCATCGCCGCCGGGATTTCCGCACTGCTGTTACTGCCCTTTTTGAACGCCCAGACACCGCGAGAAGCGTGATGCATCTCACCTTTTCACTTCATATCCGGCAAAACTAAGAAATTTTCCAGGTTTTGCCTGGACGCTATCTCAGGCCTGATTTGCTGCTGATTTTTACAATGCATGCCTCACGCAGGTATTCATTTCAGGAGTAACCCATGCTGGCTTTCTTAAACCAGGTTCGCAAGCCGACCCTGGACCTTCCGCTCGAAGTGCGGCGCAAAATGTGGTTCAAACCGTTCATGCAATCCTACCTGGTGGTCTTTATCGGCTACCTTACGATGTACCTGATTCGCAAGAACTTTAACATCGCGCAGAACGACATGATCTCGACCTACGGGTTGAGCATGACGCAGCTGGGGATGATCGGCCTGGGCTTCTCCATCACTTATGGCGTGGGTAAAACGCTGGTTTCTTACTACGCCGACGGCAAAAACACCAAACAATTCCTGCCGTTCATGCTGATCCTGTCTGCCATTTGTATGCTGGGCTTCAGTGCCAGTATGG
Organism: Escherichia sp. WS2035; assembly: GCF_046487065.1. NCBI lineage: Bacteria > Pseudomonadati > Pseudomonadota > Gammaproteobacteria > Enterobacterales > Enterobacteriaceae > Escherichia > Escherichia sp. WS2035. The sequence continues at coordinate 91,931 of NZ_JBJQKD010000004.1, forward strand.
GCAGCGGCTCGGTTAGCCTGTTCCTGATGATTGCCTTCTACGCCTTGAGCGGCTTTTTCCAGAGTACCGGCGGTTCATGCAGTTACTCCACCATCACCAAATGGACGCCGCGTCGTAAACGCGGGACATTCCTCGGTTTCTGGAACATTTCTCACAACCTTGGTGGTGCAGGCGCAGCAGGTGTGGCGCTGTTCGGCGCAAATTACCTGTTCGATGGTCATGTCATCGGCATGTTTATTTTCCCGTCGATTATCGCGCTGATTGTTGGTTTTATCGGTCTGCGTTACGGCAGCGACTCCCCGGAATCTTATGGCCTCGGCAAAGCTGAAGAGCTGTTTGGCGAGGAGATCAGTGAAGAGGATAAAGAGACAGAATCTACCGATATGACCAAGTGGCAGATCTTTGTTGAGTATGTGCTGAAAAACAAAGTGATCTGGCTGCTGTGCTTCGCCAACATTTTCCTCTATGTGGTGCGTATTGGTATCGACCAGTGGTCAACCGTGTATGCGTTCCAGGAACTGAAACTCTCTAAAGCGGTGGCGATTCAGGGCTTTACGCTGTTTGAAGCTGGTGCGCTGGTCGGTACGCTGCTGTGGGGCTGGCTCTCTGACCTGGCGAACGGTCGCCGTGGCCTGGTGGCCTGTATCGCGCTGGCGCTGATTATCGCCACGCTCGGTGTGTATCAACACGCCAGCAACCAATATATCTACCTGGCTTCTCTCTTTGCGTTGGGTTTCCTGGTCTTTGGCCCGCAACTGTTGATTGGCGTGGCGGCTGTTGGCTTTGTACCTAAAAAAGCGATTGGCGCTGCCGATGGTATTAAAGGCACCTTCGCTTACCTGATTGGTGACAGCTTTGCCAAGTTAGGTCTGGGAATGATTGCCGATGGGACGCCGGTATTTGGCCTTACCGGCTGGGCAGGCACCTTCGCCGCGCTGGATATCGCCGCGATTGGTTGTATCTGCCTGATGGCGATAGTGGCGGTGATGGAAGAACGCAAAATCCGCCGCGAGAAAAAAATTCAGCAGTTGACAGTGGCATAAACGTAACTGGTGACTTTTGCCCGGCATGACGCCGGGCTTTTTTTTATTATTCCGTGACTTCCAGCGTAGTGAAGGCAAACTTCTCACCATCAAACAGCCCCTGACTGGTTAGTTTCAGCGCGGGGATCACTGGCAGGGAAAGAAACGCCATCTGAATAAACGGCTCATCCGGTAACGGACCGCATTCACGGGCGGCGGCTTTCAAGGCGTCAATTTGCTCCGCCAGTGACTGCGCCGTGTCGGTGCTCATTAGCCCGGCAATGGGCAACGGTAGATGACTTTGTACCTGGCCGTTACGGACCACGCACAGCCCGCCGCCATCCTGAATCACCTGATTGACCGCCAGCGCCATCTCTTCTGCGCTACGACCGATCACCACAATATTATGGCTGTCATGGCTGACCGTCGCCGCCAGCGCACCTTCATTCAGGCCAAAGCCGCCGAGCAAACCACAGGCCGGAGCCAGTCGTTGTCCGTAACGCTCAAGAACGGCAATAAAGCACACATCATCGCGATCAAAACCGTTTTCGCTGTAGACGCTGGAGCGGGAGTGCGTGATCAGTTCGTTATGGATTACCTCAATAACGCGATAGCGTTTTCCGGGGGTAAATTGCAGGGCAAAGTCACTGGCGGAAACTGGCTGGCGATCAATGGTATTGCCATATGGCGGGGCGGATTGTGCCAGTCTCGCCGACTCTTCCGCCTGTAAGGTTTGTGCATCGATCGGCTCGCCTTTCACCAGTACCTGCTGCACCGTGACCTTACGCGCATCGCTCAACAGGACGATATCGGCCTGCTTGCCGGGTGCCAGTAAGCCGAGGTGATTCAGACCAAAATGGCGCGCCGTCGACCAGCTGGCTACGCGATATGCCACATGCAGCGGTACATTGTGTTGTTCGATCAGGCGGCGAATTAAGGCATCGATGTGTCCTTCATGGGCGATCTCCCACGGGTTACGGTCATCGGTACAGAGCATGCATTGCGGGCTGTTAAATTCGTTGATCAACGGTGCCAGCGCGTTGAGATTGCGGGCTGCGGACCCTTCACGGATCATCAATGACATGCCGAGTTGCAATTTCCGGCGTCCTTCTTCCAACTGATAACTTTCGTGGCAGTTTTCAATACCCGCAGCAATATAGGCGTTAAGTTCTTTACCACCCAAACCCGGGCAGTGACCGTCCAGTGTCAGGTGGCGAAATGCGTCCAGTTTATCGAGCAGCGCATTCTGCCCGCTAATTACGCCAGGGTAGTCCATCATTTCTGCAAGGCCGGTAACCTGCGGATGGTCCCGCCAGGCGAGCATCTGTTCAAGGGTAAAACTGGCACCATTAACATCGCAGCCTTCCAGGGCGGGTACGCAAGAGCTGACCTGTAAGTACTGGTTTTGCCTTGCCTGTTCGGCACAGCGGGCAAACCAGGCGAATCCGGCTTCTCCCATCACGTTGACGATTTCATGAGGGTCGCAAATAACGGTCGTCAGGCCGCGCGGCAGGGTAGCAGTTTCAAAGGTGACCGGCGTCATCATGCTGGATTCAATATGCAGGTGAGCATCAATAAACCCTGGCACCGCCGTTGCGCCGCGGGCATCAATCCGCTGCAAAGCCGGAGCATCAGCGTATTCTGCGCCAACACCGGCAATGTAACGTCCTTTAATCACAATTGGGCCGGAAATTTCTCCGCCATTGATCAGGTCGAGAATAGAGACATTATCAATAATATAATCGGCAACAGCGTCTCCACGGGAAACGGCTAACAATTCCTGGTATTCAGCCCGGCTAATGTGATGAAATTTATGGTTAATAGAATTATTCATATTTTTCTCATTTTGATTTTATCAATTTGATTATTATTTATCATAAAGAAACGTCGCGAGATTATTAAAGAATATCCATTAATGTGCAATTGAAATGTGATAATTATCACTGAACCGTTGTTGTCATTTGTTTTACAAAAGCAAGGGATTAAATCTCCTCCAATGGACAAAAAAATGAATAATGACAATACCGATTACGTGAGTAATGAATCAGGGACGCTTTCGCGATTATTTAAACTACCTCAGCATGGGACCACCGTCCGCACAGAATTGATTGCGGGGATGACCACTTTTTTAACCATGGTGTACATCGTTTTTGTGAACCCGCAAATCCTCGGCGCGGCACAAATGGACCCAAAAGTGGTGTTTGTTACCACCTGTTTGATTGCCGGTATCGGCAGTATTGCGATGGGGGTATTTGCTAACTTACCCGTGGCACTGGCTCCGGCAATGGGCCTGAACGCCTTCTTTGCCTTCGTGGTCGTGGGGGCGATGGGTATCTCCTGGCAGACCGGGATGGGCGCGATATTCTGGGGCGCAGTTGGGCTATTTTTGCTCACGCTGTTTCGTATCCGGTACTGGATGATCTCCAACATTCCATTAAGTTTACGTATTGGTATCACCAGCGGAATCGGATTATTTATCGCCTTAATGGGATTAAAAAATACTGGCGTTATTGTCGCCAATAAAGACACCCTGGTGATGATTGGCGATTTAAGTTCTCACGGCGTGTTGTTAGGTATTTTAGGGTTTTTTATTATAACTGTGTTGTCATCACGTCATTTTCATGCCGCGGTGCTTGTTTCTATTGTGGTGACGTCTTGCTGTGGATTATTTTTCGGTGATGTTCATTTTAGCGGTGTCTATTCCATTCCGCCTGATATTAGCGGCGTCATTGGTGAAGTGGATTTGAGCGGTGCGTTATCACTTGAACTCGCCGGTATCATTTTCTCCTTTATGCTGATCAACTTATTTGATTCATCAGGGACATTAATTGGTGTGACTGATAAAGCTGGCTTAATAGATAGTAACGGTAAATTCCCCAATATGAATAAGGCGCTGTATGTTGATAGCATCAGTTCGGTGGCGGGTGCGTTTATCGGTACCTCGTCTGTTACCGCCTATATTGAAAGTACTTCAGGTGTGGCTGTCGGTGGTCGCACGGGGCTGACTGCGGTTGTTGTCGGCGTTATGTTTCTGCTGGTTATGTTCTTCTCACCGCTGGTGGCGATGGTTCCTCCTTACGCAACCGCCGGAGCGTTAATCTTTGTTGGCGTATTGATGACATCGAGCCTGGCACGCGTTAACTGGGATGATTTTACCGAATCGGTGCCTGCGTTTATTACCACGGTGATGATGCCCTTTACGTTCTCGATCACCGAAGGGATTGCACTAGGCTTTATGTCGTACTGCATCATGAAAGTGTGCACCGGGCGCTGGCGCGATCTGAACCTGTGTGTGGTGGTGGTCGCAGCTCTGTTTGCACTGAAGATTATTCTGGTGGATTAGTAACTGGCGAGGGTTTCCAGATATCATGAGTTCTGATTACGCAGGAGAACTCATGATCTGGATAATGCTCGCCACGCTGGCGGTAGTGTTTGTGGTTGGTTTTCGGGTGCTGACATCCGGGGCCAGAAAAGCGATTCGCCGTCTCAGCGATCGGCTGAACATCGATGTCGTACCCGTGGAGTCGATGGTCGATCAAATGGGAAAGTCAGCCGGTGACGAATTTTTACGTTATTTGCATCGCCCGGATGAGTCGCACCTGCAAAACGCCGCGCAGGTGTTGCTCATCTGGCAAATTGTCATTGTCGATGGTAGCGAACAGAACCTGCTGCAATGGCATCGGATTTTACAAAAAGCCCGCCTTGCCGCGCCGATTACCGATGCTCAGGTCAGACTGGCGCTGGGTTTTCTGCGCGAAACCGAACCTGAAATGCAGGATATCAATGCTTTTCAGATGCGCTATAACGCGTTCTTTCAGCCTGCCGAGGGCGTTCACTGGCTGCATTAAAACCGCTTCGTCTTATCAGCCTACAGACCGCGCCTGACCTGGTGGGTGGATAAGGCGTGTACGTCGCATCCGGTATCGGAATTGACAGTAGGTGAACGCATTATCTACGTTCTATTTACAGCAGCACCTCCAGCCCGTGTTTTTGCACAATGCTGAGCAGTTTTAATGAAATGCCATTGGGGCGTTTAGCGCCACTTTCCCATTTTTGTACAGTTGAAACGCTGGTATTGAGATAGTGAGCGAAGACGGGCTGACTCACTTTTAATTTTTCCCGCAGTGCTTTTATCTCAACAGGTTGTAAGTCTTGCACGCTGGTCAGGCAGGCTTTGTCAAAAGTACGCATCGTTTCGGCAGAAATAGCATCGACTCTGGACAATCCAGCCGCTGCGCTGTGAATAGCTTCAAATGCAGGACTTTTAAATTTAGTTTTTGCAGTCATAGCAGATCTCTGTCAGTTCTTTAGTGTTAATCATTGCTGTCAGTTGGGCTTTCGTCAGGAAGGCATAATGCTTTGCAAGTTCACGAAACCCAGCCAGTTCCTGACTATTAATGTTCGACATATCCTGTTTTGCATATAAAAACGTGTAAAACCAATTGCTTCCCCCTTTCGCCAGAATAATTGCACGCTCACGATTTCGGTGAAGGCGCTTTTTAAAAACGCCACCACCAAGTACATCAGCTTTACCTTGTTCCGTTTCTAAAATGGCCCGGCACAACTCTTCATCTGTTATTGCATGAGACCTGGCTTCCCTTGCAAACCATTTGGTTTTAAACACGCGCATATCGTTGAGATCCTGTTATTAAAGTATATCACCAAGTGCAATACTTTATCCCTTATTCCCAACCTAATCGCGAAAATGCATATCACCTTGCCCTATGATTTTTATTTCTTCGAGCAGCCTCGAACTTTTCCCACAACACCGTAAAAGTTGCAAAAACGTTAAATACGTCACACATTTCAATGTTAAAGTGGTCGGCTTTCCCTCTGAAACATGCCACGGGTAACACCATGAGTGAATTTATTGCTGAAAACCGCGGCGCGGATGCCATCACCCGACCGAACTGGTCAGCCGTTTTCTCGGTGGCATTTTGCGTTGCCTGTCTTATTATCGTTGAGTTTTTGCCCGTCAGTTTGTTGACGCCAATGGCCCAGGATTTAGGCATTTCGGAAGGGGTTGCCGGGCAATCGGTGACCGTAACCGCTTTTGTGGCGATGTTTGCCAGTTTGTTTATTACCCAGACCATTCAGGCCACTGACCGCCGCTACGTTGTCATTCTGTTCGCCGTTTTGCTGACGCTTTCCTGTTTGCTGGTTTCCTTTGCCAACTCATTCAGTCTGTTGTTAATCGGTCGCGCCTGTCTGGGGCTGGCGCTGGGCGGATTCTGGGCGATGTCGGCGTCGCTGACCATGCGTCTGGTACCGCCGCGTACGGTGCCGAAGGCGCTGTCGGTGATCTTCGGCGCGGTTTCTATTGCGCTGGTGATTGCCGCGCCGTTGGGCAGTTTTTTAGGCGAGCTTATCGGTTGGCGCAATGTCTTTAATGCGGCGGCGGTGATGGGCGTGCTGTGTATTTTCTGGATTATCAAATCACTGCCTTCGCTGCCAGGCGAACCTTCGCATCAGAAACAAAATACTTTCCGCTTATTACAACGTCCGGGAGTGATGGCCGGGATGATCGCCATCTTTATGTCCTTTGCCGGACAGTTTGCTTTTTTCACTTATATTCGCCCAGTGTATATGAATCTGGCGGGATTCGGTGTTGATGGCTTAACCCTGGTGCTGCTGAGTTTTGGTATCGCCAGCTTTGTCGGGACATCGCTTTCGTCGTTTATTCTCAAACGTTCGGTGAAACTGGCCTTAGCGGGCGCACCGTTTGTGCTCGCCCTGAGCGCGCTGGTACTGACGCTGTGGGGAAGCGATAAAATTGTTGCTACTGGTGTGGCGATTATCTGGGGGCTGACCTTTGCTTTAATTCCCGTTGGCTGGTCAACGTGGATCACTCGCTCACTGGCCGATCAGGCAGAAAAAGCCGGATCTATTCAGGTGGCCGTTATTCAGCTTGCCAATACCTGCGGTGCGGCAATCGGCGGTTATGCGTTGGATAACATTGGTCTGACTTCGCCGCTGATGTTGTCCGGCACATTGATGTTGCTGACTGCATTGTTGGTGACTGCAAAGGTGAAAATGAAGAAATCCTGATATCAGGTAAAGAAGCGTTGGTCAGTGGTTGTTGCCGTTCTTACATATCCGGGCATTCTACCTTACCCAACGCTTCCCAATAATTGCTCTGATTATTACGTTCCATCGCTACGATGGCTTCGCGTATGTGTTGTTTATTGCTTTCATCAGACAACATTAACTTTTCCCACGCTTCATCTGATAACGATGCCTGCGGGGTACAAATTTTACGTAAATCTTGCAATACCGTGGTTTTCTCTTTTGCCGACTGTAGGGAACTGAATGGCGACTCGGCCTGAGAAATGGCTGGAAAAATCAGGAATATGGTAATCATGAGTAGCATCGTTGGCTTCATAGCGGCAACCTTCTGCAAATGTGCATCGAATGAAGCATAAGTGTAGTTTGCTTTTGCCGCTCTCATCATGCTGTACGAAAGGTGTTTGCGTGGTCAGTAAGAAGTGCCAGACTTTATATTCCACTTTTATTCCTTTTTATTCTTATCGATAGCGTTTCGTTTTTTAAACTGCAGCGACCTTACCGCTATAGTCAGGTAATCATTAATAAAAGGATAAAAAAATGAAACTGACAACACATCATCTACGGGCGGGGGCCGCATTATTACTGGCAGGAGTTCTGCTGGCAGGTTGCGACCAGAGCAGTAGCGATGAAAAGCATATTAAAGTTGGCGTTATTAATGGCGCAGAACAAGATGTCGCGGAAGTCGCTAAAAAGGTAGCAAAAGAGAAATATGGCCTCGATGTTGAACTGGTAGGATTTAGCGGTTCGTTGCTACCGAACGATGCGACAAATCATGGCGAGCTTGATGCGAACGTCTTCCAGCATCGACCCTTTCTTGAACAAGATAATCAGGCGCATGGTTATAAACTGGTAGCGGTGGGAAATACGTTTGTCTTCCCCATGGCGGGTTATTCCAAAAAAATCAAAACCGTGGCGCAAATAAAAGAAGGCGCGACAGTGGCGATCCCCAACGACCCGACTAACCTTGGTCGTGCGCTTTTACTGCTGCAAAAAGAGAAGCTAATTACTCTGAAAGAGGGAAAAGGGTTATTACCTACCGCGTTGGATATAACCGATAATCCACGCCATTTGCAGATAATGGAGCTGGAAGGGGCACAGTTGCCACGTGTACTGGACGACCCGAAAGTGGATGTAGCGATTATCAGCACCACTTACATCCAGCAAACAGGACTTTCTCCGGTTAACGACAGCGTATTTATTGAAGATAAAAATTCGCCGTATGTGAATATTCTGGTGGCACGGGAAGATAATAAGAATGCAGAAAACGTGAAGGAATTTCTGCAATCTTATCAATCACCCGAAGTCGCTAAAGCGGCAGAAACCATCTTTAACGGAGGCGCGGTGCCTGGCTGGTAATTCTCACTCATGCCGCGCCGGACGATTTATTTTTCTGGCGCGGCGGCGGGAATCCATTGAAATCAAAATCACCGATGACAGAATCAGCAGCGTTCCCAGCCAGTCCGGCAATGTGAAGGTGATCCCCAGCAACAGCAAAGAGAGCAGTGCGCTACTTAATGGTTCTGCACAGCTTAAAATGCTGGCTTTTGGACCACCAATTAATTGTGCTCCTTTCAGGTACAGACTAAATGTCAGGGACGTACCAATGACCACCAAATAAAAAAACGCCAGAATCAAACTGCCGTTAACGACAAAGTTTGTCCCTTGTCTGGCATAAAAGGGCAGCAGGATCAGACCGCCAATGAGCATACTCCAGCCGACGACCGGTAACGTGCCATAGCGAGCAATCAGCGTTGAGGGATAGGTGGTATAGAATGCAGCAGCAAATGCCGAGGCAATGCCCCAGAATAACGCGGCAGGAGAGATCGATAATGACGTCGGATTACCGTGTGTCACCAATAAAAAAGTCCCGATCAGCGATGTCAAAATAGCGCAAAAAACCAGGATGCCGGGGCGGGATTTACGCACCAGTGAGAACCAGGCGACGATAATAGTCGGTGAGAGGAATTGCAGCACCGTTGCCGTGGCTGCGTTCGATTTTTCGATGGTTAGCAAAAAAGTGAGCTGTACGGTTAGCGCGCCAACCACGGAAAAAATCAGTAGGCTAATGGCATCTTTGTGATTGTTAATAATAGAAAAGATTTTATCACCATGAACAAATGATAGCGTCAGCAGAATCAATCCGGCGAATATCAAACGCGTCATAGTCAAAAACTGCGACGACATCTGGCTTTGCTCCATGATGTATTGCGCGCAGACCCCTGAACTTCCCCACAACACGGCGGCAATCAGAACGTTCAGCATCCCCTTTCTGGTGGAACCCATTTTTCCCTCTGCATACTGTTTTGTCTTTTCATCAATATACGTTAAGGATACCACTACCGATGACGGTGAGGGAGTAGAGTAATCAATCAGTTTTAGTGAATGGAGGAAATAATGACATATAACAATTATTCATATGGTGTTTAAAAAACCTCACTAAAAACTCAATATGAAATTTAATTATTTAATGTTCAATAACTCTATGGCTTTAGTATATTCATCAGGAATACCAATTATAAAACAAGGTGCGGTATCGGTAGGTAGATTTTCTTTGTTATCATCATCCAGAACAGAAATAGAAAACTGTCGTTCAGGTGTTGATGTTGTGGTTATTAAAATGGTTGGATTAGGAAGAGAAACATATGTTGTCTCATTTTTTAGTTTTATTCCTTTGATGTTTTCTTTGTTAATTTTATCAATCGTTTCAATAGAGAAAAAAGAATCATGCCCCATTCGCAGTTCAATTTTATTATCGTTTTCGAATAAATAAAGGGCATTATTGTTTTGAAACAGATTGAATATATTGTTAGCGCAAGTTTGAGTTGCTAGCCAGGATGCCGCTGGATGACTCAAATTAATATGTGTGCTAAAGACTTTGACGCGACTACTTCTGTTTTTCTCTTTACTTTCAATTAAATGCCTAGCGCTGTTGGCTGCTTTACAAGTTCCATGCCCCACACGGCAAAAATAATCTCCTGAAAGGATACTTACAATCAGTATTACACCAATGACGACAGAAAAAATAGTTCCGATGAGTTTGATGATGACAATCCTTGTGCAGTGTTATTTTCACCATGGATTATAATGTTATAGTGAAATTATTGCACCTGTAATTTTTCTTTGATTGTTTTAATCATCACATTTACGCACTTCTTCATCTTTGTAGCAGGTAAAAGCCATATATGGATGGCTGGTGTCCGGTGCAGATAAAATGCAACTTATTCTTGATAGCTTGAAAAAAGAGAGGTTTTTTTGAGTGACGGTTGATGGTCGGTGGCAAGGAAGACGTTTTCGTACACTCGGCAAGAAAAATGAATCACTCTGTCATACTACCAGATACATCAGCAGGGTCAGGTTGCTCAGAAATAAGCAGGATGGGGATCACTGAAGAGGCATTTTGGCGATCACAGGAGTCGCATTTGATGGTTAAGTTATTGATTTAATGTTTATATTTTGAACTTGATAAATGAGTAACCCCATAAGTACCCCCAAATGGTTTTGCGTATGGCGTTTGGGGGGATTCCGGGCTACTTTTTCGACTCTTTATTCCACTGTAGCAAACCAGCGATATCCTTCTCGCCTTCGGCTTCTTTTAAGCGCCGTTGTTGTTCGGCAAACTGAACATACTCCGCCTGCGCTTTTTCATCGGCCATTTTCTTGCTGATTTTACCAGCGCCCTGTAGAACCTCTCGGTCGTTAAATTGCAGGAACTGATCCAGCTTATCCTGCCAGTCGCGCAAAAAGACTTGCTGACGACGACGGGCCTGATCCTCGGCAAAGTCCAGCCACATATTAACCACGCGATTAAGTTCGCTGACCTCATCCTGGGTGAGATAATTTTTTGCCACCGTCACGTCGCCCTTACGTACCTCTTCACCTTTATAACTGGTCAAGCCCATGTGCGGCTGGCTGGCATCTGCTCGTTTGTGGATGAGTTCCGCAGCGGTATGCCCGGTACAGGCAAAATGCAGTTTATTCTGGATGGTTTGAAAAAATTGCGTGGTTTCTTTAAGCGATGGCTGATAGTCGGCAGCTAAAGCAAAGATCTCCCGCACCCGCAAATATACCCGACGCTCGCTGGCGCGAATATCGCGGATGCGTTCAAGCATCTCATCAAAATAGTCGGGCACAACCGATGAACCGACAGGCGGATTCTTCAGCCGCTCATCGTCCATCACAAAACCTTTGATCAGGTATTCCTGAAGCGTCTGGGTGGCCCACTGGCGGAATTGCGTGCCTCGAGGCGAGCGAACGCGATAGCCGACAGCGAGAATGGCTTCGAGGTTGTAATGGTCTATCTCTCTGGAAACCTGACGTTTTCCTTCCTGGCGAACTATCCGGAATTTCCGGATGGTTGAGTTTTGAACAAGTTCACCTTCGGAAAATATATTGATTAAATGTTCGTTAATAGTGCGAACATCTTTATCGTACAGTTCAGCCATTGCCGCCTGGGATAACCAGATTGTGTCTGACTCAAAGCGACATTCAACACGCACTCTTCCGTCACCGCTGGCAAACATAATAAACTCGCCTGCTGGGGGCTGGGTTAAGTCTTTGTCTGACATGTTGCCTCCGAAGGAGTGTTGTTGACGTCGGGAGAGTTCAGGAGAGGCATTTTGGCGGAAGATCACAGGAGTCGAACCTGCCCGGGACCGCTGGCGGCCCCAACTGGATTTGAAGTCCAGCCGCCTCACCGGAGACGACGATCTTCCGCGCCTCGATTGCTACATGGAGGCGGGGCGCATTATAGCTACTTCCTTGAGTTTCTACATCCCCCAGATCAGTTTTTTCCGCCTAATACACGCAGCGTATTATCACGAAAGCATTATAGTTCATATAAAACTCATATTTTACAATGATATATGAGCGAAATTAACGCTACCACGATCACATAAAACAAGAATCATAAATTAATAACCAGATATCGGAATATTCGCTCTCGCAGGGATGGTTTACAAAATGCGTTATCGGTCTCAGCACCCCTATAGCATCAAGGAAAAGCAGATGAAGAGTGAAGTGTTGTCCGTTAAAGAGAAAATTGGTTATGGCATGGGAGACGCCGCCAGCCACATTATTTTCGATAACGTAATGTTATATATGATGTTCTTTTATACCGATATTTTTGGCATTCCTGCCGGATTTGTCGGAACCATGTTTTTGGTCGCTCGTGCACTGGATGCGATTTCCGATCCTTGCATGGGATTGTTGGCCGATCGAACGCGCTCTCGCTGGGGTAAATTTCGGCCGTGGGTACTGTTTGGTGCACTGCCATTCGGGATCGTCTGTGTACTAGCCTATAGCACGCCAGATCTCAGTATGAACGGAAAAATGATTTATGCAGCAATTACTTACACCCTACTTACCTTACTTTATACCATCGTCAATATCCCTTACTGCGCATTGGGTGGTGTAATCACCAATGACCCGACTCAGCGTATCTCGCTGCAATCCTGGCGTTTTGTGCTGGCGACCGCGGGAGGCATGCTCTCTACTGTTCTGATGATGCCACTGGTTAATTTAATTGGTGGTGATAATAAACCACTCGGTTTCCAGGGCGGTATCGCGGTCCTTTCCGTGGTGGCATTTATGATGCTGGCATTCTGTTTCTTCACCACTAAAGAACGCGTTGAAGCACCACCTACAACGACGTCTATGCGGGATGATTTACGTGATATCTGGCAAAACGACCAGTGGCGTATTGTCGGTTTCCTGACCATTTTCAATATCCTGGCGGTGTGCGTACGTGGTGGGGCGATGATGTATTACGTCACATGGATTTTGGGTACGCCGGAAGTATTTGTTGCTTTTCTCACCACTTATTGCGTGGGTAACCTGATTGGTTCCGCACTGGCAAAACCGCTGACCGACTGGAAATGTAAAGTCACTATCTTCTGGTGGACGAACGCCCTGCTGGCAGTGATTAGCCTCGCGATGTTCTTTGTTCCTATGCAGGCCAGCATCACCATGTTTGTCTTCATCTTCGTGATTGGTGTGTTGCATCAACTGGTGACACCTATCCAGTGGGTAATGATGTCCGATACCGTCGACTACGGCGAGTGGTGTAATGGTAAACGCCTGACCGGGATCAGTTTTGCTGGCACGCTGTTTGTGCTCAAACTGGGGTTGGCCTTCGGTGGTGCCCTTATCGGCTGGATGCTGGCTTATGGCGGATATGATGCGGCAGAAAAAGCGCAGAACAGCGCCACAATTAGCATCATTATCGCGCTATTCACGATTGTTCCGGCGATCTGTTACTTGCTGAGCGCGATTATCGCTAAACGCTACTACTCGCTCACGACGCACAATCTGAAAACCGTTATGGAACAGCTGGCGCAGGGCAAACGCCGTTGCCAGCAACAATTCACCTCTCAAGAAGTGCAGAACTAAGGAACGGCAATGAAAATTAGCGACGGAAACTGGTTGATTCAACCTGGCCTCAATTTGATTCACCCGCTTCAGGTGTTCGAGGTTGAACAGCAGGGTAATGAAATGGTGGTCTATGCTGCCCCTCGTGATGTGCGTGAACGTACCTGGCAGCTTGATACGCCTTTATTTACGCTGCGCTTTTTCTCCCCACAGGAAGGTATTGTCGGTGTACGGATTGAGCATTTTCAGGGGGCGCTGAATAACGGTCCTCATTACCCGCTCAATATTTTGCAGGACGTGAAGGTCACTATCGAAAACACAGAACGTTACGCTGAGTTTAAAAGTGGCAACTTAAGTGCGCGTGTCAGCAAAGGTGAGTTCTGGTCACTGGATTTTCTGCGCAACGGCGAACGTATTACCGGTAGTCAGGTGAAAAATAATGGCTACGTGCAGGACACGAATAATCAACGAAATTATATGTTTGAACGGCTGGATCTTGGCGTTGGCGAAACAGTTTACGGCCTGGGAGAGCGCTTTACTGCCCTGGTGCGCAATGGTCAGACGGTAGAAACCTGGAACCGGGACGGCGGCACAAGTACTGAACAGGCGTATAAAAATATCCCGTTTTATGTGACTAACCGTGGTTATGGGGTACTGGTCAATCATCCCCAATGTGTCTCTTTTGAAGTGGGATCGGAGAAAGTCTCCAAAGTACAGTTCAGCGTTGAGAGTGAATATCTCGAATACTTTGTTATCGACGGCCCGACGCCTAAAGCGGTACTTGATCGTTATACCCGTTTTACTGGCCGTCCGGCGCTGCCGCCCGCGTGGTCCTTCGGTCTGTGGCTAACCACTTCATTTACCACCAACTACGACGAAGCGACGGTAAACAGCTTTATCGATGGTATGGCGGAACGCAATCTGCCGCTGCATGTTTTCCACTTTGACTGTTTCTGGATGAAAGCCTTCCAGTGGTGCGATTTTGAGTGGGATCCGCTGACTTTTCCGGACCCGGAAGGGATGATCCGCCGCCTGAAAGCGAAAGGGCTGAAAATCTGCGTCTGGATTAACCCCTATATTGGGCAAAAATCCCCCGTCTTTAAAGAGTTACAAGAGAAAGGTTATTTACTCAAACGCCCGGACGGTTCGCTGTGGCAGTGGGATAAATGGCAGCCAGGTCTGGCGATTTATGACTTTACCAATCCGGATGCCTGCAAATGGTACGCCGACAAACTGAAAGGTCTGGTCGCGATGGGCGTTGATTGCTTTAAGACCGACTTTGGCGAACGTATTCCAACCGATGTTCAATGGTTTGATGGTTCCGATCCGCAGAAAATGCATAACCATTATGCATACATCTACAACGAACTGGTGTGGAACGTGCTCAAGGACACCGTTGGTGAGGAAGAAGCCGTCTTGTTTGCCCGCTCGGCCTCCGTTGGTGCGCAGAAATTTCCGGTACACTGGGGTGGCGACTGTTACGCTAACTACGAATCAATGGCGGAAAGCCTGCGCGGTGGTTTGTCTATTGGCCTTTCAGGTTTTGGCTTCTGGAGCCACGATATCGGCGGCTTTGAAAATACCGCTCCGGCGCACGTTTACAAACGCTGGTGCGCGTTTGGTTTGCTCTCCAGCCATAGCCGTTTACATGGCAGCAAATCTTATCGTGTGCCGTGGGCCTACGATGATGAGTCCTGTGATGTGGTGCGCTTCTTCACGCAACTGAAATGCCGCATGATGCCGTATCTGTATCGTGAAGCTGCACGTGCAAACGCCCGGGGTACGCCGATGATGCGGGCCATGATGATGGAGTTCCCGGACGATCCGGCTTGTGATTACCTTGACCGTCAATACATGTTAGGCGACAACGTGATGGTTGCGCCTGTGTTCACTGAAGCGGGCGATGTGCAGTTCTACCTGCCGGAAGGTCGCTGGACACACCTGTGGCACAACGATGAACTCGACGGTAGTCGCTGGCATAAACAGCAGCACAGCTTCCTGAGTCTGCCCGTTTATGTGCGTGATAGCACCCTACTGGCGCTGGGCAACAACGATCAACGTCCCGATTACGCGTGGCACGAAGGTACGGCATTCCACCTCTTTAATCTGCAAGACGGGCATGAAGCCGTCTGTGAAGTGCCCACTGCTGACGGTTCGGTGATCTTTACTTTAAAAGCAGCACGTACTGGCAACACGATTACTGTGACTGGTACGGGCGAGGCGAAGAACTGGACACTGTGCTTGCGCAATATTGTGAAAGTAAATGGTCTGCAAGGCGGTTCGCAGGCTGAAAGTGAGCAGGGACTGGTGGTGACTCCTCAAGGGAATGCGCTGACAATTACGTTGTAATCTATTGAAGAATGCCGGATACGAATGGTTTTGTGTCGTATCCGGTAAATAATCTCACATCTGGTAATAAATATTTCTTCCATCGTATTTGCGAGCATGATCACGATTATTCATCACGAAAATGTGATCTGTGCTGAAAAATATCCCTTAACCGCCTTGCTTTGTTTTATCACTGTCCGGATTACGGACAGATTTTAGTATTGTTGTGAAATTATTCTGCTTTATATTTACCCTCAGAGATGGCAACTGAAGCTCTTCCATATGGGGCTTCTTAATCTGTGATAAGGGTAAAAAATGCAAATGATTACCTCGCGACAAAACAGATTATTACGATTCCTTTTACCTCGAAGGGAATATACGACTATTGTTACGATTGCCGGCTATTTAAATGTTTCGGAAAAAACCATTCAACGTGATTTACGTTTACTTGAGCAATGGCTGGGACAATGGAGAATAAATGTTGAGAAGCGTGCTGGCGCGGGTGTGATGTTAAGCGCGGAGAATATTGCTGATTTGCTGCATCTTGATCATTTGTTGGTGGCAGAATGTGAAGAGATTGATGGTGTAATGAATAATGCCAGGCGCGTTAAAATAGCGTCGCAGTTATTAAGTGAAACACCGAATGAAACGTCGATCAGTAAATTGTCAGAACGCTATTTTATCAGCGGAGCCTCTATTGTTAATGACCTGAGAGTAATTGAGTCCTGGCTTGCGCCGTTGGGGTTATCGTTGATCCGCAGCCCAAGTGGTACGCATATTGAAGGTAGTGAAGGGCAAGTCCGACAGGCAATGGCATTACTGATTAACGGCATTATTAACCATAATGAGCCGCAAGGTGTCGTGTATTCACGTCTGGATCCCGGAAGCTATAAAGCATTAGTCCATTATTTTGGAGAGGAAGAAGTGTTATTTGTCCAGTCATTGTTACTGGATATGGAAAATGAATTAAGTTGGTCTTTGGGAGAACCTTATTACGTTAACATTTTTACTCATATCCTTATTATGATGTATCGCAACACGCACGGGAATGCGTTATCAAGAGAAGAAGATCAAACCAGGCAATATGATGAAAATATCTTTAATGTTGCCAGTCAGATGATTCATAAGATAGAACAACGAATTGCACATACATTGCCCGATGATGAAGTCTGGTTTATTTATCAATATATCATTTCATCAGGTGTGGCGATTGATGGACAAAAAGATGTTAGCATTATTTCACATATGCAGGCCAGCAATGAAGCGCGTCTGATTACCTGGCGTTTAATTACGGTATTCAGTGACATCGTGGACTGCGATTTTAGTGAAGACAGCGCATTATATGATGGCTTATTGGTGCATATTAAACCGCTGATTAACCGACTAAATTATCGTATTCATATCCGTAATCCATTGCTGGAAGATATTAAAGCAGAATTAGCGGATGTCTGGCGGTTGACGCAATATGTGGTGAATCAGGTATTTAAAACCTGGGGTGAGAATGCGGTGAGCGAGGATGAAGTGGATTACCTGACCGTTCATTTTCAGGCTGCGATGGAACGGCAAATTGCCCGTAAACGCGTATTACTGGTCTGTTCAACCGGAATCGGAACTTCGCATCTACTGAAAAGCCGTATTCTGCGAGCATTTCCTGAATGGACGATTGTTGATGTTATTTCAGCAGCGAATTTATCACAGGTTTTGCCTGACAATATCGAACTGATTATTTCGACCATTAATTTGCCTACAGTCACTATGCCGGTCGCTTATGTTACCGCTTTTTTTAATGATGCCGATATTAAGCGGGTCACTGAAATGGTGATTACGGAAAAATTACATCATGCGACGTCTCGGGTCGTTGAAATTTAATGTCAGAATTTTATGAGGTATGACGAATGGACATAACAAAAATCCTGAATACGAATCGCGTTATTTTAGATATGCAAGCGACGAATAAAGCGGAGGCGATTGAAGAATTAACTAATCTTCTCAAAAAAGATGGTGCGATCGATTGTCGGGAAACCTTTATTAAAGATGTCTGGCAGCGCGAAGCGGAAGGCTCGACTGGTTTTGAAAATCATATTGCGATCCCGCATGGTAAATCTTCAGCTGTGATTAATACTACGCTGGCAATTGGCCGTACCCGCCAGGATATTCCCTGGGAAACGCTGGATGGCAGTAGCGTGCGCTGTATTATTTTATTTGCGGTACGTCTTGAAGATCAAAATACCACCCATATCCGTTTACTTTCCCAGGTCGCGGGCGCGCTGGCGGATGATGACATCATAGAACAATTGTTAGTTGAGACGAGTCCGCAAAAAATCATTGATCTCTTTAGTCAGTATGCACAATCCGATGTCTGCTAAATAACAGGGAGTATGTCATGAATATTGTCTGTGTTGCCGCCTGTACGGCGGGTATTGCTCATACCTATATTGCTCGTGAAAAGTTAATCAAAGGAGCAAAAGCTCTGGGCCATACCATTAAAGTTGAAACCCAGGGAACCATTGGTACAGAAAATGAATTACAGGCGGCAGATATCTCTGCTGCTGACGTCGTGATTCTTGCTGTAGATGTGAAAATAAAAGGAGAAGAACGCTTCACCAATAAACGTATTGTGCGAGTAAAGACAGAGATCGTCATTAAGTCGCCCGTTCAATTTCTTGAAAAGGTCGAAAAATCACTGGGAAACAAATGATCCTTATACTGGAGGGATCTTAATATGAAAGAAAATAAAATTACGGTTTCACAGGAAATTAAAAAACATTTATTAACCGGCATCTCGTGGATGATACCCCTTATTGTGGCCGCCGGGATATGTATTGCGTTGGGGCAAGTTCTTGGCGGTACAGATGTTGGTGAAAAAACAGGAACAATCCCGTGGATGCTTAATCAGATTGGCGGCTGGGGAATGGGGCTGATTGTGCCGCTGA
This sequence comes from Escherichia sp. WS2035, assembly GCF_046487065.1. Lineage (NCBI taxonomy): Bacteria > Pseudomonadati > Pseudomonadota > Gammaproteobacteria > Enterobacterales > Enterobacteriaceae > Escherichia > Escherichia sp. WS2035. The sequence goes on from NZ_JBJQKD010000004.1 coordinate 110,646, forward strand.
TTAGCGCGGCAATTGCCTATTCTATTGCCGATCGTCCCGGATTTGCCCCGGGCCTGATTGTCGGCTTTCTCTGTGGGCAAATCCATACCGGATTTATTGGCGGTATGTTGGGTGGTTTCCTGGTGGGCTACACCATTTTGCTACTTAAACGCTATATCCGCCTGCCGCAGTCGATGCAAGGACTCATGCCAATCATGGTGTTGCCGGTATTAAGCACCATTATCGGTGGGCTGTTAATGATGACGCTGATTGGTAAACCCATCGCCTGGTTACAAGAAGCACTGATTCATTTGCTCGAGTCGATGCAGGGCGGATCGCGCTTCCTGATGGGGGCCATACTTGGCGCGATGGCAACCTTCGATTTCGGTGGTCCGGTCAACAAAACCATGTCGCTGTTTTCCGATGGCTTGCTGGTCAGTGGCGTCTACGGACCAGAAGCCGTGAAATTTGTCGGCTCAATCATCCCTCCGTTTGGCATCACACTTTCGTTCTTACTGACACGCCATAAATACACCCGTGCGGAGCGCGAGGCGCTGAAAGCCGCGTTTCCGATGGGGATCTGCATGATTACTGAAGGAGTCATTCCGATCGCCGCGCGTGACCTACTGCGAGTAGTGGGATCTTGTGTGGTGGCATCGGCGGTCGCGGGCGGCTTAATCATGGTGTGGGGCGTGGAGAGTCCGGTTCCGCATGGCGGCATGTTTGTTGTGCCTCTGTTCACCCATCCTCTGCTGTTTTGCCTGGCGCTGGGTATAGGCACGGTGATTTGTGGCGTGATGCTTTCACTCTGGAAGAAACCGGTAACGGAACGCGACGAAGAGTTTGACGAACTGAGCGATCAAAAGCTGAAAGATGAAGAGATCACTTTCACCCTCGAATAACCGGAGGCCCTATGTTTGCCGATATGAAAAGTATGGTGATGAAAGCCTGGCATGAACATTACGCCTTGCTGGCGATCAACTGTATGAATCTGGAAAGTGCTCACGCAGCTATCCGCGTGGCGGAGAAGAATCGCGCTCCGATCATTCTCAATCTCTATCAGGGGCATCTGGCGCATTTTCCTGCACCCGTCGCGGCGGCAGTGGTTAAAACGCTCGCGGAATCTGCCTCAGTACCGGTCGCTCTGGCGCTTGATCATGGCAAAAATCCGGACTGTATTCGTCAGGCGTTTCGTGCTGGTTTCAGCGGATTAATGATTGATGCTTCTGCTTTTCCCCTGGAGGAAAACGTGCGCCAGACCAGGGCGGTGGTGGAACTCGCCGCCAGCGCGCAGCTCTGCGTGGAAGGCGAACTGGGCCATCTGGCAGATGCGCCGCGTTACGACCAGGCCGCCAATGCAGACCTGATGACGCAACCCACTGATGTGGAACCGTTTATCGCGCAGACAGGCATTGATCTACTGGCCGTCTCGGTAGGCACGGCGCACGGCATGTACGCGCCTGGCGTTGTACCTGCTATTGATTTTCAGCGTCTGGCGGAGATTTTCCACTGCTCGAGCGTGCCTCTGGCATTACATGGCGGTAGCGGTACGCCGTTCGATCAGCTCCAGCTCTGTACGACTCTGGGGGTAGCAAAAATCAACGTGGGGGCGGCCATTTTTGAACGGGGGAAATCCGCGCTCCTGCATACCCTCTGTCACGATATATCCATTGAACTGGTGGACGCGCTGAAAGCTATGGAACTGGCCTTCGAAGAAGCGATTACACCGTATTTACAGGCGAGCGGCGCTATCGGCAAAGCCTGATTCATTTTCTGTCATGGCCTTTATGCCAGTGCAATAACGCACCGGCAGGGCGGACTACACGCTGAAACTGGAGATTTAACATGTTAGTTTCGATGAAAGAATTACTGCAACCTACCCGCCAGCACGGCTTTGCCATTGGCGCATTTAATGTGGCGGATAACTGTTTCCTTCGCGCAGTCGTGGATGAAGCAGAAGCGACAAATACTCCGGCGATTATTGCCATCCATCCCAGCGAACATGATTTTGTGGGCGATGCCTTTTTCGCTCACGTTCGCGAAATTACCCAGCGTAGTCCGGTCCCGTTTGTACTGCACCTCGATCATGGTGCCTCTGTAGAGCATGTTTTGCGTGCGATTCGCTGCGGATTTACCTCAGTAATGATCGACGGTTCGCTGCTGCCGTATGAAGAAAACGTGGCGCTGACCGCAGAAGTGGTTCGCCTCGCTCACGCGGTTGGCGTGTCGGTTGAGGGTGAACTGGGAACCATCGGACAAACAGGAACGTCGGTAGAAGGTGGTGTTTCACAAGTGACCTACACAGATCCGGCGCAGGCCGCCGATTTTATTGCTCGTACAGGTGCCGACACACTGGCTGTGGCGATTGGTACAGCGCATGGCATCTATCCAAAAGGGATGCAGCCGAAGCTGCAAATGGACATTTTGCGCGACATTGCCGGACGTATTGATATTCCGCTGGTGCTACACGGTGGTTCGGCAAACCCGGACGCGGAGATTGCTGAATCAGTTACGCTCGGCGTCGGCAAAATCAATATCTCCAGCGATATGAAATACGCCTATTTCCAGAAAGTGCGTGAAATTCTCGCTAAAGAGAGCTGGTGGGACCCGAACGTCATCTATCCGGATGCGATTAACGCGGCGCGGGAAGTCATTCGCCACAAAATGAAACTGTTCGGTTCGCTCGGTAAAGCATCACTGTACTAAGCCAGAAGGGCGGGGTGACCCGCCTTTTACGCAACAAGGAACGAGATATGCACTATCTGGGGTTGGATATTGGTGGGACCAAAATCGCCGCCGTTGTCATGGATGCGCATGGCTGGGAGATTCGCCGTTACCGCTGCCCGACGCAAAAGTCGACATATCAACAATTTGTCTCATGCGTTGTGGCGCTTATCGAGCAGATTAGGCGGGACGTTCAACGACCGATGCTGACAGGGATCGCCTTACCCGGCAGTATCTCGCCACTCACTGGCCTGATTAAAAACGCGAATATTCAGGTGATTAACGGTCATGCGTTACAGGCTGATTTGCAGCAATTGCTTGGGCAACCGGTGGTGATAGCCAATGATGGTAACTGTTTCGCGCTATCAGAAGCTTGCGACGGTGCCGGGCAAGATTATGACGTGGTATTTGGTATTACGCTTGGTACGGGCTGCGGCGGTGGCATTGCCATCAAGCAACGACCGTTTATAGGGGCCTGGGGAAATGCTGCCGAATGCGGTCATATCACGTTGCCAGGCTATACGGAGCAGGAAGATGGTCCATCAGTCAGTTGCTATTGCGGCAAACACAACTGCGTGGAGTCGTTTGTTTCCGGCAGCGGTTTTAGTGAACGCTATCAACAGATGACTGGTAACTTGCTCACTCCTGCGGCGATTGTCACCCTGGCACAACGTGGTGATGCTTGTGCCATGCAGCAGGTGGCACGTTTTCGCCAACAGCTTGCCCGCACGCTGGCAACCATCGTTAACGTTGTTGACCCTGGCGTGATTGTGATCGGCGGCGGGCTTTCGAATGTGGAACTGCTTATCACCGATCTGAACGCAGAAGTCGCTCCACTGGTTTTCACCGATCAATTCACCACTCCCATTGTAAAAGCACAGCACGGCGACAGTAGCGGAATGCGTGGCGCTGCCTGGCTTGCTATGCGCAACGGAGAAGCCAATGAAACGTTCACAAATTAATTATGTTATTGATAAAGCACATGCCATTGCGCAGACCTTCCGCGTTTGTTTGCCAGAGTTCGCCTATTTTACGGTGGATGACTGGCTGCAGCGGGAACGGGATAACTGGCAAGAAGTGGTCGACTTACAGCTCGGTTGGGATATCACCGATTTTGGTCGTGGTGATTTCAACCAAACGGGACTAACACTGCTAACGATGCGCAACGGCGCGCTGGGGTCGGCGGCATATCCAAAACCGTATGCTGAGAAAATGTTGCAGATCCAACAAGATCAGCAGACTCCCTGGCATTTTCACACCCACAAAATGGAAGATATCCTCAATCGGGGCGGTGGAGACTTATGCATGCAGTTGGCCTGGGCCAACGAAGCCAATCTCTGTGATGATCAACGAGTCATTACCGTGAGTGTTGATGGTCAGCGGCGTACCATGAAACCTGGTGAAACGCTGGTGCTAAAGCCGGGGCAGGGCATTTGCCTGCCGCCGCGTCTGTATCATCGCTTCTGGGCGGAAAAAGCGTTTGTTCTCGGCTGGGAAATCTCGATGGTAAATGATGACCAACACGATAATTATTTTCTTGAGCCGGGAGGACGTTTTCCGGCGATAGAAGAAGATGAACCGGTGAAATGGTTATTGTGCGGTGAGTATGGAATTTTGCGCTAATAACGGGGAACGCTAGCGCTGATATCCGCTAGCGTCCTTATTTTTACTGCACCGGCTCCGTCGACGTAACTTCACCACTGGAAACTACGCCCGCATTCATGGTTTGAGTCACTTGCTGCTTTGCGGCATTCACGGCATGCAATTGCCCGCTAACCGTAGGTTTCAGCGGGACATTGACCTGAATATCGCCACTGGCGGTAAGCTGAATATTGCCGTCGCCAGTCAACGGTAATTCAGGCCATCCCCAATGTTGCAAAATATTCACCGGCACACCGCGTCCATTCAGGCTGATATGGGTCTGACGTTGTGGCGTTTGTGAAACACTGGCGGTGGCTTCCAGAATGCCTTTTTCAGTAAATGCACTCAGTTCGCTGATATTCACCGTGCTGCTGTTGGCAGTTAGCGCCAGCGACGGACGACGGACATCAACACGATTAAACGTTGCGGCGGCGGCATTCAGATTCGCCGAGCCACTCCAGACGCCCCATTTATGATCGGTAACCAGCGTCAGATTGGCACCGTAACCATCGAGCGCGGTGAGCTGCCACGGGAAGTCAGGGTCGATATCAATGATCAGATTGCGGCTGGCGCTAAATCTCTTCAGTTGCAGGCTGTTTAACCAACCGGGTGTCGTTTCCATCCACAACTGTTGCCAGTTTTTGGGCAAGGTATATTCCAGTCCGGCAATTGCCGCATCATCGAGGATCAGCGTTTTCCCGTCGCGTTGCCAGTTTCCTGACGTTCTGACGATACCCCCTTCCCAGCGGCTGGTGAACTGGCGCAGTGCTACGCCCTGCGGGGAAAATTCCGCGTTTATAATCGGATCAAATAAATGCAGCGAGCCATAAATAAACTCGCTGGCGTTCATCGACAGTTTACCTTCCTGTGTCTGCCAGTCATCTTTACTGAAGGTCATGTTGCGCAAGCTGAGATCGAGGTCGGCCACCGCCCAGTCCGGACCTTGCAAACGAGCGTCGATGACTTCCAGGCGACCAATCTGCAACGACGGGACAGAGCGTAATGGTGCAAAGAAGTCGGTTAGCGATTTTTCGCTTTGTAGACGGATATCCGCCATGCGCAGGTTTTCCACTTGCCAGCTGCCGTCAGCGTTACGCTGCGCGTTTCCGGTTAATGTCCCGCGGGCGATGTCGGCACCCAGGTTAGTCAGCGTAACGCGATCGTTATCAATACTGCCTTCAATCAGTACATTGGTGGCAGGAACATCATTGAGCGAAAGCGATCCGGCACTAAACTGAATCTGTGCCTTCGTACCCAGCACTTTACCGGCTTCTGGTGACCACGGAACCACGCCGCCATTTACCCGCTGCGCGCTCAGTTTCCATTCGCTATTCGGGCTATTAAACGCCATATCACGCAGTTGCAGACGATCGGCTTTGAACGGTAGCGGCGCGGTCTGGTCGGTGAGATTCAGCGTCCCGTTTTCCAGCAGGATGGTATCGACATGGCGTGGTTCGGTCAGTTGCCGACTGCTTAGCGCAATGTCGACACTTTTTGCTACCAGGGTCGCGGGCTGGCCATCACGGCCAAACGTGACGTTCTTCAGCACGATATGAGATGGCGCGGAAAAACGGTGATCCATCGCCCCGAAGGCCAGATGATAGTCGCTATTCTCGGAAACCCATGCGCTGATATGTTCTGCTCCCCAGCGAGTTTGCAGAAGAAAATAGAGGCCAGCGATCACCACTAACAGAGCGATGAGAATGTAGAGAAGCAGCTTCCCAATAAATTTCATGGTCTTCCATCCCGTGAAATGCACATAAGGGAGTTATGCACGATTTACGCGCAATCCTCAAGGCGGGAATGGTGAAAGAGGTGAGACTGCGGCGGTAATTATCTTACCGCCGCCAGTGAATTACTGTTTTTCTGGTGGGAAAATCAGATTCAGCACGATGGCAGTAATACCGCCCGCGGCAATCCCGGAGGAGAGCAGGTTTTTCAGCCATTCAGGGGCAAACTGCAAAATCAGCGGCTGCTGAGACACGCCCAGACCGACCGCCAGCGACAGCGCGATAATCAGAATCGCCCGGCGGTTCAGCGGCTCACGAGAAACGATACGCACACCGGAGGCGGCGATGGTGCCAAACATTACAAGCGTTGCGCCGCCCAGAACCGGTTCTGGAATGTGTTGTACAAAACCGCTCACTGCCGGGAACAGACCCAGCACGATCAACATCAGCGCGACGACAAAACCGACATAGCGGCTGGCAACACCGGTTAACTGGATCACCCCGTTGTTCTGCCCGAAGCAGGAGTTCGGGAAGGTATTAAATACCGCCGAGACAAACGAGTTCAGGCCGTTTGCCAGTACGCCGCCTTTCAGGCGTTTCATGTACAGCGGACCGGACACTGGCTGTTCGGAAACGTCAGAGGTCGCCGTGATATCGCCAATGGTTTCCAGCGAAGTGATCATAAAGACCAGCATCAGCGGCAGCAGCAGACTCCATTCAATGCCAAGACCGTAATAGAGCGGCGTTGGCACCATAATCAGTTCTTGTGTCATCGGTTCGTTGCTTTCTGGCAACATGCCCATAAACCACGCCAGCGCATATCCGGCCGCCATCGCAATCACCAGTGAGGCCACGCGTAAGTAAGGGTTACGTTGACGGTTAAGCAGGATAATTAAGGCTAAGACCACGCCTGCCAGCAGCAGATTTTTCGGTGCGCCGAAGGTGTTATCGCTCATGGCTGCGTAACCGCCGCCAATGGAGGTCAGTCCAACCTGAATTAGCGACAGGCCGATAATCATCACCACAACGCCAGAAACCAGCGGCGTAATAATGCGGCGCGCCAGATGCAGAACGCGGGAGATCACCATCTCGGTACAACTTGCCAGCATCAACGTGCCGAACAAAGCTGCCATCATGGTAGGAACATCAGCACCACCGGTCTTCAGCGCTGTGCCGCCCATAATCAGCGGAGCAACAAAGTTGAAGCTGGTGCCCTGAATAGACAACAACCCGGAGCCAACCGGACCCCAGGCCTTAATTTGAATAATCGATGCCACACCGGAGGCAAACAGCGACATACTAATAATGTGTTGCGTGTCTTGTGCCGGTAAACCCAGCGCCTGGCAGATTAATAGCGCTGGCGTGATCACCGCAACGAACATCGCCAGCAAATGCTGACAGGCGGCAAACAGAGTTTGAGGAAGCGGCGGACGATCTTCAAGACGGTAAATCAGTTCGCTGTTTTGAGTCTGCGCAACCGGTTGCGCATTTTCTGACTCGAGGGTGGAAACAGACATCGAAAACAATCCCGTGGTAGCAAAGCGGGCATTTTAGCTGACCGAAAGAGAAAAGCAAACGTTTGCCACATCCTCATCTAAATATTTAAATGAGATAAATGTACTTTTTTATATAACTTTTAGTTGTTTTCTGCTTAAAATCCATGCCATTTTTCTATTTTCAGCGAAGAATTCGAACCAGGAAAGCATGACTCGATACTCGTCATATTTCGCCTTACTGCAAATGCGCGATGAAGTATGACGAGTATGAAAGAGTGATGCGGACACAAAGGAGTAACTATGTTTCATCTCGATACTTTAGCAACGCTTGTTGCCGCAACGCTGACGTTGCTGCTCGGGCGCAAGTTGGTCCATTCCGTCTCCTTTTTGAAGAAATACACCATACCGGAACCTGTTGCGGGTGGTTTATTAGTGGCGCTGGCGCTGCTGATACTGAAAAAAAGCATGGGCTGGGAAGTCAACTTTGATATGTCCCTGCGCGATCCGTTGATGCTGGCTTTCTTCGCCACCATTGGCCTGAACGCCAACCTTGCCAGTCTGCGAGCTGGTGGGCGTGTGGTGGGGGTTTTCCTGATTGTGGTTGTTGGCCTGTTGGTGATGCAAAATGCCATTGGCATTGGTATGGCTAGCCTGTTAGGGCTTGATCCGCTGATGGGGCTGCTGGCCGGTTCTATTACGCTTTCCGGCGGTCACGGTACGGGTGCTGCATGGAGTAAATTGTTCATTGAACGTTATGGTTTCACCAACGCGACAGAAGTGGCGATGGCCTGTGCAACGTTCGGTTTGGTGCTGGGCGGCTTGATTGGCGGTCCGGTGGCGCGCTATCTGGTGAAACACTCCACCACACCGAACGGTATTCCGGATGACCAGGAAGTTCCGACGGCGTTCGAAAAGCCGGATGTGGGCCGCATGATCACCTCGCTGGTGCTGATTGAAACTATCGCGCTGATTGCTATCTGCCTGACGGTGGGGAAAATTGTTGCGCAACTTTTGGCTGGTACTGCTTTTGAACTACCGACCTTCGTCTGTGTACTATTTGTTGGCGTGATTCTGAGCAACGGTCTGTCAATGATGGGCTTTTACCGCGTCTTTGAGCGAGCGGTATCCGTGCTGGGTAACGTAAGCCTGTCGTTGTTCCTGGCGATGGCGCTGATGGGGCTGAAACTGTGGGAGCTGGCTTCGCTGGCGTTGCCGATGCTGGCGATTCTGGTGGTACAGACCATCTTCATGGCGTTGTACGCCATCTTCGTTACCTGGCGCATGATGGGCAAAAACTACGATGCGGCAGTGCTGGCTGCGGGTCACTGTGGTTTTGGCCTCGGTGCAACGCCAACGGCAATCGCCAACATGCAGGCGATCACTGAACGCTTTGGCCCGTCGCACATGGCGTTCCTGGTCGTGCCGATGGTCGGTGCGTTCTTTATCGATATCGTCAATGCGCTGGTGATTAAGCTGTATTTGATGTTGCCGATTTTTGCCGGTTAACCGATGAAGCGGCGGTCTTCTCACCGCCGCTTTTTACGCATTCGAGTAACGTTCTGTTTCTGGCATCCAGCGTTCTATCAGGGCTTTTGCCTGTTGTGGGTAACGTTCGTGAATATGTCGCGCCAGGCGCTGAACTTCCGGGATCATCGCCTGATCGCGCAGTAAATCCGCCACTTTAAATTCAGCATTACCCGTCTGACGTGTACCTAACAATTCGCCAGGGCCGCGAATCTCCAGATCTTTCTGTGCAATCACAAAACCATCGTTGCTGTCGCGTAGTACCTGCAGGCGGATTTGCGCGGTTTTGGAGAGCGGCGTTTTGTAGAGCAGCACGCAGTGAGAAGCCACCGCGCCACGACCTACACGCCCGCGAAGCTGGTGTAACTGCGCCAGACCCAGACGCTCCGGGTTTTCGATAATCATCAGACTGGCATTGGGTACATCAACACCGACTTCAATGACAGTAGTGGCAACCAGCAGGTGTAGCTCGCCTTGTTTAAACGATGTCATCACCGCCTGTTTCTCGGCGGGTTTCATCCGTCCGTGTACCAGGCCAACATTCAACTCTGGTAGCGCCAGTTTCAACTCTTCCCAGGTCGCTTCCGCCGCCTGCGCTTCCAGTAATTCCGACTCTTCAATCAACGTACAAACCCAGTACGCCTGACGCCCTTCAGTCATACAGGCGTGGCGCACGCGGTCAATGATGTCGGTACGGCGGGTATCAGGAATAGCGACCGTAGTCACTGGCGTGCGGCCTGGTGGCAGCTCATCTATCACCGAGGTATCGAGATCGGCATACGCAGTCATCGCCAGCGTGCGGGGGATGGGCGTGGCGGTCATGATCAACTGATGCGGATGGAAGCCCTGCTGCTGGCCTTTCTCCCATAACGCCAGACGCTGATGCACGCCAAAACGATGCTGTTCGTCGATAATCACCAGCGCCAGGCCGTTAAACTGCACCTGTTCCTGGAAAATGGCGTGCGTACCAACAATCATCTGCACCTGACCGCTGGCGATGGCTTCTTGCTGAGCCAGTCGTGCTTTACCTTTCTGTTTTCCGGCGAGCCAGCCTACTTCGATACCGAGCGGTGCAAACCAGTTACGGAAGTTATTGGCGTGCTGCTCGGCGAGTAATTCGGTTGGTGCCATCAATGCCACCTGTTTGCCGTGCGCAATCGCACGCAACGCGGCGAGGGCGGCGACCAGCGTTTTACCGGAACCTACATCGCCCTGCACCAGACGCATCATCGGCACATCCAGCGCCATATCGCGCTCGATCTCCGCCACTACGCGTGCCTGTGCGCCCGTTGGCTTGAACGGTAAGGCGGCGAGGAGTTTATTTTTCAGCGCGTCATTGGCGCTCAGCGGCTGAGCATGAAAACGTTGTGCACCGGCACGTAACGCCAACATGCTGAGGTTGTGCGCCAGCAACTCTTCCAGAATCAGCCGGCGTTGTGCCGGATGCTGCCCGGTTTCGAGATCGCTAAGCTGTAGCGTCGGCGGTGGGCGGTGCAAAGTGCGCAACGCTTCCGGTAGCGTCATCATTCCTTGTGACAGTTCCGGCGGCAGGAGTTCTTCAATGGCGCATGTGTCGAGCAGATCCAGCGCCTGGTCGGTTAATTTACGCAGCGTAGCCTGCTTTACGCCTTCCGTAGTTGGGTAAACCGGCGTGAGCGTTTCCTGTAACTCTGGCGTGCTGAGATCGCCCTGTACGCGGTATTCCGGGTGGATCATCTCCGCACCATATTTGCCGCGCTTTGCTTCGCCATAGGCCAGCACGCGGCGGCCTGTCGCCAGGCTATTTTTCATTGCCGCATTGAAGTTGAAAAAGCGCATAGTGAGAATGCCGGAACCGTCGCTGATCTGGCAGGTCATCATCCGCCGACCGCCGAAGGAGATATTGCAGTTCAGCACTTCGCCTTCCACCGTGGCATAAACACCCGGCAGTAGTTCACCGATGGGGTAGAGATGTGTGCGATCTTCGTAGCGCAGAGGAAGGTGTAAGAGCAAATCCTGTACGGTATGCAGGTTGATTTTCGCCAGCTTGTTACTAAGCGCTGCGCCAACGCCCGTTAGGGAACTGAGCGGGACAGCATCTAACAGGCGACCTTTCATCGCGCTTACCCTGCGGCCTGCATGGTGGACCACCAGTCAGCATCGGCTTCAATCTCGCCTTGCTGATTAACGTGGGGGTAGGGCAGACCTTTGCGTTTTGCGACTTTCGCCAGCACCGGATAGCCGCCTTCAAACAGCAGGCGTTGTTGCTCGGCTTCCGGCAACATGCTGTTTTCACGCAGGTACATGCCCGCATTTTGCCGCTGGCGCTGGGCTTCGTAAAGAATGAGGGCTGAGGCAACGGAAACATTCAGCGACTGCACCATGCCGATCATCGGAATGATGATATCCTGATCCGCCAGGGCCAACGCTTCCTGCGTGATGCCCGTTTTCTCCTGTCCCATCAAAATACAGGTCGGGCGAGTGTAATCAATTTCGCGGAAATCAACAGCGTTATCAGAAAGATGGGTTGCCAGAATCTGCATGCCCTGGCCTTTCAGATGAGCGACGGCATCGCCAATGGTGCGGTGCGTTTTCACCTGTACCCAGCTGTTACTACCCGCAGCTGCCGAAGCCATGGTGCGCATCCGGCTGCCAGGCCAGACAGCATGAACTTCATGTACGCCAACGGCATCTGCGGTACGAATAATCGCAGAAACGTTATGAGGTTTGTGGACCTGCTCCATGCAGACGGTCAGATCAGGCTGCCGCCTGGCGAGCATTTCGCAGATGCGTGCATAACGTGTTGGGTTCATAAAACATTAATTTCGGTTTCGGGTGACTTTAATCACGTCTGGCATCACGCGGATTTTGCGCATGATATTCGCCAGATGCACACGGTCACGGGCGGTCAGACGAATAAAGGCGCTATAGACGCGACCATCTTTCTCTTCCGTATTCAAACTTTGAATATTCGAGGTCGTGGTGTTAATTGCCGCCGTCAGGTTTGCCAGCGCGCCCTGATGATTGAACATCTCCACCTTGATTTCGGTGATGAATTCCTGCGCCGTCTCTTTATCCCATTCAACAGCCATAAACTTCTCTGGCTCTTTCTGGTAGCCACGGATGTTACGGCAGGATTCATGGTGGATCACCAGACCTTTACCGGGGCTGACGTGGGCGATAATCGGGTCGCCAGGAATTGGGCGGCAGCATTTCGCAAAGGTGATCAGCACGCCATCGGCACCTTTAATGGGCAGATGTCCGTGACTTTGGGTTGCCGGTGGAATGGAGGCGTCCCCATGTTGCAGATTTTTCGCGACCACCACGCTCATTGCGTTACCAAGGCCGATTTCTGCCAGCAGATCGTCAAGCGTTGCCAGCTTCATGCGGTCCAGCTCGCGCTGAATATTTTCCTGCGGGATTTCATTGAGCTTACGGCTACCACCCAACGCATGGTTGAGCAGACGACGGCCCAGGCTTACAGAATCATCACGCTTGAGGTTTTTCAGCAACTGACGAATTTTGGCGCGCGCTTTCGAGCTGACGACAAAGTTCAGCCACGCGGCATTCGGGCGAGCACCCGGTGCGGTAATGATTTCAACGGTTTGACCGCTAGTAAGCGGCTGCGACAGCGGGTAAGGCTGGCGGTCGACGCGTGCGCCCACGCAGGCATGGCCGATATCGGTATGCACCGCATAAGCGAAGTCGACGGGCGTTGCACCGGCAGGCAGTTCGACAATGCGCCCTTCTGGTGTGAAAACGTAAATCTCATCCGGGAAGAGATCGGATTTAACGCTCTCGATAAATTCAAACGAGCTACCGGCACTCTGTTGCAGCTCCAGCAGGCTTTGCATCCAGCGCTGGGCGCGTATTTGCGCGGTAGTGCTGGTTTCGCCGTGCTCTTTATAAGCCCAGTGCGCGGCAACACCCATCTCCGCCATCTGATCCATATCTTCGGTACGGATCTGGACCTCAACCGGCACGCCGTGCGGGCCAATCATCGAGGTGTGCAAAGACTGATAGCCGTTCGCTTTTGGAATGGCGATATAGTCTTTCACGCGGCCCGGACGCGGCTTGTACAGGCTGTGCATCTGGCCCAGCACGCGATAACAGGTGTCAGAATCATTGACGATCACGCGGAAAGCGTAGATGTCCATGATTGAGTGAAAACGCTGCTCTTTGAGCACCATTTTGCAGTAAATCGAATAAAGATGCTTTTCGCGACCACTGACGCGGCACGGTATTCCCGCTTCCTGCAAACGCCCTTCGATTTCAGAAAGAATCTTCTGGATCATCTCTTTACGGTTGCCGCGCGCGGCTTTCACCACTTCTTTGATTACGCGATAACGGTTGGGATACAGCGCCTCAAAACCCAGCTCCTCGAGTTCGGTTTTAATGTGGTGGATACCTAAACGGTGCGCCAGCGGGCTGTATATTTCGAGAGTTTCACGGGCGATGCGGCGACGTTTGTCCGGGCGAAGTGAGCCCAGCGTGCGCATGTTGTGGGTACGGTCGGCAAGTTTGATGAGAATGACGCGGATATCCTGCACCATCGCCATAATCATCTTGCGAAAGTTTTCGGCCTGCGCCTCTTTCTTATCGCGGAACTTGAGTTTATCAAGTTTCGACACCCCCTCTACCAGCTCGGCGACGCTTTTACCAAAAAGCTGTTCCATGTCCTGGTAGGTGGCGGGTGTATCTTCAATCACATCATGCAGCAGCGCCGCCATCAGCGTTTCATAGTCGAGTTTCATCTCGGCCAGAATGCAGGCAACCGCCACCGGATGCGTGATATAGGGTTCACCGCTTGAACGTGTTTGCCCCTCGTGAGCATCACGTGCAACGAGATACGCCTGCCGCAGACGCTTGATTTGGTCTTCCGGCAGGTAGTTTTGAATCAGCTGATTCAGGCTTTCAAACAGATACAAGGGCGACCCGCTTTGTGATTAACGACGACCTTCAGCAATAGCGGTAACGGCTTGTAATTCAGCGGCTTCCTGCTCTTGCTGCTCCTGGCGTTCGCGAACGTCGAGGATCTGGTTGTTGATCAGACCTTCTTCGATTTCGCGCAGCGCGATTACAGTGGTTTTATCGTTTTCTTCCGGTACCAGCGGATCCTTTCCGCCTACCTGCATCTGACGAGCGCGACGCGCGGCGACCAGTACCAGGTCAAAACGGTTACCAATTTTCTCTACAGCGTCCTGAACAGTTACGCGTGCCATACTTAAAAAGCTCCACAGGTGAAGAAATGACTGGGCATGATACTGAAATCAGGTTCAGTCTGCCAACAATTTGCTGATTAAAGCGTCATGACGCTGCTTTTGGCGGCTCATGCGCAGACGTTCGGCGCGAATAATGGTCTTCAAATCGGTCAACGCGGTATCGAAGTCATCATTCACAATCAGGTAATCATATTCGGCGTAATGGCTCATTTCTGCAACAGCTTGCGCCATACGCTTTGCAATGACCTCTTCGCTGTCCTGACCGCGACCGCGTAGACGGCGGTCCAGTTCGATTTTAGACGGCGGTAAAATAAAGATACTCCGCGCGTGCGGCATCTTCTGGCGAATTTGCTGCGCACCCTGCCAGTCGATATCGAGAAAAACATCGACACCGGTCGCCAGTACTTGCTCAATGGCCTCACGCGAAGTGCCATAGTAATTACCAAAAACTTCTGCGTGTTCGAGGAACGCATCTCTACTAATCATTTCTTTAAATTCATCATGATTAACAAAGAAATAATGTTCACCGTGGACTTCACCAGGACGCGGTTGGCGTGTGGTGTGTGAAACAGAAACCTGGGTGTCATACAACGGTTGGGTTTTTAATAAAGCCTGAATCAGGCTGGATTTACCCGCGCCACTGGGGGCAGAAACAATATAAAGCGTGCCTTGAGCCATGAGTATCTTTCGTATGTGATTAGCGAAATAAAGCCTACATACGAGCTTATTATACACGGCGCGGCCATGTGACGTAGCCCTTGCTCACACTTTTTGCGCAAAGTTGTTGCGTTTTGCGTAGCTGCTTCCGCATTTGCCTGTGATTCACTGCAATAAAGACGATTCTCAGGAAGCGTCCTCGCAGACTCCGTTTTTGCCACTCGGCTTTGCCTTCACCACATTGTATATCTGCCTGACTATCTACAGCGGAGGTGATGATGAAAGTATGGATGGCGATATTAATAAGTATCTTGTGCTGGCAATCATCGGTGTGGGCGGTCTGTCCGGCCTGGTCGCCAGCCAGAGCACAGGAAGAAATTTCCCGCCTGCAACAGCAAATAAAACAGTGGGACGATGACTACTGGAAGGAAGGGAAAAGTGAGGTGGAAGACGGTGTTTACGATCAGTTAAGCGCCCGTCTTACGCAGTGGCAACGCTGTTTTGGGAACGAGACCCGCGATGTGATGATACCGCCTTTAAACGGTGCGGTTATGCATCCGGTTGCCCATACGGGTGTACGCAAAATGGCGGATAAAAACGCATTAAGTCTTTGGATGCGCGAACGTAGCGATCTTTGGGTGCAGCCAAAAGTTGATGGCGTTGCGGTAACCCTGGTTTATCGGGACGGGAAACTGAACAAAGCAATCAGTCGCGGCAATGGCCTGAAAGGCGAGGACTGGACGCAGAAAGTTCGCTTAATTTCCGCTGTGCCGCAAACCGTTAGCGGGCCTTTAGCCAACAGCACGCTTCAGGGGGAAATATTTCTCAAGCGTAAGGGGCATATCCAACAACAAATGGGGGGAATAAATGCCCGCGCAAAAGTTGCTGGCCTGATGATGCGCCAGGGGAATAGCGATACGCTAAACTCACTGGCTGTTTTTGTCTGGGCATGGCCGGATGGACCGCATTTAATGACCGATCGTTTAAAGGATCTGGCTACCGCAGGTTTTACTTTAACGCAGACGTATACCCGCGCGGTTAAAAATGCTGATGAGGTTGCGCACGTACGCAATGAGTGGTGGAAAGCAAAATTACCCTTCGTCACCGATGGCGTGGTTGTGCGAGCGGCGAAAGAACCCGAATCCCGTCATTGGCTACCGGGCCAGGCGGAGTGGCTGGTGGCCTGGAAATATCAACCTGTAGCTCAGGTTGCCGAAGTGAAGGCGATTCAGTTTGCGGTGGGTAAGAGCGGTAAAATATCGGTGGTTGCGTCACTTGTACCTGTCATGCTGGATGATAAAAAAGTCCAGCGGGTGAATATTGGTTCCGTCAGGCGCTGGCAGGAGTGGGATATTGCGCCTGGTGATCAGATCCTCGTCAGCCTTGCCGGTCAGGGGATTCCTCGCATTGATGATGTGGTCTGGCGCGGAGCAGAACGTACAAAACCGACACCACCAGAAAACCGCTTTAACTCGTTGACCTGCTACTTTGCTTCTGATGTTTGTCAGGAACAGTTCATTTCACGCTTAGTCTGGCTGGGGTCAAAACAGGTTCTGGGGCTTGATGGCATTGGTGAGGCCGGCTGGCGCGCCCTGCATCAGACTCATCGCTTTGAGCATATCTTTTCCTGGCTTTTATTAACGCCAGAGCAATTACAGAACACGCCGGGGATCGCGAAAAGTAAAAGTGCGCAGTTATGGCATCAGTTTAATCTGGCTCGTCAGCAGCCTTTTACTCGCTGGGTGATGGCAATGGGAATACCGCTAACTCGGGCGGCGCTTAATGCCAGTGATGAACGGTCCTGGTCGCAACTTTTATTTAGCACGGAACAGTTCTGGCAGCAGCTGCCGGGGACTGGATCGGGGCGCGCCAGACAGGTTATTGAATGGAAGGAAAATGCGCAAATCAAGAAGCTGGGCAGTTGGCTGGCTGCCCAGCAGATCACAGGTTTTGAACCTTAGTGACCTTCGTGGCTGTAGTAAAAGACCGGTAATCCCAGCTTAAGACGTAGCGCCAGTAAACGGGCAAAAAAGCCGAATACCAGGGTGGAGATAATCACCACATCATGGTTAGAAACATAGTGTTGCAGCGCGATGTACAGCACGGCGGAGGCAAATGAGACACCCGCATACAACTCTTTCTGGAATACCAGTGGGATGCGTTTACAGAACATATCGCGCAAAACGCCGCCAAACACGCCGGTGGTTACCGCCGCGACAACGGCAATAATCGGGCCGTGCCCCATATCCAGAGCAACCTGTGCGCCGATGATAGAAAATACCACCAGTCCGAGCGCATCGAGCACCAGAAACACTTTGCGCAGATAAGGCATTACAGGAGCAACTATAGTGGTGAGTACTGCAGCGGTAGCGACGATAATCACATATTCCGGGTGTTTGACCCAGCCGAGCGGATAGTGGCCCAGCAGAATATCGCGCACTGACCCTCCGCCAATTGCCGTGGCGGTCGCAATAATAATTACGCCAAATGTATCCATGCGCCGTCGTCCGGCCGCCAGCGCCCCCGTCATGGCTTCGGCAGTAATGCCAACCAAATACAAAATGTGTAACAGCATGGTTCTCTCCCTAAAAATCTGTCTGGAAGGGTAGCGATTTGTGCGCATTGTCACGATTGAGATTTTTTAAGGAGAGAATAGATTGATAATTTGTAGTTATGTGAAATTGCTATTTTCTGTAGTAAGAATGCATTTTTCTGATTTTGTGATAAGTAAAATGCATTAGAAAAAGTATGGAGTAAATAAATATGAGGACGAAACTATATGCGTAGCGCCGCTGTAATTAACAACGGCCTACGGAGATATGTCGCTTACTCGATATTGAATCTGTTTGTAGAGTGTTGGCTTCAATGCCGCATTGTAGCTGGTTTCTTTCTAATGTGGTTTTTGATTATGTACACCCTTATGTACACAGTTTTTTCTGGTGCTATCCGCGCAATTGAAGGTGTGGGCATAATTTTGCCTCTATTGTGATAATCACAATTCTTCTTGTGTTGTGCTCATCATCCAGTTCATCGAGTTTCTACCAAGAGCGTTTTACGCGCTGGCCGAAGCTATTTTGGTTGCTTTGGCCTGAAGCCATTACCTACATCCCTCATGATTGAGGTGTGTAACCATGTTCAGGCTCGTTGTCCTGTGCGCGCGTATTGCTCGTGAAATTGCTGTACACAATTAAGCTCTGCGATATTAGGTTTTATAAGGTTCTCGCATCCTTGTGAGGCGGCAGAATCAGTAACTACCTGATATTCCCGCCAACGAAAAAATGCGTTGGCTGGCAGAGTGCAAATTTGCACGATGACCTAACCCATTGATTCTTTCGAAAACCCCCATTGGGGGAAAAGCCTAACCCATTGGTTTTCCCACAATCCTCAATTTGAGGAATGTACCTAAAACCATTTTTATAGCTCCGATCCCTTCAAAGTGAGGGGTAATTTGCCAAAACAGAGAGAGCATTACTGTCTCTGGCAATCTTTATAGCGATAACGCCTGAAGTACCCTCTCGCTTCCTCATCCATACCAAGAGCCGAATGAGTCCGCTTAACTGCCTGTCTTAAATCTCCGAATCTGTCTGTAGTTGCTGGTGGGCGTGCCGCCTTACGGATACATTCAGATCGTCTGTTTGCTGCATGTTCACGTTCTTTATCGCCATCTGCCAGCATCATGACTTCTGCCCATCGTGCGGCAGCTCTCCGGTATAGCCCTTTTGACTCCAGCTCTTCAGCTTTCCTGTCCCTTATCATTTCTGCCTCTCAGATTATTTTGAACCAACACAGCCCAGCTCTGAACCAACAACACAGCGATAGCTTTGTGATTGGTCCGTTATTTTCTGGCTGATATTTGAGCGTATAACAGTGTTATACAGTGGTATACTGTATGGATATTACTCACTGATATGGTCTTTGCAATGAGCAAATCTAATCTGGTCGCGTTCCGCATCCCATCTGAATTGCAGGATGAGTTTAATCGGTCTGTTCTCGCTTCTGGAGGGGATAAAACCTCCTGGCTTGTTGATGCGATTCGCATGAAGCTGGGACAGCCGGAAAAGTCTATTGATTCACGAATGCTTGGGCTGGTGGAGCGCATGGAAAAAGCCGCTGCGTCGCTTATTGCCGGAAAGCCGAACATCCCACCAAAGCCATATAACGAAACGGCAGTTATAAAGATCATTGCCGATACCATCCGACAGGGATTTGATAATGGGCGCGTGATAGCTGAACGGATCAATGAAGCAGGCTATCAAACAAAAGCTGGTAAGGCATGGGATAAAGATATTTACAGCGCGTGGAAGCGTCAGGGAAGCAATGCTGAAAAGTTATCAGTGGCGCTACATTCAGCGCCATCGCTATAATTTATTCAATATCAAATAAATGCCTTGGGAAACCGTTATTATCAGGTAATCCCATGGCTGTCAGGTTACATCCTGGTAAGTTAGGCTTGTTATCTACAAGGTTGGCAACTTTTTTTATCCAGTCAGATCCCGGTCCAATTTTTTTCACTAAAAACCATAACACAGCGATCATTCCGTACATTCTTTCGTACGCATCATCATTCATATTTAATTGTTCAAAGTACGGCTCATTTGGCAAAGGCATTAATCTTGGTTCGTTGACCTTGTTCCAGATGCGTGAATGGTGAGCGCACCGATTCCTTAGCACATTCATTGCGCTAAGCCAGTTTTGGAAGATAGCTCCATTGCCTGCCGCTATCCCTAGCCTAGATAGTATCCTGTTGCGATAGCTGTCTTTTAGCATCGCATAATACTTTGACATTAAGCCGAAGTCCCACACTTCAATAACCACCCAGAAAGGAAGACCTTCGTACTTGTTTTCATGCCATTTGATAAAGTCTTCGCGACTTTTAGCAATCTCGGCATTATGTTTATTTATCCATTCTTCTCTGGCGCTTGGGCGACCATGGGAACGTGGTCTAAAGTGTTTTGGATTTATTAGCGAGTCATCAAGATATGCTAAAGGAGATATCTTACCAAGCTCATGAGCAATAACTGACCGAACATAAACCTCAATGCGTTCTAACGCATTCATCATCTGCAAACGCAGATTTTTATCGAATAAATAGAGGTCATATACTGCGCGAAAATTAGTACCTGGACGAACCTGATCGAGTCTGGTTCTAATATTGTCTGTTGTTATATGGGGGATTCGGCAGGGGTACCAAAAGCCTGATAATCGGTAGTAGCCTACTTGTGAGATTTTCTTGATAGCATGTTCGCGATCTGGCACATCCATACCCCGAGACAGCAATAAATCGACAAGTTCATCATATTCTTTATGAACCTTAACCGGAACAGCCATACAAAAGGTTTCCTACCTCCAGATACAAGAAGGCCCGGCCATAACAATTTCTCATCTAAGACAAGATAAAGCCAGGGGGCCGGGCTCAGTTGAGTGTAACTCTATCCGAAGTTATCCACATGTCAATGCACAGTTACTTAGGAAACTAACATAGGTACTATCATCACTCACGAAAAACCACTATATGTGGTTTTTATTCATATCGTTATCCACTACAGGCTGTGTCAATAACTTTTACCTATTAATTGGGTAATTTCTACATTTTCCTATGCTGGCTAGTTTCTCTACTGAAAAGTTGGCACTCCTTAATCGCTTTTCGGTTAATACTATCGGTCTTCATATTGCCAGCAGCATACGCCATCCGATAATTTCGATGCTACGCGCGCGTACTTGTCGCAAAATATCAGGCAAAGGCCAGATTCAGAAAGTCGTGATAACCACCAGCACAACATGAGAGGTCATGTAACGCGATTTATCACACCAGATACATGTGATTGGTGTACCCGCATAAAACATTGTCATAGCGCGTCCTGTGCGCATATACGCCGATAATCAACACATCGCCACCACTCTGACTTATGTAGAGAACAGTTTTATGGTACTCCCCTCCATCGTGCGCGTACTTGTCTCGAAATTGGTGTTTTGCTGTGGCAGTGATATCAGAAAAATCTTCCTGTTTCACATAAAGCGGATATGCGCGTACTGTAACGGCCCCATCAACTGGGAGCGGATTTGAAATCCCGACCCAAGCTATGTACCAAATGCCATGTCTTGGATATATGATGATTGCCATTCTAAACAAAGCTAAAGGGAGGGTTGGTGTGAGGGGGCAGGCAGTTATAATTATTTTGTTGGGTTTAATTGTCGCAAAGTTATACCCGACTTTATCGATGGTGTTTTTTGCCATTATTGGCGCAGCCATCTTTACTTATATCATTAAACATACCGCCTTGTGGTTCTATAAAATTGATATAGTTCAGAAGTTTGTACGTCCTGTGTCGATGTTATTACTAGCATTAATACCAATTGGTGTTGCTTATGTAATTGATGTTTTTTACCCTTCGGACACTGAAAGGTGGTTGATAGTTTTGTATTGTTATATTGGTGTAGCTCTCTTTTGTGGATTTCATTGGTGTTTCGAAAAGATCAATGACTCTATTTCAAAGAATAAAGATTGAGGCCATCCGTGGCCATTCACTAGTCATTATCTGGATCATTAGATAGCCAAGTAATGATGCCCAGTCTGGCGATGGTCCGTTTTTCCTGTTCAGGAAGAGAGTTAAAAAAACTCTTCCATTGAGGGGAGCGCCTGATACGTGAATCAACAATGTGCCCAGGCGCTTTTCCGTGTAGATTTTTTACTGCGCTCTGGAAGGCTGGCGAGGCAATTAATTTATCCGCAGCATCAGCCGCCCCTGCTCCACCAGCTAATCGAGCTTTACTCGCCAATCTTGCTCCAATATCAGCCCCAGCAATGGCTCCAAGCGATCCAAAATGAGCGCCTACCATCGTGCCTATTTTTTGAATGTGTTTTGCTGCTAGTTCGTATGGAGCTGTTACCCGATTAAATCTGTTTACAAACTCATTCAGCTTACCAGTAGATATTTCATGCGCTTTAGCATTTTTTATTGCTCTGGCAACTTTGTATACATCATATAGTCCGCTCATTGTTTCTTTTGGCAAATGTTCAGCCAAAGTCTTTAGCTGTCCACTGTGTTGCAAGTTTTGCCACCAATCTGCAAAGCCAGATGGATTAAAGTCGGCCCCACGCTTCCCAGAGGAAAGCATATCTCTTAATGCTGTTCCTACTAGCTCCCTTCGCAATGTTCTTGATGGAGTATTTTGCATAATCTCACGAAACCCTCTCGCATCACCTTTTGCCATAGATTGAAGAGAATTCGTTACTTTATACGCTATATCCCCATTAAGTGTTTTCCCGCGAAGATTTACCATTTGCCTTTCTAAGTTTTTTCTCATAGCTACAAGGCGTTGTGCGACTTCGAAATCTCGCAAGTATCCAGTATTGGATAAGACAGATTTTTGGTCTTCAGCTAAAGCTCCATATAGTCTTGATAGCGCTTCTTTATCAGCATCTTTGTATGGCCCCTGCTTTTTATTTAGGGCATCACCAACTAAACGCCTTTGCCTGTTTAAATTTGCATACGTTAGGATGCTATCTGGGCCGGGGTTTATTGCTGTAAAAACTCGCTTTTCTATTGGGTCAAGATTATCCCACCCTCCTAAATCATCAGCGATTTTTTCCAGCATAGTGCTTGTGTTATTTGCTTCGACTTTTGTTCTTGGTGATAGAGCGGAATCAACACGTTTATATAACTGATCACTACGGTTTTTTAGTGCTTCCATTCTACTATTTATCTGATAAATATATTTTTCGCTCATAGCTAACGCATCTGGCGCACCAGCAACATCATCGATTATCTTGCCAGCACTAGAGGCTAATTCGCTTATTGCTTTATCTTCTTGAGCTTTTAACGCTGATCCTGTCCGTGACTTTAGGGCTTGCTCTACAGCTTGGTATTGCTCATTTCCTGATAAATGAGAAGGAAGAACTGAATCAACATGAAGCCTATTTGCAGCCTCAACAATTTCTTTCTGAGGTTTTAGATCTAGCCCTTCAAGCGAAGAGGCAAGATTTGGGTTGCCTTGTGCAGATAACTTACGAATTTTCTCTTCGGCAGGATTAATCCCCTCAATATCTGGAATCGAAGAAACATTCTTCTTGGTTAATTTCCCAGCTATTTTATTAATTGCAGGGCCAGCAAGTTCGGCTACAGGGCCAGCCACAGCGCCAATAGCAGCGCCGGAAGCAACATCGCTATTTGTTCCATTGGCTACAATAGCCCCTTCTCCAGCACCAAGCCCTGCGGCGGCAGCCAGTCTTGCCGCCCCTTTGGGAACCTGAGAAATAATCCCACCACCACTAACAAATGGCGCTGCTTGTCCAACGAACTCACCAACATCTTGTGCGGTTGATGGTTTTGCCGCTAACTTCTGCTGTAGAGACTGAATTGCGGCTTGCTCTTCTGGTGTCATATCCTGAAACAGGCCAACACCTTTACCAACATCCATCAATCCACTGAGAACGCCATACATAAAACGGTCGAAACCGTTAGCATTATTAACAACATTTTCCTGTCTGGAATTTTCCTCTGGTGAAACCAAAGGTGATTGCTGCTGTTCTGGTTGGGCATCAAGCACAAAACCATCAGGAAGCTGTGAACTATCAGGAAACTGTGAGTTATCAGGTTGTTCATCGAGCACAAAACCTTCCGGTAAGATTACATTTGCTGCCATTTTCCGTTCCTGTAAATGATTTTCTGACCAGTTTTAGGGTTGGTTGCCGTTGCGCCTTCTGATATTCCTCCGGTTGCCGCTTTTGCCTGTCCAGTGCCAGCCTGTGATGTAGGCTGCCCGGAAACATCGTCAAATAGCTTCGCTTTCCTTCTTTCAAGGCTTTTTCTTAGCCCCTGAGGAATAGTTTCTCCATATGTATCGAGATACTCGTCAACCTGCTGGTTAAACTGCTGCCCCATAGCATTGGCGTTGATTTTTGCGGCGTTAACAATGTTATCCTTTGCCTCCTGCGACAGGCCGTTTCCAGCATTAAGCTGGTCTATGTATCCTTTGATTTGTCCCCATATGCCATCAGACCGCATTACCTGAACCTGTTCGCCTTCACGAACGACTGACTGCGGGTCAAGAGATTTCATGTAGTTGAAGATAATCCCAAGTTGGGCAGCGCCAGTATTTACCTTGCTAAGGGCTTGCAGAGAGTTTGCCGCCGCTCTGACAGAGTTATAATTTTTGCCAAAATTGGTAATGTCAGAATTTAATCCCTTAATTAAGTCTGCTGACGGCTTACCTTTTTGCCCCAGCTCCATTAGCTTCAATCCCATCTCATCTGAGTGAATTTGTGCTCGCTGAGCCCTGTCTAGTTGAGCGTTCTGGATATTTGCCCATCCTCTCGCGTTCTCCATGTCAGCCTGACGCATACTTTCATCCAGTCGCCCTTGCTCAAGTCGACGACCTTCCATTTGATCTTTGATATCGAAATACTTCTCATGACCGAGAGAAAACAGCGCCAGATTACCTGCGAAATGCTGGAAGCCCTGCGGGTCATTAACCTGCATTTCAGCAATAGTTTCTGGAGGGATACCTAAACGACGCATCTCCTGCTCATTATCCATCATGAACCTGCCAAATGCGCCCTGACCAAGCGATGAGGCTACCTGTGCTTTGAGCGCCAGATTGCCATAATCATCCCTTTGAGCATCATCGACATAACTCATCCCTTTACGGACTTCCTCAAACTCTTCTGGGAATGCTGTAATAAGATTACGCATCTGCTCCCTGTCACCGGACGCATAAGCATCTGCATAACCTTTCTGGAATGCCGCTTTACGTTCCTGCTGTTGCTGCTGCTTATAAATGTCAGCAACTCCAGCCAGACCACGAAGACCTGTCAGAGCAACGTTATTTGCACCTGAGCGAGCCAACTCATTGTTTTCGCGGATCAGACCAAGCGTTGCGTTAATGTCGCTTGCCTTTGGCGCATTCTCATTTTGCGCACCGATGCCAGCCAGAAAACCACCAGAATTAATACCCTGTTGCCACGTAGCCATAAATTTACCCACGTCCAGTTAAAGTGTAAGCCAGCGCCTTATCCATTAATCCCCGAGCAATTTCGTGGATCGTTGGCGCAACTCCTACCTCTGATTTTTTACGCTGCTCCTCCTGAATTTTCTTTATCGCTTCCATTTGCTTCTCACTTATCAATACTGGCTTTACTGAAATAGCCATAACGCCCCCTTATAACTGTATAAAACAACAGTCATTATAGTTTCATAAAACGCAACATTCATCATTGTGATTGCAAAATATGAAACAAATAGCACAAAAAAATGCCACCGTTCAGTAGCTGGTGGCATCGTTCTGTATGTCAGGTTTTGACAGTTTTTTTATGGACTCTAAAAACTATATTTATGGAGTCGCATTACTCTTCACGGCAGGCGCTTTCCAGTTCTGCCCTTGCTTCTGGCTCCATTGGTAATTTGATTCGCGATCAGCTATGCGGATGGTTTGCTGAACAGGCATAACAACATCTCAGAGGCTATTTTTTGAACTACGAAAATTTCGTAGTGCTCACCTTCAAAAACGTCACGCCCTTGTACACTGGATTTTACAAAAGTCTCGTAAAACTCTTTGCTGTTCTGGGCTATGTGCCAAACCGCAGCGAATACCTCCGTCTGCCAGATGAGCAAAACATACCTTATAAAGAAAATCGCTGTTTTTGCTGTACCACCTGTACCACCATGTCACAAACCCTTGTGTGGCGCGGCCTGCAGGTGGTACAGGTGGGTAAAAATGACCTCTCCCCACCTGTACAGACCTGTACCATTTATTTAATTTTTACCCATAGCAGCACATAATCCCTTTTTTGAAATATTGAAAAATGCGTTCATTCTTCCCGCTGGCTTAACCTTGTAGCCGCTTGCCACCATCGCCGCAATAAATGCTCCGTTGGGGATATAGTGCGGGTGATCACTGTGCTGGTGGTTTATCTGGTTATATCGCTCCACTTCATGCTTCAACGTGTCAGATGTGGGGTTATCCTGCGGGAAGCTCTCAATCTGGGCATTACTCATCCCGTTGTCTCTGATCCATCTCAGGCAGCTTTTCGCCGATACGATAAATGACGGGTTATCAAGCGGGTTTTCCCAGTCCGCATTCCGGTTGTGGAGCGCCAGTCCGTCAAGGTTAAATTGTGGGTATTCAGCGGTAATTACTGTCACTGCGTGGCGGATTTCAGTTTCGTCACAACATGGCTCATCTCCCACACCAGCAGGGTAATAATCTGAACCACCGGGACTGATACAGCTTTTACCACTGAAAGGCCATTGCTTCGTCATTTCGGGTGTTGAGTGATTACCGTCGCTCCGTTCGCGCTGTGCCTCTGTCCACTGGCTGGCATATTCAGTAAATGAAACTCTTTGCCCCTGGCGCATCCAGTGCGCAATCATAATTAAAGTGCGTTCCAGACTTTGGATGTCGCCAGCATTCCCGCACTGTGTAGCGAAACTTTTTAATTCTTCGCGCTCCGTTCTGGTCATTCCCTGCAGTATGCAATAGTTATTGTTCATGTTTTACCTCTCTGATTTCTGCTGCCATATCTGTTGGCTCTATACAGCCGTCCCGACTTGCCACGCAGGGAATAATGATTTCAACGGTATCGCCGTCAATACACATTTCAACATTCGCCCATGCCGCAATGGGTAGCCAGTCTGAACGCCCCTCAAACCGTAGCTGCCAGCCAGAGGAAGAAGCTAACTGGCGCACTTTGTAAAATGGTGTGCTCATCATTGGTTGTTTCCTCTCAGCCAGCCAGAAGAAATGCGTTTGTTAATGGTATAGGTGGTACAGGTCTGGTATAGGTAAGATATTGACCTGTACCACTATAACGCACTGTTTTTAATACTGAATTAGCAAAGTGGTATAGGTGGTACAGGTAAAAACGATCTTCTTGTAAAAAGACTATATTAAAAAACATCATAACCCCCCATACCGATCAGACGGGCAAACGCAGCCTGTAGAACTCCGACCTCTGGTAGTTCGTAGAACACGCCATTCCCTCGGTCTGGTCTTCCATGCTTCACCAGCCCCATTTGTGCAAGTGATTTACCCAGTAGTGATCTGGCTGCTGGCTCTTTAAGCTTTTCCCCACGCTCAAGCGACCACGCTACAAATCGACTAACCATATCCTTTGCAAACAAACGGACTTCGCCATTAAACGGAGGTTCATTGATTAGCTCGCCATAAAGAAACAATTCAACGCCAGACAGCCCCAGCAAGATTTCTTCACGTAAGGCATCGGTCTGTGGCGCTCGTTGAGGGTCAAAACCTGAGAGATCCACCCCTTTAAGATGCCAAAGCAACTTTGCGGCACCGCCATCATTAAGCCAACTGTACAGCCGATCAAAATACTCCCGACTCTGTGCTTTTTCAGGAGATGGCTCAAGCACGAGATAGCGACGCTCTCTTATCCCTGCCTGTAATACCTGTGTGCTGTTACTGGCAAATATCAACCGGGCAAAATTCGGCATTGGTTCAGCATCAATTCCCTTGCGCTCAAGGTTAAACGTCGGTTCGCTAATAATCGCTTTAAGTCTGTCAGCTTCAGACGGCTTGTGGATCGTCACTTCGTCAGCAAATACCAGTAGCTTGTTAGCAAGTATTGAATTGAAGCGCCCTGAAATATGTCCCGCCCCGTTAATGTGGGCGGCGTACTGCCCCAGTATTTGCAGCAGCGGTTTAACCGTTGTGCCTTTCCCTGTGCCCGGGACAGATTTCATCACGATTGCCACGGACGGTTTTTCATCAGGCTTTTGGATAATGTGCGCCATCCACTGGATAAGATATTGGTATGCCTCCTCATTACCGGCACAGACAACCTGCAACAGGTGATTAAGGTATACCGTGCAATCTCCTTCAATTGGTTCCAGTGCCAGCCCCTCATACAGATTAAAAACATCGTCAGGGCATTTGTCTGGTACTGGATAAAATCCTACGCCTCCTGGCTTGTAGTTCTTCCCACTCCATGACAGCCACGCCGATCCCGCCAGCTTTCTGGCGACTCTCGGTTTATGATGAAAATAATGCTGAAATTGTGATAAATCCTCGAAAACGTGCGATACACCGCCGGTTTGAGAAGGCTTTAGCGACACCACCTTGTGTTTCCCGCCGATGGTGACATGCGTAAACGTCCGGTTGATTTCTTCGAGGACAGCAATTTCATCATCGCTTAACACCTCGCCAGAACTGATCTCATTCAGCGCCCCGACTGACTGTTTGTGATTTTTCACCTGCGCCCCTTTCCCCCGTGGCTGGTACATCGAATCTTTAAATGCTGCTGTGGCTGCCGCCAGCCCGTGTTGTTGGTGATAGTCGTTCCAGTCGGCTTTATAGTCAGTCGGTGGCAGAGACACCCAGCCAGCTACGGAAATAGCGGCCCTCTCTGCGGCATCTTTCCCCGTGTTGATCCCTCCACTTTCTGAGTCTCCTTGCTGGTGATCGTTATCTGCGGCAATGATTATTTGTGCCTGCGGATATGTTCTGCGCATGACTTCCGCTACTGGCAACAGGTTGCCAGCGTCGATTGCTGCCACTGTCATTGCGTCAGGGCGAATTAAATGGCACGACAGGGCGGTAGCCACCCCCTCAGCAATTATGATGCTGTGAGGTCGTTTCTGTGCGTTTATGGCGTGATATGCCCCCCGCTTTGCCGAACCTGTCAGGAGTCTTTTTTCACCATGTGGGGTAATAGTCTGTGCTGCTGTGACTGCGCCGGATTTATCCACCAGCGCCAGCAACAGAGATCCATCGGGCAACACGGGGAATGTAAAATCACCTACCCCTTTCGCAACCAGATAATCAGATTTGCCGTTTACAGCCTTTCTGCGCATGTCATCAAACTGACGGGAAAACGTATCCCGTCTTTGTTGTTCGTCCTTCTCTGCCCTTTTCAGGCGCTCCTGTTCGCGTCGCTGGCGCTCGGTTTCCAGTTGTTCCCGTTTCTGGCTGGTGGCTTCTGGTGTTTCCGTTGTCCGGTAATCAATACCCAGAACATCAGCGGCAAGAAGCGCCGCCTCTGTTGTGTCGCAGTTATTTACGCGTTTAATTAAATCCAGCCCATCACCAGCGCCGCACTGATTACAGATGAAGCTACCGCGCCCGTTGTCATCGAACCGGAATCGATCTTTGCCCCCACATGCAGGGCAGGGAGCATGACGGCGCGGAGAGTCAGGGACATTTATGTTCAGGCAGCCCAGCACATGAGGCCAGTTGTTTTCAGACGCACTGATAACCTGACGGATAAGATCAATGTTTCGCATTCTGGCCCCCGTTTAGTGCGTCACTGGTGCTTCTGGGATGCCGTTTTCGTTTAGTTCGGCAATAAAGCTGTTGTGAAGATCGGCAAGCACTTCTCGCCCAAACGAAGTGAGTGTTCCCTGTTCGACATCGAACATGTTGCTGTAAAAAATGATGGCATTCTTTGTTCCGACATCAACACCATATTTCTCGATCATTGCGCCCTCAATGTTGTTTGCCATAGCGAGGCGCTCTGCTACTGGATACAGCGGCATGGCGACGATGCCATTGGAATAAACAGAAACCACGGAATGATTGCCACTGTCATCAATAATGCTGACGGTGCCGTTTTCCTTTCTCATTTCATTGATGAATGCTGTTGCTATCAGCCAGCGCCACATAATCACGTGATGCTGTGATGTGTAATCGAAATATCCCTGGTTGCCGCCACTGGCAATAGCGAGATGTATAAACATGCCTTCATCTGGTTTATCGTCATAATCCCCGGCATCCAGACGATTTACGGCATCAATATATGAGACGGTCTCAACGCGTTCTGTCATGCCATCGTTGCTGCGGTGCATGATGTTTACGCCGTCAGGCGTTGCTTCTGCATGGAAAGTTAAGAAATTATTCATGTTTCGCCTCGCCTGAATGATTCTGTAACTCATATTTGCCCAACAATTCGTCTGCTTCCTGAATAGCTTCTGGTACGCCATTGAGCAGTGACATAACCGCGCCAATCATTAACTTGTCTCTGTTGCTGGGGCTGGCCCCTTCAAGCCAGAACCCTAAAACAGTCTGAACCTGTTCGATGCGACATTGCGCTTCAATGAGCTGGATGTTGGTCATTTCGCACTCTCCACATCGATTAAACCGATATCTATCAGGGAGGTAACTTTTTGTAGCCAGCTATTGATTACTGTCGCCTGTTCCCCTCCCACCGAGGGAACAATCTCATTCATCACATGAACCAGACCTGTGCGCGCTCTGGTAAGCCGTTCAGTCGCGCAATCTGCGGGAGTGAATGTGTCTGGATATGGCTCTTCGCGCCCCAGCAATGATTCAATTTCCAGCTCACACGGATGACGATAAATTAAGTTGATATTCATTTTTCACCCCCAAGAATTACCAGCTCGGCACGGGCATCGTTAACCAAAGATGAGCACGCTTTAATCGCATCCACGACATCAGCAGCGTCCATTTCTTCAGCCGAAAGACTGACAGCAACCAGGACAGCCGCTGCTTGCTCGATTAATTGAAGTGCGGACGTAAGGCGAGGGGTATTAATTGAGTTATTCATTGGTTGCCCCCGTTTTTACTGGCATTTCGCCACCTTCCAGCAGGAAATGAACGTCACGAACGGCGAGATCCAATATCGCGAG
Source organism: Escherichia sp. WS2035 (assembly GCF_046487065.1). Lineage (NCBI taxonomy): Bacteria > Pseudomonadati > Pseudomonadota > Gammaproteobacteria > Enterobacterales > Enterobacteriaceae > Escherichia > Escherichia sp. WS2035. The sequence continues at coordinate 141,197 of NZ_JBJQKD010000004.1, forward strand.
TAACGCCTTCAGTCTTTCGTCTCGTGAGGGAGAGTTGCTCACCAGAATGTCGTTAATCACTTCTGTCAGTGTGATGATCTGGCTTGTGCGTTCGAGGGGATCCATATGCACATCGTAGGTTTTAATCATGTGCCACCTCCATGCGGATACGACCAGCAAAAAAGCAGACGTGATCGCGCACCAGAGAACGGCGAGCATCGCGTTCAGACTCGGCAGCAATATGATGAATTTTGGCGGTAATTGTCGGGCAATCGCGGCGAACTGCGGCGATAATCCAGATAAATTGCGGTTTTTGGGTAGGGGTAGTAGCCAGCATGTGGCAGCCTCCTTGATTGATGGTTTATAGCCACCGCCCAAGAGACCAATCTTGCTGGCGGTGGACTGTACGGAGTTGGCCTTACTGGCAATCAAGGAAACCAGCCTACCCGAAGGTAGCCCCATACAGCCCACCATTGATAAGGTGTGCGTGTGCGCCGATACAAAAAAAGACGCTGGCGCGTCATGTATCGCCTCGATTGTCAGCGGGAGGCCAATCCCGGCACCCGTTTTATGAGGTGCCTTATAACCATAAACCGTGTTGCCGCATAACGGCAAGCTCTTTTTTATGGACTCCGAAAACTCACTATTGGAAGCACCAGATGCACAATACATCGCGCTCATTTCGTTAACGTCACGCGCATGGACGAAGGTTTTTGTGGAGTCACTACACGAGCGGAAGACATCATCTACGACCAGAAATTTTCTGGCGCAGCCGCTGACCTTCTCAATGCTAATATCATCGCCCGAGATTTCTGGTATGGTTAAGGCATCCGTTCCGACCACCAGCAAATGATAAACTTTGCTTGTATCTGCTGTATTAATGCCTGACTTTGCCGTCATATTGCTGGATTTTGGCGACATACCAGCCAGTGAAAATGTCTTCTTCTGGACGGGTATCATTGGTTAACCTCCGCGAACTCCTTCATGAAACGCGCCAGCGGTTGTACGCATGGCGATTGATACCCGTCGCGATAAAACGTCACTCGGTTGTGAGACACGCTTTCGACAGTAACGAGTGCTCCGTGGGCATCTTTGTAGCGTTTTTGTGGTTGTGGTATTCCTGTTGGCTTAGACATTGAGCGCCTCCAGACGCTTGGCGAGCCAGCGTTGCGACAGGCGGGTGAGTTCTCCTTTGCGCTGCTCATATTCCATGCCCATATCAATTAACGTGATATTGGTGCTTTCGAGATATGAGAGGTGCTCAAGCTGTTCTGCGTTCATATGGTCGCGAGGTTCGCCAGAATAGCCATTTATCCGCGCCCACTGCTTAGCAGTTAGCCCACCAAGAACGATACGAGAAATCATATTGCTCTCGTTTGTGTAGTGGTGTTGCTGCGTCGTTTTCCCCATCTCGGCACGGGCCATATTCAGCGCATCGCACATTGGCTTAAAGTTGTTTGCGGCACTGATACGGGCTTTTAGCTGGCGACGATAGCGGGCGGCGATTTCAGGCACGCTACGCTGTAATTCTTCCTCGCACTGGATGAAATAACGGCGGATAGCGCGCCCCTGATCATTGCGTTCGATCATTGCCAGTTCTTTCGCCATTCCGACACTTAACAGATAGTCTTTGCCGGGTCTGCCAGACTGCTTAATCTTGCTGTAAGCCGCGCCATTCGGGATTTTCCCCAAATTTGGGGAAATAGTTTTATGGACTGAGTAATCGTGCCCAATGGTGAAGTCATATTCAGAGATGCGATCAGTGATCCATGTAGAGAAGTCTTTTCCCACGCCCAACGCTTTGTGTAACGCTTTTGCGCTAACAATATTGGTTTCACGCCCACCGATATGACCAGGAATAACCGGGACAATTGCGGCAAATTCATTACCGTTAATTGTGCCCAGAGAGGCGTTCAGATGAGGGGCGGCCTCAGAAATTAATCTGCTTTTTTCGATGTTCATTTTCAGTCTCCGTTAGGCGGCGTTAAACGCGTTCGGGTAGAGTTTCAGAATGTCGGCAATTTCCTGCTGAGAAAGTCCGTTGTGATCATTTATGTTCGCAAGATGGTTAACATGAGTGATCACTTTCAGAACATCACCACGGCAGGAGAAACGGTAGCGAAGGTGTGTTCCGATACCATCAGGATTCTTTTCGTCGATACGCTCCAGAGTGATTCCAAGCTGGCGTTCTAACTCTGTTGCATAGTTACGACCAGAAGACAGACGGCAGTAGCGAAGAATGTCATTTTCTGTCCATCCCTCTATACCAGTACGCAGCATATAGACTCTGGCACGATGCTTTTTCGGTGTGCGCTTTGGTGCTTGAAGGGATTTTGTCAGGGGCGTAACATCAGATACGCGAATATCTGAATTAGCCGCCTGTAATGGGCGGTTTTTCTTTTCCATCAGGCCACCTTCCCGCGGCGTTCTGCCAGCCAGTTGTGAATCTCAACCGCATCAAACGCAGTTATTTTTTCTCCCAGCTTTACCGGACGTGGTAGTGAACCGTTTCTTACTTTACGGTCGATGGTGGATACACTAACGCCCAGCAATTCAGCCAGGCGGAAGCGTCTGATATAGCCTTTTGTAGGAATAGTGTCGGTGTTCATGCTTCCCGTAACCTCTTAGCGATAGTTGTTGCTTCGTTACGGGAGGAAGTATCTGTACATATATGAACAATAAAAAGGCACAGTAATGATACTGTGCCTGAATAGTTAGCTACTCTACCCCTTACCGTTGGCGGCAGCACGTAAGTGTCTCAAAATCACATCTTCATTTGTGATTGCTAACGGTGGAATTTCGTCTTTATGAGCCACTATGCAATCCCGCCACTTCTCAGGGCTTATTTCTTTCTTTTTGCCACGGCATTCATCAGGATACTTTGACAAAAGATATATTGCAGATTTGAAAAGTTTTTCCCTGTTTTCAGCATGTCTCTCGGCATTATGGTTGCTATTTTTTATTTCAGGTATTAGTTCCTGTTCTACCGCCATTTCGTATCGTTTTTTGCTCTTAGCTGCGTCAAAACTTCCATTAACCTTTGCGTCATGAAGGTATTCTAAATCAGCCTTTGTTATATAAATGTTTTTATCTGACAGGCTACTCAGGTGAATTTGGGAACTTTGCATTTTGAATTTATATAGATCACAATCAAATGTTGCTTCAAGTCGCACATATGGTTCTCCACATTCTTGTGAATGATAATGTCGTGTTGTTCTACCGCGTACACGCAACAATCCACATGCGATTGATTTTCTTACGATAAAAGAGTTTTTTCCAATTTGTTCAAAAACATTTTTATTGTCGCTGTCTTCAACTGTCAGTGGTTTATGTGCATAAAATAGCTCATAAGCACCGCTTTCAGATGCTGGGATATAAACTTCGTTGCTTGCGCTGGTAATAAGAAAAGGAAATGTAAACCTTACTTCTTCTGGGTACATAAGTAATAAATCAGTTATAAAATTAGCATCTTTTTTGAAGTGGATGGTGGCATCAGATTCAATGAAATCAAGAAAGTCAGCATAGACATAAAAGTCTATATGTAGTCTATCTTTCCAATGCCATATATCATCAATTTCACAATTTAATAATTTTGATGCTCGCTCTATCGTGCAGTAGTCCAAAGGTGGAATACCTGATTCCTGCCATAAATTTCTATGCACCACCGTTGTTTCATGAGAGTCGTTCATTGCGTCACCTTTTACGCTGCGCCTTATTTTGTGATTGAGCCAGGCGGTAAGGCTTCCCGCTTTTCGCCCCGTCGAGCTAGGCTCAATCTATTCAGTTAGTTCGCCCTTCTGAGAGGCGTTACGTTGTAGTCTTTTCCGCTTTCCAGTGCCACCAGCAGATCAGCCCACTGTGCCAGTGCTGCTTTACGCTCATCAAAATACTGATGGCGGTTATAAATCCCCTCTACGCCCTTAATGCGATGATTGAGGCATCGTTCCGCCACGACAGGATCAACACCCAACGCTGCTAAATGAGTACGTGCGGTGCGTCGGAAGTCGTGAATCGTGAAATTAGGCACATCCGGCATTTCGGCGCGAACCTTAGCCAGTGCTACGGGCAAAGTGCTTTCCTGAATATGTGGGATCATTCTGTTTTGCATCTTCCTGGCTGGAAGCACCCATGCGCTATTACATGAAAAGGTGTGTAGCTCTCTCAACCATTCAACGGCTGGAGAAGGTAGAGGTATATCAATAGGGTCTCCGTTTTTGCTGCGTTCTTCCGGCAAATGCCATACCGCACCATCTAAATCAAACTCTTCCCATCGTGCGGCGCATAACTCCATCTTACGAACGCATAGTGCCAGCAATAGCTTAAATGTCAGTTCGTTCTGGCGGCTGAATCCTTTTGCGGTGCGCATAGCCTCGAATAGCCTGATAAGCTCATCGCGAGTTAGCCAACGGTCGCGGGAAACCTCTTTACCACCAGCATCAGATACTTCAAACGCTGAACAAGGGTTTATCTCCAGAGCGTGGCGTTTTATCCCGTAGTCAAAGATACGGCGTGTCCAGCGTAATACATCTGTTGCTATCGTTGGTGCTCCTCGGTCAACGATACCTTTCAACATGTCGTCAATGTGGCGTGGCTTAACGTCCTCTACCTTCATATGCCCAATGCAGGGGTTAATATCCTTATCAATTCTCCGGCGAAGGATATCGGGATGTTTCCATCTCGGAAGTATCTGGCGCTCGAAGTATTCGGAGGCCAGATCTGAAACACGCATGGCGTTTTTCTCAGCCTCCATTTTTGCCAGTGCTTCAGCTTTTCGTTCCTGTTTCTCTGCTGCTACGTCATAGCCAAGAGCAACTCTGGCTGACAGCTCTTTTGCTGTTTCTCTGGCTTTTGATAGTGACAGTTCGGAGTAAGAGCCTATAACCATAGCCCGCTGCTTTCCTGCGAGCTTATAGCGGAATCGCCAGAACGGGGCTGTGTAGTTTTTGGGGTAGCAAATATAAAGGCCGTTGCCGTCTGCTTTGCCATCAAATCTGTCTCCCGCCTTTATCCATGCGCGGATCTGCATATCTGTGAGTTTTGGCATTGCGAATACCTGAATATCGAATATGGGTGTGTACATAGAGCAATGTACATGAAAGTCATTATGTACACCTCTATGTACACGTATATTGTGCGCTTTGTTGCGTCGTTATGATAGCTCATGATAACAAAAAAGCCCGACATTTCGCGGGCTTTGTGGTTTTTTGCTGCTTGGTGATTTTTACTGATAGCTTATTCGATATTCTGAATCTGCTCGCGCATCTGTTCAATCAACACTTTCAGCTCGATGGCGGAGTTTGTCACTTCGGCGTTGATAGATTTCGACGCAAGAGTGTTCGACTCGCGGTTGAACTCCTGCATCATAAAGTCCAGACGACGACCAACGGCTTCTTTTTTCTTCAGAATGTTGTAGGTCTCTTTGACATGCGCTTCGAGGCGGTCCAGTTCTTCGGCAACGTCAATTCGTTGTGCCAGCAGAACCAACTCCTGCTCCAGACGGTTGTTTTCCAGTTGCACCTGAGCATCTTCCAGCTTCGCTACCAGACGCTCACGCTGCCATTGCAGGATTTCCGGCATATGGGCGCGGACTTTGACCACTTCGGCGGTGACGCCTTCCAGACGCTGCTCAATCAACACTTTCAGCGCCTGACCTTCGGTTTCGCGCGCGATGATAAAGTCATCCAGGGTGCCATCCAACGCCGCGAGAATTTCAGCTGCAATCGCGTCGAGATCTTGCTCCTGGGCTGCCATCACGCCCGGCCAGCGTAGAATATCAACCGGGTTGATTTCTCCTTCGTCGCTCTGCATTTTTACCCAGTTCGCGGCAGTTACCAGCTGTTTAGCCAGTTTTTCGTTGAGGATCAGCTCACCTTGCGCGCTAACATCTGGCTCATAGCGCAGAGTACATTCCACTTTACCGCGCGTCAGGCGAGAACGAATACGCTCGCGAACGACAGGTTCAAGGCTACGGAACTGCTCCGGCAGACGAAAGTAAGTTTCCAGATAACGCTGGTTTACCGAGCGCATTTCCCAGGTTGCGCTCCCCCATTCACCCTTGATTTCACGCCGGGCGTAGGCGGTCATACTGCGGATCATAGACGTTCCTGTTTATAAAAGGAGAGGTGGAAGGATTATAGCCATCGATGCCTTGTCAGGATAGGAATAACCGCCGGAAGTCCGTATAATGCGCAGCCACATTTGTTTCAAGCCGGAGATTTCAATATGCGTCCAGCAGGCCGTAGCAATAATCAGGTGCGTCCCGTTACCCTGACTCGTAACTATACAAAACATGCAGAAGGCTCGGTGCTGGTCGAATTTGGCGATACCAAAGTATTGTGTACCGCCTCTATTGAAGAAGGCGTGCCGCGCTTCCTGAAAGGTCAGGGCCAGGGCTGGATCACCGCAGAGTACGGTATGCTGCCGCGTTCTACCCATACCCGTAACGCGCGTGAAGCGGCGAAAGGTAAGCAGGGTGGACGCACAATGGAAATCCAGCGTCTAATCGCCCGTGCTCTTCGCGCGGCAGTAGATTTGAAAGCACTGGGTGAGTTCACCATTACGCTGGACTGTGACGTGCTTCAGGCTGATGGTGGCACGCGTACCGCTTCGATTACGGGTGCCTGCGTGGCGCTGGCAGATGCGCTACAGAAGCTGGTGGAAAACGGCAAGCTGAAAACTAATCCAATGAAAGGGATGGTAGCCGCGGTCTCTGTCGGGATTGTGAACGGTGAAGCGGTTTGCGATCTGGAATATGTTGAAGACTCTGCCGCAGAGACCGACATGAACGTAGTGATGACCGAAGACGGGCGTATCATTGAAGTGCAGGGGACGGCAGAAGGCGAACCGTTCACCCACGAAGAGTTACTCACCTTGTTGGCGCTGGCCCGAGGGGGAATCGAATCCATTGTAGCGACGCAGAAGGCGGCGCTGGCAAACTGATTTTTAAGGCGACTGATGAGTCGCCTTTTTTTTGTCTGTAGAAAAGTAAGATGAGGAGCGAAGGCATGAAACCATATCAGCGCCAGTTTATTGAATTTGCGCTTAGCAAGCAGGTGTTAAAGTTTGGCGAGTTTACGCTGAAATCCGGGCGCAAAAGCCCCTATTTCTTCAACGCCGGGCTGTTTAATACCGGGCGCGATCTGGCACTGTTAGGCCGTTTTTACGCTGAAGCATTGGTGGATTCCGGCATTGAGTTCGATCTGCTGTTTGGCCCTGCTTACAAAGGGATCCCGATTGCCACCACTACCGCCGTGGCGCTGGCGGAGCATCATGACCTTGACCTACCGTACTGCTTTAACCGCAAAGAGGCAAAAGACCACGGTGAAGGCGGTAATCTGGTTGGTAGCGCGTTACAAGGACGCGTAATGCTGGTAGATGATGTGATCACCGCCGGAACGGCGATTCGCGAGTCGATGGAAATTATTCAGGCCAATGGCGCGACGCTTGCAGGCGTGTTGATTTCGCTTGATCGTCAGGAACGCGGGCGCGGCGAAATTTCGGCGATTCAGGAAGTTGAGCGTGATTACAACTGCAAGGTGATCTCTATCATCACCCTGAAAGACCTGATTGCTTACCTGGAAGAGAAGCCAGAAATGGCGGAACATCTGGCGGCGGTTAAGGCCTATCGCGAAGAGTTTGGCGTTTAACGAAACTCGCCGGATGAAAAGTCATCCGGCGTCATATTACTGCAACTGTGCGGCAATTAGCGGCCAGCGGGCGTCAAAATCATCCGTCGGGCGGTATTTAAACTCGCTGCGGACAAATCGTGACAGCATACCTTCACAAAATGCCAGCAACTGGCTTGCCAGCAGGGTTTCATCGGTGGTGTAACCTTCACCCTCACGCATTCTCTTTTCACGCAATACCTGACGCAACTGCGCTTCAATACGCTCGAACAGCTGGTTGATGCGCCCTTGCAGACGATCCTGTTCGAACATTAGCGCATGACCAGTGAGGATGCGAGTCAGGCCAGGATTACGCTCACCAAAACCGAGGAGCAACAACACGATCAGACGCAGGCGCGCTGTGGTGTCTTTCTCATCTTTCAGAATCAGGTTGATACGAGTAATCAGGCTATCTTCGATAAACTCAATCAGGCTATCGAACATGCGGGTCTTACTGGGGAAGTGGCGATACAGTGCCGCTTCGGAAACGCCGACAGAGGCGGCCAGTTTTGCCGTCGTGATACGTTGGCTTCCATCGCTGGATTCCAGCATCAGCGCCAGAGACTGAAGTATTTCCTCGCGACGGTTCCTTTTCGCAGTTTGTTTTTCTGCCATGTTACAAAATACCCCTGAAAATAAGCACTTGCCAGGCGGCACCCACGCTATGACCGCAAACGAAATGTTTGCGGCTATGTTATGACGTTATTCGGATGCGTATGTGTTACTGACGACCAGAGTGACCAAAGCCGCCTTCACCGCGGTCGGTGGCGTCGAAATCTTCCACCAGATTAAATTCAGCCTGTACTACCGGAACAAAAATCATCTGGGCGATGCGTTCGCCAGGTTGAATGGTGAAGCTGTCCTGACCACGGTTCCACACGGAAATCATCAACTGGCCCTGATAGTCAGAATCGATCAATCCTACCAGGTTACCAAGCACGATACCGTGCTTATGTCCCAATCCGGAGCGCGGTAGCATCATTGCCGCCAGTGAAGGATCGGCAATATGAATCGCCAGCCCGGTCGGAACCAGCGTAGTGTCACCCGGAGCCAGTTCTACGGCGTCGTCGAGACAGGCACGCAGGTCAAGTCCGGCAGAGCCAGAGGTGGCATAAGTCGGGAGCGGAAATTCCTTCCCAACGCGCGGGTCCAGAATCTTAACGTCGATTTTTTTCATCATAACGGGTCACGATCTCGTCGAGTAATAATTGGCCAAGGAGCTCTTTGCGCTCAAGCGGTAAGACTTTATCTCCGTCCTGCCAGAAAAGGTGTAATGCGTTGTTGTCGCTGTTAAATCCTTGAGTTGGCTGGGAAACATCGTTCGCGCAGATCAGATCAAGGTTTTTACGGATACGTTTTTGCCGGGCGTATTCTTCCACATTATTTGTTTCGGCGGCAAATCCAACGACGTAAGGTCGATGGTCTTTTAGTGCGGCAACGCCTGCGACGATATCGGGGTTTTTAACCATTTTTATTGTTAATTCATCACCCTGCGTGGCCTGCTTTTTGATTTTTTCTGGGGCCACGGTAGCTGCGCGATAATCCGCCACGGCGGCGCAACCGATAAAAATATTTTGCTGCTGTACTGAAGCATTCACGGCGGCTTCCATTTCCAGCGCGGTCATCACATCAACACGGTTAACAAACGGTGGCGTCGGTAGTGAAACCGGACCTGATACCAGCGTGACGTTCGCGCCACGACGGGCTGCGGCGGCGGCGATAGCAAAACCCATCTTGCCGGAGCTGTGATTAGAGATATAACGCACGGGATCGAGCGGTTCACGCGTCGGACCGGCGGTAATCATAATGTTCAGATGTTTCAGGTCGTTGACGGGCGAAAAATGCGCTACCGCCATATCCACAATAGTTAACGGATCGAGCATTCGTCCTGGGCCGATATCACCACAAGCCTGACTGCCGCTGTCTGGCCCCCAGATGAGCAAACCACGTGAGGCAAGCACCTCTAAATTATGCTGGGTGGCGGCGGCACGGTACATCTGCTGGTTCATGGCGGGGAGCACGGCTACAGGCGCAGGTGTAGCCAGACAAATCGTCGATACCAGGTCATTCGCCATTCCGGCTGCAACACGGGCAATTAAATCTGCCGTGGCAGGGGCGAGAATCACTAAATCAGCCCATTTTCCCAGCTCAATATGGCCCATAGCGGCTTCGGCTGCCGGGTCCAGCAGACTGTCGGAAACGGGATAACCAGAAACCGCCTGCAAGCTAAGTGGGGTGATAAAGGCTTTTGCCGCTTCGGTCATGGCTACGCAGACATCGGCCCCGCGATCGCGCAAACGACGCACCAGTTCAGGGGTTTTATAGGCAGCAATACCGCCGCTAACGCCGAGAACGATTTTTTTACCGGCCAGGCTCATGATGATTTTTCCTGTTGGGTGACACCAGAAGTTGGCGATTTTATCACAATACTTTTGTTGTCGTGCCTTCACCTGAGATTCACTTTGCGAGGCGCTTTCCAGGATTGAAAACTGGCCGTCGATTTAAAGGAACGGCTATGACAGGATGCGAGCACCACAAAGGAGGTGAAGGTGAAAAACAATGTACAGCTGTTGATGCCGCGCGAAAAAATGCTGAAGTTTGGTATTAGCGCCTTAACGGATGTCGAGCTGCTGGCGCTATTTCTGCGTACCGGAACGCGCGGTAAAGATGTATTAACCCTGGCAAAAGAGATGCTGGAGAATTTCGGCTCTCTTTATGGCTTGTTAACCTCTGAATATGAGCAATTTAGTGGCGTTCATGGAATTGGCGTGGCGAAATTCGCCCAGTTAAAGGGGATTGCCGAACTGGCGCGGCGTTACTACAACGTACGGATGCGTGAAGAAAGCCCTTTACTCAGCCCGGAGATGACGAGGGAATTTTTACAAAGCCAGCTCACGGGCGAGGAGCGGGAGATCTTTATGGTGATCTTTCTCGACTCCCAACACAGGGTTATAACGCATAGCCGTCTTTTTTCCGGCACGCTAAACCATGTTGAAGTCCATCCTCGGGAAATTATCCGCGAAGCGATAAAAATAAACGCCTCGGCGCTGATCCTTGCGCATAATCACCCTTCGGGTTGTGCTGAACCCAGTAAAGCGGATAAACTCATTACTGAACGGATAATAAAGAGTTGTCAGTTCATGGATTTACGCGTGCTCGACCATATCGTGATTGGGCGTGGAGAGTATGTTTCTTTTGCCGAACGCGGCTGGATTTAACCCGCTATGCGCGATCCTTCGGGATCTTTGTCTGTTCGGGACTTGAGCACATCGCTGAGTCAGCGTATACTACGCCACCTTTGAGAATCTCGGGTTTGGCATTTGGGCCTGGCAATCGAGAGTTCACATAGAACTGCGATGACCGGGCTGTAAAGCCTGACGAGGCGCCAATACCCCATACGAAGCTCGAGCTAATTTGATTTTTGGAGAATAGACATGTCCCGAGTCTGCCAAGTTACTGGCAAGCGTCCGGTGACCGGTAACAACCGTTCCCACGCACTGAACGCGACTAAACGCCGTTTCCTGCCGAACCTGCACTCTCACCGTTTCTGGGTTGAGAGCGAGAAGCGTTTTGTCACCCTGCGCGTATCTGCTAAAGGTATGCGTGTAATCGATAAAAAAGGCATCGATACAGTTCTGGCTGAACTGCGTGCCCGTGGCGAAAAGTACTAAGTACTTAGAGGAAATAAATCATGGCTAAAGGTATTCGTGAGAAAATCAAGCTGGTTTCTTCTGCTGGTACTGGTCACTTCTATACCACTACGAAGAACAAACGTACTAAGCCGGAAAAACTGGAACTGAAAAAATTCGATCCAGTTGTTCGCCAGCACGTGATCTACAAAGAAGCGAAAATCAAATAATTTCCGCTTTGATGTAACAAAAAACCTCGCCCCGGCGGGGTTTTTTGTTATCTGCTTGCCCCCATATTGACTGCATCTGTTCATTCCTGGAGATGCTATGCCTGAATTACCCGAAGTTGAAACCAGCCGTCGCGGCATAGAACCGCATCTCGTTGGTGCAACCATTCTTCATGCGGTGGTGCGCAACGGACGCTTGCGCTGGCCGGTTTCAGAAGAGATCTACCGTTTAAGCGACCAACCAGTGCTTAGCGTGCAGCGCCGGGCTAAATATCTGCTGCTGGAGCTGCCTGAGGGCTGGATTATCATTCATTTGGGGATGTCTGGCAGCCTGCGCATCCTTCCAGAAGAACTTCCCCCTGAAAAGCATGACCATGTGGATTTGGTGATGAGCAACGGCAAAGTGCTGCGCTACACCGATCCGCGCCGCTTTGGTGCCTGGCTATGGACCAAAGAGCTGGAAGGGCACAACGTGCTGGCCCATCTTGGACCGGAGCCGCTTAGTGACGATTTCAACGGTGAGTACCTGCATCAGAAGTGCGCGAAGAAAAAAACGGCGATTAAACCGTGGCTGATGGATAACAAGCTGGTGGTAGGCGTAGGGAATATTTATGCCAGCGAATCGCTGTTTGCGGCGGGGATCCATCCGGATCGGCTGGCGTCATCACTGTCGCTGGCGGAGTGTGAATTGTTAGCTCGGGTGATTAAAGCGGTGTTGCTGCGTTCGATTGAGCAGGGCGGTACAACGCTGAAAGATTTTCTGCAAAGTGATGGTAAACCGGGCTATTTCGCTCAGGAATTGCAGGTTTACGGGCGAAAAGGTGAGCCGTGTCGGGTGTGCGGTACGCCGATTGTGGCGACTAAACATGCGCAGCGGGCAACGTTTTATTGTCGGCAGTGCCAGAAGTAATTGATGCGCGCCGGATGGCATACCATCCGGCATAAACTCTACGCTAACTTCGCCATCAGCGCCTGATGGACATTCTCCGGCAGGAAATGGGTGACATCGCCCTGATGGCGCGCCACCTCTTTCACCAACGATGAAGAGATAAACGACCACTCTTTCGACGGCATCAGAAACACACTTTCCAGCTCCGGCATTAAGTGGCGATTCATATGCGCCAGCTGCATTTCATATTCAAAATCCGCCACCGCACGCAGGCCACGAATCAGCACCGTAGCGTGTTGATTACGGGCGAAGTTCGCCATCAAATCACTAAACCCGACCACTTCCACGTTCTCCAGATGCGCGGTTGCCTGCTGTGCCAGCTCCACACGCTCTTCCAGGGTAAACATCGGTTTTTTACTGGGACTAGCGGCAATCGCCAGAATAACGTGATCGAACATTTGCGAGGCGCGCGTCACGATATCGATATGACCATTGGTAATGGGATCGAAAGTACCCGGATAAATCGCCCGTTTTTGCATAACAACCTCAATGCGTTTTCGGTGGCAGGTAAGGTTCCAGCAGTTGAAGCAGACGCTGTAGTGCGCCCTGGTTTTGATACAGCACTTCAACGGCATGACGGCCATAGAAACTACGGTAATCGGCGTCGGTGAGTAAAGAGGAAACCTCTTTTGCAAGCGTAGTGGCATCGGTAACGGTAATCAGCCCGCTTGCCTGCTCCAGCCGCGCGCAAATGTCTTTAAAGTTAAACGTATGCGGCCCCATCAATACCGGAATAGCGTGTGCGGCCGCTTCCAGCGGATTATGCCCACCACGTTCAACCAGTGAACCGCCAACAAAGGCGAGATCGGCAATGCCGTACAGTAACATCAACTCGCCCATCGTATCGCCAACCACAACCTGCGTGCTGGTGGAGGGGACTTCCCCTGAAGATCGTGTGATATAGCTTAGTCCAGCCTGGCGGACAAGGTTAATCGCATCCGGGAAGCGTTCTGGATGACGGGGTACCAGGATGAGCAATAAATTCGGGAATTGCTGTAACAATGCCTGATGTGCGGCGATCACCACACTCTCTTCGCCTTCATGAGTGCTGGTGGCAATCCATACCGGGCGGTGTGGTGCCCACTGGCGGCGCAGCGTCACGGCTTTAGCAGCCAACTGCGGCGTTACAGAAATATCGAATTTCAGGCTACCGGTAACGGTCACCTGATTATTTTTTGCGCCCAGCGCCACAAAACGTGCACCATCTTCTTCATTTTGGGCGGCAATCAGCGTAATACGACGCAGCAAGCGGCGGACGAATTTACCCAGTTTGGCATAACCTGCGGCCGAGCGGGCAGAGAGTCGCGCGTTAGCGATCACCAGCGGAATTTTACGTTTATGTAGCGCCGCAATCAGGTTAGGCCATAGTTCGGTTTCCATAATCAACACCAGTTTAGGGTCGACTTTATTCAGGAAACGGTTGAGTGCATCGGGCAGGTCATACGGCAGATAAACGTGCTGAACATCCTTCCCGAAAGCCGATTGTACGCGCTCCGAACCGGTTGGAGTCATGGTTGTTACGGTAATCGGTAAATCAGGATAACGATGACGCAGTGCGCGCACCAACGGGATCGCCGCCAGAGTTTCACCGACGGAGACGGAGTGCAGCATAATGCCGCCTGGTTTTAGCGGATGGCGGTAAAAACCGTAACGTTCACCCCAGCGTTTTCGATAGGCCGGAGCCTTACGTCCGCGCACCCAGAGCCGTATCCAGATCAGTGGCTGAATAAGGTAGAGAAGGGCGGTGTAAAGCAATTCGAGCATAGTAAATAGCTGACTTATGGATGTGCTGGGGATTCTATGTATTTAGCTGTGGCTTTACCATTACTTTTCCCGTTTTTGACTTAAATAGCAATTTACCCGCCAATTCTTGCTGAACATCTATACTTTTTTTGTATTTTTATGCGATTCATTGATTTCTGCAGTACGTGCAGGAAGGAATCGCAGAGCAACAGTAAAAAGAATATGGTTGCTAATGATTTTATTTGATTGATTTCTTTATTGAAAATCAACAATGTGCTTAAAAATCATTCGGGTCGGATTGCCGCGAAAGAAGTGATACACTAGCGCGTCAATATCAGTGCGGTATCAGTATTCAGGTAGCTGTTGAGCCTGGGGCGGTAGCGTGCTTTTTCTGCTTCACCTTAATCGGATAATCTCAACAAAAAGAGTTACTTGTGGATAAGCCATTTCGAAGAATTTTGCTCATTAAGATGCGTTTTCATGGGGATATGTTATTAACTACTCCCGTCATTAGTTCGCTGAAAAAAAATTACCCTGACGCAAAAATCGATGTGCTGCTTTATCAGGACACCATCCCGATCCTGTCTGAAAATCCAGAGATTAACGCGCTCTACGGCATAAAAAATAAAAAAGCAAAAGCCTCAGAAAAAATTGCCAACTTTTTTCATCTCATCAAGGTATTACGTGCCAATAAGTATGACCTTATCGTTAATCTTACCGATCAATGGATGGTTGCTATACTGGTTCGCTTATTAAATGCCCGTGTGAAAATTTCCCAGGATTATCATCATCGGCAGTCTGCTTTTTGGCGTAATAGTTTCACTCATTTGGTGCCGTTGCAGGGTGGAAATGTGGTGGAAAGTAACTTATCCGTGCTGACGCCATTGGGACTTGAATCGTTGGTGAAGCAGACAACCATGAGTTACCCGCCTGCAAACTGGAAACGTATGCGTCGCGAACTTGATCACGCTGGTGTTGGACAAAATTATGTGGTTATCCAACCTACGGCGCGGCAAATCTTCAAATGCTGGGACAACGCCAAGTTTTCCGCTGTGATTGATGCCTTACATGCTCGTGGTTATGAAGTCGTTCTGACGTCCGGCCCAGATAAAGACGATCTGGCCTGCGTCAATGAAATTGCGCAGGGATGCCAGACGCCACCAGTAACGGCGCTGGCCGGAAAGGTGACCTTCCCGGAACTTGGTGCGTTAATCGATCATGCGCAGCTGTTTATTGGCGTTGATTCCGCACCGGCGCATATTGCCGCTGCAGTTAATACGCCGCTGATATCGCTGTTTGGTGCGACGGACCATATTTTCTGGCGTCCCTGGTCAAATAACATGATTCAATTCTGGGCGGGAGATTACCGGGAAATGCCAACGCGCGATCAGCGTGACCGAAATGAGATGTATCTTTCGGTTATTCCGGCGGCAGATGTCATTGCAGCTGTCGATAAATTACTTCCCTCCTCCACGACAGGTACGTCGTTATGATCGTTGCTTTTTGTTTATATAAATATTTTCCCTTTGGCGGTTTGCAGCGCGATTTTATGCGTATTGCTCAGACAGTCGCCGCCCGAGGCCATCATGTTCGGGTTTATACCCAGTCGTGGGAAGGCGAATGCCCTGATGTATTTGAACTGATCAAAGTGCCGGTTAAATCGCATACCAATCACGGGCGCAATGCGGAATATTTTGCTTGGGTGCAAAAACATTTACGTGAACACCCCGTCGATAGAGTTGTTGGATTTAATAAAATGCCGGGGCTGGACGTTTATTATGCCGCTGATGTTTGTTATGCCGAGAAAGTAGCGCAGGAGAAAGGCTTTTTCTATCGCCTGACGTCACGTTATCGCCATTATGCTGCCTTTGAGCGGGCAACCTTCGAACAGGGCAAGCCGACACAGCTGCTGATGCTGACAGATAAGCAAATCGCCGATTTCCAGAAACATTATCAGACTGAAGCGGAACGTTTTCATATTCTGCCACCGGGGATTTATCCTGATCGTAAATATAGCCAGCAGCCAGCCAATAGCCGTGAAATCTTCCGTAAGAAGAATGGAATAACCGAACAACAATATTTATTGTTGCAGGTTGGTTCAGACTTCACGCGTAAAGGTGTCGATCGTTCCATTGAAGCACTTGCTTCGTTACCGGATTCGCTGCGCCACAACACATTGCTATATGTTGTTGGGCAGGATAAACCGCGAAAATTTGAGGCGCTGGCAGAAAAACGCGGCGTGCGCAGTAATGTTCACTTCTTCTCGGGGCGCAACGATGTCTCGGAATTAATGGCGGCGGCGGATTTATTACTTCATCCTGCCTACCAGGAAGCCGCGGGAATTGTACTGCTGGAAGCGATAACTGCAGGATTACCGGTACTAACAACAGCCGTTTGTGGCTATGCGCATTATATTGTTGACGCCAATTGCGGCGAGGCTATTGCTGAGCCATTCCGCCAGGAAACATTGAATGAGATTTTACGCAAAGCGTTAACGCAATCTTCATTGCGCCAGGCCTGGGCGGAAAATGCGCGACATTATGCTGATACACAAGATTTATACAGTCTGCCAGAGAAAGCGGCGGACATCATAACGGGTGGTCTGGATGGTTGAACTTAAAGAGCCGTTTGCCACGTTATGGCGCGGTAAAGATCCTTTTGAGGAAGTTAAAACCTTGCAGGGTGAGGTATTTCGTGAACTGGAAACTCGCCGCACTCTGCGCTTTGAAATGGCGGGCAAAAGCTATTTTCTCAAATGGCATCGCGGCACGACCCTGAAAGAGATAATCAAAAATTTACTCTCATTGCGGATGCCAGTATTAGGCGCAGACCGCGAATGGAATGCGATTCATCGACTGCGGGATGTCGGCGTTGATACTATGTATGGGGTGGCATTCGGCGAAAAAGGCATTAATCCGCTGACCAGAACCTCGTTTATTATTACCGAAGATCTGACACCAACCATCAGTCTGGAAGATTACTGTGCTGACTGGGCGACCAACCCACCAGATGTTCGCGTGAAGCGTATGCTTATTAAGCGTGTCGCGACGATGGTGCGCGATATGCATGCTGCGGGCATTAACCACCGTGACTGTTATATCTGTCATTTCCTGCTGCACTTGCCTTTTTCCGGTAAGGAAGAGGAGTTAAAAATTTCAGTAATTGACCTGCACCGGGCGCAGATACGTGCAAAAGTACCGCGTCGTTGGCGGGATAAAGATTTGATTGGTTTGTATTTTTCATCAATGAATATTGGGCTGACGCAGAGAGATATCTGGCGATTTATGAAGGTTTATTTTGGGATGCCTTTACGTAAGATATTATCTTTTGAACGGAATTTATTGAACATGGCAAGTGTTAAGGCCGAGCATATTAAAGAGCGAACACAACGCAAAGGATTATAAAAATATTAATCAGTATGTACTGGAACTAACTTCATTATGACTATTTATTTTATAAACTGGGTTGCAGATTATGAATTAAAAATGATCCAGTACTTGAAAAAAAAGCACAAGATAAAAAATATAACAACACCAAAAAAATACAACTGGGTTAATAAGAAAATTTCGAAATTAGGGATGGATAATGCATGGTTGGGACGATTATTTATCAAACATCACCTAAATGCTGTAAAAAAGGATGATATCATTATATTTAATGACAGTGTCATTAATAAAAGTATTAACAAGCAAATATTAAAAAATATTAATTGTCATAAAGTATTACTTCTAAGAAATACTGTCAGTGAAAATTTTATTTTTGATAACGCTAATTATTTTGATATTATCTATGATTTTGAGCATAGATTTATAGGGAATGAAAAGATCAAGGCAATAGAACAATTTTTTCCTATAGGAATGGATGAAATTAGAAATTATAGTTTATCTGACAAAAATAACAGTCAGCCAATATGTTTTTTTCTTGGTCGTGATAAAGGACGTCTTCAAATAATTAATGAATTAGCCGATAGATTAACAACACTAGGATGTAAGTTAGATTTTAATGTTGTCAAAGATAAAACATCATCTCCGACTTCAAAGTATTTGATTGAAAAACAAATATCGTATGAAGAGAATATTAGAAGAACATTAAATGCTAATATAATTGTTGATATAACTAAAGAAAACCAATCTGGCTGGACTCTTCGTATACTTGAGGCACTATTTTTCAATAAAAAATTAATTACTAATAATATAAATGTACTTGGTTCGGAAATCTATAGTGAGTCTCGCTTTTTTATAATAGGTCATGATGATTGGGATAAGTTAGAGTATTTTATTAATTCATCTGTTAAACCAATGGATTATGATAGTTTATATAAATTCAGCCCTGATAAAATGATGTCAACAATTGTTTATGATTTTATAGAAAAATAAAACCGTTAAAACAGTGAGTTTTACTCAATTAATGAGAGTTTCAATGAAAATAGCATTTATCGGCGAAGCTGTTTCTGGATTTGGCGGCATGGAAACGGTCATTCGTGATGTTATTACTACCTTCAGGCAACAACATATCTATAGTGAAATGTTTTTCTTTTGTCGTAATGATAAAATGGATAAGGGATGGCTGGAAGGTATTAAGTACTCGTGTTCATTTTCCAATATTCGCTTAGGTTTTTTGCGTCGGGCGAAACATATTCATGCTTTAAGCAAATGGCTTCAAGATTATCAGCCAGATGTTGTTATTTGTATTGACGTTATCTCGTGTTTGTATGCGGCCAAAGCACGTAAAAAATCAGGAATTGATGTGCCAGTATTTTCATGGCCGCATTTTTCTTTAGATCACAAAAAACATGCTGAATATATCACCTGTGCAGACTATCATTTAGCCATCAGCTCTGGCATTAAACAGCAAATGATTAATCGGGGTGTACCAGAATCGACGATAAATGTTATTTTTAATCCAGTCGAAGCTAAAGACACAGTCATTCCTGGGCCTGAGGAAGGTGAAACGGCAACGTTCATTTATGTTGGGCGTATGAAATTCGAGGGCCAGAAGAGGGTTAAAGACCTGCTTGATGGTTTATCACAAGCGCAAGGTGACTGGAAACTCCATGTACTGGGTGATGGTTCTGATTTTGAAAAATGCCAGGCATATGGTAGAGAATTGAAGATTGATAATCGAATTGTCTGGCATGGTTGGCAAAAACATCCATGGGAGGTAGTGCGTCAGGATATTAAGAAAGTCAGTGCATTGTTATTAACCTCATCTTTTGAAGGTTTTCCAATGACCTTACTTGAATCGATGTCATGGGGGATTCCGTGTATCAGTGCCGATTGTGTCTCCGGTCCTGGTGACATTATTCAACCTGATGTCAATGGCCATTTGTATCAACCGGGAGATATTGCTGGTTTTGTTACTCTTCTAAATAAATATATAGCAGGTGAAATTCATATCGAACATGAAAAAATTCCTGCGTCGATCGATAAGTTTTATCAATCTAAGTATTATGATAGATTACATAATATAATTATTTCTGCTATTTCCCGGAGGAAATAATGCAGCAGGTATTTTTCCAGGAAACTGAGTATCTAAATTCAGTTATTGATTATAATCATAAAGTAGAAACAGAAAATCTTTGTCTGGACATCGCTTATGGAACTGACAAAAACTTTCTATTTGGTTGCGGAATTTCGATTGCTTCAATATTAAAGTATAATGAAGGAAGTCGGTTGTGTTTTCACATTTTTACTGATTATTTTGGTGATAATGATCGTAAGTATTTTGATGCCCTGGCGTTACAGTATAAAACCAGAATTAAAATATATCTGATTAATGGTGATCGACTGCGCTCATTGCCTAGCACAAAGAACTGGACTCATGCAATATATTTTCGTTTTGTTATTGCTGATTACTTTATTAGTAAGGTGGCTAAAGTCCTTTATCTGGATGCAGATATCATTTGTCAGGGGACTATTGAGCCACTAATTAAATTCTCATTTCCTGACGATAAAGTCGCAATGGTTGTTACAGAAGGGCAAGCTGACTGGTGGGAAAAACGCGCCCATTCGTTAGGTGTTGCGGGAATTTCTAAAGGTTACTTTAACTCCGGTTTTTTATTGATTAATACTGCCAAATGGGCAGCTCAGCAGGTTTCTGCACGAGCCATTGCAATGCTAAATGAGCCAGAAGTAATCAAAAAAATAACACATCCTGATCAGGATGTATTAAATATGTTGCTGGCAGATAAACTTATTTTCGCTGATATTAAATATAACACCCAGTTTAGCTTAAATTATCAACTAAAAGAAAGCTTTATAAACCCAGTAACCAACAATACTATTTTTATCCATTATATCGGGCCAACCAAGCCCTGGCATGATTGGGCCTGGGATTATCCTGTATCACAAGCCTTTATGGAGGCAAAAAATGCTTCGCCATGGAAGAATACAGCGTTGCTGAAACCGAACAATAGCAATCAATTAAGATATAGCGCAAAACATATGCTTAAAAAACATAGATATCTAAAAGGATTTAGCAACTATCTTTTTTATTTTATTGAAAAGATAAAGCATTAAAACTGGGAAACAATAAAGTAATGATATAAGGGTAGCATTGTGGACTCATTTCCTGCCATAGAGATAGATAAAGTTAAAGCCTGGGATTTTCGGCTGGCTAATATAAATACTTCTGAATGTTTAAATGTTGCCTATGGTGTCGATGCTAATTATCTTGATGGTGTAGGTGTTTCCATTACATCAATTGTCCTAAATAATCGACATATTAATCTTGATTTTTATATTATTGCTGATGTTTATAATGATGCTTTTTTCCAAAAAGTTGCAAAGCTTGCAGAGCAATACCAATTAAGAATCACATTATATAGAATTAACACTGATAAGCTCCAGTGCTTGCCTTGTACACAGGTCTGGTCAAGAGCAATGTACTTCCGTTTATTTGCATTTCAATTATTGGGTTTAACACTTGATCGTTTGCTTTATCTTGATGCAGATGTTGTTTGTAAAGGCGATATTAGCCAACTATTGCATCTGGATTTAAACGGCGCGGTTGCTGCTGTTGTTAAAGATGTTGACCCAATGCAGGAAAAGGCGGCATCCAGGTTGTCTGATCCAGAATTACTCGGGCAGTACTTTAATTCCGGTGTCGTTTATTTAGATTTAAAAAAATGGGCTAACGCAAAACTAACAGAAAAAGCGTTGTCTATTCTTATGAGTAAAGATAATGTGTATAAATACCCTGATCAAGATGTTATGAATGTCTTACTGAAAGGGATGACAATATTTTTGCCTCGTGGATATAATACAATTTATACAATTAAAAGTGAATTAAAAGACAAAACACATCAAAACTATAAAAAGCTGATTATAGAAAATACTCTTCTTATTCATTATACAGGTGCAACTAAACCGTGGCACAAATGGGCAATTTATCCATCGACAAAATACTATAAAATAGCTTTAGACAATTCCCCCTGGAAAGATGACTCTCCACGAGATGCGAAATCAATTATTGAATTCAAAAAAAGATATAAACATCTTTTAGTGCAACATCACTATATCTCAGGAATTATAGCAGGAGTCTGTTATCTTTGCCGAAAATATTACCCTAAATAACATTTAACTGGTTTGTTATGATTCAGAAGAGCAAGATCAAAGACTTGGTTGTTTTTACCGATGAAGAGAATTCAAAGTACCTCAATGTATTAAATGACTTCTTGTCTTATAATATAAATATCATCAAGGTTTTTCGTTCTATTGATGATACAAAAGTTATGCTTATTGATACCGATTACGGTAAATTGATTCTTAAGGTTTTTTCTCCGAAAGTTAAGCGTAACGAACGTTTCTTTAAGTCTCTGTTAAAAGGTGATTATTACGAACGCCTTTTTGTGCAAACTCAAAAAGTACGAAATGAAGGGTTAAATACACTCAATGATTTTTATTTATTGGCTGAACGGAAAACCTTACGATTTGTCCATACTTATATCATGATCATCGAGTATATTGATGGTATAGAGTTATGTGATATGCCCGATATTGATGATTCGCTAAAAAATAAAATTCAACAATCAATTAATGCCTTGCATAAACATGGCATGGTTTCTGGCGACCCTCATCGTGGTAACTTCATTATAAAAAATGGTGAGGTCCGAATTATTGATCTCTCTGGAAAACGTGCTTCAGCGCAGCGTAAAGCGAAAGATCGCATTGACTTAGAGCGTCATTACGGTATTAAAAATGAGATTAAAGATCTAGGCTATTATCTTTTAGTATATCGTAAAAAAATGCGCAATTTTATGCGGCGTTTGAAAGGGAAACCAGCTCGCTAAAAAAATCCCACAATTACATGTCTTCACCAGGACAGTTTTAAGCGGAGTTATTTATTTCACAGGTTTATCATGAAGAATATTAGATATATTGACAAAAAAGATGTTGAAAACCTGATTGAAAATAAAACATCTGATGATGTTATTATTTTTCTTTCGGGCCCTACATCGCAAAAAACACCTTTGTCAGTATTACGAACAAAGGATATTATTGCTGTCAATGGTTCTGTGCAATATCTGTTAAGTCATAATATCGTTCCTTTTATATATGTACTTACAGATGTCCGCTTTTTACATCAGCGTCGTGATGATTTTTATAAATTTAGCCAGAGAAGCCGTTATACCATAGTAAACGTTGACGTTTATGAACATGCTTCCAAAGAAGATAAACTTTATATCCTCCAGAACTGCCTCGTATTACGGTCCTTTTATCGCCGGGAAAAAGGTGGTTTTATAAAGAAGATTAAATTTAATATATTGAGTCAGATTCACAAAGAACTGCTGATCTCTGTACCGTTGTCTAAAAAAGGTCGTCTGGTTGGATTTTGCAAGGACATTAGTTTTGGTTATTGTTCATGCCATACTATTGCCTTTGCTGCAATTCAAATAGCATATTCACTTAAGTATGCACGGATTATTTGTTCTGGTCTTGATTTAACGGGTAACTGCTCTCGTTTCTATGACGAAAATAATAATCCCATGCCCTCGGAATTGAGTAAGGATTTATTCAAAATCTTGCCATTTTTCCGTTTTATGCGTGATAATGTAGAAGATATTAATATCTATAATTTATCAGATGATACAGCTATTTCTTACGATGTAATTCCATTTATTAAATTTCAAGATATCAGTAGAGAAGAATCAAAAGATAAGACAAGAAAAAAATGCAATATAGAACTTCAACTGATTCTTATGCTAATTAATCATCCTGAAACTAAAGTAATATGGTATAAAAATGCGTTTAGGAACTTTTCACAAAAAGAAAAGATTTTATATAAACAAAATAAAAATTAATTTCCTTTCTTTTTTATTTCGTAAAAAAATAAATAATCAAATTACAGAACCAGCGCAAGTTAATTCATGTCTTATTATTCATGATAATAATAAGCTCGGTGATCTAATTGTATTAAGTTCGATTTATCGTGAACTTTATAGTAAAGGGGTTAAAATAACCATTCTTACAAATAGTAAGGGTGGGGCGTTTCTCTCTAACAATAAAAATATATTTGAGTTCTGTATTAAAGAATCAACCGGTTTCCTTAAAATGCTTACTCTATGTAAGCATCTGCGGGATTTGCAGTTCGATATTGTATTAGACCCCTTTGAAACCATGCCCTCATTTAAGCATAGTTTAATATTATCAAGTTTAAAAGATTCTTACATTCTGGGTTTTGATCAATGGTATAAACGTTACTATTCATTTTACCATCCCCACGATGAATGTTTAAAAGAACATATGAGTACACGAGCAACAGAAATACTGAAGCATATTTATGGTGAGGGTGAATTCTCCACCGACTACGACTTGCATTTACCAGTAGATGTTGAAGATAAAATAAAAGAATTTATTGGAGATACAAGAATAGTCATTATTAACCCATTAGGTGCAAAAAAAATATGCCGACTTACGTTTGAGCAAATAAAAGTTATATATCAAGAAATGAAACTACACTTTGAAAATTATCGGGTGATATTTACCGGGTTACCGCAAGATTTATTGACAATACCAATACCTGAAATCGAAACACTACCATTTAATGAGTTTATTTATACCGTTGCGTTGACCAAGTATAGTGATTTTGTCATTTCTGTTGATACAGCTCTTGTTCATATCGCTGCGGCTTATCATAAACCAACGCTTGCATTTTATCCTAATTCACGTACTCCGGAATATCCCTCACATTTAATTTGGTCCCCAAATAATCATAAATCAATACAAATAGTATCCCCAACATTTACGGTGAAAGATATCGATACTGAAACTTTAACTGATTCAGTAAAGAGATTAAGTTGTATAGATAAGAAGTGAGTTTTAACTCACTTCTTAAACTTGTTTATTCTTGATTAATAGTATTGTTACGATTATTAATAACGAGTAAGAGGACTATAGCGGATATAACGATAATTGGAATGCTGCGTGCCCATATGATCACATCACTGAGTCCAATCCCCACAATGCCAAGCGTTAATATCAACAAACCCAAAGCTCGTCTTTTATATGCTGTATAAAACAGTGAAAAATAGAGGAAAAGGATGGAAATAATTCCCATCAGACCTTTCAGTGACCCTGCTTCAATTATCTCATTATGTAGATGTACGTTAGAAAACTCCAATGCCCCTCTTAGCCTGTTGTGTTCTGCAACTAACAAATTCATATTTTCAGCGCGTGACTCTGCTGATCTAAATGAAAAAGGTGACTTTATGAATATATTTAAACCAATTTCGTACATTGCCAGTCTTGCACCTAGGGAAGTCACGCTATTAGCATTGGTATAACTGTTTAAATCATTTAATGCTTCATTATAGCGATTCTGTATTGGTTTATTAAATATAATTACTATGCTAGCTAATATAGCAATTAGTAGAACAATAGAGGAAGTGAATTTCTTGGGTGATTTATTATAATAAGCTATTAATGCAGCAACACAAATTATAGGGAACAGGAGTAGGGTTGCTCTGGTTTGTGTTAGCGCCAGAACATAAAGTACCGCGCAACTATTTAATAAAAATAAAAAAGGATGGTTTTTCTTAGTATAAAGAATCGCAACGCCACTAACTATCCCTATTAGCATAGTTGAATATGCTGCTCCTGTTGCCGTTCCTACACCAAAAGAAATGCGGTCATTTTCATGAATGCTATTAATATACATTGCATATCCAGCAATTAGAAATGACAGAGAATATAAAGTGTATAATACACTCTCTTTTTTTGATTTTAGCTGGCTAGTTAGTGTCAAGAAAACAATAAAAGAACCAAATATAAAAATTTTGGCAGTATTTAAATAACTATGGTAAGTAGCACGAAATGGCGAATTATCTATTTTAAACGCAGAATACCAAATTAAATCAAGTAAGCCTATTAAAAATATAGAAAGGGGAAGAATAAGGTTTTTTATATTATAATTTTCTTGTCTGCCACGTAAAATTAGTGCCACTAAGCAAACTATAGCAGTGATATTATATATTTTTATGCTGAAAGTATTATCAACGAATGCAATTATCATTGAAAAAAAACATAATATATAAGTTATTATCTCTAAAATCATTGATGATTTAAGAGAGTAAGGTTTCAATGAATGAAGTTTAAAGGATGTTAGCATGTTTTACCTTTATAATGATGATAACTTTTCCAAAACTGCTTGACTGTTGAGGTTAATTAAATTTTCTCTTGGAGCCCTACAAACCATCTGATTCTTCCCATACCCACCAATTAATCCCGGATCGGTAGGTCCATAAACCGTGATATTGGGTCTATCCAGTGCCGCCGTTAAATGGCTTAACCCCGTATCCACCGACACTACAAATTTAGCCCCGGCCAGTACGCGGGCAACGCCTTCCAGACTCATCTTCGGCAATACTTCAACATAAGCAAATCCTTCCGCCAGTCGTTTCGCCCGTTCTTCCTCATGCGGCGCGCCCCACGGAAGTTTAATCCGTATTCCTGAATCAGCCAGTAAACCAATCAATTCTCGCCAGTGTTCTTCCGGCCAGTGTTTATCATCTCGGGTTGTTGCATGAAGAAATACGGCATATTCGCCAGCATCTGTAGGCAGGTTCGTCAGGAAATGCTGTGCGATAGCATAATCGCCCTGGGTTTGTGGTTTGCTATAGCCCAGACTTTTGGCAAACAGTTCGCGGGTGCGTTCTACGGCGTGCTGCTGTTTTGCAATATGATGTTTACGATTGTAAAACAGGCTGGCTAACGGTTCGCGAGCGGTTTGCCAGTCCATTCCATGCTTTACGCCATGCGCCAGACGCGTCACCAGCGTCGCGCTTTTTACCAGCCCCTGAGCGTCGATAACTGCGTCATAGTTCTCTGCTTGTAGCGCTTCACGAAACGCTTTGCGTTCAGCTTTTATGGGGGCCGAGAACCAGGCTTTACGCCAGCGACGTATTGCCACAGGAATAACTCGCTCAACGGCAGCGTGCCAGGAAGGAATCTGTGCGAACCCTTCTTCCACCACCCAGTCAAACTTAATCCCTGGGATTGCCTGCTGGGCATCAGTGAGTGCGGGCAGCGTATGGAGAACATCGCCCATCGACGATGTTTTAACGATCAGAACCCGCATCCGTCAGGCTTCCTCTTGTAACAATAGCGCGTTGAGTTCTTCCAGTACGCGCTGGGGAGTAATGTCGATCAAGCTCTGGTGATAACCCTCCGCCGCGTCACCTTTACGCACTTTGTGATAGCCGGTAATCAGGCGGATCACGCGTGCTTTATGGGATAGCGGTGGTGTGAAGTCCGGGCTACTCGGACCATACAGGGCAACCAGCGGACGATTGAGCGCCGCCGCAACGTGCATCAGGCCAGAATCGTTAGTAACAATGGCTTTACAGGCTGCAATCAGGATAACCGCTTGATCAAGCTGTGTTTCCCCCGCCAGGTTCCGACACCATGCCTGCTGCTCGGTATTCAAAGCGGCAAGAATCTCATTGCCCGCTTCATGATCTTTCGCCGAGCCAAACAGAACCACCTGATAACCTTCATCAATCAGCTGCTTTGCCAGCTCCGCATAGTGGTAGTGTGGCCAGCGTTTTGCCGGACCAAACTCCGCACCCGGGCAAAAACCAATCATCGGACGTTCTGATGAGAGCGAAAATTGATTACAGGTATATGATTTTTCACCTTCGCTCACCTGCAACTGCGGCCATAACAATGGCTGCGGCAGATCTTGTGCTGTACGCATAATGCCTTTGTCATAGGCCAGCGCGACATAGCGTTCCACCATTAGCGGCCAGGCTTCTTTATCGAGCACGCGTACATCGTTGAGTAAACCGTAGCGCATCTCGCCGCGCCAGCCGGTGCGATGAGGAATACCTGCGAAGAAAGGCACTAATGCGGATTTGAAGGAGTTAGGTAAGACGTAGGCGCGGTCGTAGCGCTTTTCACGCAGGCTATGACCCAGTTTGCGGCGTTCGCCGATTTCCAGCGCTCCGTGACCGAGAGGCATAGGGATAGCTTCGTTAACTTCCGGCATCCGCGATAATAATGGACGGCACCATGCCGGTGCCATCACGTCGATTATCGCCTGGGGATAGCGCGCCTGGAGCGTGCGATAGAGACTTTGCGACATCATCATGTCGCCAACCCAAGACGGGCCGATCACCAGTATTTTCATGCAGAGCTCTTATGCGTCACGATTCAGCCAGGCCATGTATTCCGTTACGCCTTCGGCAACGGTTTTGAACGGTTTATCGTAACCCGCCGCGCGCAGATTCGTCAGATCTGCCTGAGTGAACGCCTGGTAGCGGCCTTTCAGTTTATCCGGGAACGGAATGTATTCGATTTGGCCTTTCTTGTGATAAGCAAGCGTAGCATCTGCTACTGCCTGGAAGGATTCCGCACGACCGGTGCCGAGGTTGAAGATGCCGGAAACGCCATTTTCCAGGAACCACAGGTTTACATCTGCCACGTCGCCCACATAGACGAAGTCACGTTTAAAGTTCTCGCTACCTTCGAACAGCTTCGGTGATTCACCGTTATTAAGCTGGGTGTTGAGATGGAAAGCGACGCTCGCCATACTGCCTTTATGGCCTTCACGAGGTCCATAAACGTTGAAATAACGGAAGCCAACAATCTGCGAGTTCGCTTCAGGCAGGATTTGGCGAACATATTCATCAAACAGGAATTTTGAGTAACCGTAGACATTCAACGGTTTTTCATATTCGCGGGATTCAATAAAGTCGGAGGTGCGTCCACCGTAAGTGGCTGCGGAAGAGGCATACAGGAACGGGATTTCGCGCTCCAGACAGTAGTGCAGCAGCTCTTTGGAGTATTGATAGTTGTTATCCATCATATACTTGCCGTCCCACTCGGTGGTGGAAGAGCACGCGCCTTCGTGGAAAATCGCTTCGACATCGCCGAACTCTTCGCCAGCCATAATCTGGATCAGGAAGTCTTCCTTATCCATATAGTCCGCGATATCCAGATCCACCAGGTTCACAAACTTGGTGCCGTCTTTCAGGTTGTCCACCACCAGAATATCGGTGATGCCTTTATCATTCAGGGCCTTAACGATGTTGCTGCCGATAAAGCCCGCGCCGCCGGTAACGATGATCATAACTGTAACCTTCGAATTATGGAGTCAGAGACAATCTCAGACACGAATACTTCTATCATATCACTACACGGCGTTGGCTTCAGCCATTCGCCAAAAGTGAGATTGATGGACGTTATTTATCCTGAATTTTGCAGAAGTGTTAACGCGTCATCTCGTCGCGACCTAGAAGTTTGGGTAATATGTGCTGGAATTTGCCCTGTCTGGAGAATCGCAATGCGTGGAGAATTTTATCAGCAGTTAACCAACGATCTGGAAACCGCACGGGCGGAAGGGTTGTTTAAAGAAGAGCGCATTATTACGTCTGCGCAGCAAGCAGATATCACTGTGGCTGATGGAAGCCACGTTATTAACTTTTGCGCCAATAACTATCTCGGACTGGCAAATCATCCAGAGCTGATTGCGGCGGCAAAAGCGGGAATGGACTCTCATGGTTTTGGGATGGCTTCGGTGCGCTTTATCTGCGGCACCCAGGATAGCCATAAAGAGCTTGAACAAAAACTGGCGGCATTCCTGGGGATGGAAGATGCGATTCTCTACTCTTCCTGCTTTGATGCTAACGGCGGCCTGTTTGAAACGCTTCTGAGCGCGGAGGACGCCATTATCTCCGACGCACTGAACCACGCGTCTATTATTGATGGTGTGCGTCTGTGTAAAGCTAAACGCTATCGTTATGCCAACAACGATATGCATGAGCTGGAAGCTCGTCTGAAAGAAGCGCGTGAAGCCGGTGCGCGTCATGTGCTGATTGCCACCGATGGTGTGTTCTCGATGGACGGCGTGATTGCCAACCTGAAGGGCGTTTGCGATCTGGCAGATAAATACGATGCCCTGGTGATGGTAGACGACTCCCACGCGGTCGGTTTTGTCGGTGAAAATGGTCGTGGTTCCCATGAATACTGCGATGTGATGGGGCGGGTCGATATTATCACCGGTACGCTTGGTAAAGCGTTGGGCGGGGCTTCTGGTGGTTACACCGCAGCGCGTAAAGAAGTGGTTGAGTGGCTGCGTCAGCGTTCTCGTCCTTACCTGTTCTCCAACTCACTGGCACCTGCCATTGTGGCTGCTTCCATTAAAGTGCTGGAGATGGTCGAAGCGGGCAGTGAGCTTCGTGACCGTCTGTGGGCGAACGCGCGTCAGTTCCGTGAGCAGATGTCGGCGGCGGGCTTTACCCTGGCGGGTGCCGATCACGCCATTATTCCGGTCATGCTTGGCGATGCTGTAGTGGCGCAAAAATTTGCCCGTGAACTGCAAAAAGAGGGCATTTACGTCACCGGTTTCTTCTATCCGGTCGTTCCTAAAGGTCAGGCGCGTATTCGTACCCAGATGTCTGCGGCGCATACCCCTGAGCAAATTACGCGTGCAGTAGAAGCATTCACGCGTATTGGTAAACAACTGGGCGTTATCGCCTGAGGGTGTGAGATGAAAGCGTTATCCAAACTGAAAGCGGAAGAGGGCATCTGGATGACCGACGTTCCTGTACCGGAACTCGGGCATAACGATCTGCTGATTAAAATCCGTAAAACAGCCATCTGCGGGACTGACGTTCACATCTATAACTGGGATGAGTGGTCGCAAAAAACCATCCCGGTGCCGATGGTCGTGGGCCATGAATATGTCGGTGAAGTGGTAGGTATTGGTCAGGAAGTGAAAGGCTTCAAGATTGGCGATCGCGTTTCTGGCGAAGGCCATATCACCTGCGGTCACTGTCGCAACTGTCGTGGCGGTCGTACCCATCTGTGCCGCAACACGATCGGCGTCGGTGTTAACCGTCCGGGCTGCTTCGCCGAGTATCTGGTGATTCCGGCGTTCAACGCCTTCAAAATCCCAGACAATATCTCCGACGACCTGGCTTCCATTTTTGATCCCTTCGGTAACGCCGTGCATACCGCGCTGTCGTTCGATCTGGTTGGCGAGGATGTGCTGGTCTCTGGTGCAGGTCCGATAGGTATTATGGCTGCGGCGGTGGCGAAACACGTTGGTGCACGCAATGTGGTGATCACTGATGTTAACGAATACCGCCTTGAGCTGGCACGCAAAATGGGTATCACCCGTGCGGTTAACGTCGCTAAAGAAAACCTTAATGATGTGATGGCAGAACTGGGCATGACCGAAGGCTTTGATGTCGGTCTGGAAATGTCCGGTGCGCCGCCAGCGTTTCGTACCATGCTCGACACCATGAACCACGGCGGTCGTATTGCGATGCTGGGTATTCCACCGTCCGATATGTCTATCGACTGGACCAAAGTAATCTTTAAAGGCTTGTTCATTAAAGGTATTTACGGTCGTGAGATGTTTGAAACCTGGTACAAGATGGCGGCGCTGATTCAGTCTGGCCTCGATCTCTCGCCGATCATTACCCATCGTTTCTCTATCGATGATTTCCAGAAGGGCTTTGACGCTATGCGTTCGGGCCAGTCCGGGAAAGTTATTCTGAGCTGGGATTAACACGAACAAGGGCTGGTATTCCAGCCCTTTTGCCTGAGGATAATCCGTTAAATATGTAAAATCCTGTCAGTGTAATAAAGAGTTCGTAATTGCACTGATCTCTTATATAGCTGCTCTCATTATCTCTCTACCCTGAAGTGACTCTCTCACCGGTAAAAATAATATCTCACAGGCTTAATAGTTTCTTAATACAAAGCCTGTAAAACGTCAGGATAACTTCAGAGGTCGTCGGTAATTTATGATGAACAGCACCAATAAACTTAGTGTTATTATCCCGTTATATAATGCGGGCGATGATTTCCGCACTTGTATGGAATCTTTAATTACGCAAACATGGACTGCTCTGGAAATCATTATTATTAACGATGGTTCAACGGATAATTCTGTTGAAATAGCAAAGCATTACGCAGAAAACTATCCGCACGTTCGTTTGTTGCATCAGGCGAATGCTGGCGCATCGGTGGCGCGTAATCGTGGGATTGAAGTGGCAACGGGAAAATATGTCGCTTTTGTCGATGCTGACGATGAGGTCTATCCCACCATGTACGAAACGCTGATGACCATGGCGTTAGAGGATGACCTCGACGTGGCGCAGTGCAACGCTGATTGGTGTTTTCGTGAAACGGGTGAAACCTGGCAATCCATCCCCACCGATCGCCTTCGCTCAACCGGTGTATTAACCGGTCCGGACTGGCTGCGGATGGGACTTTCTTCCCGCCGTTGGACACACGTGGTCTGGATGGGGGTTTATCGCCGCGATGTTATTGTTAAAAATAACATTAAATTTATTGCCGGATTACATCATCAGGATATTGTCTGGACAACAGAATTTATGTTTAACGCGCTGCGTGCGCGATATACCGAGCAATCATTATATAAATATTATCTGCATAATACGTCAGTGAGTCGGTTGCATAGACAAGGGAATAAAAACCTTAATTATCAACGTCACTATATTAAGATTACCCGCCTGCTGGAGAAATTAAATCGAAATTATGCTGACAAAATTACGATTTATCCGGAATTTCATCAGCAAATAACTTACGAAGCATTGCGTGTTTGCCATGCGGTGCGCAAAGAGCCGGATATTCTTACCCGCCAACGGATGATTGCCGAGATATTTACTTCCGGTATGTATAAGCGCCTGATTACCAATGTCCGCAGCGTGAAGGTGGGTTACCAGGCGTTACTGTGGTCTTTCCGCTTATGGCAATGGCGCGACAAAACGCGGTCGCACCATCGCATTACGCGTAGCGCCTTTAATTTGCGCTAGCGTTAAGTTTTGCCGCTTCGGGCTGTTTGCCCCAGCCTTGCCACTGATGCTGGAAGTAAACGATCAGCGTGCTCTGGCTGATGCTTTCGCTTAATACTTCAAAGAAGCGATTAGCATAAACAGGTTCCAGCGGCTTCTTCGGTTTGCACAGCTTCACGCCACGGAACGGATTACGCGGTGTGTCGGGCACAGTGTTTTTCGGCGGTGTAGACGTATCAACCTGCGGTTCATTCAGCAAGCTGCTGGCTTTCACCAGCGTAATGTCTGGCGGCAGGTTATAAACCAGCTGTTGTAGCACGCGTACCGTTGAAGGGTGAGGATGCCCAATGGCAATGGTTGAACCGTTGCGACGCGCTAGGTCAATTGCGCGATTGAATTGCACACGGATGTCCGCTTCGTTCTGCGAATCGTCGAGGAACACCTTCCGTTTGATCACCTTCACGCCAGTGCCTTGCGCGGCGCGCATCGCCTGGGTATTACCGATGGTTACGCTGTCGAGAAAGTAAAGATTGTAACGCTCCAGCGCCTGCATCACTTTCTGCATACCAAACAGGTTAGAGGTCATCTTGCTGCCCATGTGGTTGTTGATCCCCACGGCATAGGGCACGTTATTGACCGCACTACGAATAATGCGCTCAATTTCGTCGCTGCTCATCTCCGGGCGTAGCGTATTTTTCTCCAGCGGCTGTTTACTCAGTGGTGCCATCGGTAGATGAATCAACACTTCGTGACCGCTGTTATGTGCTTTGGTCGCCATCTCTCTGGCGTGCGGTGAATCGGGTAATACAGCGACGGAGATAGCGGAAGGCATCGCCAGCACCTGGTTTTCGTTGTGCGGGCGATACCCAAAATCATCAATGACGATGGCAAGTTTGCCAGCAATTACGGGGGAGGAGAGCGCCAACAGAGCGGCAAATGCAAGAACGTTACGACGAAATGGAAACAAAACTTATCTTCCCAACCACGGCTGTGGATTGACCGCCTGACCCTGGCGGCGAATTTCGAAATAGAGTGAAGGCCGACCCTGACCGCCACTGCTGCCCACCAGTGCAATTGGCTGGCCCGCGCGAACCTGCGAACCAACGCTCACCAGTGCGCTCTGATTATAGCCGTAAAGACTCATGTCGCCTTTACCATGCTCAACCACCACCACCAGACCGTAGCCTTGCAGCCAGTCAGCCAGAATCACCCGGCCGTCGGCAATCGCTTTAACTTCAGTACCTTCAGAGGCACCAATCACCATCCCTTTCCAGCGTAATTCACCCTGTAGCTGCTCGCCATAGCGATGCAGCGTTGGCCCGCGAACCGGCCAGAATGCCTGACCGCGCGGTGCGCCCAGACCACCGGTACGGGACATCAGCGATTTTTCGCTTTCGGTCGGCTTGTAGGTGGTGCCTTTGCGCGTCGCTTCTTTCTGGCGGTCGCGAACCGCCTGGGCTTCGCGCGCTTCACGTTCAGCACGCGCTTTCGCCGCGGCTTCCGCACGGGCAATGCTGTTACGCAGGCGGGATTCGTTGGCGCGCAGCTCGCTCAACTGTTGCTGACCTTGCTGGATGGAAGACTCCAGCCCTGCCAGCGTCTTTTTACGCTCGCTCAACGCCTGGGTCAGCTTCGCCTGTTGGGCGCGCTGCTCATATAAAAGCGTTTGTTGCTCGCTTTGTTTCTCTTCCAGTTCGGCACGCTGCATAGCGACTTCTTCACGCGTTTGTTTCAACTGAGCAATGGTTTCTTGTCGCGCCTGGTTGAGATAGCCGAAATAAGCCTGTAACCGCTGCCCACGCTGGCTTTCTTCACCGCTGAGAATCAGCTGAATACCGGTATGTTCACCCTGACGAAACGCGGCATCCAGTTGCGCGGCGAGGCTGCGCTCCTGGGCGGCTTTTTGCTGCTCCAGTTTGGCAATCGACGCGTTCATCTCATCAATCTGTTTATTCAGTTGATTAAGCGTGTTTTGCGTTTCGCGCAGTTTACGGGTGGCTTCAGAGATCGCTTCTTCCTGCTTTTTCAATTGTGCGAGCAGGCTTGCGCGTTGTTGTTGCTTTTGGCGTACCGCGCGCTCTTTCGCGGCGATGTCAGCCTGAATGGATTTGAGTTGGTCACGCTCATCCGCGTGGGCGGAAAAGGCGCACAACAATACGCCAGCGCTCAGAACGCTGGCGTAGATGATGGGCCTGATTGCAAACCTGCGCGGTTTCACGGCCCGTGTCATGGTATTAATCGCCTTTCCCCTCATGGGGAGGGATTATTCCACGATGAACAGCGGCTTACCAGTCATCTCTTGCGGGATTTCCATACCCATCAGCGACAACATGGTCGGCGCGATGTCAGAAAGTTTGCCGCCTTCAACCGCTTTCACGTTCTTATCACCAACGTAAATCAGCGGAACTGGCAGGTTGGTGTGTGCTGTGTGTGCCTGACCCGTTGCCGGATCGCGCATCTGTTCAGCGTTACCGTGGTCAGCGGTGATCAGCAGTTGTCCACCCACGGACTCAACCGCTTTCGCGACTTCTTCCACGCAGTGATCCAGCGCTTCAACCGCTTTAACCGCCGCTTCCATCACCCCGGTGTGACCTACCATGTCGCCGTTCGGATAGTTACAGATAATGGTGTCGTATTTGCCGCTCTTGATTGCCGCAACCAGTTTTTCGGTCAGCTCTGCGGAGCTCATTTCCGGTTGCAGATCGTAGGTAGCCACTTTCGGTGAGTTGATCAGAATGCGATCTTCGCCTTTGAACGACTCTTCTACGCCACCGTTGAAGAAGAAAGTAACGTGGGCATATTTTTCGGTTTCGGAAATACGCAGCTGAGTTTTGTCGTTTTTCGCCATCCACTCGCCGAAGGTGTTAACCAGGGAAGCGGGTGGGTAAGCCACTGCGGTTTTGATGTCGGCAGCGTATTCGGTCAGCATCACGAAATCGACGTTAACCACTTTCTTACGCGCGAAGCCGTCAAAATCGGCATTTACGAATGCACGAGTGATTTCACGTGCGCGGTCAGCACGGAAGTTCATGAAAATCAGCGCATCGCCGTCTTCCATTGCCGCATCTGGCTGACCTTCTGCACGAATAACGGTCGCTTTCACGAACTCGTCGTTTTCGTCGCGAGCATAAGCAGCCTGCAAACCGGCAACGGCGGTATCGGCCTGGAACTCACCTTGCGCCAGAGTCAGCAGGTCATAAGCTTTTTCAACGCGATCCCAACGGTTATCGCGGTCCATCGCGTAGTAACGACCAATGATGGACGCTACGCGGCCTTTACCCAGCGCGGCAAATTTCTCTTCGAATTTTTTCAGCGAGGATTCAGCACTGCGCGGCGGAGTGTCGCGACCGTCAAGGAATGCGTGTAGGTAGATTTTTTCTGCGCCGCGTTCAGCTGCCAGTTCTACCATCGCCATGATGTGATCTTCGTGGCTGTGTACACCACCTGCGGAGAGCAGACCCATAATGTGTACTGCTTTGCCTGCGTTTTTCGCTTTATCTACCGCACCAGTCAACACCGGATTAGCAAAGAAAGTGCGATCTTTGATTTCAACGTCCAGACGAGTCAGGTCCTGATACACGATGCGGCCTGCACCCAGGTTAACGTGGCCTACTTCGGAGTTACCCATCTGACGGTCAGGCAGACCGACTTCCAGACCGGAAGCGTCGATCAGGGTATGCGGACGATTGGCCCACAGTGCATCCATTACCGGGGTTTTAGCACTAAAAATGGCGTTATCCTGCTGTTCTTCGCGATAGCCATAGCCATCCAGAATCACCAGTACCATAGGTTTTTTAGAAACCGACATTGCGACAACCTCATACTCAAGAGTCAAAATTTGCGTAATTTTACTACAGCTGAATCGATAAAATAGCCTCTGAAGATCAAAATATACGACCGCTCGCGGCAAGCAGATGCCAGATTTACGCTTTTTTTTCGTAGCGCCCCGCAAAATTGCATTCCAGTTAACGCGCTGGCTGTATTTGCCGCACTGCGCAGGTATACTCCTTTCCTGGTTTTTTAATCACTACGTCGGGAGTTGTTACCCCCCATGCAAGAAATTATGCAATTTGTTGGCCGTCATCCCATACTGAGTATCGCCTGGATCGCGTTACTGGTGGCGGTTCTTGTGACTACGTTTAAGAGCCTGACCTCGAAAGTGAAGGTGATTACTCGTGGTGAAGCTACGCGTCTGATCAACAAAGAAGACGCTGTGGTTGTGGATTTACGTCAGCGTGATGACTTCCGTAAAGGCCATATCGCAGGTTCTATCAACCTGTTGCCGAGCGAAATCAAAGCCAACAATGTTGGTGAGCTTGAGAAGCACAAAGACAAACCGGTTATCGTGGTAGATGGTTCTGGCATGCAGTGCCAGGAGCCTGCAAACGCGCTGACGAAAGCTGGTTTTGCACAAGTATTCGTACTGAAAGAAGGCGTCGCTGGCTGGGCTGGCGAAAACTTGCCTTTGGTGCGCGGCAAATAATTTACCTGTCGTCTTTCATGATGCAGGCCGTTAGCTGCAATTAGGCCCCCAGCGACTTATTGATATAAGCTTCTGGGGACACTCCATTTTGCTGCCGCCCTGCAACATGAAATTTCAGGGTAAAAAACAGGAGCTAATTTATGGCCAATGTTGAAATCTATACCAAAGAAACCTGCCCGTATTGCCATCGTGCAAAAGCACTGCTAAGCAGCAAGGGCGTGAGTTTTCAGGAGTTGCCGATCGATGGCAATGCCGCTAAGCGTGAAGAGATGATCAAACGCAGCGGTCGCACCACGGTTCCACAGATTTTTATTGACGCACAGCACATTGGTGGCTGTGATGACTTGTATGCATTGGATGCACGTGGTGGACTGGATCCCCTGCTGAAATAACGTGTGAACGTTGGCATTACATTGCGCAGTATTTTAAGGACAACACTTAAGGGTTTTCTACACATGTCAGAACAAAACAACACCGAAATGACTTTCCAGATCCAACGTATTTATACCAAGGATATTTCTTTCGAAGCGCCGAACGCGCCGCACGTTTTCCAGAAAGATTGGCAACCAGAAGTTAAACTTGATCTGGATACGGCATCTACTCAACTGGCAGATGACGTTTACGAAGTGGTACTGCGTGTTACCGTAACGGCCTCCCTGGGCGAAGAAACCGCGTTCCTGTGTGAAGTTCAGCAGGGCGGTATTTTCTCCATCGCGGGTATCGAAGGCACCC
Organism: Escherichia sp. WS2035; assembly: GCF_046487065.1. Taxonomy (NCBI): domain Bacteria; kingdom Pseudomonadati; phylum Pseudomonadota; class Gammaproteobacteria; order Enterobacterales; family Enterobacteriaceae; genus Escherichia; species Escherichia sp. WS2035. The sequence goes on from NZ_JBJQKD010000004.1 coordinate 178,868, forward strand.
AGATGGCACATTGCCTGGGCGCATACTGCCCGAACATTCTGTTCCCGTATGCTCGTGAGTGCATCACCAGCATGGTATCCCGCGGTACATTCCCGCAACTGAACCTTGCGCCGGTTAACTTCGATGCGCTGTTCATGAACTATTTGCAGCAGCAGGCTGGCGAAGGTACTGAAGAACATCAGGATGCCTGATGAACCAACGTAATGCTTCAATGACTGTGATCGGTGCCGGCTCGTACGGCACCGCTCTTGCCATCACCCTGGCAAGAAATGGCCACGAGGTTGTCCTCTGGGGCCATGACCCTGAACATATCGCAACGCTTGAACGCGACCGCTGTAACGCCGCGTTTCTCCCCGATGTGCCTTTTCCCGATACGCTCCATCTTGAAAGCGATCTCGCCACTGCGCTGGCAGCCAGCCGTAATATTCTCGTCGTCGTACCCAGCCATGTCTTTGGTGAAGTGCTGCGCCAGATTAAACCGCTGATGCGTCCTGATGCGCGTCTGGTGTGGGCAACCAAAGGGCTGGAAGCAGAAACCGGACGTCTGTTACAGGACGTGGCGCGTGAGGCCTTAGGCGATCAAATTCCGCTGGCGGTTATCTCTGGCCCAACGTTTGCGAAAGAACTGGCGGCAGGTTTACCGACGGCCATTTCGCTGGCCTCGACGGACCAGACCTTTGCCGATGACCTCCAGCAATTGCTGCACTGTGGCAAAAGTTTCCGCGTTTACAGCAACCCGGATTTCATCGGTGTGCAGCTTGGCGGCGCGGTGAAAAACGTCATTGCCATTGGCGCGGGGATGTCCGACGGTATCGGTTTTGGTGCGAATGCGCGTACGGCGCTGATCACTCGTGGGCTGGCTGAGATGTCGCGTCTTGGCGCGGCGCTGGGTGCCGATCCTGCCACCTTTATGGGCATGGCGGGGCTGGGCGATCTGGTGCTTACCTGTACCGACAACCAGTCGCGTAACCGCCGTTTTGGCATGATGCTCGGTCAGGGCATGGATGTACAAAGCGCGCAGGAGAAAATTGGTCAAGTGGTGGAAGGCTACCGCAATACGAAAGAAGTCCGCGAACTGGCGCATCGCTTCGGCGTTGAAATGCCAATAACCGAGGAAATTTATCAAGTATTATATTGCGGAAAAAACGCGCGCGAGGCAGCATTGACTTTACTAGGTCGTGCACGCAAGGACGAGCGCAGCAGCCACTAAACCCAGGGAACCTTTGTTACCACTATGACCCGGCCCGCGCAGAACGGGTCGGTCATTATCTCATCGTGTGGAGTAAGCAATGTCGTGTGAAGAACTGGAAATTGTCTGGAACAATATTAAAGCTGAAGCCAGAACGCTGGCGGACTGTGAGCCAATGCTGGCCAGTTTTTACCACGCGACGCTACTCAAGCACGAAAACCTTGGCAGTGCACTGAGCTACATGCTGGCGAACAAGCTGTCATCGCCCATTATGCCGGCTATTGCTATCCGTGAAGTGGTGGAAGAAGCCTACGCCGCCGACCCGGAAATGATCGCCTCTGCGGCCTGTGATATTCAGGCGGTGCGTACCCGTGACCCGGCGGTGGATAAATACTCAACCCCGTTGCTATACCTGAAGGGTTTTCATGCTTTGCAGGCGTATCGCATCGGTCACTGGTTGTGGAATCAGGGGCGTCGCGCACTGGCTATTTTTCTGCAAAACCAGGTTTCTGTGACGTTCCAGGTTGATATTCACCCGGCAGCAAAAATTGGTCGCGGTATCATGCTCGACCACGCGACAGGCATCGTCGTTGGTGAAACGGCGGTGATTGAAAACGACGTATCGATTCTGCAATCTGTGACGCTTGGCGGTACGGGTAAATCTGGTGGCGACCGTCACCCGAAAATTCGTGAAGGTGTGATGATTGGCGCGGGCGCGAAAATTCTCGGCAATATTGAAGTTGGGCGCGGCGCGAAGATTGGCGCAGGTTCCGTGGTGCTGCAACCGGTGCCGCCGCACACTACTGCCGCTGGCGTTCCGGCACGCATTGTCGGCAAGCCGGATAGCGATAAACCGTCAATGGATATGGATCAGCATTTCAACGGCATTAACCATACGTTTGAGTATGGTGATGGGATCTGATGTCCTGTGATCGTGCCGGATGCGATGTAATCATCTATCCGGCCTACAGTAACTAATCTCTCAATACCGCTCCCGGATACCCCAACTGCCGCCAGGCTTCATACACCACGACCGACACCGCATTGGACAGGTTCATGCTGCGGCTGTCCGGCACCATTGGAATACGAATTTTTTGTTCAGCGGGCAGGGCATCAAGAATGCTCGCTGGCAGGCCGCGTGTTTCCGGGCCGAACATCAGATAATCGCCATCCTGATAGCTTACGGCGCTGTGAGCAGGCGTACCTTTCGTGGTGAGGGCAAACAGACGCTGGGGATTTTCTGCTTCGAGAAACGCGCGATAGTCATGATGACGCGTAACGGCGGTAAACTCGTGATAGTCCAGCCCCGCGCGGCGCAGGCGCTTATCGTCCCAGGCAAATCCCATCGGTTCGATGATATGCAGACGAAAGCCGGTATTAGCGCAAAGACGGATGATGTTGCCAGTATTTGGCGGAATTTCTGGTTCGTAAAGTACGATGTTTAGCATACTGCCCCCTTAGTGCGGGGGCAGGATAGCAGATATTCGTCTAACCCTTAAGCTGCATTCCCTTTCGCCATCGGAGCCAATGCCGCCGGCAACTCTTTACCCAGCCCCTGCACCAGCGAATCTTGCGTAATTTCGCTAATCGATTTCGCGCCAGTCAGCGTCATTGCCACTTTCATCTCTTTTTCGATCAGATTTAGCAGGTTAGCTACACCCGCCTGGCCCGCTGTTGCCAGCGCATACAGGAAAGCACGACCCAGCAGTACGGTGTCGGCACCGAGCGCAATCATACGCACGACATCAAGCCCGTTACGTATTCCGCTATCTGCCAGAATGGCGATATCACCTTTCACGGCATCTGCAATAGCAGGCAGTGCACGGGCAGAAGAGAGCACACCGTCCAGCTGGCGGCCACCGTGGTTAGAAACCACAATTCCATCAGCACCAAAACGTACTGCATCGCGCGCATCTTCTGGGTCGAGGATCCCTTTGATCACCATCGGGCCATCCCAGAAATCGCGGATCCACTCAAGGTCTTTCCATGAGATGGACGGATCGAAGTTATTCCCCAGCCAGCCGATGTAATCTTCCAGTCCGGTCGGTTTGCCGAGGTAAGCCGAGATATTACCTAAATCATGCGGACGACCGTTCAGGCCCACATCCCACGCCCATTGCGGATGCGTCACCGCCTGCAAATAGCGGCGCATTGCCGCGTTCGGGCCGCTCATCCCAGAATGCGCATCACGATAACGCGCTCCCGGTGTCGGCATATCCACGGTGAAAACCAGCGTCGAACAACCCGCGGCTTTTGCTCGCTCCAGTGCGTTACGCATAAAGCCGCGATCGCGCAGCACATAAAGCTGGAACCACATCGGACGTTTGATAGCTGGAGCGACTTCTTCAATCGGGCAAACGGAAACCGTCGAGAGAGTAAACGGAATGCCATGCGCATCCGCGGCTTTGGCAGCCTGAACTTCGCCGCGTCGCGCATACATGCCACACAAACCTACCGGACCTAGCGCCACCGGCATCGACAATTTCTCATTAAACAGCGTCGTTTCCAGGCTTAAGTCAGACATGTTTTTCAGAATACGCTGGCGCAGCGCCACTTCTGACAAATCTTCCACGTTGCGGCGTAGGGTGTATTCAGAATATGCCCCCCCATCCATATAGTGAAACAGGAACGGCGGCAGAATGCGTTGCGCTGCGGCGCGATAATCGCTGGCTGCGGAAATAATCATGCGTTTTTCTCCCTCGAATGCTCATTATGGTCACCAGGCAGGCGGGTAATTCGTGCATGGCGAGCCTGATCTTCATCGAATCGTTTCATGGTGGTGTGAACAAAGCTAAGGTGCGCCATCATTGCTTTACGCGCCCCGTCAGCATCACCGACAAAAATGGCGTCAATGACCGCCTGATGTTGTTCGGTCAGCTGAGAAAAAACCGGGGGTACCAGGTACATCCGCTGGCGGCTATGCTTCACAGAGGATTGCAGGACATCGAAGAAACCGCGCATGGTTTGCAGCAACACAATGTTATGTGAAGCTTCGGCAATCGCCAGATGAAAACGAACGTCCGCTTGTGAGGCGAGATCCGGGTCTTCACTTAGCGTTGCTTCAAAGCAAAGCTGAATCTTTTCTTTTTCGCCAGGTGTGGCGCGCATTGCTGCATGCCATGCGGTGCTGGCTTCAATGGCGTAGCGGGCTTCCAGAATATCGAAACTGTAATCCGGATCATCGGCCATCAGCGTTTTCAGCGGCTGGACGATGTTTTGCTCCGACCATGTGTCATGACGCCAGCGAATAAACGTCCCGCCGCCACGTCGACTGAGCAGCACACCTTCGCTTACCAGTTTCGCCAGCGCCTCGCGCAGTGAATTTCTCGACACGCCGAGTTGCATCGCCAGTTGACGTTCAGCGGGCAACTTCATGCCCGCTTCCAGGTTTTTTTCATCAATCAGCGCCCGCACACGATCGGCAACCTCGTCTGACAGGCGTCTGGGTAAAACAATCATTAAGGAATCATCCACGTTAAGACATAGGCCTGAAGCGTGGTGATCACGCCCACCATACAGGTGAAGATCAGGCTGTGTTTGACAGTAAAGCGGAACAAATCAGACTCTTTGCCCACCAGGCCTACCGCCGCACAGGCGATAGCGATAGATTGCGGAGAGATCATTTTGCCGGTGACACCACCGGTGGTGTTGGCAGCAACCAGCAACAGGTCAGAAACGCCAATTTGTTGTGCGGCGGTAGCCTGCAAAGCGGCAAACAAAGCATTAGATGACGTATCCGACCCGGTCAGGAATACCCCAAGCCAGCCGAGGAACGGCGAGAAGAAGGTGAATGCATGACCGGTGTGCGCCAGTGCCAGCGCCAGTGTTGATGACAAACCGGAATAGTTCGAGATAAAGGCGAACGCCAGCACCATGCCGATGGAGTAGATAGGCAGAGCCAGTTCTTTCAGCGTGCTGCCGAAGGTGCTGATAGCGTCAGATGGTTTCATCTTCAGCCAGACAATCGAGAGCAGGGCAGCAAACAGAATGGCGGTACCGGTGGCAGAGAACCAGTCGAACTTAAACACGGCGGCATACGCTGTCGCTTCGCTGACCACTGGCGGCATACGGGCAACCAGTTTATCGAGGTACGGCACCGGAATGTTGATCACCCACTCATACAGCGCACCGCCTGAAGTGAACAGGGCTTTAAACGGCGGGATACTCCACAGTGTTACGGTGGCGGTCAGGAACAGGAACGGTGTCCAGGCGCGCAGCACCTGACCTGCCGTGTAACCTGTGTGAGCCAGCGTCATATCAACCTGTGACGCCCCTAAGTCACCGAAGCGGAATACGCGCACGGGTTGCCAGCGTTTGAGGAACAGTGTCAGACAGAGCAGCGATACCAGCGAAGAGATAATGTCTGGCAGTTCCGGCCCAATAAAGTTAGAGCTGAGGTATTGAGCGATGGCAAACGACCCGCCCGCAACCACGACCGCAGGCCAGGTTTCTTTGATACCGCGCCAGCCGTCCATAATCGCCATGATCCAGAACAGCACGATAATGGTCATAAACGGCAGCTGACGCCCCACCATCTGACCAATCTCAAAGCTGTCGATGCCTGTTACCTGCCCGGCGACCAGAATCGGAATACCCATCGCACCAAATGCCACTGGCGCGGTGTTAACAATCAGGCACAGCCCGGCGGCGTACAGCGGTTTAAAGCCCAGGCCGACCAGCAATGCGGCGGTAATTGCTACCGGTGCGCCAAAGCCTGCGGCTCCTTCAAGGAAAGCGCCGAAACAGAAACCGACGATCAGCATTTGCAGGCGCTGGTCAGGGGTTATCGAAAGAATAGACGAGCGGATGATGTCAAACTGCCCGGTTTTCACCGAGATCTTATAGACGAACACCGCTGCAATAATGATCCACGCGATGGGCCACAACCCGTAGAAGAAGCCATAAACCACCGAGGCCAGCGCGTTAGCGACCGGCATTTTATAGAACAGCAAAGCCACGGCAAGGGCGATTGCCACCGTCCATGAGGCGGCGACGTATCCTTTCAGTTTGAGCTTAATCAGCGCAAAGAAGAAAAACAGGATGGGAAGCGATGCTATCAGGCTGGAAAGCCAGATATTCCCGGCGGGATCGTAGTTTTGTTGCCAGAGATTCATTGCAGGTCTCCTGCAGTCCACACACGCCGTGTAATGAGTCTGTTGCCCATCTCTTTGTCACACGTTGTGTAAAAGTGGCACTGCCAATTGTGTTGTGTAGGGGTAATGACAATGAATGGTTAACTAAATGTTACGTGTTGGCAACATTGATGTGAGTTTTAATTGGGGAATTGTGAACCAGAGGTCAGATAAGCGAAGAATTGGTAGGGCCAATTCTTGTGGTGGGAGATGTCTGGTAAAGAAAAGGGCAATCCTCATCAGAGAATTGCCCTTAGATTGTTGACCCGGAGTGCCTTATCTTGCCGGATGCGGCGTGAACGCCTTATCCGACCTACAGGAATGTGCTGAATCACCCCGTAGGCCTGATAAGCGTAGCGCATCAGGCAATGTGGCGTTTACCCATTCGTTAATGGATCATTACCACTGAATACCGGCACCGAGTGCGGCGGAGTATTCACCCTGGCTATTGGTACTACCTTGTAATTTGTAGACCCAACGACCATTGGCGCTCACCATCGACACACCTAAAGCAACAGCCGATTCACCGTTGTAAGTACCGCCACCAATAGAGGCCATGCTGGCACCCGGCGTGTAAGCCTGCGGCAGACCGGTCATCGCCATTGCAGAAGCGATACCACCGCTCAACTTGCTTTCGGTTTTGGACAGTTTGTTATCCATCTCAACCATGCGCTGATCGGTGTATTGCTTCGTTTCCTGCACGCTTTGCTTCAGTTGCGCATAGTTCACTGCGTCGTTGTTGTTGACGCCAGCGGAGACGTTGCTGATGCGAGTCGTACCGCCGTTACCACCACCGAGAGTGATGTTGCTGTAGTCGATAGAGCCATCAGCTTTGGTGTCGTAGCGAACGCCGCCTGCTTCAGAAGACTTCAGTTGCGAAACGTTAACCGCATCGGTGGCATTAACACCGGCAGCAACGTTGGTGATACGGCGCTGGTTGGTAGAAGAACCCACAGAGATCGTATTTTCTTCGTCTGCTACGGAACCCGTGCCCAGCGCGACGCTGTTGTCAGCGGCAGCAATGGAACCAGAACCAATCGCAACACTGTCTTTACCCTGCGCGTTGGCATCTGCGCCATCGGTGTTGGTCTTGAAGTACTTAGTGCTACCGGTGGTTACGATATCGCCAATGCCGTTTTCGATATTGGTCACGCGAGTATCCAGATTAGTGACCTGAGTGTTCAGGTTAGTAATGCTCTGGGTATTCTGGGAAACCTGCGCGTCCGTTACTTTCAATTGACCCACGTTGACCGCATCGGTATCCGCCGACCCCGCTGCGACGTTGGTGATCTGACGTTGACCGTCTTCACTGCCGACAGAGAACTCACCCACGGAGTTCTGCGGCGCGTCCATGTTGTAGGCAGTGTAGTTGGTCTGCGCACCACGGGTAGTCTGAGAACCATTACCCATTGCAATGCTGTCGGCATGATTTGCGCGTGCGTTAGAACCGATAGCAATACCGTTGATCGCATCAGCCAGAACCAGCGTGTTCAGGCCGATACCAATACCCGCATTACCATTAACGATGGTTTTCGCGCCCATTGCCAGCGAGTCTTCACCGACTGCCAGTGAGTCTTCAGCCGTTGAGTTAGCGTGGAAGTATTTAGTCGGCGTGGTAGCGACTGCACCAATGGCATTTTGCAGCTGGCGAACCGTAACGGCGTCATGGGCTTCGGAACCATCGGCGACGTTGATGATTTGACGGTATTTACCGTCATCACCAATTGACAATGCACCGAGCAACTCACCGTCAGTGGTGTCATAACCGATAACTACGCCATTTTCCGTTACACTAGTGTTACGAGAACCTTTAACAATCACGCGACTGGAAACGGAGCTGCTACCCAAGGCAATGCCGGTATCAACGGAGCTGCTGCTACCTTGACCAATGGCCACGCTGCTATCACCTTCGGCAACAGAGTTATAACCCACAGCCGTAGCACCAATACCTGAGGCGCTGGCATCGTTGAACGCTAAGCCGTTGTCGTTGGTACGTACATAGTTAATACCCGCACCGTTTTCCTCGATGTAGGTTTCGCTGGTGTTACCGGCAAGCTGGTTAATCATTTGGCTATTTTGCGTAACCAGAATATTGGTTGCGTTTAACTGGGAACCGTTAACAGCATCGGTACTGGTTGTGGAGAGATCACCTGCCGCAACGTTGGTAATTTTGCTGGCATTGCCATCATGGCTGGCGTTGTAGGCACCTGCGTCTTCATCCCACAGCAGCGCGTTATCATCGAGCGCATCCAGGGCTTCACCTACGCTGTGGTAATCTTCATTAGCGATAGAGTAAGTCGGTGCAGTCATGGTGCCGTCAGCGTTAACTTCTGCGTCACCACCCAGGGCATCAGCAATGTACTTGCTCGTGTCATAGAGTTGCGAGCCATTTACAGCATCGCTGCTGGTAGAGGAAATTGTACCGTCTGCAACGTTAGTAATAATGCTATTGGTACCACCGTGTTTGGCGCTGAATTTGTTCGCTGTAGAATCCCACAGCAGGGCATCACTGATTGAGGTGCTGAATGATGAGTTAATCGCGTTAAGGGCATCACCTACGTTGTTGTACGTTTTCGAACCGATAGTATAGGTCGGGGCTATGAGAACACCCGCATTGTTGATATCAGCACCACCGCCAAGGTATGACGTAAATGAATCAGCTAAACTATAAAGTTGTGAGCCATTAATAGCATCATAACTGTTGGCTAATATGTCACCATTTGCAACGTTGGTAATCTTGCTGGCGGTTTTGAGTGTTCCGTGTGCAGCACTGAATGCGCCAGTATTTGAATTAGCGGTTGCATCCCACAACAGGGCGTCATTGTCCAGAGCGGTAAGAGCTGCGCCAACATTGGTGTAATTCTTACCACCAATATTATATTGAGGACCGGTAAATACGCCGTCATTACTCATTGCCGCGCCGCCGCCCAAATAGGACGTAATGGTGCTTGCAGTGCTTTGAAGTTGTGTACCATTAATGGCATCGGTGCTGGTGGAAGATACTGTGCCTGCCAGTACGTTGGTGATTTTGCTGTCAGTATTGCTGGTGCCATGTTTGGCGCTAAACGCAGTGCCATCCCATAGCAGGGCATCTTGTTTCAGATCATACAACTGCGAACCGTTAACGGCATCTTTACTGGAGGCTGAAACAGCACCATCCGCAACGTTGGTGATTTTGCTGTTAGTATTGCTGGTGCCATGTTTGGCGCTAAACGCAGTGCCATCCCATAGCAAGGCATCTTGTTTCAGATTATACAACTGCGAACCGTTAACGGCGTCGGAACTGGTGGCTGAAATCGTGCCATCAGCGACGTCGGTAATGATGTTTTTCGCCGAGGTGCTTTTAACTGAGCCATTTGCATTAAAGACAGTATGGCTGGCACTGTATTTATTACTTTTGCTGTCCCAGTGCAACGTGTTATTGTCGATGCTCTGGAGAGCCTCTCCCACGTTATTGTATTGGCCACTTTGTAGATAATATGTGGGAGCTTTAAGCGTCCCGTCAGAGTTTATAACATTATCAGGATCATCATGATATCCTCCAAGCCTGTCGGATACAGACTTACTGATGGCATAAAGTTGTGATCCATTGATGGCATCGGAGCTGACATTATTGATGTCACCATTACCCATATTGACAATTTTGCGCTTTAAACTAGAGCTACCTACAGACACGGTATTGTCAGCACCTGCGGAAGAATTTGCACCAATGGCGACTGCGTTATCACCATTTGCGGTGGTGTTAAAACCGAAAGCAAGGCTGTTTTTGCCCCCCGCATTACTGTTGTTGCCCAGTGCAATGGCGTTCTCACCCGCTGACCTGCTGTTACTTCCCAGCGCAATTGAATCAAGTTTGCTTGCCTCGCTGCCTTGACCTATAGCGATGGAGTTGGTTTCACCAGCGCTGGCGTTGTCTCCCAGCGCCAGGCTGGACTTCCCGATCGCATCCGCGTTAAAGCCAATCGCCGTCGCATTTTCAGCAGCTTCGCTCTCTGCACCCATAGCAATCGCGTTTGCTGCGCTGGCGAGAGATAGTCTGCCTAAGGCAAGGCTGTCTGTGCCGTTAGCAGCACTGTCGCGGCCTACGGCAATGGCGTTAGCCGCAGATGCAACGCTACTTGCTCCCAGCGCCATTGAATATTCTTTTGAGGCATTAGCATGATCACCGAGGGCGATGCTCATAATTTCGTAAGCTTGAGCCGTATTTCCTAACGCAATAGTTTTTTCACCATCGGCAAGGGCGGTGTCCCCAATAGCAAGAGATGTAAAACCATTCGTCTTTGCGTAACGACCAAGAGCCATCGAACGACCGCCAGTTGCTACTGAAGATGCACCCAGCGCGACACTTCTGTCACCTATTGCTTGTGCACTAACCCCAAAGGCCATTGATGCACCACCAATCGCATGAGTTCGTGAGCCTATAGCTGAGCTGTACTCACCTTCAGCTATCGCGTCATAACCTAGCGCAGTGCTCGCACCAGAGCCATTGACAAAGGTATTTGCTTTTGAATTTTTACCGATAGCAACCCAGCCGTCACCTGCTGAGCCATTGCCATAATCCACTGGCTGCCCCTCGTAGTTATCAGCCAGTGCCCCAAATGACGATAACAGCCCACCTGCAACCAAGGCAGAAATTAACAGCTTACTGCGCCCGCTCTTTTTGCCACGGCTCTTCGCCGTTTCGCTGGCGACGTTGTAACTGCCTGTCGCCGGATTCCAGATAACTTTAAATATTTTGTTCATTATTGATGCTCTCTATTCCTTGATATAAGCGCAGAAGCTGCATTTATTTTTTGTTTTTCCGCTGCCGGGTTTCAGCAGGTTGAACAGTGTCGAACTGAAGATTAGCCATATTGATGGACAACTTCAGATACTTCAGGTTATTAGGCGAGACGCCTTTTAATGTCAGATTAATGTCTTGCCATTGACCAGGCATTAATTGCAGAGTGGAATTCAGGGTGGTGTTGAATAGTAATTGTTGCCATTTCGCCAGAGCTTTGGCATCGGTGGGTTTCTCATTCCCCCATGTCGCATGAAAGCCAATATTTGATACGGGAACGCTTAATAAGTTAACCAGCGAAATACGAATGACACTGCCATTTTCAACCGCATCAATAGCCAGCACCCGGCCTGCCAAACCGACCGAGCCGTTATTTAAAATGAAGTATTGGGTTTGTAGCGGGTTAAATTCGGTGAAGACAAATTCGTCCTGTTTTTCTTTGACTGTCTTTACAATGCTGGCAAGTATTCTGGTGCTGTTTGTGATATTATTTTGTTGTTTTTCAAACAGTTCTGCTTTATTTTTATATTGTTCTTGTTGTTTCTCAAGCTCCTCTATTTTACTTTTTTGCAACTCTTGCTGTTTGGCAAGATCATCGATCAGACTCGCTTTTTCAATATAATCACAGCCTGTTAATGTACCTAGTGAAAATATTGTTAACACGTTTAAAAGTGTTTTCATGCTCATAGGATGAATTCCTTTTCATAACCCCAATATGTTGATAATTACGCCATATTCATTCTTCTGATGAATGTTTTTTATATATGTATTCGCAATAAAACTTATAAGAGATTTATTGAAATAATTGGTATTACGGACGTTTTATTAAATGACAACTGATTTCAGTTTGTAGCGAATGTTATGAGTCGCGCGAATTTTAATGAGCGGTATCAATCAATGTCAAATGTTTAGTGTCTTAGGCTGGGGAGCGCAGGGAGATTTTATATTCATATAAATGATGTGTTGTGATGAAATTTGCTGTGTTTATGGGGAAAGATAAATAATCATGCATCATAATTCGATTATTTATTTTTATGATTTATATATCACTTGTTGTTGCGCAACAAATTTTCAGATTTTAGCCTGCAAAAATACCTCAAACTCGAGGGGAAACTGAAACAGTTTACGGTAAGAAAGACATCGTATTTAATGAGTGGCACAGGCTCCTGCATGTGCCAGCAGGAGCGAGTAAATCGTGAGTGGCAGTAGTTACAGCGACGAGAAAGGAACTTAAAACGCAGTCTTTGAGAACCCTGTCATCTCTTGCAGGCCCATTTCACGGCCCAGCGCGGTCATTGGGTGCACAACCACCAGTCCGCGAACACTTTTTTTCAGTTTGCCCATATCAGCCTGCTCTTTTTTGGTGATTGCACGCTGGAACGGCATCTTCATCAGTTTCTGCGCTTCTTTGCTGAGTTTCTGGCTGTGAACTTCGCGCAGGCGAGCAATTTCTGCTTCCAGCGTGGCTTTCTCTTTTTCCAGTTCGGCATATTTGTCTGCGGCTTCAACCAGCGATAGATCGGCCTGCTGGTGACGGATGGCGTCCAGACGATCGCTGAGACGTTTGATTTCGTTTTTTTCGACTTCTTTCATGTGATGACTTCTGATAGAGATAAATTTATAGCCTCTAGTATGCGCGACCAGGTGCTTTGTTCACAACTGATGGCATTGTAATAGTTCCAGATTGTAACCATTAATGCGTTAAAAAATCACCCAATACATTGATTAGTTAAGAAATTTAAAGAAAAAAGATAGTCAACAGAAGCAGGTGATTATTGAGGATTGAGCACGTTTTCCTTAATGTCATTTATACCGGGATCTAAACTAAAATTGGCGGCCGCGCATTCCCGGCGCGGGGTAATACGGAGATATCATCATGGGCAAATTAGGTGAAAACGTTCCGCTTCTTATCGATAAAGCCGTAGATTTCATGGCATCGAGCCAGGCGTTCCGGGAGTATCTGAAAAAACTACCTCCCCGTAACGCGATTCCGTCCGGAATACCTGATGAAAGCGTGCCGTTATATCTACAACGTCTGGAGTATTATCGTCAGCTTTATCGTCCGAAACAGGTAGAGGAGAAGTAAGCGAAAGTACTTACTTTTGAAAGGCTTTTTTTAAGCTGATTTTGGAAATCAGCTCTGTCAGTGAAAGGACCATTGTTGATCGTACAGCCTGTTGGTAACGCTGAATTTGCATTGCATACAAACTGGAGTCTGCAGGTTCAAACTGTGGCGGCGGTGGTAACGCCGCCACGCAATGCAGTTCACCAAAGGGTCCAAGGATTTCGTCGTCGGTAAAAGCGTACTCGTTGCCGTCGTGATTTAGCTCTTCACGCAATGCCATCAGCAGTTCCGCATCTTCGTATTCCTGGCGGTTAATGACGCCCAACCCGTAAATGAGTTTTAAACGCACAGAAAGATCGCCCAGCGGACCATCGCCGTCGAGTAACGGTTCTACAGCATACTTCACCGCGTAATCGTCTTTGCGGAATACCTGAAGCACCAGAAGATTTACCGCCTCGGTCAAAAGCTCGACGGCGGTGATCAGAAAGCTTCGCACGGTTTTGCCAGCATTCAGACGCTCAAGCACACGGTTTTCAAAGGCCTGGGTTTGTTCCATTGTTGCCTGCATATCTGACAATCTGTTATTCGGGCGCAGGGTATCCTGCGCCTGGTCCACCATTATTGCATTGCTTTATAAGCGGTTACCGCCTCGGATACAACCTCGCTGTTGGCATCAAGACCGGAAATCTGTGCCAGCGCGGCTTGTGGGCCTTTGTCGGCAATCAGCGCTGCCAGTTCCTGAGCCTGCGGATCATCTTCACTGCGGAAGTGCATTGCAGCGGCAATACCTTCAATCAGGTTTTTATGTGGCAGACCATATTCCAGGGTTCCGAGCAGTGGCTTGATCAGACGGTCGCCAGCACTCAGTTTACGCAGCGGCTGACGGCCTACGCGTTCTACATCATCTTTCAGGTACGGGTTCTCGAAACGACCAAGGATTTTCTGGATGTATGCCGCATGCTTGTCAGCGTCAAAGCCGTAGCGCTTGATCAATACTGCACCACTTTCTTCCATTGCCCCTTTTACCACCGCGCGGATTTTCTCGTCGAGAATTGCGTCACGAATGGTCTGATGACCCGCCAGTTTTCCGAGGTACGCGGTTATAGCATGACCTGTATTCAGGGTGAAGAGTTTACGTTCGACAAATGCCATCAGATTGTCGGTTAATTCCATGCCAGGGATGTTTGGCAGCGTGCCTTTGAACTGGGTTTTATCGACAATCCATTCGCTGAAGGTTTCTACCGTCACTTCCAGCGGATCGTTAGTTGCCGAAGCCGAAGGCGGTACGATGCGGTCAACGGCGGAATCAACAAAGCCAACGTGTTCTTCTACCCACGCTTTGGCGTCTTCGGGCAGGGCGTTCATCACATGGCCTTTCAGCTGCGTGGTGCCGCGGACCATGTTTTCACAGGCGATGATGTTCAGCGGAGATTCATTACCTTGTTCTTTACGTTTCACCAGCCCTTTGGCGATGGCCGGAGCAATACGTTCCAGCACGACCGGGCCAACGGCGGTAGTGACTAAATCAACCTGAGCAATCAGATCAACGACATCATCACCAATGCTGCTGACGGCATCGACGCCAGAAACGGTATCTACCTGCTCGGTTTCACCAACCACATGAACCTGATAGCTATGACGGGCATTCAGGGCATCAAGCACCACCTGATTTACATCGGCAAACGTCAGTTGGATACCTGCGTCTGCCAGCAGTTTACCGATAAAGCCACGACCGATATTACCTGCGCCAAAATGTAATGCTTTCATAGTATTAACCTTCATCAATGTTTTTACCCGAGAGGGCTGGGGTGAGGCTTTTCCCTCACCCAAACCCTCTCCGTGAGGAGAGGGGCTTTTTGCCGGATGCGGCGTAAACCGCCTTATCCGGCCTACGTGTTTGGCACTGACCTGTAGGTCTGATAAGACGCGTCAGCGTCGCATCAGGCATTGTGCACCGACTGCCGGATGCGGCGTAAACACCTTATCCGACCGACAAAACAAATTGTGCTTTATGTTGTAGGCCTGATAAGCGAAGCGCATCAAGCAATTAGCCCCACCTTCTTCATGCGGAGAGGGTGGGAATGGATTACTTACGACCTGCCAGCAATTCCAGCACTTCATCCACGCTGGTGGTGTGTGCCAGACGCTCGATGACGGACTCATCATCCAGTGCATTGGTCAGGCTGGTGATCACCTGAATGTGCTCGTTGTTACGGGCAGCAATCCCAATCACCAGACGGGCAATGTCATCTTCTTCTTCACCGAAGCGCACGCCTTCCGGGTACTGGCAGAACACGACGCCCGTTTTGAGTACGCGATCTTTCGCTTCAACCGTACCGTGTGGCACCGCGATAGACTCACCCAGATAAGTCGGGGTCAGTTTTTCACGATCCAGCATCGCCTGAACGTATTCCGGCTCAACGTAACCGCCTTTCACCAGTTGCTCGCCAGCAAAACGAATCGCTTCTTCTTTGGTGGCCGCTTTGCGACCGAGGAAGATGTTCTCCGCGCCCAGTTTGAACAGGTTAGCACTGGAATCGTCAAAGCTGTCTTTCAGACTGTCTTTCACTTTCACTTCGTTTTCAGTATGGCGCTGGGCAGCAACCAGACGTTCGGTCAGGCTGGTGTACAGGCCGCTGTCGAGGAAGTTGGTCAGCGAAATATGCTGTGCCTGCGGAACCTGGCGCATAGCGCGTTCGGTCAGGTCACGGTGAGTGATGACCAGGTCCACATCTGGCGGCAGGTTGTTGATCGCGCTGTTAGTGACCGAAATCTGCGACAGACCTGCATCCTGAATTTTCTTACGCAGCACGCCTGCACCCATCGCACTGGAACCCATACCGGCATCACAGGCAACGATGATTTTACGGACGTGGCTCAGGTCGTTAGTCACATCGCCTGCAGACAGCGGAGACGCACCTTTAGACTCAGCTTTCATTTCCTGAACGCGACGTGCAGCAGCTTCAATATCATCTTCTTCTTTCACTTTGCTGGTTTTCAGCAGAATGGCAGAGACAACGAAGGAAACTGCCATCGCCGCACACACACCCGCGATGTTAGCGAAGTAAGCACCTTTTGGCGTCATCGCCAGTACAGCAAGGATAGAACCCGGAGATGCCGGAGAAACCAGCCCACCGCCCAGGATAGTCAGCGTGAATACGCCAGTCATACCGCCGAGGATAACGGCCAGAATCAGACGCGGATTCATCAGCACATACGGGAAGTAGATTTCGTGGATACCCCCCAGGAAGTGGATGATTGCCGCACCGCCCGCAGACTGTTTAGCGCTACCACGACCAAAGAACATGTACGCCAGCAGCACGCCCATACCTGGACCTGGGTTAGCTTCAATCAGGAAGAAGATGGATTTACCCAGTTCATGGGACTGCTGAATACCCAGCGGCGAGAAGATACCGTGGTTAATGGCGTTGTTGAGGAACAGGATTTTCGCCGGTTCAACAAAGATAGACGCCAGCGGCAGCATGTCATGGACAACCATGAAGTTAACGCCCGCCGCCAGCATTTTGGACAGGGCTTCAACAATCGGGCCAATGCCGAGGAATGCCAGAATAGCGAGGATCATCCCGATGATGCCTGCGGAGAAGTTATTCACCAGCATCTCAAAACCGGATTTGATCTTACCGTCTACCCAGCGGTCGAAGTGCTTAATGCACCAGCCGCCCAGCGGACCTGCAATCATAGAGCCGAGGAACATCGGCATGTCTGCGCCGACGATAACGCCCATGGTGGTAATGGCACCGACTACGCCGCCACGTTCGCCGCCAACCAGCTTACCACCGGTATAACCGATCAGCAGCGGCAGGAGATAAGTGATCATCGGCCCGACCAGCTTCGCCAGCGTTTCGTTCGGTAACCACCCTGTTGGAATAAATAACGCGGTGATGATACCCCACGCGATAAACGCGCCGATATTTGGCATCACCATGTTGCTGAGGAAACGACCAAAGCTTTGCACTTTGATCTTAATATCGGATGACATAAAAACACCCCTTCTTATGTTTGCTGTCGCGCAGGCTGGAAGCCCGAGGTTTTTTGTTAATGTGGCGGCAGAGGTAGCCGGACCTTGTAGATACTGCGAAATCTGGCACTGAATCGGTTAACTGTCCAGTCGGCGGCCTTTTGTGTGATATCAGTCACATAAATGTAGGGGGTAGAGAGGTAATTGACGTGATGCTCATCACAAAATGCTTGTGTAAAAAAGCAACAAGGCGGCGATTTTCGCTAAAAATGGCATTTAAATGTGAGTAATGTCACATTTTTGTTTTGATGGTTTGTTGAATCTTTGTGATCTGAATCACAAGATATTTTCTTACGGCGTTCACCTGATGTGATCTACAGCATGTTATGCCTTCGTCATGAAATCGTTATGTAACTAAGCAACTCATCACCTCTTAAAATTATTCTTTGGTGTTATGGCGAGAATCGCGAACCCGGATTATTGTCAAAATATCAGCCTGACTCCCTTCTGGCTGCCAGCCAAAAAACAACACTGATAAACGTGAATCCGAGGCAGATATGTTTCTAAACTATTTCGCGTTGGGAGTGCTGATCTTCGTCTTTCTGGTGATTTTTTATGGAATCATCGCGATACATGACATCCCTTATCTGATTGCCAAAAAGCGCAACCATCCCCATGCCGACGCTATTCATACGGCGGGCTGGGTGAGCCTGTTTACTCTACATGTTATCTGGCCGTTCCTGTGGATCTGGGCGACGCTCTATCAACCGGAGCGCGGCTGGGGCATGCAGTCACATGTTGCGTCGCAAGAGAAAGCGACTGACCCGGAAATCGCCGCACTTTCTGACCGAATTTCCCGGCTGGAGCATCAACTCGCCGCCGAGAAAAAGACTGACTATTCCACGTTTCCGGAGATCTAAATATGGATCTATTGATTGTTTTAACTTACGTGGCGCTGGCGTGGGCGGTCTTTAAAATCTTCCGCATTCCGGTAAATCAGTGGACGCTGGCGACGGCGGCGCTGGGAGGCGTGTTTCTGGTGAGTGGTTTGATCTTGTTGATGAACTACAACCACCCTTACACTTTTACCGCGCAAAAGGCAGTGATAGCGATCCCCATCACGCCACAGGTGACGGGAATTGTTACTGAAGTCACCGACAAAAATAATCAGCTTATTCAGAAGGGCGAGGTGCTTTTTAAGCTCGAGCCGGTTCGTTACCAGGCGCGAGTTGACAGACTTCAGGCAGACCTGATGACGGCGACGCATAATATAAAGACGCTGCGCGCGCAACTCACTGAAGCGCAGGCCAACACCACCCAGGTTTCAGCGGAGCGCGACCGTCTGTTTAAAAATTATCAACGTTATCTGAAAGGCAGCCAGGCGGCGGTGAATCCGTTCTCGGAACGTGACATCGACGATGCGCGGCAAAATTTCCTCGCGCAGGATGCGCTGGTGAAAGGCTCGGTGGCGGAGCAGGCGCAGATCCAGAGCCAGCTCGACAGTATGGTTAACGGCGAGCAATCGCAGATTGTGAGCTTAAGAGCGCAACTTACTGAAGCAAAATATAACCTTGAGCAGACCGTCATTCGCGCACCGAGCAATGGCTACGTCACTCAGGTACTGATCCGCCCAGGTACATACGCCGCTGCCTTGCCGCTGCGTCCGGTGATGGTCTTCATCCCCGAGCAAAAACGGCAAATTGTCGCCCAATTTCGGCAAAACTCGCTGTTACGTCTGAAACCCGGCGATGATGCGGAAGTGGTGTTTAACGCGCTACCTGGGCAGGTGTTTCACGGCAAACTGACCAGTATTTTACCTGTCGTGCCAGGCGGTTCTTATCAGGCGCAGGGGGTATTGCAATCATTAACGGTCGTGCCCGGCACGGACGGTGTGCTGGGAACCATTGAGCTGGACCCTAACGCTGATATCGATGCCTTACCCGACGGCATCTACGCCCAGGTGGCAGTTTACTCCGACCATTTCAGCCATGTTTCGGTGATGCGGAAAGTGCTGCTAAGAATGACCAGTTGGATGCATTATCTTTATTTGGATCATTGAGACTTGTATCACCTGTGTTTTGCGCGAGCCTGAGCCATACTGATATTTTTCCTCGCACAAAGGACTCGGCATGAAACTCGTCGGTAGCTACACCAGCCCGTTTGTACGCAAACTTTCTATTCTGTTGTTAGAAAAGGGCATAACGTTCGAATTTATTAATGAACTGCCCTATAACGCGGACAACGGCGTGGCGCAATTTAACCCGTTAGGAAAAGTGCCGGTGCTGGTGACCGAAGAGGGCGAATGCTGGTTTGATTCGCCGATCATCGCTGAATATATTGAATTAATGAATGTTGCTCCGGCGATGTTGCCGCGTGATCCGCTGGAGTCGTTGCGGGTGCGCAAAATTGAGGCGCTGGCGGATGGCATTATGGATGCCGGGCTGGTATCGGTGCGTGAACAGGCGCGTCCGGCGGCGCAGCAGTCTGAAGATGAATTGTTACGTCAGCGTGAGAAAATCAACCGCAGTCTGGATGTGCTGGAAGGATATCTGGTCGATGGCACGCTCAAAACCGATACGGTCAATCTGGCGACTATCGCCATTGCCTGTGCGGTCGGATATCTCAATTTCCGCCGCGTTGCGCCAGGCTGGTGTGTCGACCGCCCACACTTAGTCAAACTGGTCGAAAACCTGTTTAGCCGCGAAAGTTTTGCTCGCACCGAACCGCCAAAGGCTTGATGCGCGATATGTCCTCCTGACCCATCTCACGTTACAATCCGTGGTTATGTTAAACGCCCTTCTCCGTGTGAGAGGGCCTTGATCAGCCAGGTTTCCTATGACAACCGAAACGCGTTCCCTCTATAGTCAACTTCCGGCTATTGATCGCTTATTGCGCGATAGCTCCTTCCTTTCTTTGCGTGATACTTATGGTCACACCCGCGTGGTGGAATTGCTGCGTCAGATGCTTGACGAAGCGCGAGAAGTGATTCGTGACAGCCAGACGCTGCCCGCGTGGTGTGAAAACTGGGCGCAAGAAGTCGATGCCCGGTTGACGAAAGAGGCGCAAAGCGCGCTGCGTCCGGTGATCAACCTGACGGGAACCGTGCTGCATACCAACCTTGGGCGAGCTTTACAGGCGGAAGCCGCGGTGGAAGCCGTTACGAAGGCTATGCGTTCGCCAGTGACCCTCGAGTACGATCTGGACGACGCCGGACGTGGACATCGCGATCGGGCGCTGGCGCAGCTGCTGTGCCGTATTACGGGGGCGGAAGATGCCTGTATCGTTAATAACAATGCGGCGGCGGTGTTATTGATGTTGGCGGCCACTGCCAGCGGGAAAGAGGTGGTGGTTTCTCGCGGCGAACTGGTGGAGATTGGCGGCGCGTTTCGTATTCCCGATGTTATGCGTCAGGCAGGATGCACCCTACACGAAGTAGGGACCACCAACCGCACGCACGCGAATGATTATCGTCAGGCGGTGAATGAAAATACCGCACTGTTGATGAAAGTACATACCAGTAACTACAGCATTCAGGGGTTCACCAAAGCGATAGATGAAGCGGAACTGGTGGCGCTCGGCAAAGAACTGGATGTTCCAGTGGTGACTGATTTAGGCAGTGGCTCGCTGGTCGATCTTAGCCAGTACGGTTTGCCGAAAGAGCCAATGCCGCAGGAGTTGATTGCGGCGGGCGTCAGTCTGGTGAGCTTCTCCGGCGACAAGCTGTTAGGCGGGCCGCAGGCAGGAATTATTGTTGGTAAAAAAGAAATGATCGCCCGCCTGCAAAGCCACCCGCTGAAGCGTGCATTACGCGCGGATAAAATGACCCTCGCGGCGCTGGAAGCCACGTTGCGTCTTTATTTACACCCTGAAGCTCTGAGTGAAAAATTACCGACCCTGCGCCTGCTTACCCGCAGCGCAGAGGTCATTCAAATCCAGGCACAACGTTTACAGGCTCTCCTTGCCGCACATTACGGCGCGGAGTTTGCGGTACAGGTTATGCCATGTCTTTCGCAGATCGGCAGTGGTTCGCTGCCGGTTGATCGCCTGCCGAGCGCGGCATTAACGTTTACCCCCCATGATGGACGCGGTAGCCACCTTGAGTCATTAGCCGCCCGCTGGCGTGAATTGCCAGTGCCGGTGATTGGTCGTATTTATGACGGACGATTGTGGCTGGATTTACGCTGCCTTGAAGATGAGCAACGGTTTTTGGAGATGTTGTTGAAATGATTATTACGACTGCCGGACACGTTGACCACGGCAAAACAACCTTGTTGCAGGCGATTACGGGCGTAAATGCCGACCGTCTGCCGGAAGAAAAAAAGCGCGGCATGACCATCGATCTCGGCTATGCCTACTGGCCGCAGCCGGATGGTCGCGTGCCTGGTTTTATCGACGTACCCGGTCATGAAAAGTTTCTTTCCAACATGCTGGCGGGCGTTGGTGGTATCGATCACGCGCTGTTGGTGGTGGCGTGCGATGACGGTGTGATGGCACAGACCCGTGAGCATCTGGCGATTTTGCAGCTGACCGGTAACCCGATGCTGACAGTGGCGCTGACCAAAGCCGATCGCGTGGACGAAGCGCGTGTTGATGAGGTTGAACGCCAGGTAAAGGAGGTGCTGCGGGAATACGGTTTTGCTGAGGCAAAACTGTTTATCACCGCAGCAACCGAAGGTCGGGGAATTGATGCCCTGCGCGAGCATCTGCTTCAGTTACCAGAACGTGAACACGCCAGCCAACATAGTTTCCGCCTCGCGATCGACCGCGCATTTACCGTAAAAGGTGCCGGGCTGGTCGTCACCGGTACGGCGTTAAGCGGGGAAGTGAAAGTAGGCGATTCACTCTGGCTGACTGGTGTAAATAAACCGATGCGCGTGCGTGCGCTGCATGCGCAAAATCAGCCAACAGAAACTGCCCATGCCGGGCAGCGTATCGCGCTTAACATCGCGGGTGATGCGGAAAAAGAGCAGATTAACCGTGGCGACTGGCTGCTTGCCGATGTGCCGCCGGAGCCGTTCACACGGGTGATTGTCGAGCTTCAAACCCATACACCGCTGACCCAGTGGCAGCCGCTGCATATTCACCACGCCGCCAGCCACGTTACGGGACGTGTTTCGCTACTGGAAGATAACCTTGCCGAGCTGGTGTTCGACACGCCGCTGTGGCTGGCGGATAACGATCGCATAGTGCTGCGCGATATCTCGGCCCGCAACACGCTGGCGGGGGCGCGTGTGGTGATGCTTAACCCGCCGCGTCGCGGTAAGCGTAAGCCGGAATATCTGCAATGGCTGGCGTCTCTTGCACGGGCGCAGAGCGATGCCGATGCGTTATCTGTTCATCTGGAACGCGGCGCGGTTAACCTTGCGGATTTCGCCTGGGCACGGCAGCTCAACGGCGAAGGGATGCGCGAACTGCTGCAACAGCCTGGCTATATTCAGGCTGGTTACAGCTTGTTGAATGCGCCAGTTGCCGCCCGCTGGCAGCGGAAAATTCTCGACACATTAGCGACTTATCATGAGCAACATCGCGATGAACCTGGTCCTGGGCGCGAACGTCTGCGACGTATGGCGTTGCCAATGGAAGATGAAGCGCTGGTACTGTTGCTGATTGAAAAGATGCGCGAAAGCGGCGACATCCACAGCCATCACGGCTGGCTGCATCTGCCGGATCATAAAGCGGGCTTCAGCGAAGAGCAGCAGGCCATCTGGCAAAAAGCAGAGCCGCTGTTTGGTGACGAGCCATGGTGGGTGCGTGACCTGGCAAAAGAGACGGGAACCGACGAGCAGGCAATGCGCCTGACGCTACGCCAGGCGGCCCAACAGGGGATAATTACTGCGATCGTCAAAGATCGTTATTACCGTAACGATCGGATTGTCGAATTTGCCAATATGATCCGCGATCTCGATCAGGAATGTGGTTCAACCTGCGCGGCGGATTTCCGCGATCGCTTAGGCGTAGGCCGCAAGCTGGCAATTCAGATTCTGGAATATTTTGACCGCATTGGCTTTACGCGTCGTCGTGGAAATGATCATTTATTGCGCGACGCATTATTATTTCCGGAAAAATAAGGAAATGATTAATTCATAATAAATATGAATTAATACAAAATTTCTTATTAATGTTAAGAAGGCACGTTATTTGATGAATGTAACGTGCTTTTTATTAAAAATATTTTAATAAACGGTAATATTGATCATATTTTCAAATGAAAATTCTCAGTAAGCTGCCCGCCCTTTTTTACACTTTCAGGAGTGTGTTATGGCAGCTTCAACCTTTTTTATTCCTTCCGTGAATGTTATTGGTGCTGATTCATTGAATGATGCAATGAATATGATGGCAGATTATGGATTTACCCGTACCTTAATTGTCACCGACAATATGTTAACGAAATTGGGTATGGCGGGTGATGTGCAAAAAGCACTGGAAGAACGCAATATTTTTAGCGTTATTTATGATGGCACCCAACCTAATCCCACCACGGAAAACGTCGCTGCAGGTTTGAAATTACTTAAAGAAAATAATTGCGATAGCGTGATTTCCTTAGGCGGTGGTTCTCCACACGACTGCGCAAAAGGTATTGCGCTGGTTGCAGCCAACGGCGGTGACATCCGCGATTATGAAGGCGTTGACCGCTCTGCAAAACCGCAGCTGCCGATGATCGCCATCAACACCACGGCGGGTACGGCCTCTGAAATGACCCGTTTTTGCATCATCACTGACGAAGCGCGTCACATCAAAATGGCGATTGTGGATAAACATGTCACTCCGCTGCTTTCTGTCAATGACTCCTCTCTGATGATCGGTATGCCGAAGTCACTGACCGCCGCAACGGGTATGGATGCCTTAACGCACGCTATCGAAGCGTATGTTTCTATTGCCGCCACGCCGATCACTGACGCTTGTGCACTGAAAGCCGTGACCATGATTGCCGAAAACCTGCCGTTAGCCGTTGAAGATGGCAGTAATGCGAAAGCGCGTGAAGCAATGGCTTATGCCCAGTTCCTCGCCGGTATGGCGTTCAATAATGCTTCTCTGGGTTATGTTCATGCGATGGCGCACCAGCTGGGCGGTTTCTACAACCTGCCACACGGTGTATGTAACGCCGTTTTGCTGCCGCATGTTCAGGTATTCAACAGCAAAGTCGCCGCTGCACGTCTGCGTGATTGTGCCGCTGCAATGGGCGTGAACGTGACAGGTAAAAACGACGCGGAAGGTGCTGAAGCCTGCATTAACGCCATCCGTGAACTGGCGAAGAAAGTGGATATCCCGGCAGGCCTACGCGACCTGAACGTGAAAGAAGAAGATTTCGCGGTTCTGGCGACTAATGCCCTGAAAGATGCCTGCGGCTTTACTAACCCGATCCAGGCAACTCACGAAGAAATTGTGGCGATTTATCGCGCAGCGATGTAATCATCATTCCCACAACGGCTGGCGAGTTGTCAGCCGCTTTTTCAACTATCTCAAAACTTGCTTTTTTTGAGATAGTTTCTCTTTCCTGCTATACACTATCTCAATATTGCGCTTTTTTGAGATAAGCACATGGCTATCAAATCACCTCCCGGACTTATTCCTTTATCACACTTATCGGGTGAGGAACTCCTGGCCCACCTGCGCTTTAACCGGGTTACCGATGAAAAAGGACGTTATCTGCCTTTTGATGAGTTGCAGTACCGCATCAAAAAAGGAGAAAACGTCGATGTGGCGTGGACGCTTACCCGTCTGGCGCGCAACGCGGCGATCCAACGAATTAATTATTGCAATGAAGCGGGTGAACAGGCCGGATTCAACATTACCCCGGTGATTGCAGAAGCGTGCGAGCTTGTCGACAAACGTGCTACCGCGCTGGCGCTGAAAGATCAGACTGAACGGTTACGCGGGGCCGGAGCCGAGTTAAGCCAGTTACGCCTGGAAGAGCCGATCACCAGCTCCCAGCTGGAAGGTGCGAATACTACAACGCTGGTGGCGAGAAAAATGCTGGAAACAGGGCGGTCGCCACGCACTGAAGACGAGCATATGATTGCGGGAAATGCCCGGCTGATGGCGGAAATTCCGCACTTACTCGCAGAACCGCTGACACCTGCGCTTATTCGCCAGTTACATGCCATTGGTATGGGTGGAATCAATGACGCGAAATATCGTCCGGGAGAATTTCGTGAAACAGATGATGTTGTGATCGCCGACTATGATGGCAATATAGTGCATCAACCGCCCGCTGCGGCATTGTTACCGGAACGGCTGGAAAAAGTTTGCCAGTGGTTAAACAGCCATGAAGGGTATATTCATCCGTTGGTCCGTGCCTGCATTCTGCATTTTATGCTGGCCCATGAACATCCGTTTCGGGATGGCAACGGGCGCACCAGTCGGGCGCTGTTTTACTGGTATATGCTGAAATCGGGCTACGATGTCTTTAAATATATTTCCATCAGCCGTTTGCTTCATGCTGCACCGGTCAAATATGCCGCCAGCTACCAGTACACTGAATCAGATGGTATGGATCTGACTTATTTCCTTGAATATCAGGCGGGTGTCATTAAACGTGCTCTGCAAAACTGGCAGCAGCATATCGATGAAATTACACAACGAAGCGCAAAACTCGATAGTGTGCTGTTTAGCTCTGGTGTGCTTAAACGCCTGAATCCGCGCCAGGTAACGCTCCTGAATGTGATGCTCGCCAATCCGGGGAAAGAGTACACAGTTGCTGAAATTAGCGCGAGCTTGGGCGTCTCTGATAATACGGCTCGAGCTGATTTACGGACAATTGTTAAAGAAGGATTCGCGCAAGAGAAAAGAATTAATAACCAGCAAGCAGTGTACGTCGCACACTACCCGCTGTAGCTTTTGCCCGTAAATTCGTGATAGCCGTCGTAAAGCTGTTACCGACTGGCGAAGATTTCGCCAGTCACGTCTACCCTTGTTATACCTCACACCGCAAGGAGACGATCATGACCAATAATCCCCCTTCAGCACAGATTAAGCCCGGCGAGTATGGTTTCCCCCTCAAATTAAAAGCCCGCTACGACAACTTTATCGGTGGCGAATGGGTAGCGCCTGCCGATGGCGAGTATTACCAGAACCTGACGCCGGTGACCGGGCAGCTACTGTGCGAAGTGGCGTCTTCGGGCAAACGAGACATCGATCTGGCGCTGGATGCTGCGCATAAAGTGAAAGATAAATGGGCGCACACCTCGGTGCAGGATCGCGCGGCGATTCTGTTTAAGATTGCCGATCGAATGGAACAAAACCTTGAACTTTTAGCGACGGCAGAAACCTGGGATAACGGCAAACCCATTCGCGAAACCAGTGCTGCCGACGTGCCGCTGGCGATTGATCATTTTCGCTATTTCGCCTCGTGTATTCGGGCGCAGGAAGGTGGGATCAGTGAAGTGGATAGCGAAACCGTGGCCTATCATTTCCATGAACCGTTAGGCGTGGTGGGGCAGATTATCCCGTGGAACTTCCCGCTGCTGATGGCGAGCTGGAAAATGGCCCCCGCGCTGGCGGCGGGCAACTGTGTGGTGCTGAAACCCGCACGTCTTACTCCGCTTTCTGTACTGCTGCTAATGGAAATCGTCGGTGATTTACTGCCGCCAGGGGTGGTGAACGTGGTCAATGGCGCAGGTGGGGAAATTGGCGAATATCTGGCGACCTCGAAACGCATCGCCAAAGTGGCGTTTACCGGCTCAACGGAAGTGGGCCAACAAATTATGCAATACGCCACGCAAAACATTATTCCGGTGACGCTGGAGCTGGGCGGCAAATCGCCAAATATCTTCTTTGCTGATGTGATGGATGAAGAAGATGCCTTTTTCGATAAAGCGCTGGAAGGCTTTGCACTGTTTGCCTTTAACCAGGGCGAAGTTTGCACCTGTCCAAGCCGTGCTTTAGTGCAGGAGTCTATCTACGAACGCTTTATGGAACGCGCTATCCGCCGTGTCGAAAGCATTCGCAGCGGTAACCCGCTCGACAGCGTGACGCAAATGGGCGCGCAGGTTTCTTACGGGCAACTGGAAACCATCCTCAACTACATTGATATCGGTAAAAAAGAGGGCGCTGATGTGCTCACCGGCGGGCGACGTAAGCTGCTGGAAGGCGAACTGAAAGACGGCTACTACCTCGAACCGACGATTCTGTTTGGTCAGAACAATATGCGCGTGTTCCAGGAGGAGATTTTTGGCCCGGTGCTGGCGGTAACCACCTTCAAAACGATGGAAGAAGCGCTGGAGCTGGCGAACGATACGCAATATGGTCTGGGCGCGGGCGTCTGGAGCCGCAACGGTAATCTGGCCTATAAGATGGGGCGCGGCATTCAGGCAGGGCGCGTGTGGACCAACTGTTATCACGCTTACCCGGCACATGCGGCGTTTGGCGGCTACAAACAATCAGGCATTGGCCGTGAAACCCACAAAATGATGCTTGAGCATTACCAGCAAACCAAGTGCCTGCTGGTGAGCTACTCGGATAAACCGTTGGGGCTGTTCTGATGTAAGAAGCTGGTCGCATCGGGTATTCATTGCCTGATGCGACGCTTTCGCGTCTTATCATGCCTACATAGCTCATGCAATATATTGAATTTGCATGCTTTTGTAGGTCGGATAAAGCGTTCACGCCGCATCCGGCAATGTGCACCATGCGTTGGATGCGGCGCGAGCGCCTTATCCTACCTACGGATGGCACTGGTTTCCTCATTCACCCAGATCCGCATTTCGCCTTCACCCCGGTTGGCCCAGCTAAACCACGGGATAAACGTCAGAATTTGCGGCTGGCGTTTGGCTGGCGCGCTGTCGTAATGCCACAGCGGTTGCTGCTCTGGATTGCTCTGTTCATACCGGTAACCCGGTGCCTGGATTAAGATCTTATGGCGGAACAATCCATTACCTTCAAATGTCGTAAATGGCGCATCGGCGGGCAGCCACAGATTATGCAGTGACTCGCCGTTGTCGACCTGTTCCAGACAATACACCAGCGGGCCGCGCTGAATCGCCACTTTTCCGGCGACGTGACGCACCAGCGGGTTACCGTAAACGCGACGTACCGGCATTGGCAAAGTCAGATTCAGCGTGTCGCCCTCCTGCCATTCACGGGTAATGTGCAAATACCCTTTACGAATATCCTGCTCGACCTCTTCCCCATTCAATATGATCTGCGGCTGTATGCACCAGTCCGGTAGACGTAAAGCCAGCGTATGACGCACCGGCTGGGGTGATTCAACCGCAATCGTCACCTGTTCCTGCCACGGATAGTTTCCGCTAACCCGCAGGCGCAGCGTGCCATTTTCTACCGGCACCTCCATGCTGTTTCCTGCGTAGATGTTGATATACAACGCATCTTCACGCGGCGTGTAGAGATAATGACCAATCGAGGTTAGCACGCGGGCGATATTTGGCGGACAACAAGCGCAGCCAAACCAACGCTGGCGGATCGGCTTAACGTGATCGTAGATATGGTTGAATTTCAGCGATTTTGGA
This sequence comes from Escherichia sp. WS2035, assembly GCF_046487065.1. Classification (NCBI taxonomy): domain Bacteria; kingdom Pseudomonadati; phylum Pseudomonadota; class Gammaproteobacteria; order Enterobacterales; family Enterobacteriaceae; genus Escherichia; species Escherichia sp. WS2035. The sequence goes on from NZ_JBJQKD010000004.1 coordinate 207,478, forward strand.
TGTACTTCCAGCGGATTCACATAGAAGAAATGTTTGCCATCCAGCGCCATGCCGCCGAGCACGGTGTTGTACAGTGCGCGCTCCATCACATCGGCATATTGACTGTCGCCTTCCATTTCCAGCATTCGTCGGGCAAACATCATCAGGCCGATGGAGGCGCAACTTTCAGCGTATACCGTGTCATTCGGCAGATCGTAATCGCTGCTGAACGCTTCACCGCTGCTCTGTGAGCCAATGCCGCCGGTAATATATAACTGACGCTGGGCCATATTGTTCCACAGCCGCAGGCAGTCCTGACGCTTGCTTTCATCGTGACTTAAACGCGCGAGATGCGCGACGCCGGTCATCAGGTAGACAAAACGTACCGCGTGACCAATGGCGGTTTGCTGCTGTGCGATGGGCAAATGTGCCTGGCTGTAGGCTTTGTCTTTCACCATCCACGCCGGGCCGTAGGTGTGCCAGTGCGAGGTCTGCCCGCGCTTTTCATATTCCTGGTCGTAATAGTGCGGTTGCGCACCACGCTGTTCGACAAAATAGTTCGTCAGCGCCAGGTAGCGCGGCTCTTCGGTCACTTCATACAGGCGCATTAGTGCCAGTTCAATTTCCGGGTGACCAGGATAACCATGTAACTTACTTTCATCTGGACCAAATACGCTGTCGATATGATCGGTCAGACGGCAAACCACTTCCAGCAAGCGCCGCTTGCCCGTAGCCTGGAAGAAGGCGACTCCGGCTTCAATCAGATGACCGGCGCAGTAAAGTTCATGACACTCCGCCAGATTGCTCCAGCGTTCTTCGGGCGCTTTTACCGTAAAGTAAGTATTGAGATAGCCATCTTCGCACTGGGCGGAAGCGATCAGTTCAATCACCTCGTCGGCGGTTTTTTCCAGTTCGGCGTCCGGCTTCTGGCACAGCGACCAGGCTACCGCTTCCAGCCATTTGGCGACGTCGCTGTCCTGAAACACCATCCCGTAAAATTCACCCTCCTGAAGTCCGGCGGCAATGCGAAAGTTTTCAATCGCATGGCTGGGTTCCGCTTCTGGGATACGATCGTTCAAGGCATCCCACTGATAAGGAATCACCACGTCGCGGACCAGTTGTTGGTACTGACCGAGGAACGGATCGCTGACCGTCAGTTTATGCAGATCGACTTCCGAAATGTTCATCTTGTGCTCCTTAAGGCTGTACATGACGCTGACGCAGGTCGCTAGCAATGCGTGACATCATAGGGTTATTGAGTTTGCAAAAGCGGATCGCCATCGCCAGCAGCAGGTGGAACAGCGCAGGCAGCAATGTTTCCATCGCCGCGATCCCGCCAAGCGAACTGGCGGTCTGGTTTTCCACGCCTGGCTGGTAGGCGACAAAAATAAACAGCAGGCTGATGATCCCGGCGCTGGAGGCCCAGGCCAGCTTGATGAAAAACAGATTGAAGGCGAAGTTCATGCCGGAAGAACGTACGCGGGTTTTCCACTCGCCGTAGTCATCGGCAAAGGCCATCAATGAGAAGTGCAGTGGCAATGTGAAGCCAAGAATCACGCCATTACCGAGGATCACCACCAGCCACAGCGTTTGATAAGCCGGGCTGGAGGGCAGGAACCACATCAACACCGCCAGTGCAGCGAGGAGCAGGTTGGTGTAGTAGTAAATTTTGACGGTATCGAAACGCCGCGTTAATGGGCTGACAATCACCGAGCCGATAATGGAGGCGAAGGTGACCATGGTGAAGAACAGCGACGTGTAGCCCGTACTGCCTTGTAAGACGTAGGTAATGAAGTACATATACCCACCGCCGCGAATATTAAAGACGTTAATCAGCAGGAAAGACATGACCAGCATCAGCAGCAGTTGGTCGTTGTTCCGCAGCCCGGCAAGATGTTCGCGCAGGGTAAATTTCCCCATTGTGGAGAGTGGCACCCGTTCACGAACCCAGAAGAAACAGCACAGGAACATCACCACGGCAATGGCGCACAATACGCCGACGCCAAGTTGATAGCCGCGTGCAGCGTTGCCCTGACCGAAGAGATCTACCATCCACGGTAAGCCTACCGAAACCAGAAATCCCGCTACGCCGCAGAGAACGAATCGCCAGGACTGGCAGGAGATCACTTCATTGTGGCGGGTGGTCATGGTGTTGATCAGCGCGCAGTACGGTACGTTGATGGCTGTATAACCGACTGAAAGGAGCAGGTAAGTACCGAACGCCCAGGCGATTTTTACTCCCATGCTGGCATCTGGCACGGTGAATGTCAGGATGCCGATAATGCCGATGGGAATGGCAATCCATAACTGCCACGGACGAAAGCGCCCCCAGCGACTTTGCGTCCGGTCGGCAATGACGCCCATCACCGGGTCGGAGATGGCATCAAACACGCGTAGCGCAATAAACAGCGTGCCAACCAGCGCCGGAGTTAAGCCAAAAACGTCGGTGTAGAAAAAGGTGAGAAAGTTCATGATCAGGCAAGTTATTACGGTGCCGCCTGCGTCACCCAGGCCGTAGCCTATTTTTTCCCGTACAGATAACGCATCGTCAATTTTACCTTTAGCGATATCAGCGGTGGTAATCGGTGTAGAGGTCATAGATATTCCTCGTGAATAGGGAGCAATTTTTAGTTTTATTGCAATGACCTGATTAATTCTGCCGTGAACGGGAATATCAACAAGGCGAGAAAAGAGTAAAAAAAGGTGACGATTCCGACCTGAATTTAAAAGTGTGAAATGGATCAGGTGAAATTAATGTTTTTGATTAATAATCAAAAGGTAATGTGTTTAATCATTAATGAATAAGCGGGAAATTACATATCAATGCTCGAATTATCCATGACGTTACCGATTAAAGTGCAAAATGGTGGATTATTTATTTCCCGTGGCGTAGGGAGGCATCCTGCAAGGCGGCTGGAGTCATGGGAAATTATCTTCGTCGAAAAAGGTCGATTAACGATTCAGGAAGATGAACGGATATTTCTGGTCGATGCGGGAGAGAGTTTATTACTCTGGCCGAACCGACAGCATGTTGGGGTGGAGGATTTTCCCGCCGATCTCAAATTTTACTGGCTGCATTTTGAGGTTAAAGCGCCGGACAACGATCCGCGCTGGCTCACTCATCTTAGCGTGCCGCAACAAACTAAGGTTGCCGATCCGCAGGTGCTGGTGGCCTTGTTTCGCCAGTTCTTAAGCGAACAGGAAAAGCATCAACGCACTCCGGCGCTGGAGTTTATTGTGCTGCTGATTTTGCAGCAGCTCACCCGTGACGCGCGTCTTGATGAACAGGCCGATGGTGCAGGCACCACCCTTGCCTGGAAAGCGCAGAAACTGATTCGCACGCAATATCACCGCCCGCTTTCCACGGCGCTTTTAGCCCGCGAGCTGTACTGCAATGCCGATTATCTTGGGCGCGTCTATCGGCGGGTGTTTCATCTGACGTTAACAGAAGCAATCCACCGCCAGCGGGTGCGCGAAGCCGAAAAGCTGTTAATTAGCGAAGCGCGATCGCTCACGGAAGTGGCGGCGTTGTGCGGGTTTAATGACGTCGGCTATTTCCGGCAGATTTTTCGCAAACACACCGGCTTAACGCCAGCAGCGTGGAAGCGGCGTTACAGCAAGGAACATATCAATTCGTAGTGCCGGGGCGATGAAGCCCCGGCGTGAGGGATTACTGCCCGTAATAGGCATTGGCCCCATGCTTACGCAGGTAGTGCTTATCCAGCAGTTCGTTTTGCATCGCAGGGAGCTGTGGCGCAAGCTGGCGCGAGAACAGACCCATATAGGCGCACTCTTCCAGTACCACGGCGTTATGCACCGCATCGGCGGCATTTTTTCCCCAGGCGAACGGGCCGTGAGAATGCACCAGTACCGCCGGGATTTGTGCCGGGTTCAACCCACGCTCTTCGAAGGTTTTAATGATCACTTCGCCGGTCTGGTATTCATACTCACCGTTGATCTCTTCTGCGGTCATCAGGCGCGTGCAGGGGATGGCTCCGTAAAAATAATCGGCGTGAGTAGTGCCCCAGGCGGGGAGATCAAGTCCGGCCTGCGACCAGATGGTGGCGTGGCGCGAGTGGGTATGCACTATGCCGCCAATCTCCGCAAAGCGACGGTAAAGCGCCAGATGCGTTGGCGTGTCGGAAGAGGGCTTTTTGCTGCCTTCCACCACCTTGCCGCTGGCTATCTCAACCACCACCATATCGTCGGCGGTCATTACCTCATACTCAACGCCGGAAGGCTTAATCACCATCCATTGCCGCGTTTCGTCTATCGCGCTGACATTGCCCCAGGTGAACGTCACCAGATGATGAACGGGAAGCGCCAGGTTTGCCGCCAGCACGTCAGCTTTCAGTTGCTCTAACATATAAATCCGGCCTCCTGCATACGCGCTTCAATCCAGCGCCGCGCCTGAATAATCTCCAGCACCGGCTCTTTGGCTTTTTCGGTCCACATCTCAATCAGGAAAGAACCGCGATAGTTCAGCTCATGCAGCGTTTTGAAGATGCCAACAAAATCGACACAGCCTTCGCCAAACGGCACATCGCGGAACTGTCCGGGGCTATGTTCGGTAACGGGTTGAGTGTCTTTCAGGTGGATGGCGGCGATACGGTCGATGCCCAGTTTCAGTTCGGCGGGAACATCATTGCCCCAGGCGCTGAGATTGCCGACGTCCGGGTAAACGGTGAACCACGGTGACGCAAGCATTTCGTCCCACTTTTTCCATTTGCTGATAGAGTTCATAAACGCGGTGTCCATAATCTCCACCGCCAGCATGACTTGTGATGCCGCTGCCTGTTCAACCGCCCACGCCAGCCCTTCAGCAAACCGTTGCTGGGTGCCTTCGTCATGATCTTCGTAATAGACGTCGTAACCTGCCAGTTGAATAGTACGAATGCCGAGATCGCGTGCCAGGCGAATCGCTTTACTCATAATCTCCCGCGCCCGCTGGCGCACGGCGTCGTCCCGGCTACCAAAAGGAAAACGACGATGTGCGGACAGGCACATTGACGGAATAGCAACACCCGTTTCGAGCATCGCAGTGACCAGCGAAGCACGTTGTGCGGCGCTCCAGTCAAGACGTGACAACCGTTCGTCGGTTTCATCCACCGACATTTCGACAAAATCAAAACCACAGCTTTTTGCCAGCACCAGCCGCTCCGGCCAGGAGAGATCTTTCGCCAGCGCTTTTTCATAAATACCTAACGGATGATTACGCACGCTTGCCTCCCCAGATGGAGTCGATTTGCGCATGAAAATCAGCGGCCACTTGCGCCGGATTTGCTGCGCCTGCCAGCGACCGTCCGGCAATAAACGCTTTCACGCGGATCTCTTTAAACAGCGGCAGGTCAGCAGGGGTAATCCCGCCGGTAATGGAAAGCTCAAGGCCGATATCGGAAAGCGCCTTCATGCGTGCCAGATCGGCCTCGCCCCACTGTTGCCCGCTGGCCTGCGCGTCACGACCACGATGATAAATCGCCTGTCGTACACCAATACGATGCCAGTCACGGGCATCGTCCAGCGTCCAGTTGCCGAATAGCTCGATCTGAATTTCACCGCCGCAGTTCTGTGCCATCGCGTGGCCTTTTTCCACCGTGGCGAGCGGCGCGGCGCAGATGATGGTCATCCAGTTAGCGCCTGCGCCAAATGCCTGTTGCGCGAGCGTTTCACCCGCGTCGGCGACCTTCCAGTCGGCAACGATGATTTTGTCCGGGCACTGTTCGCGCAAGGCTTTCACTGCGCCAAGCCCTTCGTTTAAACAGAGAATGGTGCCTGCTTCGACAATATCGACGCTGTCTTTTAACAGCGTCACGTCGCGCTGCGCGGCTTCAAGTGATGAGTGGTCGAGGGCCAGTTGCAGAAGTGGTCGACTCATAATGTGTGCTCCTTGATGCGGGCGTGATAACCCTGAAGTGCGGCAATGAGATGTTGATAGCGTTGGTATTTTTGTTGGTAAAGCTGATGGGCGGCCATATCCGGCAGCAGGGTGCGTACCGGGTGCTGTAAGTCACGTTGGGCTTCGCTGAAATCGCGATAAACCCTGGTACCGACGCGGGCGGCAAGTGCCGCACCAAAGCAGCCGGTTTCTTCCACCTGCGGCAGCTCGATACGCAGACCGCTGACGTCAGCCAGCATTTGCATCCAGACATCGGAGTGCGCCGGGCCGCCAGTGACGCGCAGGGTGTGCACATCAGTAAAACGTTCGCGCATCCGGTTGAGATGGGTCATATGGCTGAACACCACCCCTTCATAGATAGCCTGTAAGAGGTGTGCACGGGTGTGAATGGCCTGCATCCCGTAGAAACCGCTGGTCATTTCGAGTCCGGCGTTGCTGCCGTACAGGAACGGCAGGAAAAAGAGAGCGCCACCGGCTTTCGGCAAACTGGCTACGGCCTGATTAATCTCAGCAAATGAGATTTCTCCCCACTGTGCGGTAAACCATTCGAGATTGCCGGAAGAGGTGGGGCTGGCTTCGTGAACGATAAATTGACCATCGTTAACGTAGCGACCATAGACATACGGATGCGCTTCACCGTCACGTAAACCGTGGGTTATGCCGCTGGTCACCGCCCAGGTCCCCATCACCGCATTGAGGGTGAATTCGTCTTCGAGCCCGGCGCAGAGTGCGGTGGAAACCACATCAAACAGGCCGCCGACAACGGGGGTACCCGCTTTCAGACCAGTCAGTACGGCTGTCTGAGCGGTGATTTCCCCGCAGATTTCGGCAGATCCGACAACAGGCGGCAGGGCGTGATTGATTTCAGCGATCCCCAGCCAGTCGGTTAGGCACGGGTCATATTCCCCGCGACTCATGTTGTAGAGATTGGACTCAGAAATATTGCTCTCTTCGCAACCTTTGACGCCGGTTAAACACCAGCGCAGGTAGTCGTGCGTCATCATCACGCAGCCAATTTGCGCGTAGCGTTCTGGTTCGTGCTCTTTCAGCCAGCGTAACAGCGACACCGGATGCCCGGTCCATAAGGTTTGTCGGGTCAGCGGATAGAGTTTTTCCGGGATGCCATCTTCCTGCCAGCGACGAACGATTTCCATCGCCCGGCGATCCGAGGACAAAATGGCGTTACCGAGCGGTTTGTCGTTTTTATCAAGTAGAAATAAGCCCTTTCCCTGCGCGGAGATGCCGATACCGACAATTTGTTCCCCGCTGACGCCAGAATGGGTAAGCAGGGAGCGAATGACAGCAGTGCAACATTGCCACAGTTCTGCCATGTCGCGCTCTGCCCAGCCTGGCTGTGGACTTAATGCGCACAGCGGCAGGCGCTGCACGCCCGCCTCCCGGCCTTCTCGGTCATACAGCCCGGCTTTCAGCCAGCTACCGCCACAATCTAACCCCAGCCAGTATTGCGTCATGGTTTATTGCACCTCATCCACGGCTTTCAGCAGATCAGCACCCTGGGGAACATCTTTAACAAACATGTCACGGACCTGGGTACCCAGCGCATCGCTAAAGGCTTTGCGGTCGAGATCGGTGATGACTTCCACGCCCGCTTCTTTCATACCGTCGATGATTTTTTGCTGATCTTCGGCGACCAGTTTGCGCTGATAGCTACCCGCTTCCTGCGCAGATGAGATCAGTGCCTGCTGGAACTCCGGGGTTAAGCCATCAAACTTCGCTTTGTTGATCACCACCAGAAGTGGGGAATAGGCGTGATGGGTCAGAGAAAGGTACTTCTGCACTTCGAAAAATTTTGCTGACCAGACGACGTTGATCGGGTGTTCCTGAGCGTCGATAGTGCGGGTTTCCAGCCCGGTATAGACTTCGGCAAACGGCATCGGGATCGGGTTAGCGCCAAAAACTTTAAATGCGGCGATATTCATCGGGCTGTTGTTGGTGCGGATTTTTAGTCCTTTCAGGTCGGCAGGTGTTTTAACTGGCTGGCGTGAGTTGGTGACATCGCGCCAGCCGTTTTCCCAGTAAGCCAGCACTTTCAGCCCTTTACCTTCAAGGGAGACTTTCAGGTCATCACCGACTTTGCCGTCGAGCGTTTTATGCGCGTGAGCGGTATCGCGGAACAGGAACGGGACATCGAGCAGGTTGATGACGGGCGAGAGTCCCGTAAAGTTGTTAGAGCCAGACATCTCCATATCAATAGTGCCGCCACGCACGCCGCTGATCATCGCCTGCGCATTACCAAGGGTGCTATCCGGGAACAGTTTTAATTTCAGTTCGCCTTTGGTTTTTTCCTGCAGTAATTCATTAAATTTTTTCGCCGCAATATGTTGTGAATCGGTTTGTGAGGTTTCATAACCGAAACGTAATGATTGTGCCGCCAGAGAAGATGTGCTGAACGTCGCCACTCCGGCAATTAATAAAGCGTAGGTTACAGAACGTAATTTCATTATGATTTCCTTTTAACTCATCCATTTAAGAGGAGCGGTAATGAGCTCCGGTATAAAAATAAATAATGCTAACAACATGAATAAAACCATGACGTAAGGCGCAACGCCTTTTACCGCATCGTCAAATTTAAGTTTCGCCACGCCGCATACCACGTTAAGAACATTACCGACTGGAGGCGTAATCAGTGATATTGAACAGTTGATAATAAACATGATGCCGAAATAGACCGGATCTATTCCCGCTTCTTTCACTAATGGCATTAATACTGGTGTAAGAATTAATACGGTAGGCGTTAAGTCCATGACCGTACTGATCACCATAATAGCGAGCATAATGACGATGAATAATAAGCGAGGCGAATCAACCAACGGTTGTAATAGCTCCGATACCATCATGGGTAATTCGGCGATCGTAATAAGCCATGCAGATACCGCAGCAGAGGCCACCAGGAACATCACCACGGATGTGGTTTTTGCCGCGTTAATCAGCACATGATAAAGCGTGGAGAAGGTCATCTCGCGATAGACCACCACCGAGACGAACAGAGCGTAGAAGGCGGCAACCGCGCCTGCTTCGGTCGGTGTAAATAACCCCGAACGGAAACCGCCAATAATAATTATCGGTAAAAAGAGCGCCCAAATACCGGAAACTAAGGATTGCCAGACTTCTCGCAGTGAGGCTTTCGGCTGACAAGGTAAATTCAGTCGTTTTGCCTGCCACCACCAGGTAACCATCAGCGTGACGCCCATCATGATGCCCGGTGCGATGCCCGCCATAAACAGCTTACTGATGGAGAGTCCGCTGGAGACGCCGAAGATAATGAGTGGTATGGAAGGTGGGATAATGGCCGCAATAATCCCGCCGGAACCGATAAGCCCGGCGGCGCGGTTTACCGGATAGTTGGCCTGGCGCATCATCGGCACCAGCAGCGCCGCGACAGCTGCGGTATCAGCAACCGCAGAACCGGACAGGCTTGCCATGATCATCGCTGCCAGCACGCCCACGTAACCCAGACCGCCTGGCCTGTGGCCTACCAGTTTCATTGGCAAGTCGACGATACGTTGCGACAGGCCGCCCGCGTTCATGATCTCACCCGCCAGTACAAAGAAGGGGATGGCTAACAGGGAGAAGCTGTCTGCGCCATTTACCAACGTTTGTGCCAGAATTTGCACATCAAAGATATCCATCCAGAACATCAATGAGATGCCGCACAACAATAATGCCCAGGCGATGGGAACACCAATTGCGATAGCCCCTAACAAACTGACAATAAATATAAGGATTGTCATCGTCAGGCTCCTTGTTGGTTTCGGCTGGGGGTATTTGTGAACTGCCGGTATAAGTGACGCAATTCCAGCAATGCGATAATCAGACTGGTGGGGATAGCGGCGGCGTACATTAAGCCAACGGGGACGCCAAGAATGGGCGATAAGTTGCTCCAGTCTTGCGCTGTTTTTTCTATAGCGCCCCAGGCCAGCCCCAGACACAGCAATAAAATGAGCGTATGGGTTAGCAGCGAAACACGTTGTTGATTAGCCGGTGAGAGTTTTTCGACTAAAAAAGTAACCTGCACATGGCTGTTGTCCATATAAGCAACGATTGCGCCAATAAAGGTTAACCAGACAAATAAAAGTCGGGATAATTCATCAATCGATAATATACTTGTGTGGAATCCATATCGAAGAATGATATTAATAAAAATAATACAAGACAGTATTGCGATGATGATCGCAAGAATGCCTTCGAGTATCCGTTTCATAACGAGTCCTTCTGGTTATGCAATATTTTTTATGCGCTAATGTTGTTAATATTCGTAATAATTATCAGAAAACGGCTAATTAGATATTCAAAGTGATATATAAGCGGATCTATTTAACGAGATTCATTCAGAGAGTGAATGCCGTTACGTAATATTTCGATGCGATGGTGCACATCAGCCGTCGCATTTATTTCCAGTAGCTTGATGCCAGCAAAATGCAATGTTGACGATTCTGCTACATTAAATAACTCGCGAACATGATCTGTGGTCATCAGGCTTTCTGCGCAGAATGGTGCAAACGGTGCGTGTAAATCCTGCCATTCGCCGTATGCCCCGTTTAGCGTCGTACCAGAGAACATCAACGCGCCGAGTTTTCCGGCTTGTTTCGCCATTTGGGTGTGGGTCAGCGGCAGCGTTGTATTGCGCCCTTCAATGGCAGAGCGCGCCCAGTTGATACAGATGCTGATGTCATAATCGGTAATAACTTCCAGCACATTTTCTAAAGGCAAAAAGCCTTTTCGGGGGGAAGAAGATGTCATGGCGTCGCAGTGTTCCAGCACCAGCTTGCACGGCCAGTCCCAACTGGCGATTTCTTTCAATGAGCGGGCAAAAGCGTCCGTCGCTTGCATAACATTAGGATTCGTTGCTAACGGTGCAGCCTGGAGCGCCAGTGCGAGCACTTTATTAGCCTGCAATGCGTTGATTTTATTGAACAGGTGGCGATAGTACGCCACGCAGGCCTGGCGCTGTTCTTCATCACTGGAGGCGAGACCAAACCCGCTGTTTTCGCTGCGGCGACGCATGGTTTCCATCACTGCGGTGACGACAAATTTCCAGCTCTCTGGCGTATGACGGAGTAACCATTGATCGCCAAGAGGGTGAAAATTTTCCAGGCAAGGTTGTTCCAGACCCAAAATGTCTGGAGTCTCAGATAATTGTCGCCAGAAATCCTTCTCTTCCTCTTCACTTCTTTGGTGAAAAGAAGGTGCACAGGGATACGCGCCGATAATATAACCGGCATTATTCGTTTTCATTATGTGCTCCAGTAATCATTTTTTATAAAGCAGCGAGGGCCACTTTAACCACGATCTTGCGTATTGCCGTAGTGGCATTTTTATTACATGCCGGGCGATGTACATCCTGCGGGAAGAAAATAGCGTAACTACCCGGTATCATTTCTATAAATGATTCATGTTCACTATCGTGATAAAAAATAATATCGCGCTGCTCTAATAGTGATTCGCTGACTTTATTGTTTCCCGTATCAATGGCAATGCCAATTTTCTCTTCACCCCACGCCAGAAACTGAATATCGATATACCGACGATGCACTTCCGGACGGTTTTCCACCGCTTCGCGTGTGGTTAAATCGATAATTTGCGCATAAATATTCTTGCCGTCGATTTCGACAACGCCCGGATCCAGGGCGTTGAAGTCGGTGGTGCGCAGAAAATCGAGCGCCTTTTCAATGGCGGCGGGCAAACGGCACGGATTAGGCTGCGCGATATGTCCAAAAATCATGGCTTATCTCCTTATAACGCCTGGATTTTTGCCCACACGCTGTCATCAACGGTAATACCGTTACGGCGGTTTTCTGCCAGCAGGGTAGTAAATTCGTGGCCGGGTAAGCGAATGGCCTGATTTTCGTCAGCACGCTCGGCACTGGTAACGTAATCCATAATGCGTTGCAGTTTGGCATCGCGGGTGGGACCGTCGATAAGCTTGTCCACTTCAATGGCAATAAAAATTTGTGAAATGCCGTATTCGTCGCTGTTGTCCTCGGTGACTTCGGCAACCGATGCGCCGTCAGAAAGGAGGGTAGCGATCATATCCAGCACAATCGACATGCCCGAACCTTTCCAGTAGCCCATCGGCAAAATGCGGCGATTTTTCTCGATAACGCCAGGTTCTTTGGTCAAATTGCCCTCATCATCAAAGCCACCATCTACCGGGAGCTGACGACCAGCCAGGCGATTAACTTCTAACATGCCGTAAGAGAACATCGACATCGACATATCGACCATGGTGATCGGCGTGGAAGGAATGGCGACGATCAGCGGGTTGGTGCCGATGCGACACTCTTTTGCGCCCCACGGTGGCATTACGGCGATGGAGTTGGTCCAGCAAATGCCAATGTAGCCTTTTTCCGCCGCCTGCCAGCCGTAGCTGCCGCCGCGCATCCAGTGGTTGGCATTACGTAGTGCCACCAGACCAATACCGTGATCGGCAGCCAGTTCAATGGCGCGATCCATCATCTTTTTCGCTGTCAGGTTACCGATCGAACGCTGGGCGTCCCACTGTTCAATTGCGCCGAGGCTGGTTATACGTTTGGGTTGGGCATCAGGAATGATATCGCCGTTTTCCAGTTGTTGAATGAAACGAGGGAAACGATTAACGCCGTGAGAATAAACGCCGGATTCGGTGGTGCGGGCGAACATCTCTGCACAGGCGTCAGCCGTTTCGCTGTCAACGCCGCGTGAAATTAAGACCCGATTAAAGGCTGCTTTTAACTGCTCAAATGTCACTTTCATCCCAGGCTTCCTTGTTTTTTTGATCGCTTTTTTGGCTTAAAATTTCAATATACGAAACTTGATTTCAAATATATCGATCACTTTTTAACAAAGCAATCTGATTGATGAATTTCAAAAAACTTAAAAATCAAGTGGTTATAAATTATCTGTCGAGATCGTGAACTACGGCACACTTTGCGCTACCATCAGGACGCGACAAAATGGGGAAAGAAGTGATGGGAAAAAAAGAGAACGAGATGGCGCAGGAAAAAGAGCGTCCAGCCGGAAGCCAGAGTCTGTTTCGTGGGTTGATGCTGATTGAGATTTTGAGCAACTATCCAAACGGTTGTCCGTTGGCGCATCTTTCGGAGCTGGCTGGTTTAAATAAGAGTACCGTCCATCGCTTATTGCAGGGATTACAGTCCTGCGGCTATGTGACCACCGCGCCCGCCGCAGGGAGTTATCGCCTGACCACCAAATTTATTGCCGTCGGGCAGAAGGCGCTATCTTCGCTGAATATCATTCATATCGCCGCTCCGCATCTTGAGGCACTGAACATCGCCACTGGTGAAACCATTAACTTCTCCAGCCGCGAAGACGATCACGCTATTTTGATTTATAAGCTGGAACCCACAACCGGGATGCTGCGAACCCGTGCCTATATAGGCCAGCATATGCCGCTCTACTGTTCCGCAATGGGCAAGATCTACATGGCGTTTGGTCACCCGGACTACGTGAAGTCATACTGGGAAAGCCATCAGCATGAGATCCAGCCGTTAACCCGCAATACCATTACCGAGCTGCCCGCGATGTTCGACGAACTGGCGCACATTCGTGAAAGTGGAGCGGCGATGGACAGAGAAGAAAACGAACTCGGCGTCTCCTGTATTGCTGTTCCGGTGTTTGATATTCATGGGCGGGTGCCGTACGCCGTGTCGATTTCGCTTTCGACATCACGTCTGAAACAGGTGGGAGAGAAAAATCTCCTGAAACCACTGCGTGAAACCGCGCAGGCTATTTCTAATGAGCTGGGATTTACTGTCAGGGACGACCAGGGCGCGATTACATAACCCTTTGGACAAGTGCCAAAACTTTAACATTTCCTTCGTTGGATCAAAGCAGTAGGGACGCGCTCTCTGGCACTCTGCTGTTTTAGTGCAAAGGAGTGATCATGAACCGGTTTATTATTGCGGATGCGACGAAATGTATCGGTTGCCGTACCTGTGAAGTGGCTTGCGCAGTGTCGCATCAGGAGAATCAGGATTGCGCTGCGTTGTCACCAGACGAGTTTATTTCCCGTATTCGTGTCATTAAAGACCACAGCTGGACCACGGCAGTAGCCTGTCATCAGTGTGAAGATGCACCGTGCGCGAATGTCTGCCCTGTTGACGCGATAAGCCGCGAACATGGGCATATTTTCGTTGAACAATCACGTTGCATTGGCTGTAAAAGCTGTATGCTGGCTTGCCCGTTTGGTGCGATGGAGGTCGTTTCTTCGCGCAAAAAGGCGAGGGCGATTAAGTGCGATCTGTGCTGGCATCGGGCGACGGGGCCGGCCTGTGTTGAAGCCTGCCCGACAAAGGCGTTGCAGTGCATGGATGTCGAGAAAGTGCAGCGGCATCGGCTACGGCAGCAGCCTGTTTGAAACGTTTTTCCGGCGTTTCTCAACGCCGGAATAGCGTATTAATGGCTTTCAGCCCAGGCTCTTTCTATCTCTTCCGCCAGAATCTTCACACCCGCCTCAATTTTCTCCGGCTCTGGTACGTAGTTCATGCGCATACATTGATGCGTATGCGGCCACGGTTTATCCAGTCCCGGGAAGAAGTTGTGCCCCGGCACCATCAGCACGCCGCGTGCTTTCAGGCGCTGGTAGAGCTGCTCGGTCGTAATGGGCAAATCCTTAAACCATAGCCAGAGGAAAATGGCTCCTTCCGGTTTATGAATCAGGCAGCGATCTTCCGGTAAATAGCGGCGAATGATGGCGATAGTTTCCTGAACACGCTGGTAGTAAAACGGTTTGATGACTGTTTCAGACAGGCGCAGCAGATCGTTACGCTTAATCATTTCACACATCATCGCCGGACCAATACCGCCAGGTGCCAGGCTGATAATGCCGTTCATATTGGTGATGGCGGTGATGATTTTTTCATTGGCGATGATAATGCCGCAGCGGGAGCCAGGTAGCCCCAGCTTGGAAAGACTCATGCACAGCACGATATTCGGATTCCATAGCGGGCGCGCTTCGCTGAAGATGATACCCGGGAACGGGACGCCATAAGCGTTATCAATCACCAGCGGAATGCCGTGTTGATTCGCCAGCGCGTCAAGCTTCAGCAACTCTTCGTCAGTAATCACATTGCCTGTTGGATTCGTCGGCCGGGAGACGCAAATCATCCCGGTTTCTTCGCCAATATGTAGATGCTCAAAATCGACGTGGTATTTAAACTGGCCTTCCGGCAGCAGTTCAATATTCGGACGCGCAGAGACAAACAGATCTTCTTCCAGTCCGGCGTCAGCGTAGCCAATGTATTCCGGTGCCAGCGGGAACAGCACTTTTTTGACCCGACCATCGGCACGGCGTCCGGCAAACAGATTAAATAAGTAGAAAAACGCGCTCTGGCTGCCGTTTGTTAGTGCAATATTCTGTGGTTCGATATCCCAGCCCAACTTCTCGCGCAGCATTCCGGCAAGCAGTGTGAGTAGCTCCGTTTTCCCCTGTGGACCGTCGTAATTGCACAGTGCATCAGTCGCTTTGCCACTTTCCAGCATGTCGGTCAGTAGCGTCTGGAAGTAGTCCTGCATTTCCGGGATCTGCGCCGGATTACCGCCGCCGAGCATAATCGCGCCAGGCGTGCGTAAACCGTCGTTCAGATCTTCCATCAGCAGCGTAATGCCGGAGTGGCGGGTAAATTTGTCACCAAAAAGGGAGAATGTCATAGCGGGATATCTGTCGAACTCTGTAGCAAGGAAGGTAACAATAACGCTACATTTGCTGGGGTGCAAATCGGTCTGTTGAAGAGTGAGCGGGGCTTTATCCTGCAATGCTGATTAGGGCTGACATTTTATCCTGGTTGGCGGCTTCCCGAGGTACTCACGAACGGGAAGCCGGAAAAGTCACTGTTGCCCCGCCCAGATGACCAGCACTTTATCGTCGCCATGCTCACGAACAAAGCCGTAGCCCTGCTTCAGCGAAAGTGTCGTTTGTTTGCCCGCGCCAATTGCGGGATGGCGGGCGCGGAACTGGCTGATTTTCTGCCAGTGCGCGACGCTGGCGGCAGATTTACCGCTAACATCCTGCCAGTTCATATCCGAACGCGTACCTTGCAGCGGATCAGAACCGGTAGGACCGAACGGACGCGAGGATTCATCGCCATAAAAAATTTGTACCGCGCCTGGTGCTAATAATAATAACTCTGCTGCTTTGTCGCCCCCTTCACGGAACAGGCGGGTATCATGCGACGAGAGGTAGCTCAACACGTTGAAATCCTGCAATTTCTCCGCCATTTGCTGCCAGGTCGTATCCATCTGCGCCAGACAATCGACAGCTTTCGCCGCCTGCTCCTGATAATCGAAATTGATCATCGCATCGAAGCCGTGGCGATAGTAGTCACTTTGCATCACGCCGTGGCCCCAGGCTTCACCGGTCATCCAGAAAGGTTTGTCATCTAATGCTTTGTCGGGGTTAGCTTTTTTCCATTCGTGAAGTGCAGCGCTGGCTTCGGTTTTCAGTTGCTGCCAGGCGGGCAACTCAACATGTTTGGCGGTATCGACCCGAAAACCATCAATCCCATAGTCGCGGACCCACTGACTTAACCAGTGGGTTAAGTAATCGCGAGGGGTAAAGCCGTCGATGATTTTAGCGTGGGTATCCGTTTTGTTTTTATAGAACACTGGCAGACCAGAAGCGGTAGTTGATTCGGTTTTGATATCCGGCAAAAAGGCCAGCGACATAGTGAGATCGTCGAATCCAGGATTGTCGTAATCGCCGATATCCGTTCTGATCCAGTTTTTTCCCCACCATTTATCCCAGCCTGTTTTGTCGCTGAAATTAATGTAATCGTTAAAGCTATGCCAGGTTTGCCCGGCGGCAGGTTTCCAGTCGTTCCAGCGTTCACCCAGCGTTTTTTTCACTTCGTCACCAGAAAGATATAACGCGCCAAACTGATACTCCTGCATATCCGCCAGCGTGGCATAGCCAGTGTGGTTCATCACGACATCAAAGAGAATACGAATACCGCGCTGATGCGCGCTATCAACCAGCGTCCGTAGATCGGCTTCACTGCCCATATTGGCATCAAGATTCGTCCAGTCCTGTGTGTAATAACCATGATAGGCATAATGCGGGAAATCACCTTTTGTACCGCCGCCGACCCAGCCGTGAATTTGCTCAAATGGGGCACTTATCCATAAAGCATTGACGCCCAGTTGCTGGAGGTAATCCAGTTTGTTGGTCAGGCCGCGTAAATCGCCGCCGTGAAAAGTGCCAATTTCCGCCATACCGTCTTTATGACGTCCGTAACTCTGGTCATTACTGGGATCGCCGTTTTCGAAACGATCTGTCAGCACAAAGTAAACCGTGGCGTTATGCCAGTCGAAAGGGGCGGATGTGTCAGTTTCTGCCCGTTCCAGCAGGAGTAAACCGTTGCTGGTGGCAGCGGGTTGTAACGTTATTTGACCGTTCTTCACTATCGCAATTTGCTGGCTGTAATAATCCCGGACTGCGGCTCCCTCCGCAAAAGTGGCGCTGACATCCAGTGTGAGCGGTAATCCATCCCATTTCGGGCATTCACGGACCAGGCTTGCTACCGGTTCGACGGCGTTCTGGATGGAAATCATCAATGTTGGTGTACCGGATCGGGTGTCTAGTTGCAGCGTATATTCGCCGTCCCTGAACAATCGCCATTGAGGCGGCGTGTTGCTACAAGGTTGCAGGGAAAGCATCTGATTGAGTTTTATCGCATCCGCAGGCTGCCAGCACTGTTGGTCAAAATTTAGCGTTAGTGGACGCGTACCTTTGGGCAACTGTGCGTGGCTGACAAATGTTCCCGTCCCCTGTTCGCTAAAGGCGGGAAACCCCGGAGAAGTCCAGCTGGCGGCAACGGCGAAGCCAGGAAGGAGTGTCAGAAAACAGGCGGCGAGTTTCATGGCGGATGAGTCCTTATTGCTGCGATTTCAGACAGTTTGCCAGCGATAAGCCAGACAAAACTCATCCCTGAGCGGTAACTCCACAGGATGAGAAGCAAGGGTGAGCGATCGCGCGCAAAAAACGGCTGAATTTTGCGATAAACCCCACATTTTCTGCGATTTAGCGCCAATCTGAATCGTTAACTCGTGACATAGTTTCAGATTTGGACTATTCCTTGGGGTGCTCTTGACAGCTATTTTTGATATGATTTGAGATTCAACTCTCAAATTTGTAAAAAATATAAGGTGTTGGAATGATTAAATCCGACCAGGAGACCTGATGATTTTGACTCCCATACGACGATATGGGGCGATGATTCTTATGTTACTCACTCTGGTGTTTTCGAGTGAGGTGTTAGCGAAGACGCACACAACAACAGCGAGTCAAAAGTCCCACTTAACTAAAGCTAGTAATAAACAGGTAAGCAGTAAACAAGAGTATTCTCGCAATAGTGCAAAGAGTAGTTCACTTCCTGATTTGCGAAAATACCCTTCCGGAACACCAAGGAAAAAGGCGTTTCTCCGGACTGTAATGCCTTACATTACCAGCCAAAATGCGGCCATTACTGCGGAACGTAACTGGCTGATTTCAAAACAGTATCAGGGCCAATGGTCACCTGCTGAGCGTGCGCGTCTGAAAGACATCGCCAAACGCTACAAGGTGAAGTGGTCTGGTAATACGCGAAAAATCCCGTGGAATACCTTGCTTGAACGCGTAGACATTATCCCTACCAGTATGGTGGCGACGATGGCTGCAGCAGAAAGCGGTTGGGGAACGTCAAAGCTGGCGCGCAACAACAACAATCTTTTCGGCATGAAATGCATGAAAGGACGTTGTACCAATGCGCCGGGTAAAGTGAAAGGGTACTCACAGTTTAGTTCTGTTAAAGAATCGGTGAGCGCCTATGTTACAAACCTCAATACGCACCCGGCTTACTCTTCGTTCCGTAAATCGCGTGCACAGCTGCGTAAAGCGGATCAGGAAGTGACTGCCACAGCGATGATTCACAAGCTGAAGGGCTACTCGACCAAAGGGAAGAGTTATAACAACTACCTGTTTGCAATGTACCAGGATAACCAACGGTTAATCGCGGCGCATATGTAATTGCATTTCCTCGAGCCTTATCCGACTTGTCAGTCGGATAAGGCTTTTGCTCCCATCAGGTGGTTGTGCTGAGTTACCTGAAGCGACGCCGACAATTCTCATCATCGCTACAACATGACCTCGCTATTTACATCGCGATACTCTTTTGGCGTCGTGTCATATGCTTTTTTAAAAACAGAGTAGAAATATTGCAGCGATGGATAACCGCACATTTGCGATATCTCATTGATCGACAAGGTGGTTGAAATCAGCAGACTGCGCGCTTTCTCCAGCTTTTCGGCATGAATCATGGCATGGATGGTTTCACCCACCTCTTCTTTAAAACGCTTCTCAAGATTGGAGCGTGATATGCCCACCGCATCCAGTACCTGATCCACTTTAATCCCTTTACAGGCGTGATTACGAATGTAATGCATAGCCTGAATAACGGCGGGATCGGTCAGCGAGCGGTAATCTGTTGAGCGCCGTTCAATGACGCGAACTGGTGGGACCAAAATCCGCTGTAGCGGCATTTCTTCTTTATCTAATAATCGATGCAACAGTTTTGCCGCCTGATAGCCCATTTGCCGCGCGCCCTGAGCGACCGAAGAAAGGGCGACACGCGACAGATAGCGGGTCAGTTCTTCGTTATCGATGCCAATCACGCATAATTTTTCCGGTACGGGAATATGTAGATGTTCACATACTTGCAGAATATGCCGCGCCCGGGCGTCAGTAACGGCAATAATCCCGGTTTGCGGTGGTAGCGTTTGTAGCCAGTCTGCCAGCCGATTTTGCGCGTGTTGCCAGTTCTCTGGCGCGGTTTCTAACCCCTGATAAACCACTCCGCGATACTTTTCTTCAGCGACAAGCTGACGAAATGCATATTCGCGTTCAGTGGCCCAACGTTTACCGCTTGATTCCGGAAGACCATAAAAAGCAAAGCGGTTAACGCCTTTCTCTTTTAAATGCAAAAATGCGCTTTCAACCAGCGCATAGTTATCGGTGGCAATGTAATGAACGGGTGGGTAACTTTCGGCAAGGTGATACGAGCCACCAACCCCAACAATGGGGACGTCGACATCAGCCAGCGCTTGCTCGATTTGTTTGTCGTCGAAGTCGGCAATGACGCCATCTCCTAACCAGTCCTTGATTTTATCAATGCGGGCGCGGAAATCTTCTTCAATGAAAATATCCCATTCCGATTGTGACGCCTGTAAATATTCCCCTACGCCTTCTACTACCTGCCGGTCATAGGCTTTATTGGCATTGAACAGTAATGTGATGCGGTGACGTTTAGTAAACATGGTTCTTTTCCTGCTGAATCATGCAAAAACTCAAAACCGGTAATACGTTACCGGCTTTGAGAAAATTTTTATCAAAATCAAGAACGGCGTTTGGTTGCGGAGTCCATCCATACTGCCAGCAACAGAATCGCACCTTTAACGATATACTGCCAGAAGGTCGGTACATCCATCATACTCATGCCGTTATCCAGCGAAGCCATGATGAATGCCCCCATTACCGCTCCGGCCACGCTCCCGACGCCGCCTGCCAGACTGGTGCCGCCAATCACACATGCTGCAATTGCGTCCAGTTCGGCGATATTTCCCGCAGAAGGTGAACCAGCGCCGAGTCGAGAACTGAGGATTAATCCGGCGATGGCTACCATTAATCCGTTAATAGCGAACACGGCAAGTTTGGTGCGTTCAACGTTAATCCCGGAGAGACGTGCCGCTTCCAGATTGCCGCCGATGGCATAAATGCGCCGTCCAAATGCCGTCCGCGTTGCCATAAACATGCCGCCCAATAACAGTAACGTTAGCAGCAGAACAGGAGTGGGAACACCACGGTAATCATTCAACAGCCAGATTGCGCCTAATACGATGATAGCGGTTAAAGCCTGGCGACCGACTACTGCGGTAGAGGCCGGAGACTGCAAACCCAAAGCCTGACGGCGCATTCTTCCGCGCCATTGCCAGCCAACAAAAGCCATTAAGCCAAGCGCGCCAATGATGAAGCCGGTGCTGGCAGGTAGATAGCTTTGCCCAATTTGTGACATCGCGGCGCTGGTGGGGGAAACAGTCGTGCCGTTGGTGATGCCAATGAGTATGCCACGAAATGCCAACATGCCCGCGAGGGTGACAATAAATGAAGGGACTTTGCGGTACGCGACCCACCATCCGTTCCAGGCTCCGAGAAGCAGTCCCAGAACCAACGTCACAATGATGGTAAGTGGCAAAGGCCAGCCTAGCCAGACGTCACAAATCGCCGCGACGCCACCTAACAGCCCCATCATTGAGCCGACGGAAAGGTCGATTTCAGCAGAAATTATGACGAACACCATTCCTACCGCGAGGATGCCGGTAATTGCGGTTTGGCGTAACAGGTTGGAGACGTTACGGGCGCTTAAGTAGGCACCATCGGTGGTCCAGGTAAAGAACAGCATGATTGCGATGATAGCTGCAATCATCACGAAGACCTGCAAATTCAGTGATTTCAGCCCGGAAAAGCCACCGGATGTCGGTACGGCTAATTTCACTTCAGACGGATTGCTTTTCGACATGATGTTCGCTCCTCAATGCGGCTTCCATCACCTGCTCCTGAGTCAGGTTATGATTTATCAGGTTGGCTTTTAGTTTCCCTTCATGCATCACCAGTACACGATCGCTAAGGCCGAGCACTTCAGGTAATTCGGAAGAGATGACAATAACGGCAATACCCTGCTGGACGAGTTGGTTAATTAATTTGTAGATCTCGTATTTCGCGCCAATATCGATACCCCTGGTGGGTTCATCAAGAATGAGAATGCGCGGGTTAAGTAACAGACAGCGAGCGAGGATCGCTTTTTGTTGATTGCCGCCGCTCAAACGTCCAATAGCAAGGTCGGGGGACGACGTTTTAACTTTGAGTTGCTGGATTGATTCCAGAATACATTTTTGCTCTGCCGCGTCATCAAGCTGGCTAATACTACCGGTAAATTTTTTGAGTGCGGCGAGGGTAATATTTTTACCAACCGCCATTACCGGAACGATGCCGTCGCGCTTTCTGTCTTCGGGTACCATCGCAATCCCCTGGGCGATGGCTTGCTGACAGTTACGAATATCTACCTGTTTGCCATCAATATAAATTTTCCCTTCCCATTGTCCGGGCCACACACCAAACAGGCACTGAATAGTCTCGGTACGTCCGGCACCAACGAGTCCGGCGATACCCAGTATTTCGCCACGTTTCAGGGAAAACGAGACATCATTAACTCGTTTAATATGACGATTAACCGGATGCCATGCCGTCAGATGTTCAATACGTAATATTTCATCTCCGGTGGTATGTGGTTCATTAGGGTAAAGCGCGGTTAACTCTCGCCCGACCATCATGGTGATAATATCGTCTTCACTCATTCCAGCAGCATCACGCGTACCAATGTGTTGACCGTCGCGAATAACGCAAATCGTATCGGAAATCGCTTTGACTTCGTTGAGTTTGTGCGAAATATAAATACAGGCGATACCGTGCTGTTGTAGATCGCGAATAATATCCAGTAAAACCGACGTTTCCTGCTCAGTTAATGAGGCTGTCGGCTCATCGAGAATTAACAAACGCACCTGTTTATTAAGTGCCTTGGCAATTTCAACCAGTTGTTGTTGCCCAAGTCCTAAATCGCCAACGCGGGTATCAGGTGAAATGGATAAACTGACCTGTGCGAGCAGCTTCTGACAGCGTAGCGTCATCAGGTCATAATCCATAATGCCATTATGGGTTATTTCGTTACCCAGGAAGATATTTTCCAGCACGGTCAGTTCTTTCACCAGCGCCAATTCCTGGTGAATAATGGCGATACCTTTGCGTTCGGTATCGCGGATGTGACTCGCCTGAATCTCTTCTCCCGCAAAAATAATTTCGCCTTCGTAGGAACCATGGGGATAAATACCACACAGCACTTTCATCAGCGTTGATTTACCTGACCCATTTTCCCCACAGAGTGAGACGATTTCGCCAGCATTCAACCGCAAGCTGACGTTATCAATCGCCTTCACACTGCCGAAGGTTTTGGTAATATTTTTCATTTCAAGTAGATAAGGCATAACGACTCCACCTAAGCCAATTAATTAACGCGGCATGGAGAGAAATCACGCCCCCGCTCCGCGCCGGGGCGTAACGCTTACAGCTCGCTCTCTTTGTGGAATCCGTCTTTAACTACCGTATCTTTGATGTTGTTTTTATTCACATCGATCGGTGTCAGCAGGCGGGAGGGAACATCTTTCAGGCCATTATTCAGTGTGGTATCCGCTTTTGGCTCCTGACCATTGCCCAACTCAACGGCAATTTCTGCGGCAGTATTTGCCAACAATGTAATAGGTTTATACACCGTCATAGTTTGCGTACCGGCAGCAATACGTTTAATACCTGCAAGATCCGCATCCTGGCCGGAAATTGCTACTTTCCCTGATAAACCTTGCGCGCTTAATGCCTGAATTGCCCCTCCTGCGGTGGCATCGTTTGAGGCAACTACAGCATCAATTTTGTTATTATTGGCGGTTAGCGCGTTTTCCATAATTTTCAATGCGTTTTCCGGTAACCAGCCATCAACCCATTGGTCACCAACGACTTTAATTTTTCCGGAATCAACATAAGGTTTTAATACTTTCATTTGCCCGGCGCGGAACAGCTTGGCGTTGTTATCTACCGGCGAGCCGCCCATCAGGAAGTAATTACCTTGCGGAACAATATCGACCAGGGCTTTTGCCTGCAGTTCACCGACTTTTTCGTTATCGAAAGAAATATAAAAATCGATATCCGCATCGTTAATCATACGGTCGTAAGCTAATACTTTAATACCTTCTTGTTTGGCTTCTTTTACAACGTTACTTAATACCTGACCGTTATAAGGAATAATGACAAGAACATCGACACCCCGGTTAATCATGTTTTCAATCTGCGACATTTGTGTTTCTTCATTGCCATTTGCAGACTGTACAAATACTTTCGCGCCGAGAGATTCTGCTTTTTTCACAAAAATATCTCGATCTTTTTGCCAGCGTTCAAGACGGAGATCATCAATCGCCATACCTATTTTGACTTCTTTGGCGTGTGCCGCAACGTTGGTAAGCAGAAGTGAGGTGCAAAGGGTGAGTAGAATGTTCTTTATTTTCATGGTGTAGGGCCTTCTGTAGTTAGAGGACAGCTTTAATAAGTAACAATCACCGCGATAAACGTAACCAATTTTTAGCAACTAAACAGGGGAAAACAATTACAGATTTTTATCTTTCGATTACGATTTTTGGTTTATTTCTTGATTTATGACCGAGATCTTACTTTTGTTGCGCAATTGTACTTATTGCATTTTTCTCTTCGAGGAATTACCCAGTTTCATCATCCCATTTTATTTTGCGAGCGAGCGCACACTTGTGAATTATCTCAATAGCAGTGTGAAATAACATAATTGAGCAACTGAAAGGGAGTGCCCAATATTACGACATCATCCATCACCCGCGGCATTACCTGATTATGGAGTTCAATATGCAAGCCTATTTTGACCAGCTCGATCGCGTTCGTTATGAAGGCTCAAAATCCTCAAACCCGTTAGCATTCCGTCACTACAATCCCGACGAACTGGTGTTGGGCAAGCGTATGGAAGAGCACTTGCGTTTTGCCGCCTGCTACTGGCACACCTTCTGCTGGAACGGGGCGGATATGTTTGGTGTGGGGGCGTTTAATCGTCCGTGGCAGCAGCCTGGTGAGGCACTGGCGTTGGCGAAGCGTAAAGCAGATGTCGCATTTGAGTTTTTCCACAAGTTACATGTGCCATTTTATTGCTTCCACGATGTGGATGTTTCCCCTGAGGGCGCGTCGTTAAAAGAGTACATCAATAATTTTGCGCAAATGGTTGATGTCCTGGCAGGCAAGCAAGAAGAGAGCGGCGTGAAGCTGCTGTGGGGAACTGCTAACTGCTTTACAAACCCTCGCTATGGCGCGGGTGCGGCGACGAACCCAGATCCTGAAGTCTTCAGTTGGGCGGCAACGCAAGTTGTTACAGCGATGGAAGCAACCCATAAATTGGGCGGTGAAAACTATGTCCTGTGGGGTGGTCGTGAAGGTTACGAAACGCTGTTAAATACCGACTTGCGCCAGGAGCGTGAACAGCTGGGCCGCTTTATGCAGATGGTGGTTGAGCATAAACATAAAATCGGTTTCCAGGGCACGTTGCTTATCGAACCGAAACCGCAAGAACCGACCAAACATCAATATGATTACGATGCTGCGACGGTCTATGGCTTCCTGAAACAGTTTGGTCTGGAAAAAGAGATTAAACTGAACATTGAAGCTAACCACGCGACGCTGGCAGGTCACTCTTTCCATCATGAAATAGCCACCGCCATTGCGCTTGGCCTGTTCGGTTCTGTCGACGCCAACCGTGGCGATGCGCAACTGGGCTGGGACA
This sequence comes from Escherichia sp. WS2035, assembly GCF_046487065.1. Taxonomy (NCBI): domain Bacteria; kingdom Pseudomonadati; phylum Pseudomonadota; class Gammaproteobacteria; order Enterobacterales; family Enterobacteriaceae; genus Escherichia; species Escherichia sp. WS2035. The sequence goes on from NZ_JBJQKD010000004.1 coordinate 232,795, forward strand.
CCGACCAGTTCCCGAACAGTGTGGAAGAGAATGCGCTGGTGATGTATGAAATTCTCAAAGCAGGCGGTTTCACCACCGGTGGTCTGAACTTCGATGCCAAAGTACGTCGTCAAAGTACTGATAAATATGATCTGTTTTACGGTCATATCGGCGCGATGGATACGATGGCGTTGGCGCTGAAAATTGCAGCGCGCATGATTGAAGATGGCGAGCTGGATAAACGCATCGCGCAGCGTTATTCCGGCTGGAATAGTGAATTAGGCCAGCAAATCCTGAAAGGCCAAATGTCACTGGCAGATTTAGCCAAATATGCTCAGGAACATAATTTGTCTCCGGTGCATCAGAGTGGTCGCCAGGAGCAACTGGAAAATCTGGTAAATCATTATCTGTTCGACAAATAACGGTTAACTGTGCAGTCCGTTGGCCCGGTTATCGGTAGCGATACCGGGCATTTTTTAAGGAACGATCGATATGTATATCGGGATAGATCTTGGCACCTCGGGCGTAAAAGTTATTTTGCTCAACGAGCAGGGTGAGGTGGTTGCTGCGCAAACGGAAAAGCTGACCGTTTCGCGCCCGCATCCACTCTGGTCGGAACAAGACCCGGAACAGTGGTGGCAGGCAACTGATCGCGCAATGAAAGCTCTGGGCGTTCAGCATTCTCTGCAAGACGTTAAAGCATTAGGTATTGCCGGACAGATGCATGGTGCAACCTTACTGGATGCTCAGCAACGGGTGTTACGCCCTGCCATTTTGTGGAACGACGGGCGCTGTGCGCAAGAGTGCACTTTGCTGGAAGCGCGAGTTCCGCAATCGCGGGTGATTACCGGCAACCTGATGATGCCCGGATTTACTGCGCCTAAATTGCTATGGGTTCAGCGGCATGAGCCGGAGATATTCCGTCAAATCGATAAAGTATTATTACCGAAAGATTACTTGCGTCTGCGTATGACGGGGGAGTTTGCCAGCGATATGTCTGACGCAGCTGGCACCATGTGGCTGGATGTCGCAAAGCGTGACTGGAGTGACGACATGCTGCAGGCTTGCCACTTATCTCGTGACCAGATGCCCGCATTATACGAAGGCAGCGAAATTACTGGTGCTTTGCTACCTGAAGTTGCGAAAGCGTGGGGTATGGCGGCGGTGCCAGTTGTCGCAGGCGGTGGCGACAATGCAGCTGGTGCGGTTGGTGTGGGAATGGTTGATGCTAATCAGGCAATGTTATCGCTGGGGACGTCGGGGGTCTATTTTGCTGTCAGCGAAGGGTTCTTAAGCAAGCCAGAAAGCGCCGTACATAGCTTTTGCCATGCGTTACCGCAACGTTGGCATTTAATGTCTGTAATGCTGAGTGCGGCTTCGTGTCTGGATTGGGCCGCGAAATTAACCGGCCTGAGCAATGTCCCTGCTTTAATCACTGCAGCTCGACAGGCTGATGAAAGTGCCGAGCCAGTTTGGTTTCTGCCTTATCTTTCTGGCGAGCGTACACCACACAATAATCCCCAGGCGAAAGGGGTTTTCTTTGGTTTGACTCATCAACATGGCCCCAATGAACTGGCGCGAGCAGTGCTGGAAGGCGTGGGTTATGCGCTGGCAGATGGCATGGATGTCGTGCATGCCTGCGGCATTAAACCGCAAAGTGTTACGTTGATTGGTGGCGGGGCGCGTAGTGAGTACTGGCGTCAAATGCTGGCGGACATTAGCGGTCAGCAACTGGATTACCGCACGGGTGGCGATGTGGGGCCAGCACTGGGCGCAGCAAGGCTGGCGCAGATTGCGGCGAATCCAGAGAAATCGCTCATTGAGTTGTTGCCGCAACTACCGTTAGAACAGTCGCATCTACCAGATGCGCAGCGTTATGCCGCTTATCAGCCACGACGAGAAACGTTCCGTCGCCTCTATCAGCAACTTCTGCCATTAATGGCGTAAACGTTATCCCCTGCCTGACCGGGTGGGGGATAATTCACATCTATATATATAAATAATTAATTAATATTTAGTATGAATTTATTCTGAAAATCATTTGTTAATGGCATTTTTCAGTTTTGTCTTTCGTTGGTTACTCGTAATGTATCGCTGGTAGATATGGAGATCGTTATGAAAACCTCAAAGACTGTGGCAAAACTATTATTTGTTGTCGGGGCGCTGGTTTATCTGGTTGGGCTATGGATCTCATGCCCATTGTTAAGTGGAAAAGGCTATTTTCTTGGCGTGTTAATGACGGCAACTTTTGGCAACTATGCATATCTTCGCGCAGAAAAACTTGGGCAACTGGATGATTTTTTTATCCACGTCTGTCAGTTGGTAGCGTTAATCACTATCGGTCTCTTGTTTATCGGTGTTTTAAACGCACCTATCAATGCTTATGAAATGGTGATCTATCCCATCGCCTTTTTTGTCTGCTTGTTTGGTCAAATGCGTTTGTTTCGCTCGGCATGAGCAACATAAAGTTCTTACACATTCAGGAATGAAAGGAATACTGTGATGGACAACAAAATATCAACCTATTCTCCGGCATTTAGTATTGTTTCATGGGTAGCCCTTATTGGCGGTATTGTTACCTATCTGTTAGGACTATGGAATGCAGAGATGCAGTTAAATGAAAAAGGGTATTATTTTGCCGTACTGGTATTAGGTTTGTTTTCCGCGGCGTCTTATCAAAAGACCGTTCGGGACAAGTATGAAGGCATACCTACCACCCCCATTTATTATATGACTTGCCTGACGGTCTTTATTATCTCTGTTGCGTTGTTGCTGGTAGGTCTATGGAATGCAACGTTATTACTCAGCGAAAAAGGCTTTTATGGGCTGGCTTTCTTCTTAAGCTTGTTTGGTGCAGTAGCGGTGCAGAAGAATATTCGTGATGCCGGAATAAACCCACCAAAAGAAACACAGGTTACCCAGGAAGAATACAGCGAATAATTCACGTAAGCCCGGTCAGTCCAATGTGACCGGGCTTCTACTTAACTCACTAATCTGTTTCTGTCGATTCGTTGTACCAGCATAGAAAGTAATAAACTCACTGCCAGCGTCGCACAAAAGATCCAAATAATATCCAGTATTGGCCAGTTTTTAAGCTCAATCCCCCGGGTGCGCAGTGCATGGATAATCAATGCATGGAACCCGTATATACCTAACGAATGGCGGGAGATTAAGCCAAGTCCGCAAATGGTACGCGTATACAGCGTGTTTTTAACCAGAGTCAATAACGCGATTGCGCAGATAAAAACCATCGGCCCACAGTAAAGATACCAGGTATCGGCAAAATTTCCGCGCCACTGTAATTCATATAATGTCCCACGAGAGATAATAAAAACCCCCGTCGCAAACAGTGCGGCGCTCACCCACGACAGTGCTTTATGCTGTGTGTCCATCATCCCTATAGCGCGGCCCAACATGCCATAAAGGATGTAGTAAAAAGTATCGCCATTGATATATAAGTTAATTGGCAGCCATTCAAAACCGTCGATTTTCTGCGGCACGGTGTTTGGGTTAGCGATGATACCAATCACCACCATTAGCACCAGCAACATTTTTCCGCCGACGTTCTTCACCTGAATCAGCGGTGAAACCAGATAAATCACTGCAATCGCGAAGAAAAACCATAAATGGTAAAACACTGGCTTTTGCAGCAGGTTTTTCAGCGCTAACTCCACATTGATGGAGGTAAACAGCGCAATGTAGAGCAGCGCGATTGCGCTATAAAAAAACAGGCATAAGCCGATACGCAAGAAATGACGCGACTGGGCGCTGCGTTCGCCAAAAAAGAGATAGCCGGAAATCATGAAAAATAGCGGCACGCTGACACGAGAGGCAGAATTCAGAACATTGGCGATATCCCAGGTGATGGGGCTAACACTATGAGCATTGATCACATACCAGGTAGTGGTGTGAATCATCACCACCATTAAACACGCTATCCCTCGCAGGTTATCAATCCAGTAAATTTTGGGCTGCATCTGTGTCTCTGTATCTGGTTAAAAAAAGTCTGACCGATAAATCATTCAGTTGGCGCACTGGAATAATCTGAGTTTTATCACTACAGCTTATAGAGGCTTAAGGAAATTCGTAAGATATCAGCCACTATACCGATATAAATAATAAGACTCACCTGCAAACCAGACGGTAATTTAATGATGATGAACGCTTTCTTTCCGGCAATGGCGCTTATTGTGCTAGTGGGTTGTTCTACACCGCCACCCGTGCAGAAAGCACAACGGGTAAAGGTTGATCCTCTGCGTTCGTTGAATATGGAAGCGTTATGCAAGGATCAGGCGGCAAAACGTTATAACACCGGCGAGCAAAAAATCGACGTCACCGCCTTCGAACAGTTCCAGGGAAGCTATGAAATGCGCGGTTATACCTTCCGGAAAGAGCAGTTTGTCTGTTCTTTTGACGCGGATGGCCATTTTTTGCATCTTTCCATGCGTTAAGCCCTGCTTTTTCCCGTTTCGTACTGTATATCTTCCATCCAGCGGGTATACTGATCCCTTCCTTTAAATCCACACGTATCCAGCACGAAATAATATGCAAAAGTTTGATACCAGGACCTTCCAGGGCTTGATCCTGACCTTACAGGATTACTGGGCTCGCCAGGGCTGCACCATTGTTCAACCATTGGACATGGAAGTCGGCGCGGGAACCTCTCACCCAATGACCTGTCTGCGCGCGCTGGGGCCAGAACCGATGGCGGCTGCTTATGTTCAGCCTTCTCGTCGCCCGACCGATGGTCGCTACGGCGAAAACCCCAACCGTTTACAGCACTACTATCAGTTCCAGGTGGTCATTAAGCCATCGCCGGACAATATTCAGGAGCTGTACCTCGGTTCTCTGAAAGAGCTGGGCATGGACCCGACCATCCACGACATCCGTTTCGTGGAAGATAACTGGGAAAACCCGACGCTGGGTGCCTGGGGGCTGGGCTGGGAAGTGTGGCTAAACGGCATGGAAGTGACGCAGTTCACTTACTTCCAGCAGGTTGGTGGTCTGGAATGTAAACCGGTTACCGGTGAGATCACCTACGGTCTGGAACGTCTGGCCATGTACATTCAGGGCGTAGACAGCGTTTACGACCTGGTCTGGAGCGACGGCCCGCTGGGTAAAACCACCTACGGCGACGTGTTCCATCAGAACGAAGTGGAGCAGTCCACTTACAACTTCGAATACGCGGATGTGGACTTCCTGTTCACCTGCTTCGAGCAGTACGAGAAAGAAGCGCAGCAACTGCTGGCGCTGGAAAATCCGCTGCCGCTGCCAGCCTACGAGCGTATTCTGAAAGCCGCCCACAGCTTCAACCTGCTGGATGCGCGTAAAGCCATCTCCGTCACCGAGCGTCAGCGCTATATTCTGCGCATTCGCACCCTGACCAAAGCAGTGGCAGAAGCATACTACGCTTCCCGTGAAGCCCTCGGCTTCCCGATGTGCAACAAAGATAAGTAAGAGGCGGCTATGTCTGAGAAAACTTTTCTGGTGGAAATCGGCACTGAAGAGCTGCCACCAAAAGCACTACGCAGCCTGGCTGAGTCCTTTGCTGCGAACTTTACTGCGGAGCTGGATAACGCTGGCCTCGCACACGGCACCGTTCAATGGTTTGCTGCTCCGCGTCGTCTGGCGCTGAAAGTCGCTAACCTGGCGGAGGCGCAACCGGATCGTGAAATCGAAAAACGTGGTCCGGCAATTGCTCAGGCGTTCGACGCTGAAGGCAAACCGAGTAAAGCGGCAGAAGGTTGGGCGCGTGGTTGCGGTATTACCGTTGACCAGGCTGAGCGTCTGACTACCGATAAAGGCGAATGGCTGCTGTATCGCGCCCATGTGAAGGGCGAAAGCACCGAAGCACTGCTGCCGAATATGGTTGCGACTTCGCTGGCGAAACTGCCGATCCCGAAACTGATGCGTTGGGGCGCAAGCGACGTGCACTTTGTGCGTCCGGTTCACACCGTGACCCTGCTGCTGGGCGACAAAGTTATTCCGGCTACCATTCTGGGTATTCAGTCCGATCGCGTGATTCGCGGCCACCGCTTTATGGGCGAGCCGGAATTCACTATCGACAATGCCGATCAGTATCCAGAAATTCTGCGTGAGCGCGGGAAAGTCATCGCCGATTACGAAGAACGTAAGGCGAAGATTAAAGCCGATGCTGAAGAAGCAGCACGTAAGATTGGCGGTAACGCTGATTTAAGTGAAAGCCTGCTGGAAGAAGTGGCTTCGCTGGTGGAGTGGCCGGTCGTTCTGACCGCGAAATTCGAAGAGAAATTCCTCGCGGTGCCGTCTGAAGCACTGGTTTACACCATGAAAGGTGACCAGAAGTACTTCCCGGTGTATGCGAACGACGGCAAACTGCTGCCGAACTTTATCTTCGTTGCCAACATCGAATCGAAAGATCCGCAGCAGATTATCTCCGGTAACGAGAAAGTCGTTCGTCCACGTTTGGCGGATGCCGAGTTCTTCTTCAATACCGACCGTAAAAAACGTCTTGAAGATAACCTGCCGCGCCTGCAAACCGTGTTGTTCCAGCAACAGTTGGGGACGCTGCGCGACAAAACTGACCGCATTCAGGCGCTGGCCGGCTGGATTGCTGAACAGATTGGCGCTGACGTTAACCACGCTACCCGTGCGGGCCTGCTGTCTAAGTGTGACCTGATGACCAACATGGTCTTCGAGTTCACCGACACCCAGGGCGTTATGGGGATGCACTACGCGCGTCACGATGGCGAAGCGGAAGACGTAGCTGTCGCGCTGAATGAGCAGTATCAGCCGCGCTTTGCCGGTGATGACCTGCCGTCTAACCCGGTAGCCTGTGCGCTGGCGATTGCTGACAAGATGGATACCCTGGCGGGTATCTTCGGTATCGGCCAGCATCCGAAAGGCGACAAAGACCCGTTTGCGCTGCGTCGTGCCGCACTTGGCGTGCTGCGTATTATCGTTGAGAAGAACCTCAACCTTGATCTGCAAACGCTGACCGAAGAAGCAGTGCGTCTGTATGGCGATAAGCTGACTAATGCCAACGTGGTTGATGATGTTATCGACTTTATGCTCGGTCGCTTCCGCGCCTGGTATCAGGACGAAGGTTACACCGTTGACACCATCCAGGCGGTACTGGCGCGTCGTCCGACTCGTCCGGCTGATTTCGATGCCCGTATGAAAGCGGTATCGCACTTCCGTACCCTGGAAGCAGCTGCAGCACTGGCGGCGGCGAACAAGCGTGTATCTAACATCCTGGCGAAATCTGATGAAGTGCTGAGCGATCGCGTGAATGCCTCTACTCTGAAAGAGCCGGAAGAAATTAAACTGGCGATGCAGGTTGTGGTGCTACGTGACAAGCTGGAGCCGTACTTTGCGGAAGGTCGTTACCAGGATGCGCTGGTCGAACTGGCTGAGCTGCGTGAACCGGTCGATGCTTTCTTCGATAAAGTGATGGTCATGGTTGATGATAAAGAATTGCGTATCAACCGTCTGACCATGCTGGAAAAACTGCGCGAACTGTTCCTGCGCGTTGCGGATATTTCGCTGTTGCAGTAATAACGCCGTTATTAAAAAGCCTGCCATCTGGCAGGCTTTTTTTATCGCTAAATAATACAGCAACCTTTAATAATCTTCTGCTGAATAAAGATTATCTCATATATTAATTTTATGAGATTTTTTTAGGATTATATCAAGGAGAAGAAACGAACTTATTAAGCTGGAATAGCCACGGGTGCTTGAGGCTGTTTGTCTCAGGTATTCACCGAAAGGCAGACAGAGAAAAGCCCCACCTGACTATAAATCAAAGTGTACTGCACCCATTTTGTTGGACGATGAAATGGAATAGCCCCTGATATGTCAAAGCCAAAATACCCTTTTGAAAAGCGCCTTGAAGTCGTGAATCACTACTTCACTACTGATGATGGTTACAGGATCATCTCGGCACGTTTTGGTGTCCCCCGAACCCAGGTCAGGACATGGGTTGCCCTCTATGAAAAACATGGAGAAAAAGGTTTAATTCCCAAACCTAAAGGTGTTAGTGCTGATCCTGAGTTGCGTATTAAGGTCGTGAAAGCGGTGATCGAGCAGCACATGTCCCTTAATCAGGCTGCTGCTCACTTTATGCTTGCTGGTAGTGGTTCTGTAGCCAGGTGGCTGAAGGTTTATGAAGAGCGCGGAGAAGCTGGTTTACGCGCGCTCAAGATTGGCACCAAAAGAAACATTGCAATATCAGTTGATCCAGAAAAAGCGGCATCAGCATTGGAGCTGTCAAAAGACCGACGCATTGAGGATCTTGAAAGGCAAGTTCGATTTCTTGAAACGCGGCTTGTGTATCTAAAAAAGCTGAAAGCCTTAGCTCATCCCACGAAAAAGTGAAAGTACTCAACGAGCTAAGGCAGTTTTATCCTCTTGATGAGCTTCTCAGGGCTGCGGAGATACCGCGCAGTACGTTTTATTACCATCTAAAGGCTCTCAGCAAGCCTGACAAGTATGCGGACGTTAAAAAGCGTATTGGTGAGATTTATCATGAGAATAGAGGCCGATACGGATACCGTAGGGTAACGCTGTCTCTTCATCGAGAAGGGAAACAGATTAACCATAAAGCTGTTCAGCGCCTGATGGGAATCCTCTCACTGAAGGCAGCGATTAAGGTCAAGCGATACCGCTCTTACAGAGGAGAGGTAGGGCAAACCGCCCCCAATGTTCTCCAAAGAGATTTCAAGGCTACGCGGCCAAACGAGAAGTGGGTTACCGATGTTACTGAATTTGCAGTCAATGGGCGCAAGCTGTATTTGTCTCCAGTAATAGATCTCTTCAACAATGAAGTTATTTCTTACAGCCTTTCGGAAAGACCAGTGATGAACATGGTCGAGAATATGCTCGATCAGGCATTCAAAAAGCTTAATCCTCACGAGCATCCTGTTCTGCACTCTGACCAGGGATGGCAGTATCGTATGAGAAGATATCAAAATATCCTTAAAGAACATGGTATTAAACAAAGCATGTCCAGAAAAGGCAATTGTCTGGATAATGCTGTGGTGGAGTGTTTCTTTGGAACCTTAAAGTCGGAGTGTTTTTATCTTGATGAGTTCAGTAATATAAGCGAGCTGAAGGATGCTGTTACGGAATATATTGAATACTACAACAGCAGAAGAATTAGCCTGAAATTAAAAGGTCTGACTCCAATTGAATATCGGAATCAGACCTATATGCCTCGTGTTTAACTGTCCAACTTTCTGGGGTCAGTACAAAGTGAGGCTACCCTATGCCTGAACACCATAAGGTTAGCCTCTTACTCGTTGGAAATCAACACAGGAGGCTGGGATGCCGCAGAAATATAGATTACTTTCTTTAATAGTGATTTGTTTCACGCTTTTATTTTTCACCTGGATGATAAGAGATTCACTGTGTGAATTGCATATTAAACAGGAGAATTATGAGCTGGCCGCGTTTTTAGCCTGCAAATTGAAAGAGTAAGAATCTTCGGCGGGAAGTTATTCCCGCCTTTCTTACGGCGTTACGCATTCTCATTACACCCAAATTTATTCTTCACAAAAATAATAATAGATTTTATTACGTGACCGATTATTTATTTCCTGAAAAACAAATAAAAAAATCCCCGCCAAATGGCAGGGATCTTAGATTCTGTGCTTTTAAGCAGAGATTACAGGCTGGTTACGTTACCAGCTGCCGGGCCTTTAGCGCCGCTTTCGATGGTGAAGGACACTTTCTGACCTTCGTCCAGAGATTTGTAACCATCGTTCTGGATAGCAGAGAAGTGTACGAACACGTCTTTAGAGCCATCGTCAGGAGTGATGAAGCCGAAGCCTTTGTCAGCGTTGAACCATTTTACGATACCAGTCATTTTACCGGACATAGTGTATTACCTTTAATAATTAATTGTGCCTTTCGGCGATATGGCGTGCTTTACAGATTTTGAAGCGTTAAAGGAATGTGCACTACGAGGGGTATCAACGATAACTCTTGAAGGGACTTGCCTTACTACACTGCTTTAATGGTCTGTACGTCAAACCGTTGATGTGCATTAAGCCACGCATTGGTGGGTGATGCAACAATTATTTTTCATATTTATGATTAATCGGTTGGAAAACGGTCCTGTTATCAGGACCGTAAACAGAAATAAAGTGGATAAAAGCCTATTCCATCAACTGCTTACTTAATGCCGGGTTGGCTTGAATCAAACGCATCAATTTTAGTTCGGCACTTGAAGGCTTCACGCGTCTGGATTCCCATTCCTTTACCATGGCGACTGATACGCCCAAAACCCGGGCGAAATCATCGATTTTTAATCCTGTCCCTTTTCGTAACTGCTCAATTTCGGTACAGGACGTTGTTCTGTGCGTCAGGGTAATTTTCTGCGTTTCATCTTTAAAAACAATCTGTTCCAGGCTGCTCAACAGCTCATGCATTGGATCTTTATATTCCATTGAAAACTCCTCAAATCACACTGCGGGATCGTGAATTGCATCGAAGCTCATTAAGAATAGTCGGGAAAAACAGACACAGCGGGGTGTAGTCAGGGCATACTCTGACTATGATTCGATTCAGCCAGTCATTTAGCGTGACTTATAGCCACCTAACGATCTGATAAATGCCGATATATCTCTTACCACTCCCGGTTTGTAAAGATTTCGAAAATCTAACGTTCTGCGAAGGCGTAAATCTCTGGCTACAAAAAAGGCAACGGCAATATCATTTTTTAACAATGAAACAACAAATTAACCTTGTTTCATTTTCTCCATGATTTTACCAGGAAGATTATGTAGAAAGGGTATCCTGCAAGCCTGTCCTGGACTATCCTTGTCACGTCAGACACGCGTGTGTCGTTGTGCGCTTTTTTTGGGTGAAAGGAGTAAGAAAATGGCGACAGGAAAGTCCTGCTCTCGCTGGTTTGCGCCTCTTGCGGCGTTATTAATGGTAGTTAGCCTGAGTGGGTGTTTTGATAAAGAAGGCGATCAGCGTAAAGCGTTTATCGACTTCCTGCAGAATACAGTGATGCGTAGCGGTGAACGTCTACCAACCCTGACTGCCGATCAGAAAAAACAGTTTGGTCCTTTTGTCTCTGATTACGCGATTCTGTATGGTTATTCTCAGCAGGTGAATCAGGCGATGGATTCCGGTCTGCGCCCGGTTGTAGACAGCGTTAACGCAATTCGCGTACCGCAGGATTACGTTACGCAAAGCGGTCCGCTGCGTGAAATGAACGGTTCGCTGGGTGTGCTGGCGCAACAGCTGCAAAATGCGAAGTTGCAGGCCGATGCTGCGCACTCTGCGTTAAAACAGAGTGATGACCTGAAACCGGTCTTTGATCAGGCATTCACCAAAGTGGTAACGACGCCAGCTGATGCATTGCAACCGTTGATTCCGGCGGCACAAACTTTCACGCAACAACTGGTGATGGTTGGAGACTACATTGCTCAGCAAGGTACTCAGGTGAGCTTTGTCGCAAATGGCATCCAGTTCCCGACTTCACAGCAGGCAAGTGAATATAACAAACTGATTGCGCCATTACCGGCACAACATCAGGCGTTTAATCAGGCCTGGACTACAGCAGTTACTGCAACCCAATAAAGAGTAAAAGCCCGAGCGATTATCGGGCTTTACTCCTCGCAGTCGCGGCTTAGTCCGCGACGTGCGGATTCACACAGTTCTTCTCAACCTTTCCTTGTAACGCATTAATCAAATTATCCACGGCACAGGCGGCCATGCCATAACGCGTCTCATGGGTGGCAGATCCAATATGCGGTAATGCGACGACGTTGGCCATTGAGAGCAACGGCGAATCTACGGACAGTGGCTCTTGTTCGAAGACATCCAGCCCGGCGGCGTGAATTTCCCCTTTCTGCAATGCAGCAATCAGTGCATTTTCATCAACCACCGGGCCACGTCCGGCATTAATGAAAATGGCGGAGGATTTCATTTTGGCGAATTGTTCTGCGCCAAACAGATGATGCGTCTCATCCGTTAACGGCAGGATCAGGCAAACGAAATCTGACTCTTGTAACAGAGTATCCAAATCGCAGTAGCGGGCGTTGAAGCGTTCTTCTGCTTCTTTATGGTGGCGACGCGCGTTATAGAGGATGGGCATGTTGAAGCCAAAGTGCGCACGTTGTGCCAGCGCCATGCCGATCCGTCCCATCCCGACAATGCCCAGTGTTTTATGGTGAACGTCAGTGCCGTACCAGTCCGGGCCTATACTCGCGGTCCATTCGCCTGCTTTTACCCGTTCTGCTACCTCCACAACCCGACGAGCGGTAGACAACACCAGCGCCATCAGCGTATCGGCGACGGTTTCTGTTAATACGGTTGGTGTGTGCATCAGCAGAATTTTTCGGGCGGTAAGCGCATCGACATCAAAATTGTCATAGCCGACGGAGATCGTTGATGTGGCACGCAGTTTCGGCATTTTTTCCAGCAATGCGGCATCAACATTCTCATTTGAACCCAGCAAGCCTTCAGCTTCGGCAAAAATTGCTGCATTTTGTTCGACGGTTTGTGGGCTGAGGTTTGCTACCTGGTGAACGGTGAAATGTTCTTGCAGGCGTTGCAGTAAATCATCAGGTAAGGCTTTGTAGAGGATAACGGACGGCTTCATGCTTCTCTCCATTCACTGATAAGGCGATCACCTTAGCCTGAAATATGATGAAGGAAAACTGAAGAATGCCAGGTGATTTCTGCATCACCTGACATGAAAGGGATTACAGTGGGCTTAAGGTAATTTCTACACGGCGGTTTTGCGCCTTACCTTCTGCGGTGCTGTTGCTGGCGATTGGGTTAGCCGGGCCAAGGCCCTGAGTACGGATGCGGCTGGCGTCCACGCCCTGGGTGATCAACGCGCTGGCAACGGAATCCGCACGCTGCTGGGAGAGACGCATGTTCAGGTCGTGACTCCCCGTGCTGTCGGTATAACCAATCACGTTAACCGCCGTTTTCGGATACTCTTTCAGTACCATTGCCACGCCGGTCAGGGTGTTAGCGCCCGCCGGTTTCAGGGTTGCGCTGCTGCTGTCGAAGGTCACATTGTTCGGCATATTGAGGATAATGTTATCCCCGCTGCGGGTTACGCTAACACCAGTGCCGCGCATTTTGTCACGCAGCTTCGCTTCCTGCACATCCATGTAATAACCAACGCCGCCGCCCAGAGCTGCGCCTGCTGCTGCGCCAATGAGCGCGCCTTTACCGCGATCTTTCTTCGAAGAAGAGAGCGCACCAATACCCGCGCCAACGAGAGAGCCCAGACCTGCGCCGATAGCAGATTTACCTGCTTCGCGTTCGCCGGTGTAAGGGTTAGTTGTACAGCCAGATACCGCCAGAGCGCCACTCACTACGGCGGCAATAAGATAAACACGTTTCTTCATTGTTAATCCTTAATAACCTTTTTATTCTTTGCCACGGGTTCCGTGGCGGGAGATTATGCCGCGTGAGCATGAAGATTATTCCTGGGAATACTCGGAAATTTGTAAGTAATATTTAACTGCTCAATACATCTAACCTTTCAGGAGTCTTCGGTTTGGCCAACTCATCCTCACGATATTCCGTTCTGACTGCCGCCCACTGGGGGCCTATGCTGGTTGAAACCGACGGCGAAACCGTGTTTAGCTCGCGTGGCGCGTTAGCCACAGGAATGGAAAACTCCTTGCAGAGCGCGGTTCGCGACCAGGTTCACAGCAATACGCGGGTGCGATTTCCAATGGTGCGCAAAGGCTTTCTTGCGTCACCGGAAAATCCGCAAGGCATTCGTGGGCAGGATGAATTTGTTCGCGTGAGTTGGGATGAGGCGCTGGAGCTTATTCACCATCAACATAAACGCATTCGTGAGGCTTATGGTCCGGCATCGATTTTTGCTGGTTCCTACGGCTGGCGTTCAAACGGCGTGCTGCATAAGGCCTCGACATTATTACAACGCTATATGGCGTTGGCAGGCGGTTATACTGGGCATCTGGGGGATTATTCGACCGGCGCGGCACAGGCGATCATGCCGTATGTCGTGGGTGGCAGCGAAGTTTATCAACAGCAAACCAGTTGGCCGCTGGTGCTGGAACATAGCGATGTCGTGGTGCTGTGGAGTGCTAACCCACTCAATACGCTGAAAATTGCGTGGAATGCATCCGATGAGCAGGGGCTTTCTTACTTTTCCGCACTGCGTGACAGCGGGAAAAAGCTGATCTGCATTGATCCAATGCGATCGGAAACCGTCGATTTCTTTGGCGATAAAATGGAGTGGGTGGCACCGCACATGGGCACCGATGTTGCGTTGATGCTGGGGATCGCCCATACGCTGGTGGAAAATGGTTGGCACGACGAAGCGTTTCTGGCGCGTTGCACCACAGGTTATGCTGTCTTCGCCTCTTATTTGCTGGGCGAGAGTGACGGAATAGCGAAAAACGCCGAATGGGCGGCAGAGATTTGTGGTGTTGGCGCAGCGAAAATCCGCGAGCTGGCGGCTATTTTCCACCAAAATACAACCATGCTGATGGCAGGCTGGGGAATGCAGCGCCAACAGTTTGGTGAGCAAAAACACTGGATGATCGTCACGCTGGCGGCAATGTTGGGGCAAATCGGCACACCCGGCGGCGGTTTTGGTCTTTCTTACCATTTTGCCAATGGTGGTAACCCCACGCGCCGCGCTGCGGTGCTCTCTTCCATGCAGGGCAGCTTGCCGGGTGGCACCGATGCGGTAGATAAAATCCCTGTCGCCCGCATTGTTGAAGCACTGGAAAACCCTGGTGGCGCATATCAACATAACGGTATGGACCGACATTTCCCGGATATTCGTTTTATCTGGTGGGCGGGTGGTGCCAACTTTACTCATCATCAGGATACCAATCGCCTGATCCGTGCCTGGCAAAAACCGGAGCTGGTGGTGATCTCCGAATGCTTCTGGACGGCTGCGGCGAAACACGCGGATATCGTTCTGCCTGCGACCACCTCTTTTGAGCGTAATGATCTCACCATGACCGGTGATTACAGTAATCAGCATCTGGTGCCGATGAAGCAAGTGGTGCCGCCACGCGATGAAGCGCGTAATGATTTTGATGTTTTTGCCGAGTTGAGTGAACGTTGGGAGAAGGGCGGTTATGCACGTTTTACGGAAGGAAAAAGTGAGCTGCAATGGCTGGAAACGTTTTATAACGTTGCCCGGCAGCGCGGGGCAAGCCAGCAGGTTGAATTGCCGCCATTTGCTGAGTTCTGGCAAGCCAACCAGTTAATTGAGATGCCGGAAAACCCGGACAGTGAGCGGTTTATTCGCTTCGCCGATTTTCGCCGCGATCCGCAGGCGCATCCATTAAAAACCGCCAGCGGTAAGATTGAAATCTTCTCGCAGCGTATTGCCGATTACGCTTATCCGGATTGCCCGGGGCATCCAATGTGGCTGGCGCCGGACGAATGGCAGGGTAATGCCGAACCGGAACAGTTGCAGGTACTTTCTGCTCATCCGGCGCATCGTCTGCACAGCCAGCTGAATTACAGTTCTCTGCGCGAATTGTACGCGGTGGCAAATCGTGAGCCTGTCACCATTCATCCTGACGATGCCCAGACGCGCGGCATACAAGATGGCGATACTGTTCGGCTGTGGAACTCACGCGGGCAAATTCTTGCCGGCGCGGTCATTAGCGAGGGAATTAAACCTGGCGTGATTTGTATTCACGAAGGCGCATGGCCGGATTTGGATTTAACCGCTGACGGCATTTGTAAAAACGGCGCAGTGAACGTGCTGACCAAAGATCTCCCCAGCTCGCGGCTGGGGAATGGCTGTGCGGGTAATACGGCGCTGGCATGGCTGGAAAAATACAACGGTCCGGAACTGACAGTTACAGCGTTTGAACCACCGGCCAGCTCATAATCCAGGTGGGTAGTTGGGTTTCATCCTGCCATGCGCAATCGACAATGTGAAAACCCTGCGCATGGTAGAAATCTATCGCCGGTTGATTTTTTTGATAAACCTCCAGCATCAGATGGGGATGGCGCTGCTGCACATACTGCATCAGCGCCTTACCAATACCGCGCCTGACGGCCTTCGGTGCGACAAACATTGCTGCCAGAAATCGGCCTTCCATAATGCTGACAAAACCGAGAAGCTTACCGTCTTCTTCCCAGACCCAGTTTTGCGCGTTGGCAAGATACGCATCCCGCACCAGCGGAATGCAGTCACGCCAGTAACTCGATTTTATAAAGGGATGCCCCCAGGTTGTACTTTCCAGCCACAGTTCGAGGAGCGCGGGGAGTTCTGAACGTTGCGCTTCCCGAATCATGGTTTATTTCCCGGATGGCAACAGCAGCCAACCACATGATCATTCACCAGCCCACATGCCTGCATAAAGGAGTAACAGATTGTGGTACCGACAAACTTAAAACCACGTTTTTTTAGTGCCTTAGATAGGGCGTCGGAGGCGGGTGTAGATGTGGGGATTTCGCTCAACGTTGTGGCTTGTGTCACCTGTGGTTGATGATTGACAAACGACCAGACAAAGTCGGCAAACGGTTCGCCGTTCTGTTCCATTTGCAGGTACGCCCGCGCATTACCAATAATTGCCTGAATTTTCCCACGATGGCGGATAATCCCGGCGTCCTGTACCAGTCTTTCGACATCCTCTTCCTGCATTGCGGCAACTTTCACCGGATCGAACTGATGAAAGCATGCGCGATAGTTTTCGCGTTTTTTGAGGACGGTGATCCACGATAACCCAGCCTGCTGCCCTTCCAGGCAGATCATTTCGAACAGTTTTTTACTGTCAGTTTCAGGCACGCCCCATTCATTATCATGGTAGGCAATATAAAGCGGGTCCTGACTCACCCAGCCGCAACGTTCCATACTTTCCCTCGCTATGTACCCGATCGTAAAAATTTCAGCCGCTTTTCTTGACGCATCGGTGAAAAAGTCAATATTTAATACAGGGCTACTATGCCCGATATCCTTCATACAATGACAATAATATTGCCGAATTCGGCTCTTCCCTGGAGTCGTGTTAATGATCATAAAAAAAAGCGGTGGTCGCTGGCAGCTAAGCCTGCTTGCGAGCGTGGTAATCAGTGCCTTTTTTCTCAACACAGCTTACGCCTGGCAACAAGAATATATCGTTGATACGCAACCCGGACATTCCACAGAGCATTACACCTGGGATAGCGATCATCAACCTGATTACAACGATATTTTGTCGCAACGTATTCAAAGTAGCCAAAGGGCGCTGGGACTGGAAGTCAATCTGGCGGAAGAAACCCCTGTGGATGTGACCAGCAGTATGAGTATGGGCTGGAATTTTCCTTTATATGAGCAGGTTACAACCGGCCCGGTCGCGGCATTACATTACGATGGCACAACCACCTCGATGTATAACGAGTTTGGCGACAGTACTACCACGCTGGCCGATCCGTTATGGCATGCCAGCGTGAGTACCTTAGGCTGGCGTGTTGACTCCCGGCTTGGCGATCTCCGACCCTGGGCGCAAATCAGCTATAACCAGCAATTTGGCGAGAATATCTGGAAGGCGCAATCAGGCCTGAGCCGGATGACGGCGACAAACCAGAACGGCAACTGGCTGGATGTCACCGTAGGCGCTGATATGTTGCTCAATCAAAATATTGCTGCCTATGCTGCGCTATCTCAGGCAGAAAATACCACTAACAATAGCGACTATCTGTATACGATGGGGGTTAGTGCCAGATTTTAACGTTATAGATACAATTGAAACCCATAAATAACAACTAATGTGGCGATAGTGGGGACTAACTTACTAAATAATAAATTTGGCGAATAATTGTCGAGTCATTCATTCCTGAACTAATGCATTTCATTCCGTTCTGATGGCATTTCATGCCGTTTTTCCCCAGGCATAAAGCGCACTTCGTTATGGTTGTCAGCAGAGATTTTTCCTTTTTATTACTGCAGGAATACTGCCATGACACCTTCAAATTATCAGCGTACTCGCTGGCTGACACTCATCGGTACTATCATTACCCAGTTTGCTCTGGGGTCGGTTTATACCTGGAGTCTGTTTAACGGTGCGCTTTCTGCCAAGCTGGGGGCTCCTGTAAGCCAGGTTGCTTTCTCTTTCGGCTTGTTAAGTCTGGGGCTGGCAATTTCGTCTTCTGTTGCGGGCAAATTGCAGGAACGTTTTGGTGTTAAACGCGTCACTATGGCTTCCGGCATTTTGCTGGGATTAGGTTTCTTCCTGACAGCACATTCCAACAACCTGATGATGCTGTGGTTAAGCGCCGGTGTGTTGGTTGGTCTGGCGGATGGTGCGGGTTACCTGTTGACGCTCTCTAACTGCGTGAAGTGGTTTCCGGAGCGTAAGGGACTTATCTCTGCTTTTGCTATCGGTTCTTATGGTCTGGGCAGCCTGGGTTTTAAATTTATCGACACGCACCTGCTCGAAACGGTGGGTCTGGAAAAAACCTTTGTTATTTGGGGCGCGATTGTACTGGTGATGATTGTCTTTGGCGCAACGTTAATGAAAGATGCGCCGAAGCAGGAAGTGAAAACCAGCAATGGTGTGGTGGAGAAGGACTACACCCTGGCAGAGTCGATGCGTAAACCGCAGTACTGGATGTTAGCGGTTATGTTCCTGACTGCGTGCATGAGTGGTCTGTATGTGATTGGTGTAGCGAAAGATATCGCTCAAAGTCTGGCGCATCTTGATGCAATTTCCGCAGCCAATGCTGTGACGGTTATTTCCATCGCCAACCTTTCTGGTCGTCTGGTGCTGGGCATTCTGTCTGACAAAATCGCCCGTATCCGTGTTATCACCATTGGTCAGGTGATTGCGCTGGTGGGTATGGCGGCCCTGCTGTTTGCACCATTGAATGCAGTGACGTTCTTTGCAGCGATTGCCTGTGTGGCATTTAACTTTGGTGGCACGATTACGGTGTTCCCGTCACTGGTCAGTGAGTTCTTCGGCCTCAATAACCTGGCGAAAAACTACGGCGTCATTTACCTCGGTTTCGGTATCGGCAGCATTTGTGGTTCGATTATCGCTTCACTGTTTGGCGGATTCTATGTGACTTTCTACGTGATTTTCGCCCTGCTGATTCTGTCACTGGCGCTTTCTACGACCATTCGCCAGCCAGAGCAGAAAATGTTGCGTGAGGCGCATGGCTCCCTTTAATGCTCAGCCGTGAGCTACTGGGCTTCAGCTTCAGTGTGCATCAAACGCATCAACGAAATGTATAAACAATAACGCGTAAAATTTGGGCCAGTTAACTGGCCCTTTTTACTGCTTTTTGTAACGCTAAAGTCTCTTTTCAAACTTGCATTTTTGTAAATTTGTGCTTCGTGCACACTCTTTCCCCACACTTTTTCCCTTTGCTGTGGTCTACTTATTCGCGCGTGTAGATTTTACTTATCTGACTACCTCCGCACTTTTCCCCTGCCTGGCCTGAAAAGCCACTAAGCAGGGTGTTATCACCTGTTTGTCCAGGGTTTGTTTGCATGAGATACATCAAATCGATTACACAGCAGAAGCTGAGCTTTTTGCTTGCAATCTATATTGGCCTTTTTATGAATGGCGCGGTTTTTTACCGCCGCTTTGGCAGCTATGCGCACGATTTTACCGTCTGGAAAGGCATTTCTGCTGTTGTTGAACTGGCCGCCACCGTACTGGTGACCTTCTTTTTACTGCGTCTGCTTTCGCTGTTTGGCCGCCGCAGCTGGCGTATTCTGGCATCGCTGGTGGTGCTCTTTTCTGCAGGTGCCAGCTATTACATGACCTTCCTTAATGTAGTCATTGGTTATGGCATCATCGCATCCGTCATGACCACCGATATCGACCTGTCAAAAGAAGTTGTTGGTCTGAACTTTATTCTCTGGTTAATCGCCGTAAGCGCGTTGCCTCTTATCCTTATCTGGAATAACCGCTGTCGTTACACCTTGCTCCGACAACTGCGAACCCCAGGGCAACGTATTCGCAGCCTGGCGGTCGTCGTACTGGCAGGTATTATGGTTTGGGCACCGATTCGTTTGCTGGATATCCAGCAGAAGAAAGTGGAGAGGGCGACAGGTGTTGATTTGCCGAGTTATGGCGGCGTCGTCGCGAACTCTTATCTGCCATCAAACTGGCTTTCGGCATTAGGTCTTTATGCCTGGGCGCGGGTCGATGAATCTTCCGATAACAATTCTCTCCTTAACCCTGCGAAGAAGTTTACGTACCAGGCTCCACAAAACGTTGATGATACATATGTCGTTTTCATTATTGGTGAAACCACGCGCTGGGATCATATGGGCATTTTCGGCTATGAACGCAATACCACACCGAAACTGGCTCAGGAGAAAAATCTGGCGGCGTTCCGTGGTTACTCCTGTGATACTGCAACCAAACTCTCACTGCGTTGCATGTTTGTACGTCAGGGTGGAGCAGAAGATAATCCGCAGCGCACATTAAAAGAACAGAACATTTTCGCGGTATTGAAGCAGTTAGGATTCAGTTCTGATCTCTACGCTATGCAAAGCGAAATGTGGTTCTACAGCAATACGATGGCGGACAACATTGCTTATCGTGAGCAGATTGGTGCGGAGCCACGTAACCGTGGCAAACCGGTAGATGATATGTTGCTGGTAGACGAAATGCAGCAATCGCTGGGGCGCAACCCGGATGGTAAGCATCTGATCATTCTGCATACCAAAGGCTCACACTTTAACTACACCCAGCGTTACCCGCGCAGCTTTGCGCAGTGGAAGCCGGAATGTATTGGTGTTGATAGCGGCTGTACCAAAGCGCAGATGATCAACTCATACGACAACTCGGTGACCTATGTGGATCACTTTATTTCCAGCGTGATTGATCAGGTTCGCGATAAGAAAGCGATTGTGTTCTATGCAGCTGACCACGGTGAGTCAATTAATGAACGCGAGCACCTGCACGGCACGCCGCGTGAACTGGCACCGCCGGAACAGTTCCGTGTGCCGATGATGGTCTGGATGTCGGATAAATATCTGGAAAATCCGGTCAATGCGCAGGCATTTGCGCAGCTGAAAAAAGAAGCCGACATGAAAGTGCCACGCCGTCATGTAGAGCTGTACGACACCATCATGGGTTGTCTTGGCTATACTTCACCGGATGGTGGAATTAACGAAAACAACAACTGGTGCCACATCCCGCAGGCAAGAGAGGCGGCGGCTAACTAAGAGGCCTGCTGACTTTCTCGCCGATCAAAAGGCATTTTGCTATTAAGGGATTGACGAGGGCGTATCTGCGCAGTAAGATGCGCCCCGCATTCGGTGATTGGCGCAGCCTGGTAGCGCACTTCGTTCGGGACGAAGGGGTCGGAGGTTCGAATCCTCTATCACCGACCAAATTCGAAAAGCCTGCTCAACGAGCAGGCTTTTTTGCATCTGTAACTCATGAGGAAGAGAACCCCCGGGGGCGGGGAGGTTCGACTCGACGTAGGCCTAATAAGACGCACCAGCGTCGCATCAGGCAAATGTACCGGCCCATTGTCGGATGCGGCGCGACCGCCTTATCCGATCTACACACCACACATTTCCCTGTCAAATTTGCGCCCCATATCTCACTATCCATTAACGGATTTGTGACAGAAACCATTGTCTTTTTTTATATTTGCTTAAATCTTTTTTTGCGTTACTTATGGCTGGCGCTGGCATTTTCCGCTGTGCGTTTTAGCGTTCATGGTATTAATCGCTCAGATATCCACCTTTACCTCAGATTTTTTTCATTAAATGCATAAAACTTAATCACCAAATGTTGCTAAATATTAAGCTGATTGTTCTGGTTGTGTTGGCGTAGCACAAATTTCTCTGCTGCAAATAGCTGTTTGAAGTTTTTTTAATCTTTGTTTGTGGATTCTCACCGTTGGTGTAAATCCCGGTTGGCTGTATTGACGTTTTCACATTCTGTTGACAGATTGTAGGTCACGAGGGGCATTTTATGGAGGATCCGCACTGTTACACTGATGTTAATTAGTACGGCATCCCCACCTCATAACGTTGACCCGACCGGGCAAAAAACAAAAAAGGTCAGGCAGCGACAACCCACTGCAAAGGGTTAAAACAACAAACATCACAATTGGAGCAGAATAATGCGTATTTCCTTGAAAAAGTCAGGGATGCTGAAGCTTGGTCTCAGCCTGGTGGCTATGACCGTCGCAGCAAGTGTTCAGGCTAAAACTCTGGTTTATTGCTCAGAAGGATCTCCGGAAGGGTTTAACCCGCAGCTGTTTACCTCCGGCACCACCTATGACGCCTCTTCCGTACCGCTTTATAACCGTCTGGTTGAATTTAAAATCGGCACCACTGAAGTCATCCCGGGCCTCGCTGAAAAGTGGGAAGTCAGTGAAGACGGTAAAACCTATACCTTCCATCTGCGTAAAGGTGTGAAGTGGCACGACAATAAAGAATTCAAACCGACGCGCGAACTGAATGCCGATGATGTAGTGTTCTCGTTCGATCGTCAGAAAAACGCGCAAAACCCGTACCATAAAGTCTCTGGCGGCAGCTACGAATACTTCGAAGGCATGGGCTTGCCAGAGCTGATCAGCGAAGTGAAAAAGGTGGACGATAACACCGTTCAGTTTGTGCTGACTCGCCCGGAAGCGCCGTTCCTCGCTGACCTGGCAATGGACTTCGCCTCTATTCTGTCAAAAGAATATGCTGACGCGATGATGAAAGCCGGTACACCGGAAAAACTGGACCTCAACCCAATCGGTACCGGCCCGTTCCAGTTACAGCAGTACCAGAAAGATTCCCGTATTCGCTATAAAGCGTTTGATGGCTACTGGGGCACCAAACCGAAGATCGATACGCTGGTCTTCTCTATTACTCCTGACGCTTCCGTGCGTTACGCGAAATTGCAGAAGAACGAATGCCAGGTGATGCCGTACCCGAACCCGGCAGATATCGCCCGCATGAAGCAGGATAAATCCATCAACCTGATGGAAATGCCGGGGCTGAACGTCGGTTATCTCTCGTATAACGTGCAGAAAAAACCACTGGATGACGTGAAAGTTCGCCAGGCTCTGACCTACGCGGTGAACAAAGACGCCATCATCAAAGCGGTTTATCAGGGCGCGGGCGTATCAGCGAAAAACCTGATCCCGCCAACCATGTGGGGCTATAACGACGACGTTCAGGACTACACTTACGATCCTGAAAAAGCGAAAGCCTTGCTGAAAGAAGCGGGTCTGGAAAAAGGTTTCTCCATCGACCTGTGGGCAATGCCGGTACAACGTCCGTATAACCCGAATGCTCGCCGCATGGCGGAGATGATTCAGGCAGACTGGGCGAAAGTGGGCGTGCAGGCCAAAATCGTCACCTACGAATGGGGTGAGTACCTCAAGCGTGCGAAAGATGGCGAGCATCAGACGGTAATGATGGGCTGGACTGGCGATAACGGGGATCCGGATAACTTCTTCGCCACCCTGTTCAGCTGCGCCGCCTCTGAACAAGGCTCCAACTACTCAAAATGGTGCTACAAACCGTTTGAAGATCTGATTCAACCGGCGCGTGCTACCGACGACCACAATAAACGTGTTGAACTGTACAAACAAGCACAGGTCGTGATGCACGATCAGGCTCCGGCACTGATCATCGCTCACTCCACCGTGTTTGAACCGGTACGCAAAGAAGTTAAAGGCTATGTGGTTGATCCATTAGGCAAACATCACTTCGAAAATGTCTCTATCGAATAATTAAAGCCATACAAGACTGATGGCAAAGGCAAAACTGCCTGATGCGCTCCGCTTATCAGGCCTACGAAAACTCTGCAATGTATTGAGTTTGCACGATTTTGTAGGTCGGATAAGGCGTTTGCGCCGCATCCGGCATAAACAAAGCGCTCTTTGTCAACAATCTGCATACCCGGTGGCGCTGTGCCTCTGCGTGCAGCGCCATCCGGCAGCAATACTTCATTCCCTGTCCCACAAGGGCGGGAATTGATTTGTGAGCAATACAGACACGCAGTTCCAGGCTGCGGGTCACTATAGAGAATCCGGGTTATGTTGCAGTTTATTCTCCGACGTTTGGGACTCGTCATCCCCACGTTTATCGGTATTACCCTTCTCACATTTGCCTTTGTCCACATGATCCCGGGCGATCCGGTGATGATCATGGCGGGCGAACGTGGGATCTCCCCAGAGCGTCACGCGCAATTGCTGGCTGAACTCGGCTTAGATAAACCGATGTGGCAGCAGTATCTCCATTACATTTGGGGCGTAATGCACGGTGATTTAGGCATTTCCATGAAAAGCCGAATTCCGGTATGGGAAGAGTTCGTGCCGCGCTTTCAGGCCACGCTGGAACTTGGCGTCTGCGCGATGATTTTTGCGACCGCAGTCGGGATTCCGGTTGGTGTGCTGGCTGCGGTTAAACGTGGTTCCATTTTCGATCACACAGCGGTTGGCCTGGCGCTGACCGGCTACTCGATGCCAATTTTCTGGTGGGGCATGATGTTGATCATGCTGGTTTCGGTGCACTGGAACCTGACGCCTGTCTCCGGTCGCGTGAGCGACATGGTGTTCCTCGATGATTCCAATCCGTTAACCGGTTTTATGCTGATCGACACCGCCATCTGGGGTGAAGACGGTAACTTTATCGATGCCGTCGCCCATATGATCCTGCCCGCCATTGTGCTGGGTACTATTCCGCTGGCGGTCATTGTGCGTATGACGCGCTCCTCGATGCTGGAAGTGCTGGGCGAAGATTATATCCGCACCGCGCGTGCCAAAGGTCTTACCCGGATGCGGGTGATTATCGTCCATGCGCTGCGTAACGCGATGCTGCCGGTGGTGACCGTTATCGGCCTGCAGGTGGGAACATTGCTGGCGGGGGCGATTCTGACTGAAACCATCTTCTCGTGGCCGGGTCTGGGGCGCTGGTTGATTGACGCACTGCAACGCCGCGATTATCCGGTAGTGCAGGGCGGCGTATTGCTGGTGGCGACGATGATTATCCTCGTCAACCTGCTGGTCGATCTGCTGTACGGCGTGGTGAACCCGCGTATTCGTCATAAGAAGTAAGGGGGCATCATGTCACAGGTTACTGAAAATAAAGTGATTAGCGCACCGGTGCCGATGACCCCGTTACAGGAGTTCTGGCACTATTTTAAACGCAACAAAGGCGCGGTTGTCGGGCTGGTTTACGTCGTCATCGTGCTGTTTATCGCGATCTTTGCCAACTGGATTGCACCCTATAACCCAGCGGAACAGTTCCGCGATGCACTGCTTGCCCCGCCTGCCTGGCAGGAAGGCGGCAGCATGGCGCACTTGCTGGGCACTGATGACGTGGGGCGTGATGTGCTGTCGCGGCTGATGTACGGCGCGCGCTTGTCGCTGCTGGTTGGCTGTCTGGTAGTGGTGTTATCGCTGATTATGGGCGTTATTCTCGGCCTGATCGCTGGTTACTTTGGCGGTCTGGTCGATAACATCATCATGCGCGTGGTCGATATCATGCTGGCGCTGCCAAGTCTACTGCTGGCACTGGTGCTGGTGGCGATTTTCGGCCCGTCGATTGGTAACGCCGCGCTGGCGCTAACCTTCGTTGCGCTGCCGCATTATGTGCGCTTAACCCGCGCCGCCGTGCTGGTGGAAGTTAACCGCGATTACGTCACCGCGTCTCGCGTGGCGGGTGCCGGGGCAATGCGCCAGATGTTTATTAACATCTTCCCGAACTGCCTTGCGCCGCTGATTGTTCAGGCGTCGCTCGGTTTCTCTAACGCCATTCTCGATATGGCTGCTCTTGGTTTCCTCGGCATGGGCGCGCAGCCGCCAACGCCGGAGTGGGGCACCATGCTCTCTGACGTGTTGCAGTTCGCGCAAAGCGCCTGGTGGGTCGTGACCTTCCCGGGTCTGGCGATCCTGCTGACGGTGCTGGCATTTAACCTGATGGGTGACGGTCTGCGTGACGCGCTCGATCCCAAACTGAAGCAGTAAGAGGTTCGAGATGGCGTTATTAAATGTAGATAAATTATCGGTGCATTTCGGCGACGAAAGCGCACCGTTCCGCGCTGTAGACCGCATCAGCTACAGCGTAAAACAGGGTGAAGTGGTCGGGATTGTGGGTGAGTCCGGCTCTGGTAAATCGGTCAGTTCGCTGGCGATTATGGGGCTGATTGATTATCCGGGCCGCGTAATGGCGGAAAAGCTGGAGTTTAACGGTCAGGATTTGCAGCGTATCTCAGAAAAAGAGCGCCGCAACCTGGTGGGTGCCGAAGTGGCAATGATCTTCCAGGACCCGATGACCAGCCTTAACCCGTGCTACACCGTGGGTTTCCAGATTATGGAAGCGATTAAGGTGCATCAAGGCGGCAACAAAAGTACCCGCCGTCAGCGAGCGATTGACCTGCTGAATCTGGTCGGTATTCCCGATCCGGCATCGCGTCTGGATGTTTACCCGCATCAGCTTTCCGGCGGCATGAGCCAGCGCGTGATGATCGCCATGGCGATTGCCTGTCGGCCAAAACTGCTGATTGCCGATGAACCAACCACTGCGCTGGACGTGACCATTCAGGCGCAAATTATCGAACTGCTGCTGGAGCTACAGCAGAAAGAGAACATGGCGCTGGTGTTAATTACCCATGACCTGGCGCTGGTGGCGGAAGCGGCACATAAAATTATCGTGATGTATGCAGGCCAGGTAGTAGAAACGGGCGATGCGCACGCTATCTTCCATGCGCCGCGTCACCCGTATACTCAGGCATTGCTGCGTGCGCTGCCGGAATTTGCTCAGGACAAAGAACGTCTGGCGTCGTTGCCAGGTGTCGTTCCCGGCAAGTACGACCGCCCGAACGGCTGCCTGCTTAACCCGCGCTGCCCCTACGCCACTGACAAATGCCGTGCTGAAGAACCGGCGCTGAATATGCTCGCTGACGGGCGTCAGTCCAAATGCCATTACCCACTTGATGATGCCGGGAGGCCGACACTATGAGTACGCATGAGGCCACCCCGCAACAACCGCTGTTGCAGGCTATCGACCTGAAAAAACATTATCCGGTGAAGAAAGGCATGTTCGCGCCGGAACGTCTGGTGAAGGCGCTGGATGGCGTTTCGTTTAACCTTGAACGTGGCAAAACGCTGGCAGTAGTAGGTGAATCTGGCTGCGGTAAATCGACCCTAGGTCGGTTGCTGACGATGATTGAAACGCCCACCGGCGGCGAACTGTATTACCAGGGGCAGGATCTGCTCAAGCACGATCCGCAGGCGCAGAAGCTACGTCGGCAGAAAATCCAGATTGTCTTCCAGAACCCTTACGGTTCGCTGAATCCGCGTAAAAAAGTTGGGCAGATTCTCGAAGAGCCGCTGCTGATCAACACCAGCTTAAGCAAAGAACAGCGTCGGGAAAAAGCCCTGTCGATGATGGCGAAAGTCGGCCTGAAAACCGAGCATTATGACCGCTATCCGCATATGTTCTCCGGCGGTCAGCGTCAGCGTATCGCCATTGCCCGAGGTCTGATGCTCGACCCGGATGTGGTGATTGCCGATGAGCCGGTTTCCGCGCTGGACGTCTCAGTGCGTGCGCAGGTGCTGAATCTGATGATGGATTTGCAGCAGGAACTGGGGCTATCTTATGTCTTTATCTCGCACGATCTGTCGGTGGTGGAGCACATTGCTGATGAAGTGATGGTGATGTACCTGGGCCGCTGCGTGGAGAAGGGGACGAAGGACCAAATCTTCAATAACCCGCGCCACCCGTACACTCAGGCGCTGCTCTCCGCGACACCACGCCTGAACCCGGACGATCGTCGCGAACGCATCAAACTTACCGGTGAACTGCCAAGCCCGCTGAATCCACCGCCAGGCTGCGCCTTCAACGCCCGCTGTCGTCGGCGCTTCGGCCCCTGCATCC
Organism: Escherichia sp. WS2035; assembly: GCF_046487065.1. NCBI lineage: Bacteria > Pseudomonadati > Pseudomonadota > Gammaproteobacteria > Enterobacterales > Enterobacteriaceae > Escherichia > Escherichia sp. WS2035. The sequence goes on from NZ_JBJQKD010000004.1 coordinate 260,564, forward strand.
AGTTGCAGCCGCAGCTAAAAGACTACGGCGGTCAACTGGTAGCTTGTTTTGCCGTTGATCAGGATGAAAATCCGCAGCGTTAACTCACAAAACCGGGGCCATGCGCTCCGGTTTACTCAATCAACTTCAACAGTGGCGACAAGCATAACAAAATGCCGTACAGCAGAATCATCCAGGCTTTAAACCCGCGAAGTTTTTCCAGTTGTGAGACTTTATAGATCAGGAAAAACGGAATGAGGCACGACACAATGCCATATAACGGGCTTCCCAACTGAAAGAACACCAGTACCGATACACGAAACGAAACCCAAATCGTCAACGTAATGACGATAAAAGTGCAGATCGCCAGAGTCAGCACGCGTGAGTTAATTTTCCTGGTATCAATAATTCGGCTTAACAGATTGAGAATAATGCCTTTAATGGCCTCGTGGAAACCGAGATAAATGCCAAAGAATGCAGTCAGTACGGCAAAGATATTCAGCACCGTAGAGGTGATATGAATGATATGCCCAGGGATCACCTGCGCGGCCAGTGCCAGTGCCGAGATATTTTGTTCAAAGGCAGAAACGGCTTCTTCGTGGCTAATTGAGAAGGTAAACGAAAAGGCAAAAAACAGGATCACCGCGATGAGCGTGACATAACTAATTCGGTGGGTACGCAGCGCGAGCCGGGTTGCCAGTACTTTATCCGCTTCCCGTTTACGATAGGCAATATTCATTGGGTTAAGTACCTGAATAAATACCGCGGAAAAGAAGCAAAATGGAATAGTAAGCAGGACATCGCGGAAAAAGTCGGAGGCTTGCGGGAAGGCGGTTATATTGGCGAAATTCCAGTGCGGGATCATCGCAAAACCGAACACGACAATAATCCCTACTTTGACCACCACCATTGGTCCGGAAATCTTAAACAGTAATCGTTCACCACCAGACGCAATCGCCACCAGTACGGCGAAAATGGCGACTTTATAAAATAGAGATTGAGAAAGATCGGCATCGGTTAAACCGAAGGTTTTCAGGTACGAGGCGCTGTCGAAAACCACGGAGAGAGAGTAGATAAAAATCCCGTGGATAATCATCAAAAAGTAGATAACCCCGAGGAAAATTCCCCAGTTCTTCCCCAGGTAATGACTGATAATATCGGTGTAGTCATTACAGGAATCGCTTTCAGAAAGGGTTTTTAAATAAATGTCCTGTACTACCCAGGTGGCAGGATAAGCAATGATCGCTGCGGTAATAAATACCCAAATTCCCTTCAAGCCAATTTGTACTGGCATCAGCACGGTTCCGGCACCAATCGCCATGCCTATGCATAATAAAACCCAGCCGAAGTCGTAGCGTGTAAACGGCAATTTCTGATCGTGTTTCGGTAGTGTGTTGTGCTGCATAAAGTCCTGTCCAGAAAGAAGTCGGCCTCGCAAAAATGAATAAACCCAGTTTCTCTTGCGCAACAGGTGGAGAAGTCGAATACGCAGTATGTAAAAAATGAGGCAACAGATTCACTGGGGAGGTCGCGAGGAGGCGCAATTCTACAAAATTGCGCATTTCACTACTAGTCTGGAGTCAGCCCGGATATGAGCTGCAACTATTGCAAATAAAGAAATTAAGCTGGAAGGCATCACGCAATGAGGAAGATTGCCGGGTGCTGACGGCAAAAAGCAATCGTAAAATCAGCGGCAAGCCGGAAGGGTTCCGGTGAGGCGCAATGTTGCGGGGGCTTTATCCCTGGTGGCATTGGTTGCTGGAGAGAGAAAACCCCCGCACGTTGCAGGTATGCACCTGACAACATCACGGGGGCCATTCTTGCATCTAGACCATTCAAGAATAGCCGCGAAACGTTGTCATTACAACACAGGCGGCTATATGACGCTCGCAGAGCTGGGCATGGCCTTCTGGCATGATTTAGCGGCTCCGGTCATTGCTGGCATTCTTGCCAGTATGATCGTGAACTGGCTGAACAAGCGGAAGTAACGTGTCATGCGGGCGTCAGGCTGCCGTAATGGCAATTTGCGCCCGGACCAGGCCGCAGAGGTGAAACTCTGCGGCCTTTTTCGTAAGAAAAATGCAACGGTTGCAAGCGGATAATATTCTGCGGAATGCGCAGCACAGAGTGAAGAAGTGATAGATTCCGGAACAGAAAAACAGTCGTAGAATCAGCGTCAAGCCGGAAGGGTTCCGGTGAGGCGCAATGTTGCGGGGGCTTAATCCCTGGTGGCATTGGTTGCTGGAGAGAGAAAACCCCCGCACGTTGCAGGTATGCACCTGACAACATCACGGGGGCTAATCTTGAACCTGAACAACTCAAGAATAGCCGCGAAACGTTGTCATTACAACACAGGCGGCTATATGACGCTCGCAGAGCTGGGCATGGCCTTCTGGCATGATTTAGCGGCTCCGGTCATTGCTGGCATTCTTGCCAGTATGATCGTGAGCTGGCTGAACAAGCGGAAGTAACGTGTCATGCGGGCGTCAGGCTGCCGTAATGGCAATTTGCGCCCGGACCAGGCCGCAGAGGTGAAACTCTGCGGCCTTTTTCGTAAGAAAAATGCAACGGTTGCAAGCGGATAATATTCTGCGGAATGCGCAGCACAGAGTGAAGAAGTGACGGATTCCGGAGCAGAAAAACAGTCGTAGAATCAGCGGCAAGCCGGAAAGGTTCCGGTGAGGCGCAATGTTGCGGGGGCTTTATCCCTGGTGGCATTGGTTGCTGGAGAGAGAAAACCCCCGTACGTTGCAGGTATGCACCTGACAACATCACGGGGGCTAATCTTGAACCTTAACAACTCAAGAATAGCCGCGAAACGTTGTCATTACAACACAGGCGGCTATATGACGCTCGCAGAGCTGGGCATGGCCTTCTGGCATGATTTAGCGGCTCCGGTCATTGCTGGCATTCTTGCCAGTATGATCGTGAACTGGCTGAACAAGCGGAAGTAACGTGTCATGCGGGCGTCAGGCTGCCGTAATGGCAATTTGCGCCCGGACCAGGCCGCAGGGGGAAACTCTGCGGCCTTTTTCGTTCTTACTGCGGGTAAGGCACCCAGTCGCCGCCGTTCAGGCGAACGTACGGTTTATCCTGGTATTGAATAACTACTGCATTTGAGTTCTCGGAGACCGGTGCTGTTTGTGGTAACCCACTGGTGAGTTTTTTCCAGTCAACATTGTCTTCGGTGAAAATCTTGCCATCAAGAACGCGAACCACCAGATCGGAGATAGCCAGGAAGCTGCTCGGTTGGTCGATGACAATCGGAGCCCCCTGATGTGGTGCCTTCATGCCGAAGAATTTCACCCCAACGGGGACGTCTGTGATAGACGGGCTAGGGATATCACGTAGACCAGATACCTGCATTCTGTCGCCCTTCAGCGCGCCGCCGTGTTCCGGCACCACGACCACCATCACTTTACGACCCGATTTCTCCAGTTCAGTAAAGAAGGCGTCCAGTTCATCAAAGAATTTTTGCGCCCGCGCTTTGTAATCCGCTGTTTTGCTGACGCCCGGATAATGGTTGCCGTCATGCAGTGGAAGCGTGTTGTAGAACGTGGCACTACGGCTGTTTTTATCTTTTTCGGTAACGTCCAGCCAACGGTTAAGCACGGCGGTATCGTCATAAACCGGCGAACCATCAAAGCCCAGCAAAATAACCGGCAGATTTGTTTGATCCATCAATTCGCTCTGCATGCCGCCATTTTCGCGAACTTCCTTCAAAAAACCACCGAACTGGCCGTTATGTCCCATCATCAGGTGCTGGGTAAAGCCCAGTTTCGACAGGTTATCAAACAGATAGCAGTCGTTATTTGCCGGTTGATACAGATTAGTGTGCGAAGTCTGCCCGCAGCTGGCGCGCAGTAAACGGATCGCCGCCGGGCCACTGTAGGAGGTGGCGGAGTTAAAGTTCTTGAACTCAATATCGAAATGCGACCACAGTGGATGCGACATCAATCCGGCGGCTTCAATATCCGACCAGGAAAGCGAACAGATATTAATCACCAGTAGTTCAAATGGCTGAGCATCAGCGGGCAGCGAAGACGGGAAGATCGATTTACGTTTCGCCTCCGCGTTATAGAAATTATTCAGCCAGGCGTTAAGGTTTGCTGTTGTTGGCGGTGCAGTTTGTGCGGGCATATCACCCACTATCGGTGCGCCACCCGTCGCCGCAACGGTTGCCGCTGCGTTACCACCCGTCGTTGTTACAGTGGTCGTTGGTTGACCGGCTGGCCACAAGGAGAAACTTGGTCCCGCCAGGGTAAGTACGTTCAGCCATAGCAGAATGGCAACCACAAAAACGGTAATGCGAATCCATTGTGACAGGAATAACCAGGCCACGAATAAAACAAAAATGGCCCCAATCATCTGCCAGTTAATAAAGCGTGTGACAAGATCGATTAAATAATCGGTACTGAACCCCGCCACCTGCGAACCCTGGCTCATTATGCTTTCCGGACCAGGCAACCAGGTGTCATGCCAGAACAAAGCAAAGCCGATCGGCAGGGCAATCCAGTGGCGCAAGCGATGCAGGCTATAGTGCGGAATGGGCATCAGTAGAAACGCGGCAAACACCAAATTGAGGAGCGGATGGAAGTTAAGATATCCCGCCCACAACAGGCCGAACTTAACCAGAAAATAGAAGTTCCAGCCGGAAAGGCCGCGCCAGTATTGCCAGAGGGAAGAAGGCATGGCGGTATTTTGCGTAAATTGAGTCATTTTTTGGTTGCCCTGGCTTTTTCCGTGCGGCGTAACGTCCCGGCCGGTTTAACATAACGAGGTTTAGCAAAGAACAAACGTAAGGTGTCGCGAATGCGTCGCAAAGAGTGCCGCGCCAGATAGCCCAGCGGGAAAAATATCAGTGCGCAAACGACAATAATTTCAATGATATCGCTGATGGTCATCATGATGAGCGCTCCACAGCATCATCTAACAGTCGCATTGGTTCTGGTATTCGTCGCCAGTGGCGACCATCATGCTCGGCATTGATGACCGGTTTAGAACTTTGCGCTAAAGGCAGCGGCATGCCCCATTGTTCTGGGGCAAGCAGGCGCATCTGCACCAGCTCGGCACTGATTTGATCATCTTCAAACCAGACCATTCGGTTTGAGAAAATGTCGCCAGTAGGCAATGGGAAAATATGATTCAACGCGGTATCCAGATCGTTAATCCGACAGAATGAGAGAAACAGCACCAGCCGATTACCGCCAATGGTCATGATATCGCCGGTACGGTTAGGGCGACATAGCGTCAGGGCTTGCTCAACGCGGATACCCGGTACCGGACGTAGGGCAACCAGAACGCCTTTACCGTGGGCAGGTAATAGAGGGTTATTCATCATGTTGTTGACGGCATTACAGAACACATCCCACTTCTGGAAACCACGCAGTTTGAGCGGCTGGGTCATTGACAGCAAGGTAGTGATATCTTCCGGCACATAGCGACTAAACTTCTGCCCTTGCACGCTTTCGATCATCGTCAGACAGCGGGAGAGTGGCGCATTCCACGGGATAACCATATTTGCACCGCAGGCCAATAATAAACGTTCATCGGTGGCGCGCAGGCTGGCGGTATTTTCCCGTACGAGGATTTTCATCGCACTACCGCGCTGGCGACGCAGAGTATGAATGCTGCGGGCCAGTGGCTCGATTTGCGCATTTTGCTGTAAAGAAAAGACCACCGTCGCCGCCTGAGCGGTACGGGCTTCATTGAACAGGACTTCGTTATTGTTGAACAGTTGCCAGTGTTCCGATAGCGGCGGCGCACCTTCCAGTACAGCAACATTACTCAGAATGCGTTTTTCGTCGCTGCGTGGTTGGATTTCCGCCTCTTGGTGTTGAACTAATGTCCAGCAACCATTTTGTTGCTGAACGCTAAGTTGCTGACGGGCGCTGACCCCTTTTTCGTTGCACCAGAAAGCAATATCCAGCAAATGTTGGTCGCCCTGAAAACGCAAACTGGCAAGACCAAAAAGTGACCGATATTCCTCAAGTAACAATGAAAATTGTTTATCGTTATTATTTCCGGAATTAATTACCAAAAGCGAACAATGGTTTAGCCGGCTCCATTTATTCATTTTATCCAACCATGAGCGAAGCCGCTCGGCAGGAATGTTTTGCCATGCATTATTTGCGCAAACAAGAATAAAAAGGTAATTATGGGGATCAATAGAACACTGCAAATCACGGGCCAAATAGTATAGACCTTTTTCATGATTTAGCATCGAAAATAATGTTATTTTTTCCGGCCCTTGAGAATCATCTAATTGAAAGATTTTCGCTGGATCGCTGTCCATGCTAATGACCGCGACGTGTGCGGTTTCAGCCTGGGATGCAATTGTTTGATTCGCCAGACTGATAGCATCTTCATGGCGATCGACGTTAAACCACCAGACGCCGCCTGCTGGCATATGTCGCAGCTCATCCCATAATGATGAGATACCGATAGAGAATACAGGGTCCACAATGTCCCTCATGTCAACATTTTGTCTGATTATCAGTTTACTAGCGAAAGCTAAGAAATAAACCTACCATTGAAATTAAAACTTATCAGATTTAGCATGTGAATCAATTTAGCAGGTCACAAGACATGTGATTTTAGTCTTTTCGTTTTTAACTTTTTCTGTTGCATAACGGAAAGTCAAAAAGTGAGCACATTCCCGTCTCGCCGTAAACAATAAACCGACGAAATGCTCACAGTTAGAATTGTCTCATGAACGGTACGGTTATTTCATAGGGATCAAGAAAAATGAATAACAATGAACCAGATACTCTGCCTGATCCCGCGATAGGCTATATCTTCCAGAATGATATTTTGGCGTTAAAGCAGACATTTTCACTGCCTGATATTGATTATGCCGATATTTCCCAACGCGAACAGTTGGCCGCGGCATTAAAACGCTGGCCGTTGCTGGCAGAGTTTGCGCAACAAAAGTAGGGGATTGGTGAATGGCCGTACTGGGATTGCAGGGGGTTCGGGGAGGCGTGGGGACAACAACCATCACCGCCGCATTAGCCTGGTCATTACAAATGTTGGGAGAAAATGTCCTGGTGGTCGATGCCAGCCCGGACAACTTGTTGCGCCTGTCATTTAACGTTGATTTTACCCACCGTCAGGGTTGGGCCAGAGCTATGCTGGATGGCCAGGACTGGCGTGACGCCGGGTTGCGCTATACCTCGCAGCTCGATTTGCTGCCTTTTGGTCAGTTATCGATTGAAGAACAAGAAAATCCACAGCACTGGCAAACCCGGCTGAGCGATATTTGCTCCGGCTTACAGCAACTAAAAGCCAGCGGGCGTTACCAGTGGATTTTAATTGACTTACCGCGTGATGCCTCGCAGATAACCCACCAGCTGCTGAGTTTGTGCGATCACTCGCTGGCAATCGTCAATGTGGATGCCAACTGCCATATCCGACTGCATCAGCAAGCGCTGCCGGATGGTGCACATATTTTGATTAATGACTTCCGTATTGGCAGCCAGGTTCAGGACGATATTTACCAGCTTTGGTTGCAAAGCCAGCGCCGATTGCTGCCGATGCTCATTCATCGTGATGAAGCGATGGCTGAATGTCTGGCAGCTAAGCAACCAGTCGGTGAATATCGCAGTGATGCGCTGGCGGCTGAAGAGATACTGACGCTGGCGAACTGGTGCCTGTTGAATTATTCCGGGCTAAAAACGCCAGTCGGGAGTGCATCATGAGTATCCTGACCCGGTGGTTGCTTATCCCGCCGGTCAACGCACGGCTTATTGGGCGTTATCGCGATTATCGTCGTCACGGCGCGTCGGCTTTCAGCGCGACGCTCGGCTGTTTCTGGATGATCCTGGCCTGGATTTTTATTCCGCTGGAGCACCCGCGCTGGCAGCGTATTCGCGCAGAACATAAAAACCTGTATCCGCATATCAACGCCTCGCGTCCGCGTCCGCTGGACCCGGTCCGTTATCTTATTCAAACATGCTGGTTACTGATCGGTGCATCGCGCAAAGAAACGCCGAAACCGCGCAGGCGGGCATTTTCAGGTCTACAAAATATTCGTGGACGTTACCATCAATGGATGAATGAGCTGCCTGAGCGCGTTAGCCATAAAACACAGCATCTTGATGAGAAAAAAGAGCTCGGTCATTTGAGTGCCGGGACGCGGCGGTTGATCCTCGGTATCATCGTCACCTTCTCGCTGATTCTGGCGTTAATCTGCGTTACTCAGCCGTTTAACCCGCTAGCGCAGTTTATCTTCCTGATGCTGCTGTGGGGGGTAGCGCTGATCGTACGGCGGATGCCGGGGCGCTTCTCGGCGCTGATGCTGATTGTGCTGTCGCTGACCGTTTCTTGCCGTTATATCTGGTGGCGTTACACCTCGACGTTAAACTGGGACGATCCGGTCAGCCTGGTGTGCGGGCTTATTCTGCTCTTCGCTGAAACGTACGCGTGGATTGTGCTGGTGCTCGGCTATTTCCAGGTCGTATGGCCGCTGAATCGTCAGCCGGTGCCATTGCCGAAAGATATGTCGCTGTGGCCGTCGGTGGATATCTTTGTCCCGACTTACAACGAAGATCTCAACGTGGTGAAAAATACCATTTACGCTTCGCTGGGTATCGACTGGCCGAAAGACAAGCTGAACATCTGGATCCTCGATGACGGCGGCAGGGAAGAGTTTCGCCAGTTTGCGCAAAACGTGGGGGTGAAATATATCGCCCGTACCACTCATGAACATGCGAAAGCGGGCAACATCAACAATGCGCTGAAATATGCCAAAGGCGAGTTCGTGTCGATATTCGACTGCGACCACGTACCAACGCGATCGTTCCTGCAAATGACCATGGGCTGGTTCCTGAAAGAGAAACAGCTGGCGATGATGCAGACGCCGCACCACTTCTTCTCGCCGGATCCGTTTGAACGCAACCTGGGGCGTTTTCGTAAAACGCCGAACGAAGGCACGCTGTTTTATGGTCTGGTGCAGGACGGCAATGATATGTGGGATGCCACTTTCTTCTGCGGTTCATGTGCGGTGATTCGCCGTAAGCCGCTGGATGAGATTGGCGGTATTGCTGTCGAAACGGTAACCGAAGATGCGCACACTTCTCTGCGTCTGCACCGTCGTGGCTACACCTCAGCGTATATGCGTATTCCGCAGGCAGCGGGGCTGGCGACCGAAAGTCTCTCGGCGCATATCGGTCAGCGTATTCGCTGGGCGCGCGGGATGGTGCAAATCTTCCGTCTCGATAACCCGCTCACCGGTAAAGGGCTGAAGTTTGCTCAGCGGCTGTGCTATGTCAACGCCATGTTCCACTTCTTGTCGGGCATTCCACGACTGATCTTCCTGACTGCGCCGCTGGCGTTCCTGCTGTTTCATGCCTACATCATCTACGCGCCAGCGTTGATGATCGCCCTGTTCGTGCTACCGCATATGATCCATGCCAGCCTGACTAACTCGAAGATCCAGGGCAAATATCGCCACTCTTTCTGGAGTGAAATCTACGAAACGGTGCTGGCGTGGTATATCGCACCACCGACGCTGGTGGCGCTGATTAACCCGCACAAAGGCAAATTTAACGTCACCGCCAAAGGTGGACTGGTGGAAGAAGAGTACGTCGACTGGGTGATCTCGCGGCCCTACATCTTCCTTGTTCTGCTCAACCTGGTGGGCGTAGCGGTTGGGATCTGGCGCTACATCTATGGTCCGCCAACCGAGATGCTCACCGTGGTCGTCAGTATGGTGTGGGTATTCTACAACCTGATTATTCTCGGCGGCGCAGTCGCAGTATCGGTAGAAAGCAAACAGGTACGCCGATCGCACCGCGTGGAGATGACGATGCCCGCAGCAATTGCCCGCGAAGATGGTCACCTCTTCTCGTGTACCGTTCAGGATTTCTCCGACGGTGGTTTGGGGATCAAGATCAACGGTCAGGCGCAGATTCTGGAAGGGCAGAAAGTGAATCTGTTGCTTAAACGCGGTCAGCAGGAATACGTCTTCCCGGCTCAGGTGGCGCGCGTGATGGGTAATGAAGTTGGGCTGAAATTAATGCCGCTCACTACCCAGCAACATATCGATTTTGTGCAGTGTACGTTTGCCCGTGCGGATACATGGGCGCTCTGGCAGGACAGCTACCCGGAAGATAAGCCGCTGGAAAGTCTGCTGGATATTCTGAAGCTCGGCTTCCGTGGCTACCGCCATCTGGCGGAATTTGCGCCTTCTTCGGTGAAGGGCATATTCCGTGTGCTGACTTCTCTGGTTTCCTGGGTTGTATCGTTTATTCCGCGCCGCCCGGAGCGGAGCGAAACGGCACAACCATCGGATCAGGCTTTGGCTCAACAATGATGATAACGCGATGAAAAGAAAAATATTCTGGATTTGTGCAGTGGCTCTGGGGATGAGTGCGTTCCCCTCTTTCATGACGCAGGCGACGCCAGCAACGCAACCACTGATCAATGCTGAGCCAGCTGTAGCCGCCCAGGCGGAGCAAAATCCGCAGGTGGGGCAAGTGATGCCGGGCGTGCAGGGCGCAGATGCGCCAGTCGTGGCGCAGAACGGTCCTTCCCGTGATGTGAAGCTGACCTTTGCGCAAATTGCGCCGCCGCCGGGCAGCATGGTGCTACGTGGCATTAACCCGAACGGCAGCATTGAGTTTGGTATGCGCAGCGATGAAGTGGTGACGAAGGCGATGCTCAACCTCGAATACACGCCATCGCCATCATTACTGCCTGTCCAGTCGCAGTTAAAGGTTTATCTCAATGATGAACTGATGGGCGTGCTGCCAGTGACCAAAGAACAGTTGGGTAAAAAAACGCTGGCACAAATGCCCATTAACCCGCTGTTTATTACTGATTTCAACCGTGTGCGGCTGGAGTTTGTCGGCCATTATCAGGACGTGTGCGAAAACCCGGCCAGCACCACGCTTTGGCTGGATGTTGGGCGGAGCAGTGGACTGGATCTGACCTATCAGACCCTGAATGTGAAGAATGACCTGTCACACTTCCCGGTGCCATTCTTTGACCCGCGTGATAACCGCACCAACACCTTGCCGATGGTCTTTGCGGGTGCGCCGGATGTTGAGCTGCAACAAGCATCTGCCATTGTCGCCTCGTGGTTTGGTTCGCGTTCTGGCTGGCGTGGGCAGAACTTCCCGGTGCTCTATAACCAACTGCCGGATCGCAATGCCATTGTCTTTGCCACCAATGACAAACGCCCGGACTTCCTGCGCGATCATCCGGCGGTAAAAGCCCCGGTGATTGAGATGATTAACCATCCGCAGAATCCTTACGTCAAACTGCTGGTGGTGTTTGGTCGTGACGACAAAGACCTGTTGCAGGCAGCGAAAGGTATCGCTCAGGGTAACATTCTGTTCCGTGGTGAAAGTGTGGTAGTGAATGAAGTGAAACCGCTGCTACCGCGTAAACCGTACGATGCGCCGAACTGGGTGCGTACCGATCGTCCTGTCACCTTTGGTGAACTGAAAACCTATGAAGAACAATTACAATCCAGCGGTCTTGAGCCAGCAGCGATTAACGTTTCGCTAAACCTGCCGCCGGATCTCTACCTGATGCGCAGTACCGGCATTGATATGGATATTAATTACCGCTACACCATGCCGCCGGTGAAAGACAGTTCGCGGATGGATATCAGCCTGAATAACCAGTTCCTGCAATCCTTCAACCTGAGCAGCAAACAGGAGGCGAACCGCCTGCTGCTGCGTATTCCGGTATTACAAGGTTTGCTGGATGGCAAAACGGATGTCTCTATTCCGGCGCTGAAACTGGGCGCGACCAACCAGTTGCGGTTCGACTTTGAGTATATGAACCCGATGCCGGGCGGTTCGGTGGATAACTGTATTACCTTCCAGCCGGTGCAGAATCATGTGGTGATTGGTGACGACTCCACCATCGACTTCTCGAAGTATTACCACTTCATCCCGATGCCGGATCTACGCGCCTTTGCTAACGCGGGCTTCCCGTTCAGCCGGATGGCGGATTTGTCGCAAACCATCACCGTGATGCCGAAAACGCCAAACGAAGCACAGATGGAAACCTTGCTGAATACCGTTGGCTTTATCGGTGCGCAGACGGGCTTCCCGGCGATTAACCTGACGGTGACCGATGATGGCAGCACCATTCAGGGCAAAGATGCCGACATCATGATCGTCGGTGGTATCCCGGACAAACTGAAAGACGATAAGCAGATCGACCTGTTGGTGCAGGCGACCGAAAGCTGGGTGAAAACGCCGATGCGCCAGACCCCGTTCCCCGGTATTGTGCCGGACGAGAGCGATCGCGCGGCAGAAACCCAGTCAACGCTGACCTCTTCCGGTGCGATGGCGGCGGTGATTGGCTTCCAGTCGCCGTATAACGACCAGCGCAGCGTGATTGCGCTGCTGGCAGATAGCCCACGCGGTTATGAAATGCTTAACGATGCGGTGAACGATAGCGGCAAACGCGCCACCATGTTCGGTTCGGTCGCGGTGATCCGCGAGTCCGGTATCAACAGCCTACGTGTTGGCGATGTTTATTACGTAGGTCATCTGCCGTGGTTCGAGCGCTTGTGGTATGCGCTGGCAAACCATCCGATTCTGCTGGCGGTGCTGGCGGCTATCAGTGTGATATTGCTGGCGTGGGTACTGTGGCGTCTGCTGCGTATTATTAGTCGTCGTCGTCTTAACCCGGATAACGAGTAATTGAAGATGAATGTGTTGCGTAGTGGACTCGTGACGATGCTGCTGCTGGCTGCCTTTAGTGTTCAGGCAGCCTGTACCTGGCCTGCCTGGGAGCAGTTTAAAAAGGATTACATCAGTCAGGAAGGGCGCGTCATCGACCCCAGCGACGCGCGCAAAATCACCACCTCCGAAGGGCAAAGTTACGGCATGTTCTTTGCCCTGGCGGCTAACGACCGTGCAGCTTTCGATAATCTTCTCGACTGGACGCAGAACAATCTCGCTCAGGGTTCTTTAAAAGAAAATTTGCCCGCCTGGCTGTGGGGCAAGAAAGAGAACAGTAAGTGGGAAGTGCTGGACAGCAATTCGGCCTCCGATGGTGATGTCTGGATGGCCTGGTCGTTGCTGGAGGCGGGGCGTTTGTGGAAAGAGCAGCGTTATACCGACATCGGCAGCGCATTGCTAAAACGTATCGCGCGGGAGGAAGTGGTGACGGTGCCTGGGCTGGGCTCCATGTTGTTACCGGGCAAAGTGGGTTTTGCTGAGGATAACAGCTGGCGTTTTAACCCCAGCTACCTGCCGCCGACGCTGGCGCAGTATTTCACCCGCTTTGGCGCGCCGTGGACCACGCTGCGCGAAACCAATCAACGTTTATTGCTGGAAACCGCCCCGAAAGGCTTTTCGCCAGACTGGGTGCGCTATGAGAAAGACAAAGGCTGGCAGCTAAAAGCCGAAAAAACGTTGATCAGCAGCTACGACGCTATCCGCGTTTACATGTGGGTAGGCATGATGCCTGACAGCGATCCGCAAAAAGCGCGGATGCTCAACCGGTTTAAACCGATGGCGACATTCACTGAGAAAAACGGTTATCCGCCGGAAAAAGTGGATGTGGCTACGGGGAAAGCGCAGGGTAAAGGACCGGTCGGTTTTTCTGCCGCCATGCTGCCCTTTTTACAAAACCGCGATGCGCAGGCCGTTCAGCGCCAGCGCGTGGCCGATAACTTTCCCGGCAGCGATGCCTATTACAACTATGTGCTGACCCTGTTTGGACAAGGCTGGGATCAACACCGTTTCCGCTTCTCGACAAAAGGTGAGTTATTACCTGACTGGGGCCAGGAATGCGCAAATTCACACTAAACATATTCACGCTTTCCCTCGGTCTGGCCGTCATGCCGATGGTCGAGGCAGCACCAACCGCTCAGCAACAGTTGCTGGAGCAAGTTCGGTTAGGCGAAGCGACCCATCGTGAAGACCTGGTGCAACAGTCGTTGTATCGGCTGGAACTTATTGATCCGAATAACCCGGATGTGATTGCTGCCCGTTTTCGTTCTCTGTTACGTCAGGGCGATATTGATGGCGCACAAAAACAGCTCGATCGGCTGTCGCAGTTAGCGCCGAGTTCAAATGCGTATAAATCGTCGCGGACTACGATGCTGCTTTCCACGCCGGATGGTCGTCAGGCACTGCAACAGGCAAGATTGCAGGCAACTACCGGTCATGCGGAAGAAGCTGTGGCGAGTTACAACAAACTGTTCAACGGTGCGCCGCCGGAAGGTGACATTGCTGTCGAGTACTGGAGTACGGTGGCGAAAATTCCGGCTCGCCGTGGCGAAGCGATTAATCAGCTAAAGCGCATTAATGCGGATACGCCGGGCAACACGGGCCTGCAAAACAATCTGGCGCTATTGCTGTTTAGTAGCGATCGCCGTGACGAAGGCTTTGCCGTCCTGGAACAAATGGCGAAATCGAACGCCGGGCGCGAAGGGGCCTCTAAAATCTGGTACGGGCAGATTAAAGACATGCCCGTCAGCGATGCCAGCGTGCAGGCACTGAAAAAATATCTCTCGATCTTTAGCGATGGCGATAGCGTGGCTGCTGCGCAATCGCAACTGGCAGAACAGCAAAAACAGCTGGCCGATCCTGCTTTCCGCGCTCGTGCGCAAGGTTTAGCGGCGGTGGACTCTGGCATGGCGGGTAAAGCCATTCCCGAACTACAACAGGCGGTGCGGGCGAACCCGAAAGACAGTGAGGCTCTGGGGGCGCTGGGCCAGGCGTATTCCCAGAAAGGTGATCGCGCCAATGCAGTGGCGAATCTGGAAAAAGCCCTCGCGCTGGATCCGCACAACAGCAATAACGACAAATGGAACAGTCTGCTGAAAGTAAACCGCTACTGGCTGGCGATCCAGCAGGGCGATGCCGCGCTGAAAGCCAATAATCCTGACCGGGCAGAACGGCTGTTCCAGCAGGCACGTAATGTCGATAACACCGACAGCTATGCAGTGCTTGGGCTGGGCGATGTGGCGATGGCGCGCAAAGATTATCCCGCCGCCGAACGCTATTACCAGCAGACCTTGCGTATGGACAGCGGCAACACTAACGCCGTGCGCGGGCTGGCGAATATTTACCGCCAGCAGTCGCCAGAAAAAGCCGAAGCGTATATCGCATCGCTCTCTGCCAGCCAGCGGCGCAGCATTGATGATATCGAACGCAGCCTGCAAAACGACCGTCTGGCACAGCAGGCAGAGGCACTGGAAAACCAGGGGAAATGGGCGCAGGCGGCAGCACTTCAGCGGCAACGACTGGCGCTGGACCCCGGCAGTGTATGGATTACTTACCGACTTTCGCAGGATCTCTGGCAAGCCGGACAACGCAGCCAGGCCGATACGTTAATGCGCAATCTGGCGCAGCAGAAGCCGAACGACCCGGAGCAGGTTTACGCTTACGGGCTGTATCTCTCCGGTCACGACCAGGACAGAGCGGCGCTGGCGCATATCAACAGCCTGCCGCGCGCGCAGTGGAACAGCAATATTCAGGAGCTGGTTAATCGACTGCAAAACGATCAGGTGCTGGAAACCGCTAATCGCCTGCGAGAAAACGGTAAAGAGGCAGAAGCGGAAGCGCTGCTGCGCCAGCAACCGCCTTCCTCGCGTATTGACCTCACGCTGGCTGACTGGGCGCAGCAGCGACGTGATTACACCGCCGCCCGCGCGGCTTATCAGAACGTTTTGACGCGCGAGCCCACTAACGCCGATGCCATTCTTGGTCTGACGGAAGTGGATATTGCTGCCGGTGACAAAGCGGCGGCACGTAGCCAGCTGGCGAAACTGCCTGCCACTGATAACGCCTCGCTGAACACACAGCGGCGCGTGGCGCTGGCACAGGCGCAGCTTGGCGATACCGCAGCGGCGCAGCAGACATTTAATAAGTTGATCCCGCAGGCAAAATCTCAGCCACCGTCGATGGAAAGCGCGATGGTACTGCGTGATGGTGCGAAGTTTGAAGCGCAGGCGGGCGATCCAATGCAGGCGCTGGAAACCTACAAAGACGCCATGGTTGCATCCGGTGTGACCACGACGCGTCCGCAGGATAACGACACCTTTACCCGGCTGACCCGTAACGACGAGAAAGATGACTGGCTGAAACGCGGCGTGCGCAGCGATGCGGCGGACCTCTATCGCCAGCAGGATCTTAACGTCACTCTCGAGCACGATTACTGGGGTTCGAGCGGCACCGGTGGTTACTCTGATCTGAAAGCGCACACCACTATGTTGCAGGTGGACGCGCCCTATTCTGACGGGCGGATGTTCTTTCGCAGTGATTTCGTCAATATGAACGTCGGCAGTTTCTCCACTAATGCCGATGGCAAATGGGATGACAACTGGGGCACCTGTACATTACAGGACTGTAGCGGCAACCGCAGCCAGTCGGATTCCGGTGCCAGCGTGGCGGTCGGCTGGCGAAATGACGTCTGGAGCTGGGATATCGGTACCACGCCGATGGGCTTCAACGTGGTGGATGTGGTCGGCGGCATCAGTTACAGCGATGATATCGGGCCGCTGGGTTACACCGTTAACGCCCACCGTCGGCCTATCTCCAGTTCTTTGCTGGCCTTTGGTGGGCAAAAAGACTCTCCGAGCAATACCGGGAAAAAATGGGGCGGCGTGCGTGCCGACGGCGTGGGGCTAAGTCTGAGCTACGATAAAGGTGAAGCAAACGGCGTCTGGGCATCGCTTAGCGGTGATCAGTTAACCGGTAAAAATGTCGAAGATAACTGGCGCGTGCGCTGGATGACGGGCTATTACTATAAGGTCATCAACCAGAACAATCGCCGCGTCACAATCGGCCTGAACAACATGATCTGGCATTACGACAAAGACCTGAGTGGCTACTCACTCGGTCAGGGCGGTTACTACAGTCCGCAGGAATACCTGTCGTTTGCCATACCGGTGATGTGGCGGGAGCGCACGGAAAACTGGTCGTGGGAGCTGGGGGCGTCTGGCTCGTGGTCGCATTCACGCACCAAAACCATGCCGCGTTATCCGCTGATGAATCTGATCCCGACCGACTGGCAGGAAGAAGCTGCGCGGCAATCCAACGATGGCGGCAGCAGTCAGGGCTTTGGCTACACGGCGCGGGCATTACTTGAACGACGTGTTACTTCCAACTGGTTTGTCGGCACGGCAATTGATATCCAGCAGGCAAAAGATTACGCACCCAGCCATTTCCTGCTCTACGTACGTTATTCCGCCGCCGGATGGCAGGGTGACATGGATTTACCACCGCAGCCGCTGATACCTTACGCCGACTGGTAAGTTTTCAGATAGCGCCTCTCTTAATGCCGCTGCGATCGGGTATACTCGGGCGGCAATCTGGGATTTCCGGGGGGAGACAATTTGCGCGTAAGTCGCTCGTTAACAATCAAGCAGATGGCAATGGTGGCAGCCGTTGTCCTGGTGTTCGTTTTTATTTTTTGCACCGTTTTGCTGTTCCATCTGGTCCAGCAGAATCGCTATAACACGGCTACGCAACTGGAAAGCATTGCTCGCTCTGTCCGCGAACCCTTATCTTCTGCCATTTTGAAAGGCGATATTCCCGAAGCGGAAGCTATTCTTGCCAGCATTAAACCGGCAGGCGTGGTCAGCCGTGCCGATGTAGTGCTGCCCAACCAGTTCCAGGCGCTGCGTAAAAGTTTTATTCCAGAGCGTCCGGTGCCGGTAATGGTTACTCGCCTGTTTGAGCTACCGGTGCAAATCTCGCTGGGCGTTTACTCGCTGGAACGTCCGGCAAACCCGCAGCCAATTGCCTATCTGGTGCTACAGGCGGATTCCTTCCGCATGTATAAGTTCGTGATGAGCACCCTCTCAACGTTAGTGACCATTTACTTACTTTTGTCGTTAATATTGACTGTGGCGATTAGCTGGTGCATTAACCGCCTGATTTTGCATCCATTACGCAATATTGCTCGCGAACTTAACGCCATCCCACCCCAGGATCTTGTTGGTCACCAACTGGCATTACCGCGTCTGCATCAGGACGATGAAATCGGTATGTTGGTGCGCAGTTACAACCTCAACCAGCAATTGCTGCAGCGCCATTATGAAGAACAGAACGAAAATGCGATGCGCTTCCCGGTGTCGGATTTGCCGAACAAAGCCTTGCTGATGGAGATGCTGGAGCAGGTGGTGGCGCGTAAACAAACCACCGCGCTGATGATCATCACCTGTGAAACCCTGCGTGATACTGCGGGTGTGCTGAAAGAGGCGCAACGAGAAATTCTGCTGCTGACGCTGGTGGAAAAACTCAAATCGGTACTGTCGCCACGCATGATCCTCGCGCAGATTAGCGGTTATGACTTTGCTGTCATTGCCAACGGTGTACAGGAACCGTGGCACGCTATCACATTAGGTCAGCAAGTGCTCACTATCATGAGCGAGCGCCTGCCGATTGAACGTATTCAACTCCGTCCGCACTGTAGCATTGGCGTGGCGATGTTCTACGGCGATCTCACCGCCGAACAGCTTTACAGTCGCGCTATTTCTGCGGCATTTACCGCTCGCCATAAAGGCAAAAATCAGATTCAGTTCTTTGATCCGCAGCAGATGGAAGCCGCCCAGAAGCGGTTGACGGAAGAGAGCGATATCCTTAATGCACTGGAAAATCATCAGTTTGCGATTTGGTTACAGCCACAGGTCGAGATGACCAGCGGTAAACTGGTCAGTGCGGAAGTGTTACTGCGTATCCAGCAACCGGATGGCAGTTGGGACCTGCCGGATGGCTTAATCGATCGCATTGAGTGCTGTGGGCTGATGGTTACCGTCGGTCACTGGGTGCTGGAAGAGTCCTGTCGATTGCTTGCTGCCTGGCAAGAGCGCGGCATTATGCTGCCCTTGTCGGTAAACCTCTCAGCGCTGCAACTGATGCATCCAAATATGGTGGCGGATATGCTGGAACTGTTAACCCGCTATCGCATTCAGCCGGGAACACTGATTCTGGAAGTGACAGAAAGCCGACGTATTGACGATCCTCATGCTGCGGTGGCAATCCTCCGTCCGCTGCGCAATGCCGGAGTTCGGGTGGCGCTGGATGATTTCGGCATGGGCTACGCAGGGCTGCGTCAGCTGCAGCATATGAAATCGTTGCCAATCGACGTACTGAAAATCGACAAAATGTTTGTTGAAGGTTTGCCGGAAGATAGCAGCATGATTGCTGCAATTATCATGCTGGCGCAGAGCCTGAACCTACAAATGATTGCCGAAGGCGTGGAGACTGAAGCACAACGCGACTGGCTGGCAAAAGCGGGCGTTGGTATTGCCCAGGGCTTCCTTTTTGCTCGCCCACTCCCTATTGAAATCTTCGAAGAGAGTTACCTGGAAGAAAAATAGCTACCCCAAACTGATTACAAAACTTTAAAAAGTGCTGGTTTGTGCGAGCCAGCTCAAACTTTTTAACCTTTTTGTTTCAATTATGATCCAGGTACATTTCTGTGATGTTGTCTGGGTGTTATTTTAAGGCCGCAGGTACCCCATAACCTTACAAGACCTGTGGTTTTACTAAAGGACACCCTATGAAAACCTCTCTGTTTAAAAGCCTTTACTTTCAGGTCCTGACAGCGATAGCCATTGGTATTCTCCTTGGCCATTTCTATCCTGAAATAGGCGAGCAAATGAAACCGCTTGGCGACGGCTTCGTTAAGCTCATTAAGATGATCATCGCTCCTGTCATCTTCTGTACCGTCGTAACGGGCATTGCGGGCATGGAAAGCATGAAGGCGGTCGGTCGTACCGGCGCAGTCGCACTGCTTTACTTTGAAATTGTCAGTACCATCGCGCTGATTATTGGTCTTATCATCGTTAACGTCGTGCAGCCTGGTGCCGGAATGAACGTCGATCCGGCAACGCTTGATGCGAAAGCGGTAGCGGTTTACGCCGATCAGGCGAAAGACCAGGGCATTGTCGCCTTCATTATGGATGTCATCCCGGCGAGCGTCATTGGCGCATTTGCTAGCGGTAACATTCTGCAGGTACTGCTGTTTGCCGTACTGTTTGGTTTTGCGCTCCACCGTCTGGGCAGCAAAGGCCAACTGATTTTTAACGTGATCGAAAGTTTCTCGCAGGTCATTTTCGGCATCATCAATATGATCATGCGTCTGGCACCTATTGGTGCGTTCGGGGCAATGGCGTTTACCATCGGTAAATACGGCGTCGGCACACTGGTGCAACTGGGACAGCTGATTATCTGTTTCTACATCACCTGTATCCTGTTTGTGGTGCTGGTATTGGGTTCAATCGCTAAAGCGACTGGTTTCAGTATCTTCAAATTTATCCGTTACATCCGTGAAGAACTGCTGATTGTACTGGGGACTTCATCTTCCGAGTCGGCGCTGCCGCGTATGCTCGACAAGATGGAGAAACTCGGCTGCCGCAAATCGGTGGTGGGGCTGGTCATCCCGACAGGCTACTCGTTTAATCTTGATGGCACATCGATATACCTGACAATGGCGGCGGTGTTTATCGCCCAGGCCACTAACAGTCAGATGGATATCGTCCACCAAATCACGCTGTTAATCGTGTTGCTGCTTTCTTCTAAAGGGGCGGCAGGGGTAACGGGTAGTGGTTTTATCGTGCTGGCAGCGACGCTCTCTGCGGTGGGCCATTTGCCGGTAGCGGGTCTGGCGCTGATCCTCGGTATCGACCGCTTTATGTCAGAAGCTCGTGCGCTGACTAACCTGGTCGGTAACGGCGTAGCGACCATTGTCGTTGCTAAGTGGGTGAAAGAACTGGACCACAAAAAACTGGACGATGTGCTGAATAATCGTGCGCCGGATGGCAAAACGCACGAATTATCCTCTTAATCTCACCACTTATGCCCGCACTCCCTTCCCCGAGTGCGGGTGTTTGCGCATAATTGACCCCTGTGCCTGAACTTACCACCTGGGTGAGTTCAGGTTTATTTCACTTCTTCCGTGACATTTTCATGTTCTTGCGGTCTAACACGAAGTGTTTTTAACGTCATTTAGACTGACCGACAACGGGCAGTTTTTTATTACCAGGATAGTTGATCAGGGGTTCACATGCAGGGCACAAAAATTCGACTTTTAGCGGGCGGTTTGCTGATGATGGCCACTGCTGGCTATGTGCAGGCAGATGCGCTCCAGCCTGATCCAGCATGGCAACAGGGGACGCTTTCCAACGGTTTACAGTGGCAAGTGCTGACTACACCCCAGCGTCCCAGCGATCGTGTTGAAATTCGCCTGCTGGTTAATACCGGTTCGCTCGCCGAAAGTACACAACAGAGCGGTTACAGTCACGCCATCCCTCGTATTGCGCTAACGCAAAGCGGTGGCCTTGACGCAGCGCAGGCGCGTTCATTGTGGCAGCAGGGGATCGACCCTAAACGCCCGATGCCGCCGGTAATTGTCTCTTATGACACCACGCTGTTTAATCTGAGTTTGCCCAATAACCGTAACGACTTGCTGAAAGAGGCGCTCTCTTATCTGGCAAATGCCACTGGCAAACTGACTATCACGCCAGAAACCATCAACCATGCGTTGCAAAGTCAGGACATGGTGGCAACCTGGCCTGCCGATACTAAAGAGGGCTGGTGGCGTTATCGTCTGAAAGGATCAACCTTGTTAGGTCACGATCCTGCCGATCCGCTGAAACAACCCGTTGAAGCGGAAAAGATTAAAGATTTCTATCAGAAATGGTACACCCCGGATGCAATGACGCTGCTGGTGGTGGGAAACGTGGATGCGCGCTCGGTCGTCGACCAAATCAATAAAACGTTTGGCGAACTGAAAGGCAAACGTGAAACACCGGCTCCGGTGCCGACGCTTTCTCCGCTGCGTGCGGAAGCGGTGAGTATTATGACCGACGCGGTGCGTCAGGACCGGTTATCTATCATGTGGGATACGCCGTGGCAGCCGATTCGTGAATCAGCCGCACTGCTGCGCTACTGGCGTGCGGACCTGGCCCGTGAGGCGCTGTTCTGGCATGTTCAGCAAGCGTTAAGCGCCAGTAACAGTAAAGACATCGGTCTTGGATTTGACTGTCGTGTGCTGTATCTGCGTGCGCAGTGTGCCATCAACATCGAATCACCAAACGACAAGCTGAACAGCAACCTTAATCTGGTGGCGCGTGAACTGGCGAAGGTTCGCGATAAAGGTCTGCCGGAAGAAGAGTTCAATGCGTTAGTGGCGCAAAAGAAACTGGAGCTGCAGAAGCTGTTTGCCGCCTATGCGCGAGCTGATACCGATATTCTGATGGGGCAGCGGATGCGTTCGTTGCAAAATCAGGTTGTCGATATCGCGCCGGAGCAATATCAGAAACTGCGTCAGGATTTCCTTAACAGCCTGACGGTGGAGATGTTAAATCAGGATCTGCGTCAGCAGTTGTCGAATGATATGGCGTTAATACTGCTGCAGCCGAAAGGCGAGCCGGAATTTAACATGAAAGCGTTGCAGGCGGCCTGGGATCAAATCATGGCCCCATCGACTGCGGCTGCCGCCACATCTGTCGCCACGGATGACGTACATCCTGAAGTGACGGATATTCCACCTGCACAGTAATGCCTGATGGTGATGAGTTAGCACAACCATCAGGTATTTATGGATGAGCTGGATAGGGGGGTAACACTCTATCCAGCCTTTTGCATATGCTGCTTTTACGCTGGCATCGCTTCACGCGGGATAATCGCGCCGCGATACTGAATAACGGTACTTGCGGTCAGGTGCCCGCGTTTCGCTGCGTCTTCCGCACTGCCGCCCGTCAAACGTACCGCCAGATAACCGGCACTGAAAGAGTCGCCAGCTGCGGTGGTATCGATCACTTTTTCTTTCGGCAGTTTTACCGCCGGAACATCCACTAACCCTTCACCAGCAATGGACACCAGGCAAGAATCCGCCCCGCGTTTCACCACCACTTCTTTCACGCCCGCGTTATGGGTGCGCGCAATGACGTCTTCCACCGGCTGTTGACCCCACAGCGCGTCTTCATCGTCCAGCGTCAGGAAGGCGATATCCGTGCATTCCAGCATTTGTTGGTACACCTGCTGTGTCTCTTCTTTGCTGGCCCACAGGCGCGGACGATAGTTATTGTCGAAAATCACTTTTCCGCCGTTGGCGCGGCATTCGCGCAGCAGGGAAAGCAGCTTTTCGCGGCTGGTCGGGCTTAAGATCGCCAGGCTAATCCCGCTCAGGTAGAGATAATCGAAATTCGCCAGCTCTTCGCAAATCGTCGCGGATTGCTCACTCTCCAGCCAGAATTTGGCGGCGGCTTCGTTACGCCAGTAGTAGAACGTACGTTCGCCGGTGCTGTCGGTTTCAATGTAGTAAAGGCCCGGCAGACGGTTTTCCATCCGTTGGGTCAGGGAAGTATCAACGTTCTCGCCGCGCCAGGCGTCCAGCATCTGCTGGCTAAAACTGTCCGTTCCCAGCGCCGTTACGTAATGAACGGTTAATGCCGCAGGATCGACCTGACGGGCGATATAGACGGAAGTGTTCAGGGTATCGCCCCCGAAAGCGCGCTTAACGTCCGCGCCTTTCTCGGAAAGCTCAATCATGCATTCGCCAATCACGGCAATCTTTTTGGACATAGTTGTGAACCTGATCTGTAAAAAATTAGCGTTAGTTTGCGCTGTGGTGGTTTGCTGGTCAACCATATTAAAACAGTGTTCCATTATTTTTTTGAGCCAGAACGTATTCCTGAAAGATTCCGTTGTGGAGTGGGGAAATTTACCCCGGCCAGGCGGTAAAGTTCTGCCTTTGCGCGCCGATAATCTTTGTCGAGTCCGGGCAGCATCACTTTTAAACACAGGACATCTTTGATGATAAGGCAGGTTATCCAGCGAATAAGCAACCCTGAAGCAAGCATCGAGAGCTTGCAGGAACGGCGTTTTTGGTTGCAGTGTGAGCGTGCTTACACCTGGCAGCCGATCTATCAAACATGCGGGCGGTTAATGGCCGTGGAGCTATTAACGGTGGTCACGCATCCCTTGAACCCTTCGCAACGCCTGCCGCCGGATCGCTATTTTACTGAAATCACCGTTAGCCATCGGATGGAGGTTGTGAAAGAGCAGATTGATTTGCTGGCGCAAAAAGCCGACTTCTTTGTAGAGCACGGCCTGCTGGCATCGGTCAATATTGATGGCCCTACGCTCATCGCCCTGCGTCAGCAACCAAAAATCCTGCGCCAGATTGAGGAGCTTCCCTGGCTGCGTTTCGAACTGGTGGAACACATCCGCCTGCCGAAAGATTCAACCTTTGCCTCGATGTGTGAATTTGGCCCGCTGTGGCTGGATGATTTTGGTACCGGGATGGCAAATTTCTCTGCACTAAGTGAAGTGCGTTATGACTACATCAAAATCGCGCGAGAACTGTTTGTGATGCTGCGTCAGTCACCGGAAGGACGCACACTCTTTTCTCAGCTTTTACATCTAATGAATCGCTATTGTCGCGGGGTGATTGTCGAGGGCGTAGAAACACCAGAAGAGTGGCGTGATGTTCAGAACTCGCCCGCATTCGCCGCACAAGGCTGGTTTCTTTCACGCCCGGCACCGATAGAAACGCTGAATACGGCGGTTCTGGCGCTATAAGCTGCCTCATTTTCCGCCTGGCTGGACTATCTTTAGGACTGGCACAGAAAGAATATGAGGAAGCGAACGATGAGCAAGGCAGGCAAAATAACCGCTGCGATTTCAGGGGCTTTCTTGTTGTTGATTGTCGTGGCGATCATTTTGATTGCAACTTTTGACTGGAATCGACTCAAACCGACCATCAACCAGAAAGTCTCTGCGGAGTTGAATCGTCCGTTCGCTATCCGTGGCGATCTGGGCGTGGTGTGGGAGCGGCAAAAACAAGAAACTGGCTGGCGCAGCTGGGTGCCGTGGCCCCATGTACACGCGGAAGACATCATTCTTGGCAATCCACCGGATATTCCCGAAGTCACAATGGTGCATTTGCCGCGAGTAGAAGCGACGCTGGCCCCGCTGGCGCTGCTGACCAAAACGGTCTGGTTGCCGTGGATCAAGCTCGAAAAGCCCGACGCGCGCCTGATTCGCCTCTCCGAAAAGAACAATAACTGGACGTTTAATCTCGCCAACGATGACAACAAAGACGCGAATGCAAAGCCGTCGGCGTGGTCGTTTCGGCTGGATAATATTCTGTTCGATCAAGGGCGGATCGCCATTGATGACAAAGTAAGCAAAGCGGATCTGGAAATTTTTGTCGATCCGTTAGGCAAGCCGCTGTCGTTCAGCGAAGTTACCGGATCGAAAGGTAAAGCGGATAAAGAAAAGGTGGGCGATTACGTTTTTGGCCTGAAGGCGCAGGGACGTTATAACGGTGAACCGCTCACTGGTACGGGAAAAATAGGCGGTATGCTGGCGCTGCGTGGCGAAGGAACGCCGTTTCCGGTACAGGCTGATTTCCGCTCTGGTAACACCCGTGTTGCTTTTGATGGCGTTGTGAATGACCCAATGAAGATGGGGGGTGTCGATTTACGGCTTAAATTTTCTGGCGATTCGCTGGGTGATCTCTATGAACTGACGGGCGTTCTGCTGCCCGATACACCGCCGTTTGAAACGGATGGTCGGCTGGTAGCGAAAATCGATACTGAAAAATCGTCGGTCTTTGATTATCGCGGTTTTAATGGGCGCATTGGCGATAGCGATATCCACGGTTCTCTGATCTACACCACCGGCAAGCCACGACCAAAACTGGAAGGTGATGTCGAGTCGCGGCAATTGCGGCTGGCGGACCTGGGACCGTTGATTGGCGTTGATTCCGGGAAAGGGGCAGAAAAGTCGAAACGGTCTGAACAGAAGAAGGGCGAAAAAAGCGTTCAGCCTGCGGGCAAAGTGCTGCCTTATGACCGCTTCGAAACCGATAAATGGGACGTTATGGATGCCGATGTTCGCTTCAAAGGGCGGCGCATTGAGCATGGCAGCAGCCTGCCGATTAGCGATCTTTCTACTCATATCATCCTCAAAAATGCTGACCTGCGCCTGCAACCGCTGAAATTTGGCATAGCGGGCGGCAGCATTGCGGCGAATATTCATCTGGAAGGCGATAAAAAGCCGATGCAGGGGCGGGCAGATATTCAGGCTCGTCGACTGAAACTGAAAGAACTGATGCCCGATGTAGAACTGATGCAGAAGACGCTGGGGGAAATGAACGGTGACGCGGAACTGCGCGGTAGCGGTAACTCGGTGGCGGCGCTTTTAGGCAACAGTAACGGCAACCTGAAACTGTTGATGAATGACGGGCTGGTGAGCCGCAACCTGATGGAGATTGTTGGGCTGAATGTCGGCAACTACATTGTCGGTGCGATATTTGGTGATGATGAGGTGCGGGTGAACTGCGCGGCGGCGAATCTGGATATTGCCAACGGCGTGGCGCGCCCGCAGATTTTTGCTTTCGATACTGAGAACGCGTTGATTAACGTTACCGGTACGGCAAGTTTTGCTTCGGAACAGCTGGATTTGACTATTGATCCGGAGAGTAAAGGGATTCGGATTATCACATTGCGTTCGCCGCTGTATGTACGTGGGACGTTTAAAAATCCGCAGGCTGGGGTGAAAGCCGGGCCGTTGATTGCTCGCGGAGCCGTTGCGGCGGCACTGGCAACGCTGGTAACACCGGCGGCGGCGTTACTGGCGCTGATCTCACCTTCCGAAGGGGAGGCTAATCAGTGCAGGACAATTTTGTCGCAGATGAAGAAGTGATGATAATTGCCGGATGTCTGACATCCGGCAATTAAACAGATTTAGATTGTTGGCAAAGTGTGCTTTGTTCATGCCGGATGCGGCGTGAACGCCTCCGGCTTACAAATCCTTGCGAATTCAATATATTGTATGGAAATTCTGGCCTGATAAGCGTAGCGCATCAGGCTTTTCACTCTTATTACAACGACTGATGTCGCGTCTCATGGGTCAGCAGCAGGGCGATTAACGTCAAGCCAGCCATCGCCGCCAGATATAGCCCCACCGCACCTAACCCGTAGTTAGTCTGCAACCAGGCTGCGATATACGGCGCAACGGAAGCCCCGAGAATCGACGATACGTTGTAAGAGAACGATGCTCCGGTGTAACGCACTTCTGTCGGGAACAGCTCTGGTAACAGCGCGCCCATCGGACCGAAGGTCAGCCCCATCAGACTTAACCCCAGCAGCAGAAAGGCAAAAACCAGAATCGGGTTGCCAGAACCGAGCAAAGGGGTAAAGGCGAATAGCGCGAACAGGATGATCAGCGTGGTGATGATCACCATGCTTTTACGGCGACCAAAGGCATCAGCCAGTAATCCGGCGACTGGCACCATCACGCCAAAACCAATAACTGCCATCATCAGCATCCACAACACTTCGTTACGCGGCAGGCCAAGCCCAACTGGCGCGGCGGCGGTACTAAAGGTCATAGAGTAGACCGTCATGATGTAAAACAGCGTATAGGTTGCCAGCATAATGAACGTACCCAGTACGGTTACGCGAACATGTTTGGTCAGCAGCGTACCCAGCGGGATCTTCACCTGTTTTTTCGCTTTAGCGACTTTCTCAAACACCGGCGACTCATGCAGCGACACGCGAACATACAGGCCGATAATGACCAGCACCGCCGAGAAGATAAATGGCACACGCCAGCCCCAGCTCATAAACTGCTCGTCGGTCAGTAGCCAGGAAAGCAGCAAGAAAGTGCCGTTGGCAAAGAAGAAGCCAATCGGTGCGCCCAGCTGCGGGAAGGAGCCGTACAATGCACGTTTGCGCGGTGGGGCGTTTTCAGTCGCCAGCAGCGCCGCGCCGCCCCATTCACCACCTAAGCCCAGACCCTGACCAAATCGAGCCAGCGCCAGCAGCAGCGGGGCGAAAATACCAATCGTGGCATAGCCTGGCAGCAGACCAATCACCACGGTCGAAATCCCCATCGTTAGCAACGAGGCGACCAGCGTCGCTTTACGCCCAACGCGATCGCCAAAATGACCAAAAACGGCAGAGCCAATGGGGCGCGCGACGAAGGCGATGGCGAAGGTGGCGAGCGACTGTAGCGTTGCTGCCGTTGGATCGCCCTGCGGGAAGAAGATATGCGGAAACACAATAACGGCCGCAGTGGCGTAAATGTAAAAGTCGAAGAACTCAATGGCCGTGCCAATGAGAGAGGCGACAAGGACTTTATTACGCGAGTTGATCGGCGTGTATTCTTGCTCGTGGTCGAGTGTTGTGGCTGTTGCTTGCATAATCTTTTCTTATTTTTTGGCTAACGAATAGCCATATTACGCACAGCAAAAGTGATATTTCAATGTGTAACAAATCGCGGAAATGGTCAAAAATCAGGCAAAAAGGGAATAATGTTTAGGCCAGTGATTTTTCTTCTATGAAATGCTTCACATAATTTTATAAATGGTGGATTAAACTGGTTTTAGGTTAAATAAAAGTTACCAACTGGATTTATATGCTGGGGTTATGAGTTGGAATGAAATTGTTTGCTCCTGAATAGATGGCTAAAGAGGCTCTGGGAAAGAGTTTCAAGAGGTTATGTGCGCATTATAGCCGGATGCGATGCTGGCGCATCTTATCCGGCCTACGGGGAGCCAGGCCGGATAAATTCGTACGCCGCATCCGGCCTATTTTAAGGCTGTGTTTTCCCCGGCATTCGCGGGTCGTCTTTATATTCGGCGGTGGCAATCCACGCCGCGCAAAACAGCGTCAAACGGGCGAAGAAGTAGAAAAAT
Source organism: Escherichia sp. WS2035 (assembly GCF_046487065.1). NCBI lineage: Bacteria > Pseudomonadati > Pseudomonadota > Gammaproteobacteria > Enterobacterales > Enterobacteriaceae > Escherichia > Escherichia sp. WS2035. The sequence continues at coordinate 289,181 of NZ_JBJQKD010000004.1, forward strand.
GCCATCAGCCCCAGCACGGAACCAAATGCTGCGCCAGAGGGTGATTTCATCAACGATGGCAGGGTGTAGGTCATCACGATTTTAATCACTTCAAAACCAATAGCAGCCAGAAATGTTCCGCGGATCAGGGCTTTTTTGCGCGGACGGTGGCGCGGCAACCGCCAGAAGATCCAGAAGAAAAGCAGATAGTTGGCGAAGATGGAAATCGCCACGCCAATCAACCGCCATGTCGGTTTCAGCCACTCAATGCTGTTCAGGTGCAGGGCGCTAATAATCATTTGCTGCGCAGAACCGGCAACCGAGGTGATAGAAAGCGTCACAATCAGCGCAATCAACAAACCAATCAGCGAAATAAAATCACGCAGATATTTTACCCAGAACTTCTCCTGATCTTGCGGCGAGCGTTCCCAGACATCGCGTGACTGGGCGCGAATCGCTTCACGCAGGTTACCCATCCAGTTGATGCCGGAATAAAGTGCCACTGCCAGACCGACAAGCCCTACAGTCGTACGCTGCTGAACGGCGGTGTTGATGGTGTTTTTCAATGTGGCGGCTAGCGTCGGATCGCTGATGTTTTGCAGAATTTTGTCGAAGATATCCTGTAGCAACATCGGATGGGAGGCGAGCACAAAGCCCCCTGCGGCAAACGACACCATCAAAATGGGGATCATCGACAAAAATGAGAAATAGGTGATAGCCGCACCAAACTGGTTACCCAGCCGATCGTTAAAGCGTTCTGTCGCGCGAATCAGGTGCGCAATAACCGGTTGGCGTTGGACTTTCTCGGCAGTGGTGGTGACGGTTTCCAGCGCCTGGCTAACTTTGCCGCCTTTCTCGCTATTATCCAACTGCTTAATCGGCTCGTGCTCCAGATCCTGGGTGGGACGTTTGATCTCGTTTTCCTGCGTCATCCGCTCTTTTGTCCTTCTGTCGTGGTCATTCTTAAAAGTATAGTCGGTCAGTCCAGGTACTCTTTCATTACGCCAGCCAGCCACTGCATAAACAGGTTTACACGCCGGGAAAGCTCCCGACGCTGCGGATAAACCAGTGAAAGGGACAGCGGCTCGGCACGGTAGCCAGGCAACACTTCAATAAGCCGCCCGGCACGCAGGGCTTCGCGCACGGCAATGCGCGGGATCTGAATAATCCCCAGACCGGCAAGACCGGCGGCGAGATAGTTTTCGCTACTGTTTACCGTCAACATGCTGCCAGACTTAAACCACTGGACGCCATTAACGCTGGCAACCTCAAAACCTAACGGATGTACACCCAGGTGCGGTGTATAACGCACTATTGCGTGTGAAGTCAGATCATCGGGGCTTTGCGGATAACCAAAGCGCGTCAGATAGTGCGGACTGGCACAGTTGACCATGGTCAGTTTACCGAGGGGACGGGCGATAACGCCATCTTCCGGTAATGCGCCAGTGCGTATCACGCAATCAAAACCATCATGAAGAATATCTACCGGACGGTCATGGCTACTCAGTTCCAGCTCAATTCCCGGATGCAGATAGAGAAATTCCGACAAGCGCGGCAGTAACAGGCTTTTCGCGATTCCTGACGGGATGTCGATGCGTAATTTACCGCTGATACTGGTGGCATCCTGTTGAAACAGACCGTCCAGTTCGCTGAGATTACTCAACACATCTTTTGCTCGTTGATAATAGGTCATGCCTTCTGGCGTGAGTTTGACCCGTCGCGTGGTGCGCTGGAGAAGCTGGGTGCCAAGTTGATGTTCCAGTGCCTGTATCTGGCGCGAAACACTTCCCTTTGGCAAAGCAAAGAAATCCGCCGCGCGGGAAAAACTTTCCAGCTCCGCGACTTTGATGAACAACTGCATTGCGTGAATTTTATCCATTTCTTTGACCGATTGTTGTTCACAACGAAACAGTAGCGTGCATATCGCATTGTTTATTGTTTTTTCTAACATCTAATGCCGGGTTTCACAATGTTGTCATGATGAATGTGGCGATTTCTCAGCAGGAAAAGGGAGGAATAGCTTTATGAGAAAGGTAAATTCCCTTAAACAGAGCGTATTTTTCAGCGATTCCCTTTAAAGTGAATAGAAGATGTATTGGCTATTTGTGCTTATTTTTATCTCATTGCCGTTTGTTATTTTTGTTTATGGTCGCGGAATTTCATTTTTAATTGCATGCGTACTAACTACCGATATAAGGAAATCCTCAAAAATGTTTTAAATAGTGCCCTCGACATGTAATTTCAGGCGTTTAGCTGTAACTATTTATATCGGTAACTATTTTCTACGTGTCATCTCTGTAGAATGGCCACCGCCAAATGGCGAATTCTTATTTTTTCTCGCGGGTAATACCCTTCCACTACTTAAGTCTTTTTAACGTATTCAGGTGGAGATTCAGTTATGCAAATAGTCATGTTTGACAGGCAGTCAATATTTATTCATGGAATGAAAATCAGTTTACAGCATCGTATTCCAGGAGTGAGTATTCAGGGGGCCAGTCAGGCAGACGAGTTATGGCAAAAGCTGGAAAGTTACCCTGAAGCCTTAGTGATGCTCGATGGCGATCAGGATGGTGAGTTTTGCTACTGGTTGCTGCAAAAAACTGTGGTGCAATTTCCTGAGGTTAAGGTGTTAATTACGGCGACGGATTGCAACAAACGGTGGTTACAGGAAGTTATTCATTTTAATGTGCTGGCCATTGTGCCTCGTGATTCAACCGTCGAGACATTTGCGTTGGCGGTAAATAGTGCGGCGATGGGGATGATGTTTCTGCCTGGAGACTGGCGAACGACGCCGGAAAAGGACATTAAAGATCTCAAATCGTTAAGCGCCCGCCAGCGGGAGATTTTAACCATGTTAGCGGCGGGCGAATCAAATAAAGAGATCGGCAGGGCGCTGAATATCAGTACCGGAACGGTAAAAGCGCATCTGGAATCACTGTATCGCCGTCTGGAAGTCAAAAATCGCACCCAGGCGGCAATGATGTTAAATATCTCCTCCTGAAGAGGATAATTTTACAGCCAGCAGGAAGTTAGCGGCTGGCTGTAAAAATATTATGGTTCGCCGTACAAACCAATTAAACGGCGTACCACACCGTTAGTCCAGCCAAACCCATCCTGCAACGGATACTCGCCACCGCCGCCTTCGCGAGGAACACCATCGGCAATATGGTATTTCTCGATCAGTTTGTGCTGTTCCAGATAGAACTGATTCACCGTCTTCAGCCAGTTGCGCGCGATTTCATCACCCAGAAGGTCATCGCCGTACATCTTAAATCCCTGAATTGCCATCCACTGTAACGGTGCCCAGCCGTTGGGTTTATCCCACTGTTCACCGGTTTCGTACTCGCTTGCCAGAATCCCGCCAGGTGTCAGTAACCGGCTGCGCACGGCGTTTGCCAGACGATCGGCCTGTTCATGGTTCGCCATACCGACATAGAGCGGCACAATGGCGGCAGCGGAAAACAGCGCCAGTTGCTCGCGTCGCCAGTCGTAATCGCGGTAGATACCGTTTTCATCATCCCAGAGGTAACGGTTTACCGCATCGCGACGGGCACTGGCCTTCTGGCGGAACAGTGCTTCTGTCTCTTTCTCGCCTTTCAGTGCCGAGATGTTGGCGATGGCGCTCTCCAGTTTAAACAGGAAGGCATTCAGATCGATGGGGATGAACTGGGTGGTACGAATGCTCGCCAGACGACCAGTATCACGCAGCCAACGGGAAGAGTAATCCCAACCGGAGGCCGCCCCCGCACGTAAATCGCGGTACACCTCGTTAGGCGGGCGACCAGAATGTTTCGCGGTTTCAACGTCCTCAAGCCAGGATTCGTCACGCGGCGTGTCGCGATCGTCCCAGTAACGGTTGAGCAGCGAGCCGTCCGGCATCCGCACAACATGGCGATAGGCCTGATTAGGGATCAACGATTCTGCACCGTCCATCCAGAAGGCATATTCCATTTTCAGGTGGTCGAGATAGCGGCGCGCGCCGCGTACACCATCTTCTTCAAACAACTCCACCATCAGCGCAAAAACCGGTGGTTGCGAGCGGCTCAAATAATAGGTGCGGTTGCCGTTGGGGATGTGGCCGTAGTTTTCGATCATCCAGGCGAAGTTATCGGCCATGCATTTCAGCAAATCTTCCCGACCACTTTCCGCCAGCCCCAGCATGGTGAAATAGGAATCCCAATAGTAGGTTTCGCTAAAACGGCCGCCCGGGACAATATATGACTGCGGCAGCGCCAGCAGAGAAGACCACGGAATGTGATCCTGTGGTTCACGGGTTAGCACCGGCCACAGCTGGTCGATATGCTCTTTCAGGGAATTTTGCGGGTCCGATACATACTCGCTGGAGTAGACCTCCGGCAGCCAGAAGTGGTTTTCAACAAACTTGCGCAAGTCAAAATCACGATGACGGCGCACTTTACGGTAGCGGATTAAAATATCCAGCGGGTCCATTTTGGGTGCGCAGTCGGGAAAGGTTTTACTGTCGGGGAAAATTTTCGCCGACTGAACATGCTCGAACAGTTCGAGATAGCGATCGGCAGGCGTCAGCGCATCAGAGGCGGGCAGCCCTTCAATCATCTCGGGTTCCGGTTCTGCCTCGATCATCTCATCCAGTTTTAATTCATACGGGTCCAGCTCATAGCAGAGATCGACCTCGATCATCAGTTCGTCTGGATTAGGGTTTTGAATTTTCTGATTGAGCATAAGGATCCGACCTCCGAAATTCGTCGCTAATTATCGGGCTTTTCTTTAAGGGTAGTCATTCGCTCCGCCTGGTGGGCGACAAAGCGTGCGGTGGATCACGTTTATTAACCTGCCAAAAAATATAACGCACTAATATCAATGGAATTTATAAAAATACGGATTTCGTGTTGTTTTTCATTTTCAGAACATTCAATCCTGCTCTCGCCGCAATCATGATATGCCATTCCTGATCTGGGTAATAGGCACTGGCTATCTTATTGATAGTTTATATTCATGTAATTGATTGATTCCTATCAAAAAGCATATCTCCCTGTTTTTTATGATGGCTTTGTCTCGCAGAGACGTTTGCAGCATTCTGGAAAATTTTCTGGGTCACAATAACTCACTACCGTGAGGGAAGAATAATGAAAATGGTCTCACGTATTACCGCGATCGGCCTGGCTGGCGTCGCGATTTGCTATTTAGGGTTATCTGGTTATGTGTGGTACCACGATAATAAACGCAGTAAACAGGCCGATGTTCAGGCATCTGCTGTCAGTGAAAATAATAAGGTTTTAGGCTTTCTCCGCGAAAAAGGATGCGATTATTGCCATACGCCTTCGGCAGAATTACCCGCCTATTATTATATTCCCGGCGCGAAACAGTTGATGGATTACGACATAAAGCTTGGATATAAATCTTTTAACCTCGAGGCCGTGCGTGCGGCTCTGCTGGCTAATAAACCCGTTTCGCAAAGCGATCTGAATAAGATTGAATGGGTGATGCAGTATGAAACTATGCCGCCAACGCGTTATACCGCGCTACACTGGGCGGGTAAGGTGAGTGATGAAGAGCGGGCGGAAATACTGGCCTGGATTGCAAAACAGCGCGCGGAATATTACGCCAGCAATGATACTGCTCCGGAGCATCGCAATGAACCGGTGCAGCCCATCCCGCAAAAACTGCCTACCGATGCGCAAAAAGTGGCGTTGGGTTTTGCGCTGTATCACGATCCCCGTTTATCGGCGGATAGCACCATTTCATGCGCTCATTGCCATGCGTTGAATGCGGGGGGCGTCGATGGCAGAAAAACATCGATTGGTGTTGGTGGCGCAGTTGGGCCGATTAACGCGCCGACGGTATTTAACTCAGTATTTAACGTTGAGCAGTTCTGGGATGGTCGTGCGGCAACATTGCAGGATCAGGCTGGTGGACCGCCGTTGAACCCGATTGAAATGGCGTCGAAATCCTGGGACGAAATTATTGCTAAGCTGGAAAAAGATCCGCAGCTTAAAGCGCAGTTCCTCGAAGTCTATCCGCAAGGTTTCAGTGGCGAAAATATTACTGATGCCATTGCTGAATTTGAGAAAACATTAATTACGCCGGATTCCCCATTTGATAAATGGTTGCGTGGAGATGAGAATGCTCTGACGGCGCAACAGAAAAAAGGCTATCAATTATTTAAAGATAATAAATGTGCAACTTGTCATGGTGGTATTATTCTCGGCGGACGTTCCTTTGAACCGTTGGGGCTGAAAAAAGACTTTAACTTTGGTGAAATTACGGCGGCGGATATTGGTCGTATGAATGTTACTAAAGAAGAGCGTGATAAATTGCGTCAGAAAGTACCCGGTTTACGTAACGTTGCTTTAACGGCACCGTACTTCCATCGCGGTGACGTGCCGACGCTGGACGGGGCAGTGAAACTGATGCTGCGCTATCAGGTAGGCAAAGAGCTGCCGCAGGAGGATGTGGATGATATCGTAGCTTTCCTGCACAGTCTGAACGGGGTTTACATGCCGTATATGCAGGATAAACAATAATTAATTTGATCGCCCGAACAGGAGTGTTTGGGCGATTTTTATTACGATAATAAAGTCTGTTTTTAATATTATCATATTAAATGTTTATATTATAAAAGGTCGTTTTTCTGCTTAGGATTTTGTTATTTAAATTAAGCCTGTAATGCCTTGCTTCCATTGCGGATAAATCCTACTTTTTTATTGCCTTCAAATAAATTTAAGGAGTTCGAAATGGACCAGAAGCTGTTAACGGATTTCCGCTCAGAACTACTCGATTCACGTTTTGGTGCAAAGGCCATTTCTACTATCGCGGAGTCAAAACGATTTCCGCTGCACGAAATGCGCGATGATGTTGCATTTCAGATTATCAATGATGAATTATATCTTGATGGCAACGCTCGTCAGAACCTGGCCACTTTCTGCCAGACCTGGGACGACGAAAACGTCCATAAATTGATGGATTTGTCGATCAATAAAAACTGGATCGACAAAGAAGAATATCCGCAATCTGCAGCAATCGACCTGCGTTGCGTAAACATGGTTGCCGATCTGTGGCATGCGCCTGCACCGAAAAATGGTCAGGCCGTTGGCACCAACACCATTGGCTCTTCCGAGGCCTGTATGCTCGGCGGGATGGCGATGAAATGGCGTTGGCGCAAGCGTATGGAAGCCGCAGGCAAACCCACGGATAAACCAAACCTGGTGTGCGGTCCGGTA
>NZ_JBJQKD010000005.1:0-278718 GCF_046487065.1 Escherichia sp. WS2035
GCTAATCCCATCTGGGCACATCCGATGGCAAGAGGCCCGAAGGTCCCCCTCTTTGGTCTTGCGACGTTATGCGGTATTAGCTACCGTTTCCAGTAGTTATCCCCCTCCATCAGGCAGTTTCCCAGACATTACTCACCCGTCCGCCACTCGTCAGCAAAGCAGCAAGCTGCTTCCTGTTACCGTTCGACTTGCATGTGTTAGGCCTGCCGCCAGCGTTCAATCTGAGCCATGATCAAACTCTTCAATTTAAAAGTTTGATGCTCGTGAATTAAACTTCGTAATGAATTACGTGTTCACTCAGAGACTTGAGTATTCATTTTTCGTCTTGCGACGTCAAGAATCCGTATCTTCGAGTGCCCACACAGATTGTCTGATAAATTGTTAAAGAGCAGTTGCGACGCGGCTTTCAGCTCACTGTCGCGAGGTGGCGTATATTACGCTTTCCTCTTTCAGAGTCAACCCTGAATTTCAGGATTTTTCTCTTCAACCGAACCGGCTGTTTGTGTGAAGTGATTCACATCCGCCGTGTCGATGGAGGCGCATTATAGGGAGTCGTCTCAGGAAGACAAGCGGAAAAATGCATTTTTATTTCAACCGCTCATCTTTTAATCATTACGCCGGTTTTTGCTGCTTTTTTATCGCTTGCGGCAGGTCTGCCAGGCTATTTAACACCCAATCCGCCGCGTTTTCTGCTTCAGGCGTAATAGGTTTACCCGTACGCACCAGCACTTTTGTTCCCACGCTCGCCGCAGCCGCTGCCTGCATATCTTCTAATTTATCGCCCACCATATAAGAAGCGGCCATATCAATATGCAAATAATCGCGTGCTGACAAAAACATCCCCGGATGTGGTTTGCGGCAGTCGCAGACCTGGCGAAACTCTTCAACACTACCCTGCGGATGATGCGGGCAATAATAGATACCATCCAGATCGACATCGCGGTCCGCCAGCGACCAGTCCATCCACTCGGTCAGCGTTTCAAACTGTGCTTCAGTAAATTTACCGCGAGCAATGCCAGACTGGTTGGTTACTACCACCAGCGCAAAGCCCATTTTTTTTAGCTCGCGCATGGCGTCAATAACACCGTCGATAAATTCAAAGTTGTCGATCTCATGGACATAACCGTGATCGACATTAATGGTGCCATCACGGTCAAGAAAAATTGCGGGTACGCTCTTCGCCACCTTTTATAGCTCCTTAATAAGGCATGTGACGCTAGTATCGCATGTTTCGACCTGCAAGAAAGTGCTCTTCGCATAAACCTGATTGATTTAGACGTCTGGATGCCTTAACATCCATTTCATTGACGGCGTTGCCCGTTCCAGGCATTCGAAATGCCACGACTAACTTAATGACGATAATAAATAATCAATGATAAAACTTTCGAATATCACCAAAGTGTTCCACCAGGGCACCCGCACCATCCAGGCGTTGAACAACGTCAGCCTGCATGTGCCAGCTGGACAAATTTATGGCGTTATCGGTGCCTCAGGCGCGGGTAAGAGTACGCTTATACGTTGTGTAAACCTGCTGGAGCGCCCAACCGAGGGTAGCGTGCTGGTCGATGGCCAGGAACTGACCACGCTGTCAGAATCCGAGTTGACCAAAGCTCGTCGCCAGATTGGTATGATTTTCCAGCATTTTAACCTGCTCTCTTCGCGTACTGTTTTTGGCAACGTGGCTCTGCCGCTGGAGCTGGACAACACACCGAAAGACGAGATCAAACGTCGCGTGACGGAATTGCTGTCATTGGTTGGTCTTGGCGATAAGCATGATAGCTACCCGTCGAATCTTTCCGGTGGGCAGAAACAACGTGTGGCGATTGCCCGTGCATTAGCCAGCAATCCCAAAGTATTGCTGTGTGATGAAGCCACCAGCGCGCTGGACCCGGCAACGACACGTTCTATTCTCGAACTGCTGAAAGACATCAACCGCCGTCTGGGTTTGACGATTCTGTTGATCACTCACGAAATGGACGTTGTGAAGCGCATTTGTGATTGCGTGGCGGTCATCAGCAATGGCGAACTGATCGAGCAGGACACGGTAAGTGAAGTGTTCTCGCATCCGAAAACGCCGCTGGCGCAGAAGTTTATTCAGTCGACCCTGCATCTGGATATCCCGGAAGATTACCAGGAACGTCTGCAAGCGGAGCCATTTACTGACTGCGTGCCGATGCTGCGTCTGGAGTTTACCGGTCAATCGGTCGATGCCCCACTGCTTTCTGAAACCGCGCGTCGTTTCAACGTCAACAACAACATTATTAGCGCGCAGATGGATTACGCCGGTGGCGTTAAGTTCGGCATTATGCTGACTGAAATGCACGGCACACAACAAGATACGCAAGCCGCCATTGCCTGGCTGCAGGAACACCATGTAAAAGTAGAGGTACTGGGTTATGTCTGAGCCGATGATGTGGCTGCTGGTTCGTGGCGTATGGGAAACGCTGGCAATGACCTTCGTATCCGGTTTTTTTGGCTTTGTGATTGGTCTGCCGGTTGGCGTTCTGCTTTATGTCACGCGTCCGGGGCAAATTATTGCTAACGCGAAGTTGTATCGTACCATTTCTGCGATTGTGAACATTTTCCGTTCCATCCCGTTCATTATCTTGCTGGTATGGATGATTCCGTTTACCCGCGTTATTGTCGGTACATCGATTGGATTGCAGGCAGCGATTGTTCCGTTAACCGTTGGTGCAGCACCGTTTATTGCCCGTATGGTCGAGAACGCTCTTCTGGAGATCCCAACCGGGTTAATTGAAGCCTCCCGCGCAATGGGTGCCACGCCAATGCAGATCGTCCGTAAAGTGCTGTTACCGGAAGCGTTGCCGGGTCTGGTGAATGCGGCAACTATTACCCTGATTACCCTGGTCGGTTATTCCGCGATGGGTGGTGCAGTCGGTGCCGGTGGTTTAGGTCAGATTGGCTATCAGTATGGCTACATCGGCTACAACGCGACGGTGATGAATACGGTACTGGTATTGCTGGTCATTCTGGTTTATTTAATTCAGTTCGCAGGCGACCGCATCGTCCGGGCTGTCACTCGCAAGTAACGTTCAACACAACATAAATAATTGAAGAAGGAATAAGGTATGGCGTTCAAATTCAAAACCTTTGCGGCAGTGGGAGCCCTGATTGGATCACTGGCACTGGTAGGCTGCGGTCAGGATGAAAAAGATCCAAACCACATTAAAGTCGGCGTGATTGTTGGTGCCGAACAGCAGGTTGCAGAAGTCGCGCAGAAAGTTGCGAAAGACAAATATGGCCTGGACGTTGAGCTGGTAACCTTCAACGACTATGTTCTGCCAAACGAAGCATTGAGCAAAGGCGATATCGACGCCAACGCCTTCCAGCATAAACCGTACCTTGATCAGCAACTGAAAGATCGTGGCTACAAACTGGTCGCAGTAGGCAACACATTTGTTTATCCGATTGCTGGTTACTCCAAGAAAATCAAATCACTGGATGAACTGCAGGATGGTTCGCAGGTTGCCGTGCCAAACGACCCAACTAACCTTGGTCGTTCACTGCTGCTGCTGCAAAAAGTGGGCTTGATCAAACTGAAAGATGGCGTTGGCCTGCTGCCGACCGTTCTTGATGTTGTTGAGAACCCAAAAAATCTGAAAATTGTTGAACTGGAAGCACCGCAGCTGCCGCGCTCTCTGGACGACGCGCAAATCGCTCTGGCAGTTATCAATACCACCTATGCCAGCCAGATTGGCCTGACTCCAGCGAAAGACGGTATCTTTGTCGAAGATAAAGAGTCCCCGTACGTAAACCTGATCGTAACGCGTGAAGACAACAAAGACGCCGAAAACGTGAAGAAATTCGTTCAGGCTTATCAGTCTGACGAAGTTTACGAAGCAGCAAACAAAGTGTTTAACGGCGGCGCTGTTAAAGGCTGGTAATATTTAGGCTGTTTCCACAATTTGTAATATCATTCAGGACGGGCGCTTGCCCGTCTTGTCATTTTTACAAGCGCCTGATTCAATATTGACGTTTTGATCATACATTGAGGAAATACTATGCGTGCTTTACCGATCTGTTTAGTAGCACTCATGCTAAGCGGCTGTTCCATGTTAAGCAGATCCCCTGTCGAACCCGTTCAAAGCACTGCACCCCAGCCGAAAGCGGAGCCTGCAAAACCGAAAGCGCCGCGCGCCACGCCGGTCCGAATTTATACCAATGCAGAAGAATTAGTCGGCAAACCGTTCCGCGATCTCGGTGAAGTCAGTGGCGACTCTTGCCAGGCCTCTAATCAGGACTCTCCGCCGAGCATTCCAACCGCACGTAAGCGGATGCAAATCAACGCCTCGAAAATGAAAGCCAATGCGGTATTACTGCATAGCTGCGAAGTCACCAGCGGTACGCCAGGTTGCTATCGTCAGGCTGTATGTATCGGTTCTGCGCTTAACATCACGGCGAAATGAGCAGTTTCCAGTTCGAGCAAATAGGCGTTATTCGCTCGCCCTATAAAGAAAAATTCGCCGTTCCGCGCCAGCCAGGTCTGGTAAAAAGCGCCAACGGCGAACTACATCTCATTGCTCCCTACAACCAGGCCGACGCCGTTCGCGGCCTGGAAGCATTCAGCCATTTATGGATCCTTTTCGTCTTTCATCAAACGATGGAAGGCGGCTGGCGTCCGACTGTGCGTCCGCCTCGTCTCGGCGGTAATGCCAGAATGGGTGTTTTCGCTACGCGCTCCACTTTTCGCCCCAACCCGATTGGTATGTCGCTGGTAGAGCTGAAAGAGGTTGTTTGCCATAAAGACAGCGTGATTCTGAAGCTCGGCAGTCTGGATCTGGTCGATGGTACGCCGGTAGTGGATATCAAACCGTATCTCCCCTTTGCTGAATCGCTTCCCGATGCCAGTGCCAGCTATGCGCAAAGTGCGCCAGCGGCAGAAATGGCGGTTTGTTTTACCGCAGAGGTCGAAAAGCAGCTTTTGACGCTGGAGAAGCGTTATCCGCAGTTAACGCTGTTTATCCGCGAAGTACTGGCGCAGGACCCGCGCCCGGCCTATCGTAAAGGTGAGGAAACGGGCAAAACCTATGCCGTCTGGTTGCATGATTTTAACGTTCGCTGGCGCGTCACCGACGCAGGTTTTGAAGTCTTTGCGCTGGAACCGCGTTAAATTCACGCCCTTCTCTTTTGACATTTCTTTTGCACTGGTAAACTAAATCACTTTTTTTGTCCCAGGCTCGCCTTGAGCCTGTTCTACCTTCCAACTGGAACCGTAACAACATGCGTACTAGCCAATACCTGCTCTCCACTCTCAAGGAGACACCTGCCGACGCCGAGGTGATCAGCCATCAGCTGATGCTGCGCGCCGGGATGATCCGCAAGCTGGCCTCCGGGTTATATACCTGGCTGCCGACCGGCGTGCGCGTTCTGAAAAAAGTCGAAAACATCGTGCGTGAAGAGATGAACAACGCCGGTGCGATCGAGGTGTTAATGCCGGTGGTTCAGCCAGCCGATTTGTGGCAAGAGAGTGGTCGTTGGGAACAGTACGGTCCGGAACTGCTGCGTTTTGTTGACCGTGGCGAGCGTCCGTTCGTACTCGGCCCAACTCATGAAGAAGTTATCACTGACCTGATTCGTAACGAGCTGAGCTCTTACAAACAACTGCCGCTGAACTTCTATCAGATCCAGACCAAGTTCCGCGACGAAGTGCGTCCGCGTTTTGGCGTCATGCGTTCCCGCGAATTCCTGATGAAAGATGCTTACTCTTTCCATACTTCTCAGGAATCCCTGCAGGAAACCTACGATGCAATGTATGCGGCCTACAGCAAAATCTTCAGCCGCATGGGGCTGGATTTCCGCGCCGTACAGGCCGATACCGGTTCTATCGGCGGTAGCGCCTCTCACGAATTTCAGGTGCTGGCGCAGAGCGGTGAAGACGATGTGGTCTTCTCCGATACTTCTGACTACGCAGCGAACATTGAACTGGCAGAAGCTATCGCGCCGAAAGAACCGCGCGCTGCTGCTACCCAGGAAATGACGCTGGTTGATACGCCGAACGCGAAAACCATCGCGGAACTGGTTGAACAGTTCAATCTGCCGATTGAGAAAACGGTTAAGACTCTGCTGGTTAAAGCCGTTGAAGGCAGTAGCTTCCCGCTGGTTGCGCTGCTGGTGCGCGGTGACCACGAGCTGAACGAAGTTAAAGCAGAAAAACTGCCGCAGGTTGCCAGCCCGCTGACTTTTGCGACCGAAGAAGAAATTCGTGCCGTGGTTAAAGCCGGTCCGGGTTCACTGGGTCCGGTAAACATGCCGATTCCGGTGGTGATTGACCGTACCGTTGCGGCGATGAGTGATTTCGCTGCTGGTGCTAACATCGATGGTAAACACTACTTCGGTATCAACTGGGATCGCGATGTCGCTACCCCGGAAATTGCTGATATCCGCAACGTGGTGGCTGGCGATCCAAGCCCGGATGGTCAGGGTACGCTGCTGATCAAACGTGGTATCGAAGTCGGTCACATCTTCCAGCTGGGTACCAAGTACTCCGAAGCACTGAAAGCCTCCGTACAGGGTGAAGATGGCCGTAACCAAATCCTGACGATGGGTTGCTACGGTATCGGCGTAACGCGTGTGGTAGCAGCGGCGATTGAGCAGAACTACGACGAACGCGGCATCGTATGGCCTGACGCTATCGCGCCGTTCCAGGTGGCGATTCTGCCAATGAACATGCACAAATCCTTCCGCGTACAGGAACTTGCTGAGAAACTGTACAGCGAACTGCGCGCACAAGGTATCGAAGTGCTGCTGGATGACCGCAAAGAGCGTCCGGGCGTGATGTTTGCTGATATGGAACTGATCGGTATTCCGCACACTATTGTGCTGGGCGACCGTAACCTCGACAACGATGATATCGAATATAAATATCGTCGTAACGGCGAGAAACAGTTAATTAAGACTGGTGACATCGTCGATTATCTGGTGAAACAGATTAAAGGCTGATGCCAGAAAGGGTCCTGAATTTCGGGGCCCTTTTTTACATGGATTGTATAAAATGGATAAACCAAAGGCGTACTGCCGCCTGCTTCTCCCCTGCTTTCTTTTACTTTCGGCCTGTACCGTTGATATCAGCCAGCCAGACTCATCAGCCACAGCGGTAAATGCCGAGGCGAAAACATGGGCTGTTAAATTCCAGCATCAAAGCTCTTTCACCGAACAATCAATAAAAGAAATAACGGAACCAGATCTCAAACCCGGCGATTTGCTTTTCTCCTCAAGCCTTGGGGTAACCTCATTTGGTATCCGCGTATTCAGCACTTCCTCTGTGAGTCACGTTGCAATCTATTTGGGAAATAATAACGTTGCCGAAGCGACAGGCGCTGGCGTCCAGATTGTTTCCCTTAAAAAAGCCATGAAGCACAGTGATAAGCTTTTCGTCTTACGAGTCCCGGACCTTACCCCGCAACAAGCCACAGAAATCACCGCGTTCGCCAATAAAATTAAAGATAGCGGTTATAACTATCGCGGCATTGTCGAATTTATTCCATTTATGGTGACTCGCCAGATGTGCTCACTGAATCCGTTCTCCGAGGATTTTCGCCAACAGTGCGTCAGCGGCCTGGCGAAAGCGCAGTTAAGTAACGTTGGCGAAGGAGACAAAAAGTCGTGGTTTTGTTCGGAATTTGTCACGGATGCATTTGCCAAAGCCGGGCATCCGCTTACGCTGGCGCAATCAGGCTGGATTAGCCCTGCCGATCTGATGCATATGCGTAGTGGTGATGTCTCTGCATTTAAACCAGAAACGCAGTTACAGTATATTGGGCACCTGAAGCCAGGGATTTATATTAAAGCAAGTCGCTTTGTTGGACTGACTCAGTGATAAAAGCCAGCCTCGTGCGCAAAATGCCGGATGCGGCGTGAACGCCTTATCCGGCCTACAAAATCGTGCTAATTCAAAATATTGCATTGTATGCTTTAGGCCTGATAAGCGCAGCGCATGAGGCAATATTTCATTTGTTTCTGCCTCAAGACGGGTTACTGCCCCAAACTACTGCAATCCTGGTTCGGGTAAAATTTACCTGCCGTATCGGGCGCTAATACTTTGGTCGGCGCACCGGTATCCGGATTAGCCTCAAGCGTAAAGTGACCTTCTACTGACAGTAACACCGGTTTTTCGCCGTTGCCGCGCGCAGCCAGGTAGCCACGCTCCAGCTCTGCGTTATTCGCCACCATAAAACGTTTTCCAGTCGCGCAATCAGTAAAGGTCGCCGCATCAGCCATATAGAAATACATGCCACGCAGGGTCATCGGCGTCATTGGCATGCTCGATTTTGCCGGTTCCAGCGTGTAGTTGAACTGCGATTCAATGGGATTACCTTCACGATCGAGCATCTCCAGTGCATCCCCTTTCGCTCGATAATATGACTTTTCACCTTTGCTGTCGGTTAATACCAGCTTGTCGGCAGTTCGCGCCCATGTACCGTAGGAAGCGAAAGAGGAAGGCTCTTCACGTGCCCCCAGATAACGTTCATTCATCACCCAGGTTCCATCTTTTTCGAGGAACAGAGAGGTTTCGATTCCTTCGCAATCAGCACACGGCAGCACGCCGCGCCAACTTTGCGGCATCGGTTTCAGTTCGGCAGCCTGCGCCGGGGAAAGCGTATCGACTTCGGCCCGATTATTACATCCCATCAGAGTAAAAAGGCTGATTACAGCCATCGCTGTCACTATCGCTTTTTTCACCATCCATTCCTTCTTTTTACTCCCGACCGCTGCGCACTTTGCCGCGCATCGCCTTCACGCTTGATTTTTGTGCTTTCGATGCCAGCCTGCGCTCTTTCGATGCACGGGTGGGCCGCGTAGGTCTTCGGGCTTTTTGTTCTGTTGTTAAATCTTTAATCACTGCCACCAGCCGGGCCAGCGCCGCTTCGCGGTTCAGTTCCTGACTGCGGTATTCCTGTGCCTTAATGACAATCACTCCGTCACTGCTGATCAAATGATGGCTGGCGGCGAGCAGACGCTCTTTGTAATACTCTGGCAGGCTGGACGCCCGAATGTCAAAACGCAGATGAATAGCCGTTGAGGTCTTATTAACATGCTGCCCGCCCGCGCCCTGCGCACGAATGGCGGTGATCTCAAACTCGCCATCAGGGATAGCAACATGTCGGGAAATCACAATCATGAAGGTTGTTGCCAGACGGTTAAGTTCACTTCCAGATTATTCTTATCATCCGATAACCAGATAACACCATCCTGAATCGTTGCCTGCAGCGTCATGGTACGATCGGCAAAGGCGCTCACTTTCGCCAGCTGCTCGTCGTCCAGATACCAGACGGAAAGATTGGCAAACTGCGCACATTTGCTCTGATTTTGCTGCCACCAGATTTGCGCCGCCCGACTATTATAGGCAAACAGCGCCACTTCTGCGGCCTGGGTGCAGGCTTTCTTAATCCGTCGCTCATCCGGCAGCCCCAGCTCAATCCACAAATCAATACCCAAATGATCGTTACGCAGCCACGCTTCCGGCTCATCATCGGCACACAAACCACGGGTAAATTGCAGACGTTCATCGGCATATTTTAGCCACGCCAGCAGGCGCAGCATCATACGCTCCTGGGTTTCTGAAGGATGGCGCGCCAACGTCAGAGAGGCATCGAGAAACTGGTTGCGGTCGAGATCGGCCACATTAACCGTCGCTTTATAAATTGTCGCTTTAAGCGCCATAAGAAAACTCCTTTCGAATCAGGAGGCCATTGTAACGGAATACGTGCAGTTGCGGCGCTGATATTGCAGAAATGAGTGTGGTATAGTCACCTTGCGAAACAGAGTTTATCTTCGTAGGCTTAGACTTGCATCCACGGTTAAGTCAGAGTGCTGACAGGAGGGCATGTGGAAAAATATTGTGAGTTAATACGCAAGCGGTACGCGGAAATCGCCAGCGGAGACTTAGGATACGTTCCGGACGCGCTGGGCTGCGTTTTGAAAGTGCTGAATGAAATGGCTGCCGACGACGCCCTTTCTGAGGCTGTCAGGGAAAAAGCAGCATACGCTGCGGCAAACTTACTGGTGAGCGATTATGTCAATGAATGATACGTATCAACCAATCAATTGTGATGATTACGATAATCTTGAGCTCGCCTGCCAGCATCATTTAATGCTGACACTTGAGCTGAAAGATGGCGAAAAATTGCAGGCGAAGGCCAGCGATTTAGTCTCCCGCAAAAATGTGGAGTATCTGGTCGTCGAGGCCGCTGGTGCAACCCGCGAGCTGCGTCTGGATAAAATTACCAGCTTTAGCCACCCGGAAATCGGTACGGTGGTGGTGAGCGAGTCCTGATTGACTTTCGCCGGATGCGACGTTTGATGCGTCTTATCCGGCTTTCACTTGACTAAGCGTTTTCTGCCAGACAAAACTGACGCCATTCTCACCTACAGCCACACCTTCTTGCGTCACAAATACCCCTGCCGCCGCAATCAGCGTTTCGCCATAAAACAGCAGTGGCGTGGTGTCACGTAGCCACGGCGGAACGCCTAACTCTTGCCAGATTTTCTTCAGCTTACGTCCACCGTTGCGCCCGACAATATGCAGCAGTCCTGGCGCTTTGAAACGCACGCTGACCGCTTCGTCTGCACGCGGAGGGCGAATATCGCCTCCCGCAGTAAGCTGTACACTTCCCAGCCCCGCCGGTAATTCCAGCGGTTGTAGCCACGTCTGCCACGGCACAATGGTTTCGCTTTGCCCGGCAACGGATTTAATCCACCACAGTTGCGACTGATAGCGGCGGATTTCAAACGCGCCCAAACGTAAACAGGGGGAAGCATCTTCCCGCGCCAGCGCCACTTCCTGCCAGATCCGCACCAGCGCCTCGCGGGAAGGCATAGGTGCATTCTGCCCTGCCAGCCAGCGGCGGATAATCGCCGCGCGACGGGCATCGCTCATTGCCAGCATTGGCGCAATCTTTAACGTTCCCTGTTGCGTTTGGCAGTGCGCTAAATCATCCGCCAGCAGTTCATCCAGCAGGCTCTCTTGTTCGGCGCAAAGTGCGGCGCTGCGGGCCGTCGCTTCGGCAAAATGCGGCCAACGCTGCTGCAATAACGGCACTACGCGCAGGCGCAAGAAGTTACGATCGTAGGAATCGTCTTGATTACTTTCGTCTTCAATCCAGCGTAAATCATACTGACGCGCCCACTGCTCCAGTTCCCCCCGCGTGCGGGCAAGCAACGGGCGGATAAGCCGTGTTCCGGCAAACTCCGAAACTTCCGCCATAGCCGAAAGCCCGGCAGGGCCGCTACCGCGTTTTAGCGCCAGCAGAAAGGTTTCACATTGATCGTCGAGATGTTGCGCTGTAACCAGCACTTCACCGGGCAACAAGGTACGGGCAAATGCCTGATAACGTGCCTGCCGCGCCTGGGCCTCAATACCTAGCCCCTCTTGCGCAAGCTGCACACGTTCGACCACCAGCGGCACCTGCCACTGTTGGCAGATGTTTTCACAATGTTTCACCCAGGCATCAGCATTGGCGCTTAAACCGTGATGCACATGGATAGCGCGCAGAGTGACGCCCGGATTTTCCGTCCGCCACTGCACCAGTTGATGCAGTAAGACAGTAGAATCAAGGCCGCCGCTAAAGGCCACCAGAATCTGGCGTGAGGAGAGAAGTTGTCTATTGAGCGTGAGTGTCATGATGGTGCGATTTTACAGTAGCAATGCCCGGCACGTTACCGGGCAAATGCGGCGATGACAAGCCTTACTGCTCATACAGTTCCAACGGCAGCCCGTCCGGATCGTTAAAGAACGTGAAGCGTTTTTGCGTGTATGGATCGACACGGATGGCTTCACACTTCACGTTATGGCTTTCAAGGTGCGCCACTGCCGCATCGATATCATCAACGCTAAAAGCCAGATGACGCAGGCCGCAAGCTTCCGGTCGGCTGGGGCGCTCCGGCGGGAACGGAAATGAGAAAAGCTCAATCACATATTGCCCATTAAGCGCCAAATCCCCTTTCCACGAGTCGCGCGCTTCGCGATAGACTTCGCTTTGCAGCGTGAAACCAAGAATATCGCAGTAGAAAGCTTTGCTCATCGCATAATCCGTCGCAATAATCGCAATATGGTGAACCTGTTTTAAACCCAGCATAACGTCTCCTTTATTTGTTAACAGCACGTTACTCGCCCGGAAGCCGCTCTGGCAAGTTATCCCGCCATTTTTAGGACTCGTACGCGGTAAACGCCGTCTTCGTCCTGTTTCGCGCCGTGAATATCCGTTTCAAAACCGGGGTAATGTTGCCCTACGGAACAAAGCATCAGTAGAAAATCGAGTACCGTGCGGCTCTCTTCGGTAAGCATTTCTCCCGGCATCAGCAGCGGTACGCCGGGTGGATAAGGCAGGATCATATTTGCCGATACTCTACCGACCAGTTGTTCCAGCGCAATGGTTTCTACTTCGCCTTTAATCTGTCTCTGCCATGCCTGATGTGGCGTCATGATCATCTCCGGCAAGGTATCAAATGCCCGCAACATCAAACCGGGAAGATCGTGTTTACGAATCAGCTTATGGATCCCTTGCGCCAGATCCTGAATACGCATATTGCGGTAGAAATCGGGATCTTCTGCATAGAGATCGGGCAGCATATTTTTGATCCGCAGGTTGAGATCGTAAGAGCGCTTAAATTCCGTCAACCCACGCAATAATCCCATTGCTTTGGTTTTATCGATGCCAATACTAAAGAGAAACAGCAGGTTATAAGGGCCGGTTTTCTCTACTACGATCCCACGTTCGTCGAGGAATTTTGCCACCAGCGCCGCCGGGATCCCCTCCTCGCTCATATTGCCCTGCTCGTCCATTCCCGGTGTCAAAATAGTGACTTTAACCGGATCGAGAAACATGTGATTGGCATCCGCATCGCTAAAGCCGTGCCACTGTTCGCCAGGCGCAACGTGCCAGCATTCGGCTTCATCCACCTGCGGCGGTTGCCAG
Organism: Escherichia sp. WS2035; assembly: GCF_046487065.1. NCBI lineage: Bacteria > Pseudomonadati > Pseudomonadota > Gammaproteobacteria > Enterobacterales > Enterobacteriaceae > Escherichia > Escherichia sp. WS2035. The sequence goes on from NZ_JBJQKD010000005.1 coordinate 12,936, forward strand.
ATATCGAAAAACCAGCTGTCAGACTCTTCCCGCAGCCGCTGGACCTCTTTGCGAAAATGCAGCGCTCGTTCTACTGAACGGTTAATCAGCCGTTTGCCCGGATTACCACGCAGCATCGCCGCCGCCGTCTCAACCGAAGCAACAATGGGATAACTGGGCGAGGTGGTGGTATGCATCATAAAGGCTTCGTTAAACGCCTCTTCGTCATACTCGCCTTTAATGTGGATCAGCGACGCCTGGGACAACGCCGCCAGCATTTTGTGGGTCGACTGCGTTTCGAAGATCACTTTTCCCGCAACACGCTCACCGCTCATACCACTTTTACCCTGGTAGATCGGATGAAAATGGGTGTACGGCACCCAGGCAGAATCGAAGTGAATCGACGGGACATCCAGCGTCTGTTTGATCCAGTCGGTGTTGTAGAGCAAGCCATCATAGGTGGAGTTGGTGATCACCGCATGAACCGGCCATTGTGCCTGCGTGGTGGCAGCGACTTTCTCTTCGATGCTGTCGCGAGTAAATTCACCGCGCGGGATCCCACCCAGAATCCCCAACGCATTACGCGTCGGTTTCAGCCAGACTGGCACTACATCGTTCATCATCAACAGATGCGCCAGCGATTTATGACAATTGCGGTCGATCAACAGCGTACTGCCGGATGGCGCGGCGTACATACCCACAATTTTGTTCGACGTCGATGTTCCATTAGTAACGATATAACTCTGTTCCGCGCCAAACGTCCGCGCGATGTACTCTTCCGCTTCCAGGTGTGGCCCGGTGTGGTCGAGCAACGAACCAAGCTCGGTGACCGAAATAGAGACGTCCGCCTTGAGGGTATTCCCGCCGAAAAAATCATAAAACAGACAGCCAACCGGGCTTTTTTGATATGCGGTACCGCCCATATGCCCCGGCGTACAAAAGGTGTACTTCCGCTCTTTGACGTAGGTAAACAAGGCTTTCGTAAACGGCGGCGTAATGTTATCAAGATATTCGTTGGTGTACTGACGCATACGAATGGCGATATCTTCCGCCTGCCCCAGCGCATATTCAAAAAACCAGAGCGCCATCCGCATATCCTGCACGCTGACATCCATCGTCGAGTGGGTGTTGATGAAGGCATAAAGCGGGAGATATTCATTAAGTTGATTGATATCGCTACATAAATCGAGACTGTACTCATCCCAGTCAAAAATCACGCCGCAAATTCGTGGGTTATGTTCGATAAACTTCAGCAAATCAACGCTGTTTTGTGGCCAGATAATCTGAAAGCCTTGCGCCACCAGCGCCGACTCCAGTTCTTTGATGGGCTCATCTTTATAAAAGACGCCATGCGGTCCCATAATGGCAATGATGTTCATGTGTTCCTCCTGGAAAATCCTTCCTTAATCATAGCCTGCTCAAACCGTGGCGATAAAAAAGGGCCACCGAAGTGACCCTTTTCAGAACATTTGCCGATTACGCGTAGCCGTAGCTCATCAGGCGCTGATAACGACGATTTTTTAAATCTTCAGTGCTTAACACGTCGAGATCGGCCAGATCCGCCAGCAGCTGCGCTTTCAGAGACGCCGCCATCGCTTCCGGGTTACGGTGAGCACCGCCCAGCGGTTCCGGGATGATGGAGTCGATCAGTTTCAGCTCTTTCAGACGCGGAGCGATGATACCCATCGCTTCAGCCGCCAGCGGCGCTTTGTCAGCGCTCTTCCACAGAATGGACGCACAACCTTCCGGCGAGATAACGGAATAGGTGCTGTATTGCAGCATATTCACTTTATCGCCCACGCCAATCGCCAGCGCACCACCAGAACCACCTTCACCGATAACCGTACAAACTACCGGTACGCCGAGGCGAGACATTTCACGCAGGTTGCGTGCAATGGCTTCCGACTGACCACGTTCTTCTGCGCCCACGCCCGGATATGCCCCCGGGGTGTCGATAAAGGTGATGATAGGCATCTTAAAACGTTCAGCCATTTGCATCAGACGCAGTGCTTTGCGGTAACCTTCTGGCGCTGGCATACCAAAGTTACGGCGAATTTTTTCTTTGGTTTCACGACCTTTTTGATGACCAATGATCATCACCGGACGACCATCGAGACGGGCGATACCACCGACGATAGCTTTATCGTCTGCATACGCGCGGTCGCCAGCCAGTTCGTCAAATTCATCAAATGCCAGGCGAACGTAATCCAGGGTATAAGGACGCTGTGGATGGCGTGCCAGTTGCGCAATCTGCCATGCACCGAGATCGGCGAAGATTTTACGCGTCAGTTCTACGCTTTTTTCACGCAGACGATGCACTTCTTCATCGATGTTAATATCCAGTTTCTCATCCTGACGGCTAACCGCAGTCAGAGAATCGATTTTCGCTTCCAGCTCTGCAATCGGCTGTTCAAAATCAAGGAAATTCAGACTCATAGTATTCCTGTATTAGTCAAACTCCAGTTCCACCTGCTCCGAACCAATGAGGCCACGGAGATCGTTTAATAAACGATCGCTCGGAGAGACACGCCACGTCGCGCCAAAACGCAATCGCGCGCGTGCATCCGCCCTCTGATAGTAGAGATGTACTGGAATTGTCCCAGAGCGGTGGGGTTCCAGAGACTGACGGAGTCGGTTTAAAAGCTGGTCATCAATTTGCCTGTCCGTCAGCGAGATAGCAAGCCCGCGAGCATATTTTTCCCGGGCTTCGTCAATATCCATCACTTCGCGAGCAGTCATTTTAAGCCCACCGCTGAAGTCATCAAAGCTGACCTGTCCGCTGACGATAAGTATGCGGTCTTTTTCCAGCAATTGCTGGTATTTATCCAGGGCGTCAGTAAACAACATCACTTCCAGCCGCCCGGAACGGTCATCCAGCGTGCAGATACCGATACGATTGCCGCGCTTGGTGACCATAACCCGCGCGGCAACAACGAGCCCCGCAGCCGTGATGACTTTACCACGTTCTGTCGGGTGCATGTCTTTCAGCCTTACGCCTCCGACATAACGCTCAATTTCTTTTAAATACTGGTTGATAGGGTGTCCCGTGAGGTACAGACCTAACGTTTCACGTTCCCCATCTAACACCACCTGCTCCGGCCACGGTTGGCAGCTGGCGTAGGATTGTTCAATTTGTTCCGGCTCTTCGGCCAGCACGCCGAACATATCGGCCTGACCGATAGCTTCCGCTTTCGCGTGTTGATCTGCCGCTTTTAACGCATCGCCCAGCGAGTTCATCAGCGCCGCGCGGTGTGGCCCAAGACGGTCAAACGCCCCGGACATGATCAGTTTTTCCAGCACCCGCCGGTTTAACTTTTTGGTGTCGGTACGGGCGCAGAGATCAAACAGTTCGCGGAAGTAGCCGCCTTTATTACGGGCTTCGATGATGGCCTCAATCGGGCCTTCACCTACCCCTTTGATCGCGCCAATACCATACACGATTTCGCCGTCGTCGTTGACGTGGAAATGGTAAAGACCGGAGTTTATATCTGGTGGCAGGATTTTCAGCCCCATCCGCCAGCACTCATCCACCAGGCCCACCACCTTCTCGGTGTTGTCCATATCGGCGGTCATTACCGCCGCCATAAACTCTGCCGGATAATGTGCCTTCAGCCATAACGTTTGATATGACACCAAAGCATAGGCCGCCGAGTGCGATTTGTTAAATCCGTAACCCGCGAATTTCTCCACCAGGTCGAAGATTTTCATCGCCAGTTCGGCGTTGATTCCGTTCTTTTCTGCACCTTCAGCAAATACAGAACGCTGCTTAGCCATCTCTTCCGGCTTTTTCTTACCCATCGCACGACGCAGCATATCCGCGCCACCGAGGGTATAACCAGAAAGCACCTGGGCAATCTGCATGACCTGTTCCTGATACAGGATGATGCCGTAGGTTGGCTCCAGTACCGGTTTCAGGCTTTCATGCTGCCACTGCACGTCCGGATAGGAGATCTCTTCGCGACCATGTTTACGGTCGATAAAGTTATCCACCATCCCTGATTGCAACGGGCCGGGGCGGAACAGTGCCACCAGTGCGATCATATCTTCGAAGCAGTCAGGTTGCAGACGCTTGATCAGGTCTTTCATGCCGCGCGATTCAAGCTGGAATACCGCCGTGGTTTCCGAGCGTTGCAGCATGTCGAAGCTTTTCTTGTCATCCAGCGGGATCGCGGCGATATCCAGCGGGGGCTCGCCATTCTTCGCCCGCCGCTTGTTGATCATCTCCAGCGCCCAGTTGATGATGGTGAGCGTACGCAAACCGAGGAAGTCGAACTTCACCAGCCCGGCGTATTCAACGTCGCTTTTATCAAACTGGGTGACCGGATGTTTGCCCTCTTCATCGCAATAAAGCGGCGCAAAATCAGTAATTTTGGTCGGCGCGATAACCACCCCACCGGCGTGCTTACCGGCGTTACGGGTGACCCCTTCCAGTTTGCGCGCCATGTCGATCAGCGCCTTAACTTCTTCATCCGCTTCGTAGATTTCCGGCAGCTGCGGCTCGGCTTCAAACGCTTTCGCCAGCGTCATACCCGGATCGGGCGGGATCAGTTTCGAGATACGATCGACAAATCCGTACGGATGCCCCAATACACGGCCTACGTCGCGGATCACCGCTTTCGCCGCCATCGTACCGAAGGTGATAATCTGCGATACCGCATCGCGACCGTACATGTCCGCCACATGTTCGATAACCTGGTCACGTTTCTCCATACAGAAGTCAACGTCGAAGTCAGGCATGGAGACACGTTCCGGGTTAAGGAAACGTTCGAACAGCAGGTCAAATTCCAGCGGATCGAGATCGGTGATTTTTAACGCGTAGGCCACCAGTGACCCTGCACCAGAACCACGGCCTGGCCCTACCGGTACACCGTTATCTTTCGACCACTGGATAAATTCCATAACGATGAGGAAGTAACCCGGGAAGCCCATCTGGTTGATAACCTGAAGTTCAGTATCCAGACGTTCGTCATACTCCGGACGACGCTTAAGACGTTCTTCCTCGTCAGGGAATAAAAATGCCAGACGCTCTTCCAGGCCTTCTTTTGCACGCTTGACCAGATAATCTTCGGTACTCATGTCCCCGGTCGGGAATTGCGGCAAGAAGTATTCACCCAGACGCACAGTTACGTTACAACGTTTGGCTATCTCAACGGTGTTGGCAAGGGCTTCGGGAATGTCGGCAAAAAGCTCGCACATCTCCTCTTCGCTACGCATATATTGCTGCGGCGAATAGTTACGCGGGCGTTTAGGATCGTCGAGGGTAAAGCCGTCGTGGATCGCGACGCGGATTTCGTGTGCGTCAAAGTCGCTGCTGTCGATAAAGCGCACGTCGTTGGTCGCCACAACGGGCAAACCGCGTGATTCCGCCAGTTCCACCGCAGCGTGCAGATAGCTTTCTTCGTCCGGCCTGCCGGTGCGGATCAGCTCGAGAAAATAGCGATCCGGGAAGTGTTCTTCATAAAACGCGACACACTCATCTACCAGCGCGCTGTTACCACGCAAAAGACTGCGTCCAACGTCGCCCATGCGCCCGCCGGAAAGAAGGATCAACCCTTCGTTTAATTCGATAAGCCAGTCGCGATCGATGATCGGCCCGGCGGCACCGTACCCGCGCTGATACGCTTTTGAGATCAGCAACGTCAGATTCTGATAGCCGGTATTGTTCGCCGCCAGCACCGTCAGGTGAGTTAACTCATCACCCAGCAGGTCGCACTGGACGTTAAAATCCGCCCCGACGATGGGCTTAATCCCTGCGCCATGTCCCGCTCCGTAGAACTTCACCAGACCGCAAAGGTTGGTGAAATCGGTGATCGCCAGTGCTGGCATACCCAACGCTGCCGCCTTTTTTACCAGCGGTGCGGTTTTGGCCAGGCCATCGATCATCGAGTAGTCACTGTGCACCCGCAGGTGTACGAAACGTGGTTCAGACATCTTCAGATTCCGGTTTACTTAATCTCGACACAAGAATCAGGACGCAAGTCCCAGTGCGCGTTTGACAGGCCCAAAGCTGCGCCGATGGTGTTCGGTCGCGCCGTGTTCAGCCAGTTTTTCCAGATGAAAAGCGGTTGGATACCCTTTGTGTTGGGCAAAACCATATTGCGGGAAAACAATATCCAGCGCCGCCATTTCGGCGTCACGCGTCACTTTCGCCAGGATAGACGCGGCACTGATTTCCGGTACGCGGCTATCGCCTTTCACCACAGCCATCGAAGGCATCGGTAATTTCGGGCAGCGGTTACCATCAATCAACACATATTCCGGCGCAATATGCAGTCCAGCGACGGCACGCTGCATCGCCAGCATGGTCGCATGTAAAATATTCAGTTCGTCGATTTCGTGAGGTTCCGCGCGGCCCAGACTCCAGCTCAACGCTTTCTCTTTGATCTCTTCACAGAGCGCCAGACGGCGTTTTTCGCTCAGCTTTTTGGAATCATTCAGCCCGGCAATCGGGCGCGCCGGGTCAAGGATCACCGCAGCGGTGACGACCGCGCCAACTAACGGCCCGCGTCCGACTTCATCCACACCCGCAACCAGCTGCGTGTGCGGATAGACAAATTCGATCATTGTGCTAACTCCAGAACGGCTTGTGCCGCCTGCTCATCGGCATTGCAGCGGATCTGCTGATGCAGCTCGCGGAAGGTGTCGTGCATCGCATGGCTGGTTTTCCCGTTCGCCAACAGCGGTAACAGCGCCGCAGCCAATTTTTGCGGCTCACACTCTTCCTGCAATAACTCTTTGACTAACTCTCTGCCCGCCAGCAGATTTGGCAGCGAGACATAATCAGTTTTCACCAGTCGCTTCGCCAGCCAGAAGGTGAAAGGCTTCATGCGATATCCCACTACCATCGGGCATTTAGCCAGCATACACTCCAGTGCTGCCGTACCCGACGCCAGTAGCGCCGCATCACTGGCGACCATCGCCTCACGGCCCATTCCATCCAGCAAATGAACCGACAGGTCTGGCGCGACTGCAGCTTTGATGCGTTCAAACTGCTCACGGCGTTTGGCATTCACCAGCGGCACCACGATTTCGAGATCCGGATATGTCTGGCGCAAAAGCTGGGCCGTTTTCAGGAAATCGGCACTAAGCATTTCGACTTCTGCACCACGGCTGCCCGGCAACAATGCCAGACAGTGGGCATCGTAAGGGATCCCCAGCACATCACGGGCACCATTTTTATCTGGATCTAATGGCATGGCATCAGCCATGGTATGACCGATAAAGCGGCACGGTACGTTGTATTTGTCATAAAACGCTTTTTCGAAAGGCAGAAATGCGAGCACCAGATCGGTGGCTCTGCCTATTTTGAAAACGCGTTTCTGTCGCCACGCCCAGACGGACGGACTGACGTAATGAATGGTTTTGATACCCTGCTTTTTGAGGTTACCTTCAAGAGTAATATTGAAGTCAGGCGCATCAATACCAACAAAAACATCTGGCTTCAGTTCGCCAAAACGCTTTGTCAGATCGGCACGAATATGTAGTAAGCGACGCAGACGACCGAGCACTTCAACAATGCCCATCACTGCCAGTTCTTCCATTTCGTACCAGGCTTCGCAGCCTTCAGCCTGCATTCGTGGCCCGGCAACACCAACAAAGCGGGCGTTGGGCACACGTTCTTTCAGAGCGCGGATTAAACCGGCCCCCAGGATATCGCCGGAGGTTTCTCCGGCGACCAGGGCAATCGTTAATGGACGCTGTTCAGTCATTAACGAATCAGACCGCGCGTTGAGCGTGCAAAGAAATCGGTAAAGGCTTTCACTTCCGGATATGTTTCCGCCAGTTCAGCAATTTCCGGTTTCACTTCATCGAGCGTCTTACCGCTACGATAAATCAGCTTATACGCATTGCGGATAGCGGTAATCGCCTCACGGCTGAATCCGCGGCGCTTCAGCCCTTCGATATTGACACCGAACGGCGTTGCGTGGTTACCCTGCGCAATGACATAAGGAGGGACGTCCTGCGCCACACCGGAGCAGCCGCCAACCATCACATGCGCACCAATGATGCAGAACTGATGGACTGCGGTCATGCCGCCGATGATCGCGAAGTCGTCAACCGATACGTGACCCGCCAGCGTTGCGTTGTTGGCGAGGATGCAGCGGTTACCTACCGTACAATCGTGCGCAATGTGCGCGTTGATCATCAGTAAGTTGTCGCTGCCCACCTTCGTCAATCCACCGCCCTGGACTGTGCCACGATGAATGGTGACGCTTTCGCGAATGCGGTTACGATCGCCGATTTCCACGCGGGTCGGTTCGCCAGCATATTTCAGATCCTGGTTAACTTCGCCGATGGAGGCGAACTGATAAATCTCATTATCGCGGCCAATTTTAGTATGACCATTCACGACAACGTGAGATTTCAGTACGGTACCCTCACCAATTTCGACATGGGGTCCAACGATACAAAAAGGACCAATGTGAGCGTTCGCGCCAATCGACGCGCCCTCTTCCACAATGGCGGTTGGATGCACAAAGGCGGATTTATCAATCACGTATCAGGCCTCCCGGCTACGAGCACACATCATCGTTGCTTCGCAAACTACTTTACCGTCGACCAGAGCAACCCCTTTAAAACGGGTCAGGCCGCGGCGCGTTTTTTCGAAAGTGACTTCCATGATCATTTGATCGCCAGGCACGACCGGGCGCTTAAAGCGCGCTTCGTCAATACCGGCGAAGTAGTACAGCTCACCCGGTTCCAGTTTTCCTACGCTTTTAAACGCCAGAATACCTGTTGCCTGTGCCATTGCTTCCAGAATCAGCACACCCGGGAAAATCGGTTTTCCAGGGAAATGGCCCTGGAAGAATGGCTCATTGACAGAGACATTTTTTACTGCGCGCAGAAAACGACCTTCTTCAAAATCCAGCACGCGATCCACCAGTAAGAACGGGAAACGGTGCGGCAGAAGTTCTAAAATCTCTTCAATCTGCAGAGTATGAGTGTTAGTAGTCAAGATACTCTTCCTGTCAAAATATAAGAAACGACAATAATAACACGGCCTGCCGCAATCGTAAGAATGAGACAGGCCGTAAAGTTTGGCGAACAAAAGATGGAACGTTAGTCTTGTTGATTAACCTTGCGCTCAAGCGATTTCAGACGCTTGCTCATGTCATCAATGTTCATCACCAGTGCAGCGGTTTTGCGCCAGACTTTGTTGGGTTGCAGCGGAATGCCTGAGGAATAGACGCCTGGTTCAGTGATGGGACGCATCACCATACCCATGCCCGTAACCGTCACTTTGTCGCATATTTCCATATGCCCGTTGATTACGCTGGCTCCGCCGATCATGCAGTAACGACCAATTTTCAGGCTGCCCGCCATAATGACGCCACCGGCAACTGCCGTATTGTCGCCAATCACGACGTTATGTGCAATCTGGCACTGGTTATCAATGATCACACCATTGCCAATAACAGTGTCATCCAGCGCGCCACGATCAATAGTAGTGCAGGCACCGATCTCCACGCGATCGCCAATAATTACCCGACCAATCTGTGGGATCTTCACCCAGTTACCACGATCGTTGGCATAACCAAAGCCGTCTGCGCCTACCACTGTTCCGGACTGGATCAGGCAATTCTGACCGATCTGGATCTCATGGTAAATGGTTACGTTCGCCCAGAGACGCGAACCTGCACCGATTTTGCTGTTTTTACCTACGAAGCAACCGGCACCGATAATCACGTTATCGCCCAGTTCAACGCCGGACTCAATCACCGCGTTAGCGCCAATCGATACGTTGTTACCCAGCTTCGCCGTCGCGTCAATCACCGCACTGGGTGCAATGTTCTGCGCGGGCTGCGGCGTGGTATCTAAAATTTGCGCCATGCGCGCGTAAGTCAGGTAGGGATTCTTCACTACCAGCGCGGCACTTTTCGCGAAAGGAAGATCGTCCTGGGTCATGACAACCGCGGACGCCTGGCACAAGCCTAAATGCTCACGGTATTTTGGGTTAACCATGAACGTAATGTGACCTGTTTGTGCAGATTGCATGGACGCAACGCCGGTGATGACGATATCGCCATCACCGTGTAGTTCTGCATCCAACTGCTGCGCTAAATCAGCCAGTCGAATTGAAGGCATTACTTATTTAACCTGTTTCAGTACGTCGGCAGTGATGTCTTTTACATCGCTGCTGTTGTAAGCAACGGCGTTTGCATCAACAACCAGATCGATATCCTGGCTGTTGGCAACGGATTTCACAGCAGTCTGGATACGAGTAACCAGTTTGCCGCGTTCTTCGTTGGAACGACGTGCGCGATCCTGCTCAAAAGCCTGCGCTTTCTGAGCAAAAGTCTGGCGCTGAGCCATCACGTCTTTTTCCAGCTTAGTGCGATCGCTGCCCGCTTTCATGGACTGCAGCTTTTTCATTTTAGCCTGCAGATCGGTTTCCATACGCTGCAGTTCGCTGGCACGGCCTTTGAACTCGTTTTCCAGCGTGTTAGAAACACCGGTTTTCTGCGCTACCTGCTGGAACAGGCTGCCCATATTGACGATTGCAATTTTGTCAGCCGCCTGAGCAGAAGTTGCCAGTGCTAAACCGAGACCTGCAGCTAATAACCACTTTTTCACAATAAACTCCTTACCATCCCATTTGCACCGGAGGGTGCAGTTCTTTGCGTGGCCCGGCGATCTTATATTGATCGCCTAAAGTCATCGCTACACTACCACTACATTCCTTTGTGGAGAACACTTACCAGGTTTTACCGATGTTAAACTGGAACTGTTCTGCCTTGTCTCCATCGTACTTTTTGAACGGCTGGGCGTAGGAGAACACCAACGGCCCCAATGGGGACATCCATTGTAATGCGATACCCGCAGACATACGGATATTGCTTGGATCACTATAGTCCGGATATCCAGAATATTGGCTGGAATCCCAGTTTGTATCCCAAACGGTACCCATATCCCAGAAGAAGGAAGTACGAACCGAGTTAGCATACTTATCGCTAATAAACGGCGTCGGGGTGATGAACTCGAGGCTGGCAACCGCCATGGCGTTACCGCCTACAGCATCATCCGATTTACACAGATCTTTCGCGCCGTCCTGAGTCGCACATTCGTAATCATAGTCCGGATCATAATTACTGGCCTGATGCGGGAAGTAAACTGCTTTCGGACCAATGGTATTGGACTGGAAGCCACGCACGGTGCTGGAACCACCGGCATAGAAGTTCTCATAGAACGGCATCTCTTTGCCGCCTAAACCATCACCATAACCCCAACGGGTACGACCCAGAACAACCCATTTGTGATCGTCATCAATCGGCACATAAGTCGCCGTGTCTAACGTCACTTTGTAGTATTCGTTATCCGATCCCGGAATGGTCACTTTACCGGTCAGGTTGACACGTGAACCATCTGTCGGGAAGTAACCACGGTCAAGCTTGTTATAGGTCCAACCATAGTTGAACGTGAAGTCGTCCGTTTTGAAGCTGTTATCCTGATCAGAGGTGCTCGGATGTTCACCCATAGAGTACAGATAACGCCACATCGCAACCTGAGGCTGCATGTTGGACAGGGAGTTATGTACATAACCCAGACCTGCACGCAGCGAGTTATATTCGTTGATCGGGAAGCCCAACGTCACGTCTGTACCATAACTCTTGTTGGTATAGTCGGACAGGTCGGCGTCATCTGCCTGGAAGTCATTATAGAAGAGACGACCACCGAGGCTTACGCCATCTACGGTGAAGTACGGGTTGGTTACCGACAGTTCAGCATAGGTCTGGTAATCGTTTTTGGTCCCGTTGATACCAACAGCATAACCCGTACCTAACCAGTTATCCTGTTGCACACCAGCCTGGAAGCTCACGCCACTTTCAGTACCGTAACCAATCCCGAAGTTGAAGCTACCGGTGTTACGTTCTTTCACCTTGTAAACTACATCAACCTGATCCGGGCTCCCCGGAACACGTTGGGTATCGGTATCGACAGTTTCAAAGAAGCCCAGACGGTTCAGACGCTCCTTACCCTGATCGACCAGATCGCTCCCCAGCCATGCACCTTCCATCTGACGCATTTCGCGACGCAGGACAGCATCTTTCGAGGTATCGTTACCTTCAAAACGGATCTTACGCACATAGAAACGGTTACCCGCATCAACGTTCACGCGTAATTTAACGGTTTTGTCGGCATCGTTAATTTCAGGCATCGACTGTACGCGCGGATAGGCATAACCATAGCGACCAAGAAGCTTTTTAATGTCATCTTCCATTTTGGTCACTTTGGTGCCGTTATACAGCTCGCCCGGCTCGATCTTAGTCAGTTGCTCAATTTCAGCGGAGTGCCCGGCAAGATTGCCGCTCACTTCAACGCCAGAAAGCTTGTACTGATCGCCTTCGGTGATGTTCACCGTGACGTAAATACCTTTTTTATCTGGCGTCAGACTGACCTGGGTAGAATCGATGTTGAAACGGGCATAACCGCGATCCAGATAGTAACTGCGCAGGGTTTCAAGGTCGCCCGCCAGTTTCTGTTTCTGGTATTTACGATCGCCTACCACGTTCCACCACGGCACTTCGTCACGCAGTTGGAAATGAGAGATCAGTTCATCGGTGGTGAAAGCATGGTTACCAACAATGTTAATTTGCTGGATTTCAGCTGACACACCTTCCTGGAACACCAGTTTTAGGTCAACACGGTTGCGCGGCAGCGGGGTCACGACAGCTTTAACGCTGGCGCTATATTTACCGACGCTGTAGTAGAAGTCTTCCAGACCTTTCTCGATATCGGCAATGGTGGTGCGATCGAGGGATTCGCCCACACGCACACCAGAAGCCTCGAGGTTTTGCTTCAGCATGTCATCTTTCACCGATTTGTTACCGGAGAAAGTAATGCTGGCAATGGTCGGACGTTCTTTTACCTGAACCAGAAGGGTATCACCATCACGAAGGACGCGAACATCCTCAAAGTTGCCGGTAGCAAACAGAGCGCGAATGGTATTACTGATATCTTCATCATTAACCGTGTCGCCTGTGCGCACCGGCATACTGAGGAGGGCCGCACCAACGGCGACACGCTGAAGGCCTTCGAAATGAATATCTTTCACTACGAACCCTTCAGCACCGTATACGGTGGCGCTGCTAAACAGCAGCGACGCTATGAGCAACTTTTTCATCGCCATCGTTATTATGCGTTCTTCCTAACTAACTCTCATAACCGAGAGAAATCATTGAAAAGTGCAAGCCCCATTAACAGCACCAGCAGAATCGAGCCAATGCGATAACAAAAGTCTTGAACCCGCTCGGATACCGGTCCGCCCTTGATCTTTTCGATCGCAAGGAACAGCAGATGCCCCCCGTCAAGTACGGGCAACGGAAACAGGTTAATTATCCCTAAGTTCACGCTAATAAGCGCAAGAAACGGCAGGTAATAAACTACCCCGAGTTCCGCTGTCATCCCAGCCCCCTTGGCGATAGAGATCGGCCCACTGAGGTTGTTCAGTTTCACATCACCGGTGATCAATTTTCCCAGCATACTGACCGTCAGCTTCATCAACTGCCACGTTTTGTCCGTGGCTTCGACGATAGCGTTGAACGGCCCATACTGGCGTACAACTTTATACTCATCAGGCAAAGGAATGACTTTCGGCTCAATACCGACAAAACCAATCGCTTTACCATTACCCGGTTTACTCTCCGGGATTAATGTCAAAGACAAGGGACTCCCCTGTCTTTCGATTTCTAACGCTAAGGATTTACCCGGGTTATCCCGGACAAGCATCACAAAGGTCACCCACTGCGTTAAGGGCTGACCATCGACTTTAACGATCCTGTCGCCTGCTTGCAAACCTGCCTTGCTTGCCGCCGAGTTTGGCTGCACATTTTCCAGTACAGGTTCAATTTGCGGCCCACGAGGACGAATCCCCAACGAAGATACCGGATCTTCTTTATCAGGCTCAAACGCCCAGTGACGTAAATCGAGCTTTACATCCCGCCGTTGGTCGCTGCCAAATGGCGCTACCGTAATGGTGGTGCTTTCATCGCCAATTTTATCGACCAACTGCAAACGCACGGCATCCCAATCAGGCGTTTCGATACCATCTACGGCTTTTAGTTCCGTACCTGGTGCAATTTGTGCTTCCGCAGCTATCGAATTGGCTGCTATTTCACCAACCACCGGACGTACGCCAGGCACACCAATAATAAAAACCAGCCAGTAGGCAAAGATAGCAAAAATGAAGTTTGCAACTGGACCTGCGGCAATAATCGCCGCTCGTTGGCCGACAGATTTATTATTGAAGGCATGGTGGCGGAGTTCCGGAACGACCGGTTCTGCGCGCTCATCCAGCATTTTGACATAACCGCCCAACGGGATCAGGGCGATAACATATTCGGTGCCGAGCTTATCAGTTCGCCGCCAGAGCGCCTTACCAAACCCTATTGAGAAACGCTCAACGCGAACACCACAACGCCGGGCAACCCAGAAATGACCAAATTCATGCACGGTGATAAGTACACCCAGTGCAACGATGAACGAAGCCAAATCCCAGAGAAAACTCAGCATATTACCTTCCGTTAAAGCGTCCTGAATACCAGTAACAACAAGCAAGCAAAGACCGGTACCGCAGCCGTCAGGCTATCAATACGATCTAAAATACCACCGTGTCCTGGAATTAAATGACCGCTGTCCTTAATTCCCGCTTCACGCTTAAACATACTTTCGGTCAGATCGCCGAGCACTGAGGCTAACGCTGCGACAATAGAGCAAATGAGTAAGGTGACGGGAGCGACGTCGAGATTCACCCACATGCCATAACCCCATGAGATTACCGCTGCGGTCACGAGTCCACCGATAAAGCCTTGCCAGGTTTTACCCGGAGAAACCTTCGGTGCCAGTTTATGTTTACCAAACAATTTGCCAAACATATATGCGCCAGAGTCAGCGCCCCATACCAGGATCATGACATAGAGCAGCCATATTGCGCCACTGTAATGATTCTCGTCGTAGTGCCAGGCCCGTAACGCCAGCATGCCCCAGAAGAAGGGAACAATGGTTAGCACGCCAAAAATAATGCGCAATGTTTTAGAGTTACGCCAGATTGCTGCGGAACCTGGGTAAAACAGCACCAGCAATAGCGCGACAATCCACCAACCCAGCGAAGCCCAAAGTGAGATTTCAACCAGCGGTTGATGAATATTTCGGTGATATTCCGGCAACAGAAAAAGCATCAGCGCCAACAATAACCCGCATAACACCGCCAACCATACTCGCTGCGAACGAGTGGTAAAACCGCTAAGCTGTCCCCATTCCCACGCTGCCAGCATACAGACCACCAGCGTTACAATGGCGAACCCCACCGGCGGCAACAGAAACAACGCCGCGATGACGACGGGTATTAACACAAAAGCAGATATCAGGCGATACTTCAGCAAAAGCGACCCCCATCAGGCTGTTTCATCACCGGGCTCGGTGCCGCCGAAACGACGCTCTCGATTAGCAAAGGCATTTAACGCCCCTTCAAAGTCTTGTTCATCGAAATCGGGCCAGAGAACATCTGTAAAGTAAAGTTCGGCATAGGCAATTTGCCAAAGCAAAAAGTTACTAATGCGATGCTCCCCCCCAGTCCTAATTACTAAATCTACAGGGGCCAGTTCATGCATACAGACATGCTGGTTTAGCATCTCTTCATCTATCTGATCTGGTTGCAGGTTTCCTTGCTGCACCTTTTCAGCCAGTTGCCTGACTCCCTGGACTATATCCCAACGTCCACCGTAGTTCGCCGCAATATTCAGCGTCAGACCGGTATTCCCGGCTGTTAGCGCTTCAGATTTACGAATACGTTCTTGCAAACGCGAGTTAAAGCGACTGGTATCGCCAATAATACGCAGACGCACGTTATGTCGGTGCAGACTTTTTACTTCGCTATCTAGCGCCCACACAAACAGTTCCATTAACGCACTGACTTCCTGCGCTGGTCGGTTCCAGTTTTCACTACTAAAGGCATACAGCGTTAACGCCTCAATACCGTTGTTGGCCGCAAAAGAGACAGCCCGGCGGACGGATTTTGCCCCGGCTTTATGCCCAAAGGCACGAATCTTCCCTTGCTTTTTTGCCCAGCGACCATTGCCGTCCATAATGATCGCAACATGACGACAGCCATGCGCTGGCAATTTTTCGCTAAGTGGTTGAGTAGCAGACAACATCACGCGTTTCTTATTCCCTGACAGGGTTTACGGTACTCAGGAATACTGAAGCCTATACAAAAAAAAGCCGTGTAAAACCACGGCATACCTGACCTTATAAAGCCAACTACTTACGATCAGATGGCGCAGACTATATCACTGAAGCCCTACGCTAACAAATAGCGCGACTCTCTGTAGCCGGATTATCCTCAGCTTGCGAGACGCATCACCTCTTTTCTGGCGACTTCACGCGCGTTCGCATCAACAGATAACACATCATCCACACATTGTGGTTCGCGCATATCCATTTTTTCCAGTACGGATAAATTCAACGCAGCGATATCCGTAAAGCGGATTTGTTGCGCAAGAAAAGCAGCCACGGTGATTTCATTTGCGGCATTCAATGCTGTCGTCGCTGCCTGGCCTTGTTCAAACGCCTCCATCGCCAGTTTCAGACATGGATAACGATCATAATCCGGTGCGGCAAATGTCAACGCACTTAGTTTGCAAAAATCAAGCGGCTTCACGCCAGAGTTCACGCGATTCGGCCATGCCATGGTGTGAGCAATTGGCGTACGCATATCCGGTTCACCCAGCTGCGCCAGAACACTGCCGTCCTGGTAGCGCACCATTGAGTGAATCACTGACTGCGGGTGAATCAGCACTTCCATCTGGCTGGCGCTGGCGTTAAACAGCCAACGCGCTTCAATGTATTCCAGACCTTTGTTCATCATGGTAGCCGAATCGACGGAAATTTTACGTCCCATCGACCAGTTCGGATGACGGCAGGCTTGATCGGGCGTCATTGTTGCCAAATCGCGCAATGGCGTCTCACGGAAAGGGCCACCAGACCCGGTAAGTAAAATGGACACCACGCCATTTTGCTCAAGGTCAGCGTATCCCAGATTATGCTGGATAGGTTGCGGTAAACTCTGAAAAATGGCGTTATGTTCGCTATCGACCGGTAACAATTGCGCTTTGCTCTGCTTTACGGCGTCCATAAACAGACGTCCGCAGGTAACCAGTGATTCTTTATTGGCCAGCAAAATGGTTTTACCCGCGCGGATCGCAGCAAGCGTAGGTAACAGTCCAGCAGCGCCAACAATGGCTGCCATCACCTGATCAACATCCTTAAGCGCTGCCATATCGCAAGCGGCTTGTTGCCCACTTAAGACTTCGGTGCGGCTCCCCTGTTGCTGTAGCATCGTTTTAAGAAGTTTCGCACTCGCTTCATCGTCCATTACGGCATAGCGGGGAGAGAATTCCAGGCACTGTTCTACCATGCGAGTGACATTTTTGCCGGCCACCAGCGCAACTACGCGGAAATGTTCGGGATTATGGCGCACCACGTCCAGCGTGCTGCAACCAATCGAGCCGGTCGAGCCCAGAATGGTGAGTTGCTTCATGAAACATCCAGAGTTGAGACAGAATAAAAAGCAAAACGCCGCCAGCCGATCCGCAAGGATCTACTGAGCGGCGTTTTTGTCGTTCAAGAAATCAGAACTGCATCAGTTCTGCTTCTTTGTCTGCCAGCGCCGCTTCAATTTTCTTGATTGCAGCATCAGTCAGTTTCTGTACATCGTCCTGAGAACGGCGATCGTCGTCTTCGCTGATCTCTTTATCTTTCAACAGTGCTTTCACTTTGTCGTTCGCGTCACGACGCACGTTACGTACTGCAACACGCGCTTGTTCTGCTTCACCACGAACGATTTTGGTCAGATCTTTACGACGTTCTTCCGTCAGCGGCGGCAGCGGAACACGGATGTCGCTACCCGCAGAGTTCGGGTTCAGGCCAAGATCGGACGCCATAATCGCTTTTTCAACGGCCGGAGACATTGAACGATCAAACACGTTGATTTTCAGAGTACGGGAATCTTCTACCGTTACGCTTGCCAGCTGACGCAGCGGCGTCGGCGTGCCGTAATATTCCACGACAATGCCATCCAGCAGGCTGGGAGAAGCACGACCCGTGCGTATTTTGCTGATTTGGGTTTTGAACGCTTCTACGCATTTATCCATGCGTACTTCAGCATCTTTTCTGATATCGCTAATCACGTTACGAATCCTTGAAAACTTGTCTCAGTCAGACCAGACAGTCACACACAGTGGAAGTGTGCTAAGTATAGCCCTGATTAAACATATTACGGGTAAGATCCCCCGCGATACTTACGCGGAATCTTACCCTTATTTATCCATCACGGGAATTATTCCGTGATTAAAGTCCCTTCTTTTTCACCCATTACCACACGGCGCAGCGCACCCGGTTTGTTCATGTTGAAAACACGAATCGGTAATTTATGGTCACGAGCAAGCGTGAAGGCCGCCAGGTCCATGACTTTCAGCTCTTTTTCCAGCACTTCGCTGTAAGTCAGTTGCTCGTACATGGTTGCGGTTGGATCTTTCGCCGGATCAGCAGTAAACACGCCGTCAACTTTGGTTGCTTTCAGCACCACATCGGCTTCAATTTCGATACCACGCAGGCAAGCTGCTGAGTCGGTGGTAAAGAACGGGTTACCTGTACCGGCGGAGAGGATCACCACACGGTTGTTGCGCAACAGGCTGATAGCTTCTGCCCAGCTGTAGCTGTCGCACACGCCATTCAATGGAATAGCGGACATCAGACGAGCGTTCACATAGGCGCGGTGCAGTGCATCACGCATTGCCAGGCCGTTCATTACGGTCGCCAGCATCCCCATGTGGTCGCCCACAACGCGGTTCATACCCGCTTTCGCCAGACCAGCGCCACGGAACAGGTTACCCCCACCAATCACCACACCAACCTGAATACCCAGTTCAACCAGTTCTTTGATTTCCTGAGCCATGCGATCCAGTATGCTTGCATCAATACCGAAGCCTTCAGTGCCCTGCAGAGCTTCGCCACTCAACTTAAGCAGAATGCGTTTATAGACGGGTTTTGCATTGGTAGCCATGTTTCTTTCCTGAGACTGTCAACGATTGAAATGAATTAATACTAGCGACATTGTACGTCGCTTTTCAGCGCAGCCCCACAAGGGTTAGCTGAATTTACAAGATGGGCACAAAAAGAAGCCGCCCTCAGGCGGCTCCTTTTCGATAATTAAGACTGCTTGGACATCGCAGCAACTTCTGCTGCAAAGTCAGTCTCAACTTTCTCGATGCCTTCACCCACTTCGAAGCGGATAAAGCCAGTCACTTCAGCGTTATGCTCTTTCAGCAGCTGACCAACAGTTTTGCTTGGTTCCATAACGAACGGCTGACCGGTCAGAGAAACTTCGCCGGTGAATTTCTTCATGCGGCCTTCAACCATTTTCTCTGCAATTTCTTTCGGCTTACCAGACTGCATCGCGATATCCAGCTGTACCTGGTATTCTTTTTCTACCACTTCAGCGGATACGTCTTCTGGTTTGATGAATTCTGGCTTGCTTGCAGCAACGTGCATAGCGATGTGTTTAACCAGCTCTTCGTCAGCGCCTTTAGCAGCAACCAGAACACCGATACGCGCACCGTGCTGATAAGAACCCAGAACGTCGCCTTCCAGCGCAGCAACGCGGCGAATGTTGATGTTTTCACCAATTTTCGCTACCAGCGCAACACGTTCTTCTTCGAACTGTGCTTTCAGAACTTCAACGTCAGTGATTTTGCCAGCAACAGCTGCGTCCAGAACTTTGTCTGCGAACGCCTGGAAACCAGCGTCTTTTGCAACGAAGTCAGTCTGGCAGTTAACTTCCAGAATGATGCCGTAGTTGCCGTCGATTTTGGTTTTGATCACGCCGTCAGCAGCAACGTTGCCTGCTTTTTTCGCTGCTTTAATAGCACCGGACTTACGCATGTTTTCGATTGCCAGCTCGATGTCGCCGTTAGCTTCAGTCAGTGCTTTTTTGCAATCCATCATGCCTGCGCCAGTACGCTCACGCAGCTCTTTTACCAGGGATGCGGTAATTTCAGCCATTCTAAAATCCTCGGAGATGTGATCTGCCCGGCATTAAACCGCACAGATATAAAAGTGAAAAAGGGGGCCATATGCAGGCCCCCTAACCAAACGTGTACTACCTGGTCTATAAGGGCTCGTACGAGCGTGCCTTATTACTCAGCTTCTACGAAGCTTTCTTCCGCCTGGGAAGCCAGATCCTGAGAACGGCCTTCACGTACGGTTGCAGCAACAGCGCCCAGGTACAGGGTCACAGCACGGATTGCGTCGTCGTTACCCGGGATAACGAAGTCAACACCGTCCGGATCAGAGTTGGTATCAACGATAGCAAATACTGGAATACCCAGGTTGTTTGCTTCTTTGATAGCAATGTGTTCGTGGTCAGCATCGATTACAAACAGAGCGTCCGGCAGACCGCCCATGTCTTTGATACCGCCCAGGCTGTTTTCCAGTTTCTCCAGCTCACGAGTGCGCATCAGCGCTTCTTTCTTGGTCAGCTTGTCGAAAGTACCGTCCTGAGACTGAGTTTCCAGGTCTTTCAGACGTTTGATGGACTGACGAACGGTTTTCCAGTTAGTCAGCATACCGCCCAGCCAGCGATGGTTCACGAAGAACTGGTCGCAGCTCAGAGCAGCGTCTTTCACCGCTTCGCTTGCAGCGCGTTTAGTACCAACGAAAAGGATTTTACCTTTGCGAGAAGCAATCTTGTTCAGTTCAGCCAGAGCTTCGTTGAACATCGGTACAGTTTTCTCAAGGTTGATGATGTGAACTTTGTTACGCGCACCGAAGATGAACGGCTTCATTTTCGGGTTCCAGTAACGGGTCTGGTGACCGAAGTGAACACCAGCCTTGAGCATGTCGCGCATGGAAACAGTTGCCATGATTAAAACCTCTATATAAAAGTTGGGGTTATGCCTCCACGTATCCCATATTACCGACCCCAAAGGGCACCCCGGAATATGTGCCGATACGTGTGTGTTGTTACACAAAGTGAGATTGTCGCTTCCGTCCAGTCTGTGTATACGAAATGGATCGGAAGTCCGGCGCGCTTTATACCACAAATACGTCGTGGACACCAATAATTGTTGGCGCTGTGTACAGCATCAGACGTTGAATTTTCTATTATAGAAAACCTTCAGTGGCACGTTTGGCGAAATTCAGAATGATTCTCAATTTGCCCGGGTGTGATACCATTGACGGCACTTACATATATATTGTCGGTATCACCGACGCTGATGGACAGAATTAATGGCTATCTCAATCAAGACCCCAGAAGATATCGAAAAAATGCGCGTCGCTGGCCGACTGGCTGCCGAAGTGCTGGAGATGATCGAACCGTATGTTAAACCGGGCGTCAGCACCGGCGAGCTGGATCGCATCTGTAATGATTACATTGTTAATGAACAACACGCGGTTTCTGCCTGCCTCGGCTATCACGGCTATCCGAAATCCGTTTGCATCTCTATTAATGAAGTGGTGTGCCACGGTATCCCGGACGACGCCAAGCTGCTGAAAGATGGCGATATCGTTAACATTGATGTCACCGTAATCAAAGATGGTTTCCACGGCGATACCTCGAAAATGTTTATCGTCGGTAAGCCGACCATCATGGGCGAACGTCTGTGCCGCATCACGCAAGAAAGCCTGTACCTGGCGCTACGCATGGTAAAACCAGGCATTAATCTGCGCGAAATCGGTGCGGCAATTCAGAAATTTGTCGAAGCAGAAGGCTTCTCCGTCGTTCGTGAATATTGCGGACACGGTATTGGTCGCGGCTTCCACGAAGAACCGCAGGTGCTGCACTATGACTCCCGTGAAACCAACGTCGTGCTGAAACCGGGGATGACATTCACCATCGAGCCAATGGTCAACGCGGGTAAAAAAGAGATCCGCACCATGAAAGATGGCTGGACGGTAAAAACCAAAGATCGCAGCTTGTCTGCACAATATGAGCATACTATTGTGGTGACTGATAACGGCTGCGAAATTCTGACGCTACGCAAGGATGACACCATCCCGGCGATAATCTCGCACGACGAATAAAATGAAGCCGGCGAATGCCGGCTTTTTTAATGCAATAATTTAATCTTATGGGTGGCGCACAATGAATACCCTTCCAGAACAGTACGCAAACACCGCTCTCCCCCCCCTGCACGGTCAACCGCAAAATCCATGCGCCTGGCCCCGTGATGAATTAACCGTCGGTGGGATAAAAGCCCATATCGATACTTTCCAGCGTTGGCTGGGTGATGCCTTTGACAATGGTATCTCCGCAGAACAGTTGATTGAGGCGCGTACCGAGTTTATCGACCAGCTTCTTCAACGATTATGGATTGAAGCGGGATTCAGCCAGATTGCCGACCTGGCATTGGTCGCCGTCGGTGGCTACGGTCGTGGCGAGCTGCATCCACTTTCTGACATCGATTTACTGATTTTAAGCCGTAAAAAGCTCCCGGACGATCAGGCGCAAAAAGTGGGCGAGCTGTTAACGCTGCTCTGGGATGTAAAGCTGGAAGTGGGTCATAGCGTGCGCACGCTTGAAGAGTGCATGCTGGAAGGGTTATCGGATTTAACCGTCGCCACCAATTTAATCGAATCCCGCTTATTAATTGGCGATGTTGCGCTGTTCCTCGAACTGCAAAAACATATTTTTAGCGAAGGATTCTGGCCTTCCGACAAGTTCTACGCGGCGAAAGTTGAAGAACAGAACCAGCGCCATCAGCGTTACCACGGCACCAGCTACAACCTTGAACCAGACATCAAAAGTAGCCCCGGCGGCTTGCGCGATATCCACACTCTGCAATGGGTGGCCCGCCGTCATTTTGGCGCAACATCGCTGGATGAAATGGTAGGGTTTGGCTTCTTAACCTCTGCGGAGCGAGCGGAATTAAACGAATGCCTGCATATATTGTGGCGCATTCGCTTTGCCCTGCATCTGGTCGTCAGTCGTTACGATAATCGCCTGTTATTCGATCGCCAGCTTAGCGTCGCCCAGCGTTTGAATTACAGTGGTGAAGGTAACGAACCGGTCGAGCGGATGATGAAGGATTACTTCCGCGTTACACGCCGCGTCAGTGAACTCAACCAGATGCTGCTGCAACTGTTCGATGAAGCCATCCTCGCCCTTCCCGCCGACGAAAAACCACGTCCAATCGACGATGAGTTTCAGCTACGCGGAACGCTGATCGACCTGCGTGATGAAACACTATTTATGCGCCAGCCGGAAGCCATCTTGCGTATGTTCTACACCATGGTGCGCAACAGTGCGATCACCGGCATTTACTCCACCACGCTACGCCAGTTACGCCACGCCCGTCGCCATCTGCAACAACCTCTGTGTAATATTCCGGAAGCGCGAAAACTGTTTTTGAGCATTCTGCGTCACCCCGGAGCGGTGCGGCGCGGGCTATTGCCAATGCATCGCCATAGCGTACTCGGCGCGTATATGCCGCAATGGTCGCATATCGTCGGGCAGATGCAGTTTGATCTGTTCCACGCCTACACGGTGGATGAACATACTATCCGCGTGATGTTGAAACTGGAGAGTTTTGCCAGTGAAGAAACGCGCCAGCGCCATCCGTTGTGTGTGGACGTCTGGCCGCGTCTGCCGTCAACTGAGCTGATTTTCATCGCCGCGCTGTTTCACGATATCGCCAAAGGACGCGGCGGCGACCACTCCATTCTCGGTGCTCAGGATGTAGTGCATTTTGCCGAACTCCACGGGCTGAACTCACGCGAAACACAGCTGGTCGCCTGGCTGGTTCGCCAGCACTTGCTGATGTCGGTGACAGCTCAGCGCCGCGATATTCAGGACCCGGAAGTCATCAAGCAGTTTGCCGAAGAAGTCCAAACGGAAAATCGTCTGCGCTATCTGGTATGCCTGACAGTGGCTGACATTTGCGCCACCAACGAAACACTGTGGAATAGCTGGAAGCAAAGTCTGTTGCGCGAACTCTATTTTGCCACCGAAAAGCAGCTACGACGCGGAATGCAAAACACGCCGGATATGCGCGAACGGGTTCGCCATCACCAACTCCAGGCGCTGGCACTACTGCGCATGGATAACATCGACGAAGAGGCGCTGCACCAAATTTGGTCACGCTGTCGCGCTAACTATTTTGTCCGCCATAGCCCAAATCAACTGGCCTGGCACGCACGCCATTTATTACAGCATGATTTAAGCAAACCGCTGGTACTGCTTAGCCCGCAGGCTACGCGTGGAGGCACCGAGATTTTTATCTGGAGCCCGGACCGCCCCTATCTGTTTGCCGCCGTCTGTGCCGAATTAGACCGCCGCAATTTAAGTGTTCACGACGCACAAATTTTCACCACTCGCGACGGTATGGCGATGGATACCTTTATAGTGCTGGAACCCGATGGTAGCCCGCTATCCGCAGATCGTCATGAGGTTATTCGGTTTGGTCTGGAGCAGGTGCTGACACAAAGTAGCTGGCAGCCACCGCAGCCCCGTCGCCAACCCGCTAAATTGCGCCATTTTACTGTTGAAACCGAAGTGACGTTTTTGCCGACCCATACCGACCGCAAATCGTTCCTCGAACTGATCGCCCTCGACCAACCTGGACTGCTGGCGCGAGTCGGGAAAATTTTTGCCGATCTGGGAATTTCGCTTCATGGCGCCCGAATTACAACCATTGGCGAGCGAGTAGAAGATTTATTCATAATTGCCACCGCTGACCGGCGTGCGCTTAATAACGAGTTGCAGCAGGAAGTGCATCAGCGGTTGACAGAGGCCCTCAATCCAAACGATAAAGGGTGATGTGTTTACTGATATGAAAAGAGTTTAACAATGCAGCAGTTACAGAACATTATTGAAACCGCTTTTGAACGCCGTGCCGAGATCACGCCAGCCAATGCAGACACCGTTACCCGCGAAGCGGTAAATCAGGTGATCGCCCTGCTGGATTCCGGCGCACTGCGTGTAGCGGAAAAAATTGACGGTCAGTGGGTGACGCATCAGTGGTTGAAAAAAGCGGTGCTGCTCTCTTTCCGTATTAATGATAATCAGGTGATCGAAGGGGCAGAAAGCCGCTACTTCGACAAAGTGCCGATGAAATTCGCTAACTACGATGAAGCACGTTTCCAGAAAGAAGGCTTCCGCGTCGTGCCACCAGCGGCAGTGCGTCAGGGCGCGTTCATTGCCCGTAACACCGTGCTGATGCCGTCTTACGTCAACATCGGCGCATATGTTGATGAAGGCACCATGGTTGATACCTGGGCGACCGTCGGTTCCTGTGCGCAGATTGGTAAAAACGTCCACCTTTCCGGTGGCGTGGGTATCGGCGGCGTGCTGGAGCCGCTGCAGGCTAACCCGACCATTATTGAAGATAACTGCTTCATCGGCGCACGCTCTGAAGTGGTTGAAGGGGTGATTGTCGAAGAAGGTTCCGTCATCTCTATGGGCGTATACATTGGTCAGAGCACCCGTATTTATGACCGTGAAACCGGCGAAATCCACTACGGTCGCGTTCCGGCAGGGTCTGTGGTTGTTTCAGGTAATCTGCCGTCGAAAGATGGCAAATACAGTCTCTACTGTGCAGTTATCGTTAAGAAAGTTGACGCGAAAACTCGCGGTAAAGTTGGTATTAACGAACTGCTGCGTACCATCGACTAAAAGTATGTACACGGGCAGCACGACGCTGCCCGATTGCTTTCTGGCTCAGAATAATTCGTCCTACTCATTTTCCCCCTTTTTTAAATACGTTTTCATCTTGTTTCGGACTGTCATGTAATTCGCAAAATGAAGATAAATGTGCTAATCCATCCCATGGAATATCATCACAATAAAGCAGGTAATTTTTTGATTTTTACGCCATGATAGAAGTCTGGAAGAAAAAGGCTTTCTGCGATCACAGTCGAGCCGGGCGGGCCAGGCCAAATGCTAAAATAAGCACAATTTACTGACTCATTTTGAGGTAACGCTATGTACGACAATCTGAAAAGTCTGGGTATTACCAATCCTGAAGAAATTGATCGTTACAGCCTCCGGCAGGAAGCCAACAACGATATTCTGAAAATCTATTTCCAGAAAGACAAAGGCGAGTTTTTCGCCAAGAGCGTGAAGTTTAAATATCCGCGTCAGCGTAAAACGGTTGTCGCTGATGGTGTGGGGCAGGGTTATAAAGAAGTCCAGGAAATCAGCCCGAATCTACGGTATATCATTGATGAGCTTGATCAAATCTGCCAGCGTGACCGCAGCGAAGTTGATCTTAAGCGTAAGATCCTCGATGACTTACGTCACCTGGAGTCAGTAGTAACCAATAAGATCAGCGAGATTGAAGCCGATCTGGAAAAACTGACGCGTAAATAATGTCATTCTGTGGGCCGGGTAAAGTCTCACCCGGCTGTAATTTTGTAATCGACCTACCGCTCTTCATCCAGTTGTAACGCCACATACAGCAGCAACCTGTCATCAAAATTGCCCAAATCAAGCCCGGTCAGTTCCGATATACGATTAAGCCGATATTCCAGAGTATTACGATGAATAAACAACGCCTTTGACGTTGCCAGCGGTTGCACATTGTGGCGAAACCACGCCGCCAGAGTTCGCCGCAGCAAGCCGTTATTGTCCATCGCTTTCAGCCGCGCCAGCGGTCGCGCCAGTTCGTTGGCCTGCCAGTCGCCACGCAAACTGTCGAGTAACACAGGTAACATCAGATCCTGATAAAAATAGCAGCGACTTTCTGGCATCCGCTGTTTACCCACCACCATCGTCGTTTTCGCCGTACGATAGGATCGGGCAATACTGCCAGGACCGGTAAAATAGTTGCCCAGCGAAACGCGAAAACGCAGCTGGCCATACTCTTTCATGCGGGTAATCAGTTGTTCAACTCGCTTACGATGATCTTCTGCGTCCCAGCGCCCAAAAGAGTTCAACGCCGGTTTCAACACCACCATTTCGGTTAGCGAGACAATCGCCACTAGATTATTACGCTCGGGCGTAGTCAGCGCATTTTGCAGTTGCTGTAACTCCGCCATTGCGCTGTCCACACCAAGCTGACCGCTGTCGACCTCAACAATAGCCACCACTCGCGGTTGATTGAGATCGATCCCCAGCCGTTGCGCCCATTCAGTAAGTGCGGGAGTATTCTCCTCAGCCTGAATCAGGTTCATCACCAGTTCTTCCCGCAAACGGCTATCCTGCGCCAACAGGTGCATCAACCGCGACTGTTCCAGCATCATTTCAGCCGTCATGCAGACCAGTTCGCCATATTTACGCAGATTCTCTGGTTCACCTGTCAGGCCAATTACGCCGACAATTTCACCTTCCAGCCGTAACGGTAGATTAATCCCCTGCCGCACACCGTGCAGATGACGTGCCACCGCGTCATCGATATCGACGACTCGTCCTTGTGAAAGTACCAGCAATGCTCCTTCGTGCAATTCACCAATACGCTCACGATCGCCGCTGCCGATAATTCGCCCGCGGGCATCCATTACGTTGATATTGGTATCGATGATGCGCATGGTACGTGCCACAATATCCTGCGCCATTTTGGTATCAAGATGCCAACCAGCCATAAGTCCTCCATTATGCACGGCTTAGCATAAGGAAGTACGTAACGTACGGCATTGTGCAAATGCCCAAAGGATGATGAAGATGTATGGAGTTGTGGTGAAGTTCACAGATTGTAAGGAGAACCCCTTCCCGTTTTCAGGAAGGGGTTGAGGGAGATTACTGCATTAACAGGTAGATAGTGCTGTCGCCGCGCTGAATGTTCAGTGCCAGCACAGACGGTTTGCTGTCGAGAAATTTACGCAGTTCAGCGATGTTTTTCACTGCCTGCTGGTTCGCGCCAATAATCACATCACCTTTCTTCAGGCCGATCTGCGCAGCCGGAGTCCCCGTTTTCACGTTGTTCACCACCACGCCCTGATCTTTGCCTTTGTTACTCATCTCAGCGCCTTCAATGCCGTTGAAGATGGTGCTGGAATCAACCTGATTCTGGCTGCTCTGCTGAAGTTCCAGGTTCACGTTAACCTGCTTCCCGTCGCGCAGTAAGCCCAGGGTCAGTTTGCTACCTACCGGCATAGTGCCCACCTGAGCACGCAGTGCGGCAAAGCTGCTGATTGGCTTACCGTTCAGTGAGGTGATCACATCACCCGCTTTAATGCCCGCTTTCGCGGCGGAAGAATTCGGCAGAACCTGGCTTACGAAAGCACCGCGCTGAGCGTCAACTTTCATCGCTTTCGCCAGATCGGAGTTCAGCTCAGTGCCCATAATACCCAACTCACCACGTTTCACCTGGCCGTATTCCACCATCTGCGAGGTCAGGTTTTTCACCATGTTGCTCGGGATAGCAAAACCGATACCGATGTTTCCGCCGTCCGGTGCGAGGATCGCGGTGTTGATACCAATCAGTTCGCCGTTCAGGTTAACCAACGCACCACCTGAGTTACCCCGGTTGATCGCTGCATCGGTCTGGATGAAGTTTTCGTAGTTTTCAGCGTTCAGGCCGCTACGTCCCAGCGCAGAGACAATCCCGGAAGTTACTGTCTCGCCCAGGCCGAACGGGTTACCAATTGCTACGGTGTAATCACCCACGCGCAGCGCATCAGAATCCGCCATCTTAATTGCGGTCAGGTTTTTCGGGTTCTGGATCTGGATCAACGCGATATCAGAGCGCGGATCTTTGCCAACCATCTTCGCGTCGAACTTACGACCATCGCTAAGCTGGACTTTAATCACCGTCGCGTTATCAACAACGTGGTTGTTGGTGACGACATAGCCTTTATCGGCATCAATGATGACGCCGGAACCCAGCGCCATGAATTTCTGTTGCTGGCCGCCGCCATTACCGCCCGGGCCCCCCTGGCAGAACGGAGAGCTCTGGAACGGAGAACCCTCCTGGCAGAACGGAGAATCATCACCGAAGAACTGCTGGAAATTACGCGGCATACGCGGCGTATTAACGGTTGTGCTACCTTCTACGTTAATGCTGACCACTGAAGGCATCACCTTTTCGAGCATCGGTGCAAGGCTTGGCATCTGCTGGGCTGTCGTTGCTGAAGAAGTCTCAGCCGCCGTTGCAGAGAGCGGAGATAACGCCAAACCTAAACTCAGAGCCAGTGCACTCAGTGCTAATGTGGTTTTTTTCATGTATTTCAGTCTCGATTAACAGATAACGCAAAATTGCTGTGTTCTTCAGATTCGTTTTATAGCGCGAAGTTCCGAACTAAAGTTTCTGCAAAAGGTAAAAATTTATTGTTCGTCTTTACAAAAGCCTGGTTATTGTTCTACGGCCATCAGACGTCGGTATTCATCCCACGCATAGAGGTCGGTCATACCGCTGATATAATCCTGCAGCAGGCGGCAACGGTAATAATATTCCCATAGCGGAAACTCAGGAGAATCTGACGGTAATTTACTGACAGCCTCGACATAGGCCAGCCGATGGCGCGTCGAGAGTTTGTGGAATAAGCGCGTTTCAATAGGGAAACGTTTCACCCGTTCTTTTTCTACCAGTTCAGTAAAGTCTGATAACGGCAGGTTTAATAAAGGACGATAAATCTCTAATAATCCGCTAATGACCCGATAGCCCTGCAATTCAAGCTGCTCGACATCTGGATGGCTAAACACATGTTTTACAGCGACATTTTTATATAGCTTAAGAAGATCGCTGCATTCGCTGGCATCTTCCAATAATGCATGATTAAACGTTCCGGCGAAAATCGCAGGCAGATTATCAATAAATCGTTGTGCCGCGTAGGGTACCAGTTTATTTAGGGTGTTTACCCGTAAATACATAAAAAACTGATCTTCCGTACTGCGGCTTAAACTATTTGAGCGTGATTTTTCCCAGGCATTTTCAACCACCAGCGAAAAGAGCGAACCTTTCTCATGCTGGCCCCACGCCTCGTGCAAATGATGATAAAGCTGCTCAACGGTAAATATCCTTTTCTCTACCGCATCTTCAAGGTCTGCCACACAATAGGAGATGTCGTCGGCAGCTTCCATAATCCACGTTAACGGAAAACGACTGTAAAGCGCCAAATTAAGTTCTTTACGCAACCGGGCAATATAGGCTTCTTCGGAAAGATAATAGCCCGGCTTTTTCATTAAATAGTGATGTGTCTCAGGCGTTTCACCACGCCACCACGCCGGACGGGTATATTTTAAAATACCGCCAACCTGCGCCCAGGTGAGATTCATCCGCATCAATGTATGCACCAAACGAATACCCTGTGCGTTACCTTCAAAATGACATAAGTCCTGACGAATCTTGCGCCGCAGCGCGTTAAGCGGTTCTTCCCCGTCCCGTAAACGTAGTGCCGCCACGCTGCAGCGATCGTCAGTCAGAGGCTGGCTTTCGGCATCTTCCGGGTACAAACGCTGGCGAAACCAGTCATTTATCGCCGCTTCGCCAAAATGACCAAACGGCGGATTGCCGATATCGTGCATCAGGCATGACATCTCAACAATGCTTTCAAAGGGCCCGGTCAGTTCATCGAGACCATACGTCTCCAGTAATTTAAGCTCTTTCAGGCGGCTTAAAATCTCTTTAGCGATATAACGCCCCACCTGCTGGACTTCCATCGAGTGGGTAAGACGCGTGCGCACGGCGGCATTGCGCTCCAGTGGAAAAACCTGGGTCTTTTGTTGCAGACGACGAATTGCCGGAGAGTTGATGATACGCCCGCGATCGCTCTCGAAGATCCGCAGAATCTCATGTTCGGTTTTAACGCCCTGCGGTGAACGGTAACGACGATGCCAGTTTATTTTTTTTCGGAAATCAATCTGTGCCATGTCCTCTCCCGCGTGAGAAATACGCTTCCCCGTAAGCGCATGGTAAACTATGCCTTCAAATCGGGCTTATCGCGAGTAAATCTATGAAAATCGGCATCATTGGTGCAATGGAAGAAGAAGTTACGCTGCTGCGTGACAAAATCGAAAACCGTCAAACTATCAGTCTGGGCGGTTGCGAAATCTATACCGGCCAACTGAATGGAACCGAGGTTGCGCTTCTGAAATCGGGCATCGGTAAAGTCGCTGCGGCGCTGGGTGCCACTTTGCTGTTGGAACACTGCAAGCCAGATGTGATTATTAACACCGGTTCTGCCGGTGGCCTGGCACCAACGCTGAAAGTGGGCGATATCGTTGTCTCGGACGAAGCGCGTTATCACGACGCGGATGTCACGGCATTTGGTTATGAATACGGTCAGTTACCAGGCTGCCCGGCAGGCTTCAAAGCTGACGATAAACTGATCGCTGCCGCTGAGGCCTGCATTGCCGAACTGAATCTTAACGCTGTACGTGGCCTGATTGTTAGCGGCGACGCTTTCATCAACGGTTCTGTTGGTCTGGCGAAAATCCGCCACAACTTCCCACAGGCCATTGCTGTAGAGATGGAAGCGACGGCAATCGCCCATGTCTGCCACAATTTCAACGTCCCGTTTGTCGTAGTACGCGCCATCTCCGACGTGGCCGATCAACAGTCTCATCTTAGCTTCGATGAGTTCCTGGCTGTTGCCGCTAAACAGTCCAGCCTGATGGTTGAGTCACTGGTGCAGAAACTGGCACATGGCTAAGTCACTGTTCAGGGCGCTGGTCGCCCTGTCTTTTCTCGCGCCGCTGTGGCTCAATGCCGCGCCGCGCGTCATCACGCTTTCTCCCGCCAACACTGAACTTGCCTTTGCCGCCGGGATCACGCCGGTTGGGGTCAGCAGCTATTCCGACTATCCTCCACAAGCGCAAAAGATTGAGCAGGTTTCCACCTGGCAGGGGATGAATCTGGAACGCATTGTCGCGCTGAAACCCGATCTGGTGATTGCCTGGCGTGGAGGTAATGCCGAGCGGCAGGTTGACCAGCTGGCTTCGCTGGGAATAAAAGTGATGTGGGTCGATGCGACAAGCATTGAACAAATTGCCAATGCGTTACGTCAACTGGCCCCCTGGAGTCCGCAACCGGATAAGGCCGAACAAGCCGCGCAATCCCTGCTGGATCAGTACGCGCAATTGAAAGCGCAATATGCTGATAAACCTAAAAAACGTGTTTTTCTGCAATTCGGCATTAATCCGCCATTTACCAGTGGAAAAGAGTCGATTCAGAACCAGGTACTCGAAGTTTGTGGCGGAGAAAACATCTTTAAAGACAGCCGGGTTCCCTGGCCGCAAGTTAGCCGCGAACAGGTGTTAGCACGCTCGCCACAGGCGATTGTCATTACAGGCGGACCGGACCAAATTCCTAAAATCAAACAATACTGGGGTGAACAGCTCAAAATTCCCGTTATTCCTCTCACGAGTGACTGGTTTGAACGTGCAAGCCCACGTATTATCCTCGCTGCACAACAGCTCTGTAATGCGCTTTCACAGGTAGATTAGTGCCTGACCTTTTCAGGTGCTCAGTGGGGATTGAACAATGCTCGTCTATTGGCTGGATATAGTCGGCACAGCGGTATTTGCTATCTCTGGCGTTTTGTTAGCCGGAAAATTGCGTATGGACCCTTTTGGTGTTCTGGTATTGGGCGTGGTTACCGCAGTAGGCGGCGGAACAATTCGCGACATGGCGCTGGATCACGGCCCGGTATTTTGGGTGAAAGATCCCACCGATCTGGTCGTTGCAATGGTCACCAGCATGCTGACCATCGTGCTGGTGCGCCAGCCAAGACGCTTACCAAAATGGATGTTGCCGGTGCTGGACGCCGTTGGTCTGGCGGTGTTTGTCGGCATTGGCGTGAATAAAGCCTTTAATGCGGAAGCCGGTCCGTTAATCGCGGTTTGTATGGGCGTCATTACTGGCGTTGGCGGCGGAATCATTCGTGATGTACTGGCCCGCGAAATCCCCATGATTTTACGTACAGAAATCTACGCAACTGCCTGTATTATCGGCGGTATTGTCCACGCTACGGCTTATTACACATTTTCCGTACCACTGGAAACAGCCAGTATGATGGGCATGGTCGTGACGCTATTGATTCGGCTGGCGGCTATTCGTTGGCATCTTAAGCTACCGACGTTTGCGCTGGATGAGAATGGTCGTTGAAGAGAGGAGATGTGCCGGATAGTTTATCCGGCACATGAACAGCAGATTAGATACTAAAGGAAGAACCGCAACCGCAGGTGCTTTTCGCGTTCGGGTTGGTCACGATGAAACGAGAACCTTCCAGACCTTCGGTATAGTCAACGGAACCGCCGACCAGATATTGCAGGCTCATCGGATCAACCACCAGGCCAACGCCCTGTTTTTCGATGGTCATATCGCCTTCGTTCACCTGATCATCAAAGGTGAAACCATACTGGAAGCCGCTGCAACCGCCACCGGTGATATACACGCGTAATTTCAGATTCGGGTTATCTTCGTCAGCGATCAGGCTTTTAACTTTGTTGGCTGCTGCGTCGGTAAACTCCAGCGGCAGTGCTACGTCATCACTCATATTTTGCTCCAAACGACATCGGCAATTGGGCAAATTCTAACCCAATAATAATCGCCATTATCTAATACCCTGGTATTTCGTTCAAGTATTCTCGCTGGCTGATGCGGCCTTGCTTCGCGCCAGTTGCTCAGCTTCCTGTTTTGCCAGCGTGCGCGCAAGAATCGCCGAGTATAGCGGTTTCCCACCGGTAAATTGTGCTAATAGTGTTGCGCCAAGACCGGTAATAATCATTGGCAAAATGAGCTGGTAGTTATCGGTCATTTCCAGAACCAGAATGATCCCCGTTAACGGCGCGCGAATAGATGCCGCCAGTAACGCCCCCATTCCGGCAATAGCAAACGTCCCCGCCTCAAGGTGATATTGCGGAAACAACTCAACGGCAACCATTCCGAAAGCGGTTCCCAGCACAGTACCCAGCGCCAGCATCGGGGCAAAAATACCGCCCGGCGCGCCGGAAGAGAAGCAGAGTAAGGTGGTAATGACCCGCGCGACGAAGATAAACACCAGCATTCCCATGCTGAAATTCCCCGCGGTAGCGATAGGAATCAGGTTAAAACCGCCGCCCGAAGTTGCTGGTGCCACAAACCCCAGCAATCCACACAAACCGCCAATCGCACCGCCCATCAGTACCCATTTGGTAATATTGCCACCGTGCACACGGTGCAGCAAATCCTGCATCCCCAGCACCCATTTATTAAAAATAGGGCCGAAAATGCCAAAAATAATACCGAGGATCAGATAAAGCCACAGCGTATTAAGCGGCGCATCAGAAAGTTTACCGACGTCAATCAACGCAACTTCATGATTAAAAATCCGGTACATAATGGTCGACATAATGACGCCAATAAATACCGCTTTAATCGAAATTAACGTATAGCGAAACTGCGGACGCATCTCTTCGATAATAAACAAAATACCCGCCAGCGGCGCGTTAAAGGCCGCAGCCAGCCCCGCAGCAGCACCGGTTGCCAGTAGCGTATGACGAGCTTCGTCACCTTTCAGGCGGAAAACATCGAGTACCATCCGCCCGATATTGCCGCCTATCTGCACGGTTGGCCCTTCGCGCCCCAACACCATGCCTCCGCCGAGTGTCCCCAGCCCACCAAAGAATTTCACCGGCAACACACGCCACCAGCGAACAGGACGTTGATCTTCCAGCGCCCCTTCAATTTCCGGGATCCCCGAACCACCTGCTTCCGGCGCGTATTTGCGCACCAAAAAGTAGCCGAACATCGCCAGCACCGCCGAACAGAGAAAAGCGACGGTTAACAGAAGCGGATAATTATCAGCAGTATGTACCAGTGCCCCCATACGTTGGTTCTGCAACCAGGCGACACCTTTGTCAAAAGCAACCGCAGCCAGCCCGACAAGCGTGCCGACGACTGCCGCCATAAACAAAATGGCTAACGGGGTTTTATCGCGCTCAAGAAGTTGGCGAATCAGTTGTCTGCGTCGCAGGCGCGCGGCCTGCGGTGTTTCTAAAGAGGGAGTATCAGTTTTCATCCAATGATCACTTATTGGTCATACAAATAAGATGACGGCATTTTACTCGCACGTTCCATGAAAATCCTTTGCAAAGCGTAATGTTTCAAATGCACAAAACTTTTATACTCTAAGAAATCAGGATTGCACCAGTACAAGCAGCCTGATGTTTGACGAGTATTTAACTTGTTATGAATAACATAGAATAGCAGCCATTCACTTTTTCTACGAATCAGGAACCCTCCATGAGTAAGTCTGAAAATCTTTACAGCGCAGCGCGCGAGCTGATCCCTGGCGGCGTGAACTCCCCTGTTCGCGCCTTTACTGGCGTGGGCGGCACTCCACTGTTTATCGAAAAAGCGGACGGCGCTTATCTGTACGATGTTGATGGCAAAGCCTATATCGATTATGTCGGTTCCTGGGGGCCGATGGTGCTGGGCCATAACCATCCGGCGATCCGCAATGCCGTGATTGAAGCCGCCGAGCGTGGTTTAAGCTTTGGTGCACCAACCGAAATGGAAGTGAAAATGGCGCAACTGGTGACCGAACTGGTCCCGACCATGGATATGGTGCGCATGGTGAACTCCGGCACCGAGGCGACGATGAGCGCCATCCGCCTGGCCCGTGGTTTTACCGGTCGCGACAAAATTATTAAATTTGAAGGTTGTTACCACGGTCACGCTGACTGCTTGCTGGTGAAAGCCGGTTCTGGCGCACTCACGTTAGGCCAGCCAAATTCGCCGGGTGTTCCGGCAGATTTCGCCAAACATACCTTAACCTGTACTTATAACGATCTGGCCTCTGTACGCGCCGCGTTTGAGCAATACCCGCAAGAGATTGCCTGTATTATCGTCGAGCCGGTGGCAGGCAATATGAACTGCGTGCCACCGCTGCCAGAGTTCCTGCCAGGTCTGCGCGCGCTGTGCGACGAATTTGGCGCGTTGCTGATCATCGATGAAGTGATGACCGGTTTCCGCGTAGCGCTAGCTGGCGCACAGGATTATTACGGTGTGGAACCGGATCTCACCTGCCTCGGCAAAATCATCGGCGGTGGAATGCCGGTAGGCGCATTCGGTGGTCGTCGTGATGTAATGGATGCGCTGGCCCCGACCGGTCCGGTCTATCAGGCGGGTACGCTTTCCGGTAACCCGATTGCGATGGCTGCTGGTTTCGCCTGTCTGAATGAAGTCGCACAGCCGGGCGTTCACGAGACGCTGGATGAGCTGACAACACGTCTGGCAGAAGGTCTGCGGGAAGCGGCAGAAGAAGCCGGAATTCCGCTGGTGGTAAACCACGTTGGCGGCATGTTCGGTATTTTCTTTACCGACGCCGAGTCCGTGACATGCTACCAGGATGTGATGTCCTGTGACGTGGAACGCTTTAAACGTTTCTTCCATATGATGCTGGACGAAGGTGTTTATCTGGCACCGTCAGCGTTTGAA
Source organism: Escherichia sp. WS2035 (assembly GCF_046487065.1). Lineage (NCBI taxonomy): Bacteria > Pseudomonadati > Pseudomonadota > Gammaproteobacteria > Enterobacterales > Enterobacteriaceae > Escherichia > Escherichia sp. WS2035. The sequence continues at coordinate 49,268 of NZ_JBJQKD010000005.1, forward strand.
GCGGGCTTTATGTCTGTGGCGCACAGCATGGAAGATATCAATAACACCATCGATGCTGCACGTCGGGTGTTTGCGAAGTTGTGATGATTTTGCCTCGCCCACCGGGCGAGGCATCCTATTAACGGCTCTGCTTTCTCAACAAATAGATAAAATATGGCGCGCCGATAAAGGTCGACAGCAGCCCCGCTGGGATCTGGAATGGAAACAATACCATCCGCCCACACCAGTCAGCGAACACCAGCAGTAATCCTCCCACCAGCGCCGAAATTACGATGTGTGGCATCGTCCGTCGAAAGCCCATCATCCGCGCAATATGCGGTGCCATTAAACCAACAAAACTCAACGGACCAATGGTCATTGTCGCGGTCGCCGTCAGGCAAGCCGCTAACAGCAGCAGCGCAATTCGCGTCGGCGTCAGCGCCATCCCCACGGCTCGTGCGGTATCACCACCCAGCGGTAAAATGGTCAGCCAGCGGCGGCACAGCGGGGTAATCGCCAGCAAAATCACCATCACAATTCCAGTACGCCAGACCTGCGCATCGGTCGCGTTGTAGGTCGAACCGGAAATCCAGGTCAGAACTTGCGCCATTCGCGGGTCACCACTTGCCTGCAACATCATCAAAAGCATGGTGAACGCGGTACTTAACGCCATCCCCGCCAGTAACATGCGGTGTGGGGAAAATCCACCGCGTCCGGCGGCGATCATAATGATCAACAGCGTCACCGCCGCCCCGAGACTGCCTGTGGGTAACAGCCAGCCAAAGGCATTACCCGGCACCAGAAACAGCATTAACACCACGCCAAACGCCGCGCCGGAGCTAATCCCCAGCACTTCCGGGCTTGCCATCGGGTTTCCGGTCAGCCGCTGAATAATACAGCCCGCCACCGCCAGCATGACACCCGCAAACAGCGCCGCCATAATTCGCGGCCAGCGCCAGGGCATCAAATCCTCGAGCAACGCCCCGCTCGCCCACGTCCAGCCGTGCGCATCACGACCAAACGACAGCGCCACCACCACAGCCATCAACAGCAGCACGCCGCCCGCGAGAGCAAACGCCAGCACGTGTTGGCGTTCAGTCGCGACACGATCGTTGACCTTCATATCCGGCGCGCTAATGCTGCGTAAACGCGGCAGCAGCCACAGTAGCAGCGGCGCACCGATCAACGCAGTGACCGAACCGGTAGACACTTCCATCCACACGCGAGTCAGCCAGAGGATGATTTGATCAGAAAGCCACAGAATTAACGCACCAATCAGCGATGCCAGCATCAACCGTGGCAACAAACGCCGCGCCCCCAGCATTTTCGCCAGCAGTGGCGCGAACAAACCGATAAAGCCGATAATCCCCACCGCGTTCACCAGCAGCGCACTGATGACAATCGCCAGCGACAACGCCGCCAGACGAGCGAGCGACAAGGCCAGCCCGAGATTGCGCGCCACGCCATCATCAAGCCCCATCAGAGTTAACGGGCGAAGTAGCAATAACGTCAGCATCACGCCGCCCAGCAGCTGCGGCCATAAACGCTCAACGCCGCCCCAGTCGGTTTGCGTCAGCGTTCCGGTGCTCCACAGGAACATGCTTTGCAGTTGGTCATGATGGAAGATAACCAGTAACTGATTGATTGCGCCGCAATAAAGGCTCACTACCAGCCCCGCGAGGATCAGCGTTACCGGCGAAAGCCGTTTCCCCCACGCGACGCCAAAGACGATTAAGCCAACAACACAAGCCCCTGCCAGCGCAGCAAACTGGCTCGCCATCGCGCCGGGGATCGCCCAGAGCGTGGTGACGGTAATCCCCAGTTGCGCGCCTGTTGCAACACCCAACGTCGTCGGTTCCGCCAGCGGGTTACGCAGCACTTGCTGAAACAGCACGCCCACCATCCCCAGGCCCGCGCCCACCAGCAGCGAAATCGCCAGACGCGGCAACAAGCTGTAGTGAAAAATCATCTGCTCGATGACGTCAATATCCGGCGACCAGGCGGCCTGCGCCCACTGGCTGCGCGGCAGCGCCTGCGAGAAGTTCATCCAGGTCAACGCCGCAGCAGCAACCACCAGCAGCGCCAGCAATAACACCGGAAAAAGCGCAATTCGTTTACTCACGCTTTACCTCCGATGGCGTTATCCAGAATACGCACAAAGTGCATTGCAGAAAGCGTCGCACCATAGAACCAAACTGCAGGTACGCGCTGAAAGCGTCCGGCGCGGACAAACGGCATGGCCTGCCACAGCGGGGTTGCCATTAGCGCATCCATGTCTTTGCTGTTGTCGTGATCAAAACAGAGCACATCAACGTCTTTATACGCTGCCAGACGATCGATACTGACGGCGGTACTGCCCCAGAAGTTGGTTTCCCCTTGCCAGGCATTTGGGATGCCGTACTCATCGAGAATTTCCTGGAACAAGCTGTTTGGACCGAAGACCAACATATGGCGCGGATCGATAAGCGTCGTCAGCAATAACGGGCGTGCACCACGCTTCACAAAGCGGGGTTTCATGCTGCGGATAAAGTCTTCATAGTGCGCTAAATGCGTTTCCGCTGCGCTTTGCAGGTTAAGTAAATCTGCCATTTCCGTCAGTGATTTACGCGCCATCGCCAGTGGCTGTTTGCCGTCGCTGAAGTTAAATCCGCGCCCCGGCGCAATACGTGCCAGCATTTCTGGTGAAGGGCCATATCCTGCAGACCAGACCATAAACGACGGTTTCATTTCGGTCAGCAGTTCAAGGTTGGGTTCTGTACGCAAACCAACGTCAATCACTGAGTCCGGCAATGGCGGTTCGCTGACCCACAGGCGATAGTTGATGGTGTCCGCCACGCCGTAAGGCACGATGCCGAGCGCCAGCAGTAACTCCACCGGCAACCACTCCAGTGCCACAATACGATTGGGATCAATAACCGCCGCGTGGGCGGTATTCATCTGCCATAACAACGGAGAAAGCGCCATCGCCGTTAACAGTCGGCGGCGCGAAATAAGAGGTAAGCCGCTCATCAATAAACAAAACTCACAGGTGCAGCACCCGCCGGATGCGGCAGAATACCCATCGGGATGCCATAAATCATTTCGAGGGTTTCGCCGCGCATAATTTCCGCAGGCGTTCCCTGAGCAATCATTTCACCGCCGCGTAGGGCGACCAGATAATCACAGTAGCGCGCCGCCATATTGATATCGTGCAGCACGGCAATGACCGTCAGGCCACGCTCCTGACTTAAACGATGCACCAGCGCCAGTACATCAACCTGGTGGGCGATATCCAGCGCCGAAGTCGGTTCGTCGAGCAACAGACAGCGGCTATCCTGCGCCACCAGCATGGCGATCCACGCCCGCTGACGTTCGCCGCCAGAAAGGCTATCGACCAGCCGATGCGCCAGCGGTTTTAAGCCAACCAGCGAGATAGCTTCCTCGACCTTTTCGCGATCTGCAACACCAAAGCGCCCCAGCGCGCCATGCCACGGGTAACGACCAATCGCCACCAGTTCACGCACGGTCATCCCTTCTGCCGGAGGAAGCTGCTGCGGCAAATAAGCCACTTTGCGGGCAAACGCTTTGCTGCTCCAGCTTTCCAGCGGTTGGGCATCAATAAGAATCTCCCCTTCCGACGGTGGCTGGTGACGACCAAGCATTTTGAGCAGAGTGGATTTACCAGAACCGTTGTGACCAATCAGACCGGTCACTTTCCCGGCAGGAAAGGTTAACGACAGCGGATGCAAAAGCGTGCGCCCGGGCACACGAAAGGAGATATTACGCAGTGCAAAAGTGGTATCGGAATGATTCGTGTATTCCTGCATAACAGCCAACTTGTGAAACGGGCACGGAAATCCGTGCCCCAAAAAGAGAAATTAGAAACGGAAGGTTGCGGTTGCAACGACCTGACGTTCTGCGCCCCAGAAGCAACCATAAGTGTTAAAGCAGCTGGCGACGTATTCACGATCGAACAGGTTGTTGACATGCAGCGCCACGTTGGAGCCCGCCATGCCGACTCGCGCCAGATCATAACGCACTAACGCATCCACGACCGTATAACTTCCCACTTTAAAGGAGTTAGCCGGATCACCATAGCTGGAGCCAGTATAACGACCACCGGTGCCCAGCGTCAGACCTGAAAGCGGACCGTCAAAGAAGGTATAGTCAGCCCACAGCGAAGCCATGTGTTTTGGCACCTGTGCAGGCGTATTTCCTTTGTAGTTGGTGTCAGTGGTGTATTCCGCGTCAGTATAGGTGTAAGAACCAACCAAGTTAACACTCGCCGACAGTGCCGCTTTCGCTTCCAGCTCTACGCCACGCGCACGAATCTCACCGCCTTCAACCGAGAACAGTGAACCGTTCGGATCCGCCATCAGGTTATTAGTTTTGGTAAGCTGATACAGTGCGCCAGTCACCACAATTGGGCGATCTTCTGGCACATATTTCACGCCGACTTCATACTGTTTGCCTTTCGAAGGTGCAAACAGATCGCCGTTCGCATCAGTCTGTGAAGCGGGTTCAAATGATTCACTGTAGCTGAAGTAAGGCGTTACGCCGTTGTCGAACAGGTAGTTTACACCACCACGCCAGGTGAACTCTTTGTCGTCACGTTCAGATTTATTACCGTAATCACGGTTGAAAGATGACTGATCGGCCCAGTCATAGCGACCGCCAAGCGTAACCAGCACTTTATCCCACTGCGCCTGATCCTGAACATACAGGCCGGTTTGTTTCTGTTTCAGCAGAACGCGGTATGGACCAGACGGATTCGGGTGAGCGCCAAAATCAAAGTCACTACGGTCTAAATTATAGATATCAGATGGTGCAACTGAACCGGCATAACCAAACCAGGAATCGATGTCATTACGCATACGCATAAAGTCAACGCCAGTCAGCAGAGTGTGATCCACTGAACCGGTTGCGAATTTGCTTTGCAACTGAGTATCAACAGAGAAGTTTTCTAACTTCTCATTATCGATAACGTACTGACGAGTCAGTGTATGGCCCCATTGAGACTGCGGCACGTTAGCACATGGACTCGAAGAGGGGTTTGAAGAATAGAGCGGGTCTGAGCACATGCCGTAGCCATATACGCTCTTTTGCGAGACTTTATTTTGTGCAAAGCGCAGGTTCTGACGCACAGTAAAGGTGTCGTTAAATTCGTGGTCGAAGCTATAACCAATCATCTTCTCGTTACGAGAATAGGTGTTGTTCTTCGCGCCTTCGTTAAAGTCGGTCGGCAGACGCTTACCGTTTGGCAGCGGTTCGACAGTCCCCTCTTTCGGCAACCAGCCGTAATAACCGGTTTCCGGCTCGTTCTGGAAGTAAGAAAGGAAAGTGAAATTGGTTTTATCATTCGGACGCCAGGTAAACGCTGGAGCAATAGCATAACGCTGCTCTTCAGCCCCCTTCTGCTGGGCATTCGCAGAACGCGCAAGGCCGGTCAGGCGATAAGAGTAAACGCCGTCATCATCCAGCGCATCGCTGAAGTCAAAACCAGTCTGGAATAGGCTGTCAGTCCCGGCCTTAAACTGAACTTCTTTCAACGGTTCAGTGGTCGGGCGCTTGCTGACCATGTTCAACAGGCCGCCTGGGCTGCTTTTCCCATACAGCACGGAAACCGGGCCACGCATGATTTCAGCGCGCTCCAGCATATATGGGTCAATAACCGCATCGTTATAGAAGTTGCCCTGCATCTTCAGGCCATTCAGATAGTTGTTCTGGCTTTGGCCGTCTGCCGCAAATCCGCGGATGATCAGGTAATCATAAGTATTAGATGCGCCACGGGTTCCCACAGCAACGCCAGGGGTATAGCTAAGCGCTTCTTTCACCGACTTAGGCTGATGCAGTGCCATCTCTTCAGCGGTGACGACAGAAATAGATTGAGGTACTTTTTGAATCGGCGTATCAGTTTTAGTGCCGGTAGCGGACTGTCGCGCCGCAATAGTTGCAGCTGGCCCCCATGCGCTTTCTTGCGGCGCAGGTGCAGCGGTAACGGTGATAGTGTCTTCTTTCGGTTCAACCGCTGCCTGTGCATAAACAGACATGCCGCTAACCGCTGTGGCTACTACAACTGCGATTTTACGCAGTGAGTGTTTTGGCTGAGCAGTTTTGGAACGCGCCATTGGTATATCTCTGATGAAAGTGAATGATAACGTAAACGAGAATGATTATTATAAAGATGCGATAATATTCGAAACGCTGGCGGGTTCGCAAGTGATATACGCTCTGTGCGTCCATGAAGGGGCGAGAATCAATCAGATGAATCAAAAATGTTAATCTTTGCACCGTAAACCATAAAAATTCCATTACCAAAAATTAACATTTATGGCAAAGGGAAAAGCTTATCGGTAATACACTTCGAAGGTGGCAACAGAATTAACCCGACCACTTTTGACGCTACCCATTTTGATGTAGCGTGCTTTTAACGGAATAGTAACATTTTGATTTAACGTCGTTTTTTGAACAGGTGTATAGTCTGTATCAAATACCATCACATTGTTATTACTATCGAGGATCTGCAGACCAACTCCTTCCGCCATTCCTGAACCAGACTCAATATTAAGAATATTATTACCCGTTACTCCAGTAGAACCTGATGAAGTAAAGCGGTAATCAACTTTTACATCCTGAGAACATTTTTCAATCTGAATTTTAAACCGATCATCGGAAACTACAGGTGACACATTGTTAACATCAAAATCATCTGTGCCAATATCATTGAGTGGAACGGTAATATTTTTTTCTATAAGGTCGCATGTGCCCGGTTGAATATTGACCGGAACAGAACTAAAACGAAGCTCTCCAATAACACGATTGTCATACTTCCAGTCAGCAACCAGTTTGCTGGTATCAATGGTCCCATTACCGACAGGTCCTGTGACAATAAACTGAATAGCTGCATGTATTGTAATCGGATAACCATATCCTTTAATCACTGTTGACGAGCCTTTATGCCAGGGCGTCATTAAATATCCGGCGGTGAGTTGCGCACTGGTGTTATTCGCCCACGCCGCGCGAAAACCGATTCCTGGCACATTAGTCTGAAACACATTGTTAAGTGGGTTATCAGTACGCATATCACCGTTTGTCAATACGGTATATCCTTGCCAGATCTCACCATTTGCCGTACAGGAAACTGAAATTGACGGACTGTTCGCATTTACTGTCGCAATAATCGTTCCAGGAACGGCATCGCTATTAACAACCAACGCAGGCACGGAGAATTGTACTGTTGCCGGATTTCCTCCATTTCCAGAAATGTTACAACCGGCGAAAACCTCAGGAATGACGCCCCAGCTAAGAAATATTATGGTCAATAATGTTCGTATATAAGAGACGAATCCTGGCTTCATTATTTTTTCCTGTCTTATTTGTTATCGGCAATCCATTGTGGCTTTATAGATACCCGTGGTGTATTTTTCTGGCACTGTGACAACTCCTGTACATTGCTGGTTAATCTCTTTTCCCCACTGTACCGTAAATGTCATTGATTCTTGCACACCAGTAATATAAACCTCCCCATCTTCACCAACAATCGCTGTACTATTCCCTAATGTCAGCAATGCCCCAAAGGGTACGCGTTCTTTATTATGGACTAATGTCAACAAGGCTCGTATTCCGCTACGTGCATCAAAATCGACACCAACAACAGCCCCTTTCGAAGGAATAACATCTTGTGTGGCATCAGAAATATCAAGACTATCGTGCCCCTGTGTATTCACAGTAATAGCGTTATGTCGATAATTCGTCATATTGGGAACAATCGCGTTTCCCCAATAATCAGTATAAACGCCTTGCGCATTTTGTACTTTTACATTGGCACCCTCATTAATATGCACGATCGCGAATGAATCCTGCACTGATTGCCCCAATGTTACTCCATGAGCATGAGCAACCACCGCACCTTGCGCACTGTAATTCCACTGACGACTATTTTTATCATAGCTATATCCCAGACCGAATTCCCCCACTGAGCTACGATAACGTCCATTCATGCTGGCATCATAACCCACATTATTATCAGTATAACTTTGCTGTAAATTATAACTCAGGTTGTTATCTTGCAGAGCAGTACCGCCAATTCCCAATTGATGTGATGTATTACTTTTATCGGAACGGTTTACGTTATACATCGCCCATGAATCTGGCAGCCAGCGAGAGAGAGGAATATTGAGTGTTAATGAAAATTGCTGCTCACCAGCCATTCCTGGCGTTTTCGTTAGTGTGTAATTAACAGACCAATTAATGTTACTCCAGGTCGTACTGTATCCCATTCCTATACTGCGTTCGGCCCCATGCATTCCCCAATAATCCTGTTGATAACCGTTAAGGTAGACCGAGCCCCAACGACCAATATTTTGTGAAAGATTAATTTGTAAACGATTACGCCGATTATTTGTCTGTCGATAACTGTAAATACCCTTGTCATCAGGTGTATCACGTTGATCAAGTGCTTCCTGGAAAGTGTAAAATTGTGATGTAGAATAACGATAACTTGCCAGAGTTACTGTCGTATCAGTGTCTGGAAAATCTTTCGCATACTGTGCACGCCATGACAGTCCTGTAGCATCATCACGCCCATCATCAAACTTCGTTTCTGCTGCGGTGATATCAACAGATACCGACCCCAGACGGCCTAAATCAGCGCCAATCCCTGTCACACCAGAATGATAAATTGAGGCACCAAGTATGCCGCCATAAATCGTTATTCCATAGGGCAAGCCATATATCGCGGTTGCAACACCAAAAACAGGTGTCTCAGCATGATTATCGTTGTCACGGTATTTTCCAGTTGCAAGACTATATTTTAATGCGCCTTCTCGCTGTAGAATTGGAACCGTTGAACTGGCCTGAATAAAACTGTGTTCTTGCCCGTTGGTTTCTTTGATGGTGACTTCCAGATCGGCCCCCGCCGTTACCTGGCTTAAGTCTTTAATTTCAAATGGCCCTGCCGATACCCACGTTTGGTAAATAACATAGCCGTTTTGTTTAATCACAACTTGTGCATCGCTGTTGGCAATACCACGAACCACTGGCGCAAAGCCTTGTTCGCTGTCAGGCAGCATACTGGTGTCCGTTTCAAGCTTTATACCTGTCATCTGCACACTGTCAAAAAGATCGCCATTTGTGAACGTCTGCCCGACTTCCATCTGGCTTCTTAATGCTTTGATATCGCGTTGCAAACTGGTGCTGATCGACTCCCAACTGGAGTCACTGTAAACGGTATTATTTCGTAGCCGCCATACGCCTAAATTAATCCCTGAATTTAAATTCAACCAATTTGAATTCAGGTTATCGCCATCACTGTTTTGCCGGGAACCACTGGCGTAATAACTTAACCAAACCGCACTCTCACCATCACTCCAGTATTTCGGTGAAATACTCCCTGCGGCCCGCGCATTCTGATAGATTTGCGGGATCCGCAGACACAGCGTTTGGCTGTCTAACTGGAAATCATAACGTGCGCCATCAATAATCTGAGCAATATCACCAAACTCAGTGTCATCATCCATTACTTGTAACGCGGGAATGTCGTCAACTTTAAGACCGAACTCACGGAGATCCGCCTTTGTAAAACGAGGGATGAGCCTTTTTTTATCCGAAGACAGAATGAAGGTAATATTTCTCTTATCAAGATACTCTTGCCCCCACATAACAGAGGTAAGATATACTCCCGGAGTTAAGTTATTATTATTAACAAAATCCTCCAGCACTTGTGTATTTTCAAGTGGGCTATCCAGCTCCAGGATACGAAGGTTAAATTCATCTCGTGCATAGCTCAATGAATACACTGCCGATAATGCAAATGTTATCCCAGTTAAGACAAATGTGCGATGCAATGGTAGCAGCATAAATTCCCTTGCGCCCGTAATATTATAAATACAGATCGGTTATTTATAGTAATACACTTCGGTGATTTATAACTTTTGTTGTCGTTTCCCAGAACTTGAACCGTAGTCAGTTATCACCGACCATTCAACAATACTTCCCGCTCCGACAGGAAGACTAAACCGCTGCTCAGAAAATGGTCCTACCATCATCAATAATGCGCCAGGTTCAGATTTGCTCTCGGTGGGAACAATATTTTTTCCCGATACTGTCAGATCACTGAATGAAATATAAAAAGGCGTTGGATTTTTTACTATGAGCTTCCCCGCTTCTTTATGGAACTTAAGTTTTTCCCATGCAGTGAGAGCATCACTATTATCCAAAGAAGCTGGCCGCCAAAATAATTTAAGCCGGGCTTTCATTGCAAATTGCAAGGTATTTCTATCTTTTAGTTCTTCTGGCATCGCAGAAACAGATTTTATGTTTGCCAGAAACAAACTTTCCCTATCCTGAGGAAGTTTGTTTTTATCACCTGTAAATACAATATGGAGTAATGTTTGCCGATTTTCTTCAAGTTTATAAACTGGAGGCGTAATGAGAAAGGGGGCTTTAGAGCCATCAATATTACTCACCCAGCTTTGCACCAAATAGCGTGCATATGCATCTTTATTTTTTAATGTGATTTGAACTTCATTTTGATTTGAAGGATAGATAATACGTGTACCGCCAAGAACAATACTTGCCTGAACTTGCAATGCCGTAAGAAGAAACGTAAAACCTAAACAAACTCGAGAAAAAACTGACATAAATAACCCTCCGTGGTCAAACAGTCCTTTCAAACACTATGAATATTAGCGATAAAATACTTCGAACGTCGCAGATGAGGCATACTTACCCGCAGTCGGCGCGTTATTACCAACCTGAATAACATTGGCGGTGTAATTGAATATTGTTGGAGTAATGCTCCCGGCATTATCAACATCAGTGGATGCATCGGGAACTGAACCATCAAATTTCACATCGTTAGCACCGCCATTTTTATTTGTCACCGTAATACCCACATTTGTTGCACTGCCAGCCCCAGCTTCGCTATTTTCCAGACGCAGGAAACCTGCATCCGTTGTCGTTCCAGAAAATGTCAGGTTTAGTTTGTCCACCAACGGATCGCATTTTATTAATTCAATTTTAAAATCTTTTGACGTTCCAATACTACCGTCTCCAGAATAGTCCGCTGGGTAAGTATCTGCAAAAGTGACTGTCCCTGTTGTACTGGCAGACTCGTTTACATTAATTTCGCAAGTATCGGCAACAATTTTACCGTTAAAGTTAACCACTCCGGTATCTGTAGCAAATACACTGGTACTTACTACAGCGATGAGACTTCCTGACACTAACAGAGAAAGCAATTTTTTATTCATAAAAATCCCTTAATTATGAGGTAATACACATGATTCCATTCCAGAGCGACTGGTCAGGGCTTGATAAATATTGATATTAGAAATATATCCACCAAATAATATTATTTTTAGATTAGAACAAAAAACACATAGCCTGTCTATACAAACTGCAGTAATAAAACAATAACCACATGAATTTTAAAGTGTTGTTTTTGTTTTTATTTTAAGAGTTTAAGGTAATAAAATATAACATAAACCCAAAATATATATTAATGGTCGTATATTCATTAAATAAATATTTATTTGGTTTATCTAAATGATTTCATTACGCTCTCCGCATAAGCGGAGAGCGATTACGATATTAATTACTACCAAACATCTCCTTGATCCAGCCAGCCACGCCGTCGCTGTCTTTTTGCTCCTGTTGAGCAGGTTGCTGTTGCTGCGGCTGAGAAGACTGATCAAACGGATTGCCTGACGGTTGCTGCTGCATCTCACTCTGCTGGCACAGCGATTGCGGATCGCTGGTCCAGACTGGCAAGACACGCATACCACCGCTGCAAACAAAGTTGCCGTCGTAGTCCACGCCCATATCTGCAATATCTTCCGGCGGAACAAGATTCAGCGGTGTTGGCGTCTGGTTAGCCAGATAACGCTGATAAATCGACATTGCCCCGCTGGCACCATACAGTTTGGTCGGCTGGTTGTTATCACGGCCGACCCAGGTGATGGTCACCGTGCTCCCATCAATGCCCGCAAACCAGGTATCTACGTTATTGTTGGTAGTCCCTGTTTTCCCTGCCAGATGCAGGTTCGGGTATTTTGCCCCAAGCTGACGTCCCGTACCGCGTTGTACAACCTGCTGCATGGTCCATAGTGTCAGATACGCCGCCTGCGCCGGAACAGCGCGTTCTGCCTGCGGGAAGCTCTGATACAACACCTTGCCGTCTTCTGCGATGACTGAACGTAGCGCGGAAAGCGGAGCACGATTACCACCGCTGGCGATAGTCTGGAAGGCCTGCGCCACTTCGATTGGCGTTAAGTTCAACGCCCCCAACAACATTGCTGGAACTGGATTCAGTTGATCTTTCGGCACACCCAGTTTGATCCAGGTATCCGTAACCGCAGGCAGCCCCAACGCCATGCCCAGATTCACCGTTGGCACGTTCATCGAACGGGTCAACGCATCTACCAGCATCACCCTGCCACTTTCGCTATAACGACGATCATCGTTCTGCGGTGACCAGACCTGGCCATTCGGCTGACGCAGCGCGATTGGCGCATCGGCAATCCACGTATTCAAACGATAGATTTTCGGCTGGCTTAAGGCCGTTAGATAAGTCGCTGGTTTTGCAAGGGAACCAATCGAACGACGCGCCTGCATCGCACGGTTGTAGCCCGCAAACTGCGGCTCAGAGCCACCGACCATCGCACGAACTTCACCGCTAAAGCGGTCAACAACCACAATCGCGGTTTCAAGATCGCTCAACTTACGCTGTTTCTTCAGTGCCGGAATGCCTTCCACGGCGGCTTTTTCTGCCGCGTCCTGGGCCACCGAGTCAAAGGTAGTGAAGATCTTCACGCCGGAGAGATCTTTTACCTTATCGCCTAATTTCGCCTGCAGCTCCTGACGCACCAGCTGCATAAAGGCTGGCTGAGGAGAGATCACCCCACCGCGCGGCTGAACACCCAGCGGACGTGCACTCAACATGTCATAGAGTTCTTGATCAATAATTTGTTGCTGTTGCAGCAAACGTAGTACCAGGTTACGTCGCTCCAGCGCCAGTTTCGGGTTACGCCACGGGTTGTAGATGGACGCCCCTTTCACCATACCCACCAACAGCGCCTGCTGATCGAGGCTCAATTCTTCTACCGGGCGACCAAAGTAATACAAGCTCGCCAGCGGGAAGCCGCGGATTTCGTTGTCGCCGCTCTGACCGAGATACACCTCGTTCATATACAGCTCAAGAATACGGTCTTTGCTGTAACGCGCGTCCATGATCAGCGCCATGTAGGCTTCGTTCGCTTTACGCCAGTAAGAACGCTCGCTGGAGAGAAACAGGTTTTTAACCAACTGTTGCGTCAGCGTACTCGCCCCCTGCACCGTGCGTCCGGCAGTCAGGTTTGCCAGCACCGCACGTCCGATTGAGTAGAGACTGATCCCATCATGCTCGTAGAAATGACGGTCTTCTGTCGCCAGCAAAGTATCCACCAGCAAATCCGGGAAACCACTGCGCGGCACAAACAGACGCTGCTCACCGTTTGGCGAAGAGATCATGGTGATCAGGCGCGGATCAAGACGGAAGAAACCGAACTGACGGTTGTTCTCCATATTGACTATCGTCGCCAGATGATCGCCATCAAAGGTCAGACGCGCGCGCACCTGCCCTTCTTTGCTGTCCGGGAAATCAAACGGACGGCGGATCATCTCAATGCTGTTGGCCTGTACGGTAAACTCACCAGGACGGGTCATTTTCGACACCTGGCGATACTGGGTCGCCTCCAGCAGCTTCACCATCTCGTTCTTGCTGATGGTCATGTCTGGCTCAAGGTTGACCATTCGACCATAAACTGCCGCGGGCAATTGCCAGACCTTGCCATCAATACGGCTGCGAATTTTTTGATCGAGATAAACGCCGTAAATGGCGATCAGCACGGCAAAAACGATAGCCAGTTTTAGCAGCAGCCATAGCCAGCCGCGTTTGCCACGAGGCTTACGCCCTTTGCCTTTGCCCTTACCTTTGCGCGGCATCGGTTCTTCATCCTCATAGTCATCATAATCGTCGTAATCATCGTCATCTTCGTAACGACGACGGCTTACCTTTTGTTTGACCGGACGCGTCGGTTTCCCTTTGCGTCCAATTGGCTCGCGGTCATTCCCGGCCATGCTTTTTCTCCGCAATATTCAGGCGCAAAAGCCCGATTTTCTGTTCTTCTGTTGCAAGACAGAAGAAGATATCTCTCAAATTTGCTTTGGTCTTCACGAATACTTTTTCGTTCGTCGCGTCGGTGCGGTGTTTGCCGGGTCGTCCGGCCAGACATGTTTGGGATAACGCCCTTTCATCTCTTTTTGCACCTCACGGTACGCTCCTTTCCAGAAGGCGCTCAAATCACGCGTGATTTGCAGCGGCCTTTGGGCAGGGGAAAGCAACTCCAGCACCAACGGTACGCGCCCCTGGGCGATAGTCGGATTAGAGGCCTCACCAAACATCTCCTGCATTCTCACCGCCAGCGCGGGCGGGTTATCTTCATGGTAACGAATGGCGATCCGGCTTCCCGTCGGCACAGTGTAATGCGCAGGCAATTCACTATCCAGACGTTGCTGCATTACCCAATCAAGTAATCCACGCAGTGCCTGATAAATATCGAGTGATTTCAGGCCGCGTAGCGAATGTACGCCTGTCATATGCGGCAGTAGCCACGTTTCCAGCGTCGCCAACAAACTTTCATCATCAACCGCTGGCCAGTCATATTCCGGCAACCACTTTGCGGCACATAACAAACGCAAGCGTAGCTGTTCCGCTTCCGCCGTCCAGTTGAGCACGCTTAAACCTTTATCACGAATGCCGTTAAGCATCGCCTGATGCAACTCGTCTTCCGAGGGTTTCGCCAGCGGTTGCACTTTTACCGTCAACTGACCGATTTGCAGCCGACGCCAGGCTTTCAGCGTACCTTGCGCGTCATCCCACTCCACGGTGTCAGACTGCTGTACCAGCTGCGGGCAGCGTTGTACTAACTCATCAATATCGACCGGCAGCGCCAGTAAAATCCGCGCATCCGGCGAAGAACTGCCCTGCAATAATAACGGCGCGATCAACCATTCGTGGCGGCTAAGCGCATCGTCGGCATCGAGCAT
Source organism: Escherichia sp. WS2035 (assembly GCF_046487065.1). NCBI lineage: Bacteria > Pseudomonadati > Pseudomonadota > Gammaproteobacteria > Enterobacterales > Enterobacteriaceae > Escherichia > Escherichia sp. WS2035. Next base: position 64,313 of record NZ_JBJQKD010000005.1, read on the forward strand.
CGCCCCCATGCCGTTCGCCAGTTGATAGCGTCCCTCTTGCCCACGGCGGCGAGCAATACGATCGGCATACGCTCCGGCAAGTCGCGGCGCGATAAGCGAACTGTCTGCCTCACCGCCGCGTACGTTTAAACGTTTTAACAGTTGCTGACTACGTTGCTGCCAGGCGGGTTGATTGCGCAAAAACGCCACGCCCAGGTCACTATTGCCCATCCGTGGCGGCTCTTCGAGAATGGCGGCAATTTTTGCCGCGGTAGCAGCTTCGTCGTCGTTCTTCGCGCTAACCAGCATTGCCGCTAAACGCGGATCGTTACCCAGCGCTGCCATTTTTTGCCCTTGCGCACTAAGCCGTTCACCGTCCAGCGCCCCCAGCATCCGTAACAGGCGTTTCGCGGCCAGTAGATTCACCGTTGGCGGTTGATCCAGCCAGCTCATCTGCGCCGGATCGCTGCATCCCCATTGCAGTAATTCCATCAGCAAACAGGAAAGATCGCTTTGTAATATTTCCGGTTCACTTTGCGCGGCAGCGCGTTCTGCTTGTTCTTTGGCGATTAAATGCAGGCAGATACCCGGCTCCAGACGCCCGGCACGCCCGGCACGTTGCGTCATCGACGCCTGACTAACACGTTGAGTAACCAGCCGCGTAAGCCCTGTACGCGGATCAAAACGCGCCACACGCTCCTGGGCACAATCCACCACCAGACGAATACCTTCGATGGTTAAACTGGTTTCAGCAATATTGGTCGCCAGCACCACTTTACGCATCCCTTGCGGTGCCGGGAGGATCGCTTTTCGCTGATCGTTCAGCGACAACGCGCCATACAGCGGGCAGAGCAACACATCACTGCCGATGCGTGAAGTCAGTTGTTCCTGCACACGCTGAATTTCTCCGACGCCAGGTAAAAATAACAGTAATGATCCACTTTCCTGACGCAGCATTTCGGCGGTGGCAACCGCGACGGCTTCGTCAAAACGCTGATGAGCGGGCAGCGGCAAATAACGGCGTTCAACTGGAAACGAGCGCCCTTCTGAGATGACGACGGGCGCTTCTGGCAGCATTTGCTGCAAGCGGTCGTTGTCCAGCGTAGCCGACATAATCAGCAGTTTAAGGTCATCACGCAGACCTTGTTGCACATCGAGTAACAGCGCCAACGCCAAATCCGCCTGCAAGCTGCGCTCATGAAATTCATCAAGGATCACCAATCCAACACCGCTCAGTTCCGGGTCACGCTGGATCATCCGCGTCAGCACGCCTTCGGTAACCACTTCCAGGCGGGTATTCGGCCCGACGCAGTTTTGCGCACGCATCCGGTAGCCAACGGTATCGCCTGGCTTTTCGTTAAGCAGCTCCGCCAGTCGTTGCGCAACGTTACGCGCCGCCAGACGACGCGGCTCCAGCAGGATAATTTTCCCGTTAATGCCGGGATGCGCCAGCAGTTGCAGCGGCAGCCAGGTTGATTTCCCGGCCCCGGTCGGCGCACTTAATAACACCTGCGATGCACCATCGAGGGCAGCAAGTAACTCAGGTAAGACGGCAGCAACGGGCAACGACGACACAAAACGCTCCAGAGGGTTAACATTCTTCGCGCCACATTGTAGCATCGCGGTAATTCATAACCGAGTGCCTCACATGTCTGAACCGCAACGGCTGTTCTTTGCTATCGACTTACCTGCAGAAATCCGCGAACAGATTATCCACTGGCGCGCCACACACTTCCCACCTGAGGCGGGACGTCCGGTCGCCGCCGATAATTTGCATCTGACTCTGGCATTTTTAGGCGAAGTGAGCGCAGAGAAAGAGAAGGCGCTTTCTCTTTTAGCCGGACGGATTCGTCAACCTGGTTTCACACTCACGCTTGATGACGCCGGTCAATGGCTGCGTTCGCGTGTGGTGTGGTTAGGGATGCGACAGCCGCCACGCGGCTTAATCCAGCTGGCGAATATGCTCCGTTCACAGGCTGCCCGCAGCGGTTGTTTTCAAAGCAATCGTCCGTTTCATCCACATATTACCTTATTGCGCGACGCCAGCGAGGCGGTGACAATCCCGCCGCCAGGTTTTAACTGGTCGTATACGGTGACGGAGTTCACCCTTTACGCCTCCTCGTTTGCCCGTGGACGCACACGCTACACGCCGCTAAAACGCTGGGCGCTAACGCAATAACAAGGATTGTCGCAATGGAATTTTCTCCCCCTCTACAGCGCGCGACGCTAATTCAGCGTTACAAACGTTTTTTAGCCGATGTGATCACACCCGATGGTCGCGAATTAACGCTACACTGCCCGAATACGGGTGCGATGACCGGTTGTGCAACGCCTGGCGATACCGTCTGGTATTCGACTTCAGACAACACCAAACGGAAATACCCACACACCTGGGAATTAACTCAAAGCCAAAGCGGCGCAATTATTTGCGTCAATACGCTTTGGGCTAACAGGTTGACGAAAGAGGCTATCCTTAATGAATCAATTTCAGAGCTGTCAGGCTATAGCTCGCTGAAAAGCGAAGTAAAATACGGCGCCGAACGCAGCCGTATTGACTTTATGTTGCAGGCGGATTCGCGTCCAGACTGCTATATTGAAGTGAAATCGGTTACGTTAGCGGAGAACGAACAGGGATATTTTCCCGATGCGGTCACTGAACGAGGTCAGAAACACCTTCGGGAGTTGATGAGCGTAGCGGCTGAAGGCCAGCGTGCGGTTATCTTTTTCGCCGTGCTGCATTCAGCCATTACACGGTTTTCACCCGCGCGCCACATCGATGAGAAATACGCACAACTATTGTCAGAAGCTCAACAGAGGGGGGTAGAAATTCTGGCTTACAAAGCGGAACTTTCTGCCGAAGGCATGGCTCTTAAAAAATCACTACCGGTTACATTGTAGTAGAGTAAGTAACTGGTTAATTTACATTCTGGTCGCGTGCGCAAATACGCTTTTCCTCACACAGTTGTCAAGTGTTACGTTTAGATAATTGCTATCCGGAAAAGCATCTGCTATTTATAGCGGCCTCATTTTTCCCCCGAACATGGGGATCGATAGTGCGTGTTAAGGAGAAGCAACATGCAAGAAGGGCAAAACCGTAAAACATCGTCCCTGAGTATTCTCGCCATCGCTGGGGTGGAACCATATCAGGAGAAGCCGGGCGAAGAGTATATGAATGAAGCCCAGCTGGCGCACTTCCGTCGTATTCTGGAAGCATGGCGTAATCAACTCAGGGATGAAGTCGATCGCACCGTTACACATATGCAGGATGAAGCAGCCAACTTCCCGGACCCGGTAGACCGTGCAGCCCAGGAAGAAGAGTTCAGCCTCGAACTGCGTAACCGCGATCGCGAGCGTAAGCTGATCAAAAAGATCGAGAAGACGCTGAAAAAAGTGGAAGACGAAGATTTCGGCTACTGCGAATCCTGCGGTGTTGAAATTGGTATTCGCCGTCTGGAAGCGCGCCCGACAGCCGATCTATGCATCGACTGCAAGACGCTGGCTGAAATTCGCGAAAAACAGATGGCTGGCTAATTACAGCCGTTCCATCATGTTTACCACAGGCGGGAAATGCTCCCGCCTTATTTTTTGTTCAAAGAGATGACAGACACACACTATATTGGTCGCTTCGCCCCCTCTCCTTCCGGCGAGCTTCATTTTGGTTCTCTGATTGCTGCGCTTGGCAGCTATTTGCAGGCTCGCGCCCGGCAAGGTCGCTGGCTGGTACGCATTGAAGATATCGACCCGCCTCGTGAAGTTCCCGGTGCCGCAGAGACTATCCTGCGCCAGCTGGAACATTACGGCCTACACTGGGACGGCGACGTTCTCTGGCAATCGCAACGTCACCACGCCTATCGCGAAGCACTCGCCTGGTTACATGAGCAAGGACTAAGTTATTACTGCACCTGCACGCGTGCGCGTATTCAAAACATTGGCGGTATTTACGACGGTCATTGCCGGGATTTGCATCATGGACCAGACAACGCCGCAGTACGTATCCGCCAGCAGCATCCAGTCACCCAGTTTACTGACCTGCTGCGAGGCATTATTCACGCCGACGAAAAACTGGCACGGGAAGATTTTATTATTCATCGCCGTGATGGTTTGTTTGCCTATAACCTGGCGGTGGTGGTGGATGATCACTTCCAGGGCGTGAGCGAAATTGTCCGCGGGGCAGATTTGATCGAACCGACTGTGCGGCAAATCTCGCTGTACCAGCTTTTTGGCTGGAAAGTGCCAGATTACATCCATTTACCGCTGGCGCTTAATCCACAAGGCGCTAAACTTTCCAAGCAGAATCATGCGCCTGCGTTGCCGAAAGGCGATCCGCGCCCGGTGTTAATCGCGGCACTTCATTTTCTGGGTCAGCAGGTAGAAACACACTGGCAGGATTTCAGCGTCGAGCAAATCCTTCAGTCAGCCGTCAAAAACTGGCGGCTCACCGCAGTGCCTGAGTCGGCAATTGTAAATTCAACATTCTCAAATGCGTCATGCTGAGCTATGATTAGCCGCTATTTTTTTGTCCTGAATGATGTTTGACACTACCGAGGTGTACTATTTTTACCCGAGTCGCTAATTTTTGCCGCAAGGTGCTAAGCCGCGAGGAAAGCGAGGCTGAACAGGCAGTCGCCCGTCCACAGGTGACGGTGATCCCGCGTGAGCAGCATGCTATTTCCCGCAAAGATATCAGTGAAAATGCCCTGAAGGTAATGTACAGGCTCAATAAAGCGGGATACGAAGCCTGGCTGGTTGGCGGCGGCGTGCGCGACCTGTTACTTGGCAAAAAGCCGAAAGATTTTGACGTAACCACTAACGCCACGCCTGAACAGGTACGTAAACTGTTCCGTAACTGCCGTCTGGTGGGTCGCCGTTTCCGTCTGGCTCATGTGATGTTTGGCCCGGAGATTATCGAAGTTGCGACCTTCCGTGGACATCACGAAGGTAACGTCAGCGACCGCACGACCTCCCAACGCGGGCAAAACGGTATGTTGCTGCGCGACAACATTTTCGGCTCCATCGAAGAAGACGCCCAGCGCCGCGATTTCACTATCAACAGCCTGTATTACAGCGTGGCAGATTTTACCGTCCGTGATTACGTTGGCGGCATGAAGGATCTGAAAGACGGCGTTATCCGTCTGATTGGTAACCCGGAAACGCGCTACCGTGAAGATCCGGTACGTATGCTCCGCGCGGTTCGTTTTGCCGCCAAATTGGGCATGCGCATCAGCCCGGAAACCGCCGAGCCGATCCCACGCCTGGCAACCTTACTGAACGATATCCCACCGGCACGTCTGTTTGAAGAATCGCTGAAACTGTTGCAAGCGGGCTACGGTTACGAAACCTATAAGCTGCTGTGTGAATATCATCTGTTCCAGCCGCTGTTCCCGACCATTACCCGCTACTTCACGGAAAATGGCGACAGCCCGATGGAACGCATTATTGAGCAGGTACTGAAGAATACCGATACGCGTATCCATAACGATATGCGCGTGAACCCGGCGTTCCTGTTTGCCGCCATGTTCTGGTACCCATTGCTGGAGACGGCACAGAAAATTGCTCAGGAGAGCGGCCTGACCTATCACGACGCTTTCGCACTGGCGATGAACGACGTGCTGGACGAAGCCTGCCGTTCACTGGCGATCCCGAAACGTCTGACTACGCTAACTCGCGATATCTGGCAGTTGCAGTTGCGTATGTCCCGTCGTCAGGGTAAACGCGCATGGAAACTGCTGGAGCATCCTAAGTTCCGTGCGGCATACGACCTGTTGGCCTTACGAGCCGAAGTTGAGCGTAACGCTGAACTGCAACGTCTGGTGAAATGGTGGGGTGAGTTCCAGGTTTCCGCGCCGCCAGACCAAAAAGGGATGCTTAACGAACTGGATGAAGAACCGTCACCGCGTCGTCGTACTCGTCGTCCACGCAAACGCGCACCGCGTCGTGAGGGTACTACATGACAGTGGCGTATATTGCCATAGGCAGCAATCTGGCCTCTCCGCTGGAGCAGGTCAATGCTGCCCTGAAAGCATTAGGCGATATTCCAGAAAGCCGCATTCTTGCCGTTTCTTCGTTTTACCGCACCCCACCTCTGGGGCCGCAAGATCAACCCGATTACTTAAATGCCGCCGTCGCGCTGAAAACCACTCTTGCCCCTGAAGAGCTACTCAATCACACACAGCGTATCGAATTGCAGCAAGGTCGCGTCCGTAAAGCTGAACGCTGGGGACCGCGCACGCTGGATCTCGACATCATGCTGTTTGGTAATGAAGTAATAAATACCGAACGTCTGACCGTTCCGCACTACGATATGAAAAATCGTGGCTTTATGCTGTGGCCACTGTTTGAAATTGCGCCGGAGCTGGTCTTTCCTGATGGAACGATATTAGAAAACTTATTAAGAAAAAATAAATTTCATGAATTAAATAAATGGTAATGTAACAGTAACGTGAATATAAATAAATTCCGAAAAATAACCTCACCCTATTGAAATTAATACACCCTCTCAGTTACAATCATAATTAATATTATTTTTTCGCCCCCCCACCCCATCTCACATACAATACTTTTCCCGCTGTGTATATTAACTTTTGCTTAAAAATGAATTAAGTGGATATTTAAATTTAAATGTGTACATTATTCTACTTAGTGATGAACAGATGTTAAATTCAGTAAATCTTCACATTCATCATTAACAAACTAATCTCTTTTCCTCTATCGGGAATCCCTGCCTGAAAGGGCCCAATTGTAGTTAAACTCATGGAATATGATTCAAGGATTTTTATGTCTAAAAAATTAGGTTTTGCGCTCTCTGGTCTTATGCTGGCAATGGTTGCAGGTAGTGCTTCTGCAGATATGGACGGTGGTCAGTTAAATATCAGTGGTCTGGTTGTTGATAATACCTGTGAAACCCGCGTAGACGGCGGTAATAAAGATGGCCTGATCCTGCTGCAAACTGCAACCGTTGGAGAAATCTCTGAGGGTGTGCTGGACACTACCGTTGGTGCTAAGGCTAAACCATTCAGCATTACTGTTGACTGTAGTAAAGCTAATCCGGCACCAGGCAGCACAGCAAAAATGACTTTTGGTTCAGTCTTCTTTGGTAACAGTAAAGGAACCCTGAATAATGACATGTCAATTAATACTCCATCTGACGGTGTTAATATTGCTCTGCACAATATTGAAGGTTCTACTATTAAGCAGGTTAAAATCAACAATCCTGGCGATATCTATTCCAAAGCACTGGATGCAACTTCCAAATCCGCAACTTATGATTTTAAAGCGTCTTATGTTCGTGCAGATGCAAGTCTGGCAGCCACAGCAGGTTATGTAAAAACTAACACTGCATATACCGTTACTTATCAGTAATCACTTCCATTCATATTCATAAATTGAATACATACAGGGAATAATATTGATACTCCATACTATTTCCTGTTTTTTTAACTCTACCAGGAATGGTTTATGTTTTTCAACACTAAATATACAGCAGCATTATGCTTCGCAACCTGTGTAGCTTTTAGCTCGTCAGCTATAGCAGATATCGTAATTTCCGGTACACGCGTAATCTATAAAAGCGACCAAAAAAGTGTCAACATTCGCCTGGAAAATAAAGGCAATAACCCATTACTTGTTCAGAGTTGGCTGGATACTGGTGATGACAATGCTGAGCCTGGCAGTATTACCGTCCCCTTTACTGCGACTCCGCCCGTATCACGCATTGATGCAAAACGCGGCCAAACCATCAAACTGATGTACACCGCCAGCAGCGTCCTGCCAAAAGACAGAGAAAGTGTGTTCTGGTTTAACGTACTAGAAGTTCCTCCAAAACCAGATGCCGCAACAGTTGCAAATCAAAGCCTGCTGCAATTGGCATTTCGCACACGTATAAAACTGTTCTATCGCCCGGAAGCATTGAAGGGGAATCCCTCAGAAGCACCATTAGCCCTGAAATGGTCCTGGTCAGGTTCCGAGGGTAAAGCAGCATTACGAGTGGCCAATCCAACCCCTTACTACGTCTCTTTTAGCAGTGGTGATTTAGAAGCCAGCGGTAAACGCTTTCCGATTGATGTGAAAATGATTGCACCATTCAGTGATGAAGTCATGAAAGTCACTGGCCTTAATGGCAAAGCAAATTCTGCAAAAGTGCATTTTTACGCCATTAATGATTTTGGTGGTGCCATTGAAGGTAATGCCAGTCTGTAATCAGGCAAGGATATAATTCCGCAGGAAGCATAACGTGACTATAAAACCAACTAAAAATTATCACAATCATCTGACCCGTATCGCCACGTTTTGCGCGCTGCTGTATTGCAATGGTGCTTTCTGTGCTGAACTTGTTGAATATGACCATACCTTCCTGATGGGGCAGAATGCCTCAAATATTGATCTCAGCCGGTATAGTGAAGGTAACCCCGCTATACCGGGTGTGTACGACGTTAGTGTTTATGTCAACGATCAACCTGTTATTAACCAAAGCATTACATTTGTCGCAATTGAAGGAAAAAAGAACGCACAAGCCTGTATCACACTTAAAAATTTATTGCAGTTCCATATTAATTCTCCCGATATAAACAGCGAAAAAGCCGTTCTGCTTGCCCGGGATGAAGCTCTCGGCAATTGCCTCAATTTGACGGAAATTATCCCTCAGGCTTCCGTTCGTTATGACGTTAACGATCAACGTCTGGATATAGACGTTCCTCAGGCCTGGGTAATGAAAAATTACCAAAACTATGTTGATCCATCGTTATGGGAAAATGGCATTAATGCAGCCATGTTGTCATACAACCTCAACGGATATCATAGTGAAACCCCTGGTCGAAAAAATGACAGCATTTATGCTGCTTTTAACGGTGGGATGAATTTGGGTGCATGGCGGCTGCGTGCCTCAGGCAACTACAACTGGATGACCGATTCTGGCGGTAATTATGATTTTAAGAATCGGTATATACAGCGTGATATCGCCTCACTACGCTCTCAATTCATTATTGGTGAGTCTTATACGACGGGCGAAACCTTTGATTCCGTCAGTATCCGAGGCATTCGCTTATACAGTGACAGCCGCATGTTGCCTCCGACATTAGCCAGCTTTGCGCCTATCATTCATGGCGTTGCCAATACCAACGCCAAAGTCACTATTACGCAAGGTGGCTATAAGATTTATGAAACGACGGTGCCGCCAGGCGCTTTCGTCATTGATGATCTGAGTCCATCAGGGTACGGCAGTGATCTTATTGTTACCATCGAAGAATCCGATGGCTCAAAGCGGACATTCTCGCAACCTTTTTCATCGGTCGTTCAAATGTTACGCCCTGGCGTTGGACGTTGGGATATTAGCGGCGGCCAGGTCTTAAAAGATGATATTCAGGATGAGCCTAATTTATTTCAGGCCAGCTACTACTACGGTCTGAATAACTATCTGACGGGTTATACCGGTATTCAGATTACCGATAATAACTATACCGCTGGTTTGTTAGGTCTTGGTCTGAATACTTCGGTCGGTGCATTTTCTTTCGATGTGACTCACTCCAATGTTCGTATACCGGATGATAAAACATACCAGGGGCAAAGTTATCGTGTTTCCTGGAACAAGTTATTCGAAGAAACAAGTACTTCACTGAATATCGCGGCCTATCGCTATTCGACACAGAATTATCTTGGTCTTAATGATGCACTAACTCTGATTGATGAAGTGAAACATCCAGAACAAGATCTTGAACCGAAATCCATGCGTAATTACTCGCGCATGAAAAATCAGGTTACAGTCAGTATTAACCAACCGTTGAAATTTGAAAAAAAAGATTACGGTTCTTTTTATCTTTCTGGTAGTTGGTCCGATTACTGGGCTTCCGGACAAAATCGTAGCAATTACTCCATTGGCTACAGTAACAGTGCATCCTGGGGCAGCTACAGCATCAGTGCACAGCGTTCATGGAATGAGGACGGCGACGCTGATGATAGCGTTTATCTCAGTTTCACCATTCCTATTGAAAAATTACTTGGCACTGAACAACGTACTTCAGGTTTCCAGAGTATCGATACTCAAATGAGCAGTGACTTTAAGGGTAATAACCAACTCAACGTCAGTAGCAGTGGCTATAGCGATAACGCTCGCGTCAGTTATAGCGTGAATACTGGCTATACGATGAATAAAGCCAGCAAAGATTTGAGTTATGTTGGGGGTTATGCCAGCTATGAATCACCGTGGGGAACTCTGGCAGGTTCAGTTTCTGCAAACAGCGATAACAGTCGTCAAGTTTCTCTCAGCACCGACGGTGGTTTTGTATTGCATAGTGGCGGCCTGACCTTCAGTAATGACAGTTTTAGCGACTCCGATACACTGGCGGTAGTTCAGGCTCCAGGTGCTCAAGGAGCGCGAATAAATTATGGCAACAGTACTATCGATCGATGGGGTTATGGTGTCACCAGCGCTCTTTCTCCTTATCATGAAAACCGTATCGCGCTGGATATCAACGATCTTGAGAACGATGTTGAATTAAAAAGTACCAGTGCTGTAGCTGTGCCTCGTCAGGGTTCTGTCGTTTTTGCTGATTTTGAAACCGTGCAAGGGCAATCAGCCATTATGAACATCACACGTAGTGATGGCAAAAATATTCCATTTGCTGCAGATATTTATGATGACCAAGGCAATGTCATTGGTAATGTTGGACAGGGTGGACAGGCTTTTGTTCGTGGTATTGAACAGCAAGGAAATATCAACATTAAATGGCTCGAAGAAAGTAAACCTGTAAGTTGTCTTGCGCATTATCAACAAAGTTCAGAAGCAGAAAAAATAGCGCAATCTATTATTCTGAATGGAATTCGGTGTCAGATTCAGTAACTACAAGGGACGTCAAATGATAAAAACAACGCCACATAAAATAGCGATACTGATGGGAGTATTATTATCACCCTCAGTATTTGCAACGGATATTAATGTTGAGTTTACAGCCACTGTCAAAGCGACAACCTGTAACATCACACTTACTGGTAATAATGTCACGAATGATGGCAATAATAACTACACTTTGAGAATCCCTAAGATGGGCCTGGATAAGATCACGAATAAAACGACAGAATCTCAGGCTGATTTTAAACTGGTTGCCAGTGGGTGCAGCAGTGGCATTAGCTGGATTGATACCACTCTGACCGGAAACGCATTATCAAGCTCATCCAAGCTTATTATACCGCTGTCTGGTGATTTATCTTCGACGACAAGTAATATCGGTATGGGTTTCAAAAAACGGACTACTGATGATGCCACTTTCCTTCAACCTAACAACAGTGCGGACAAGATACGCTGGAGCACAGAAGAAATGCAGCCCGATAAAGGTCTTGAAATGACTGTCGCGCTACGTGAAACCGCAGCAGGGCAAGGCGTGCCGGGGATTTTTCGCGCCCTGGCGACGTTTAATTTCATCTATCAATAAGAAGGATAATTAAGATGACATTTAAAAATTTACGTTATGGATTATCCAGCAGTGTCGTTTTGGCTGCCTCATTGTTCAGCGTACCCTCTTATGCGGCAACTGACAGCATTGGGCTGACCGTGATTACCACCGTAGAAATGGGTACTTGTACCGCTACATTAGTAAATGACTCTGATCAGGACATTTCTGTTGTTGATTTTGGTGATGTATATATTTCTGAAATCAATGCCAAGACCAAAGTAAAAACATTCAAACTCAAATTCAAAGACTGTGCGGGTATCCCCAATAAAAAAGCGCAAATAAAATTAACCAAGCGAGCCACATGCGAGGGGACTGCTAATGACGGTGCAGGGTTCGCAAATGGTTCCACAGCCACAGATAAAGCAAGTGCCGTCGCCGTTGAAGTCTGGAGCACCGAAACTCCGGCAACAGGGAGAGCAACACAATTTAGTTGTGTGACACCAGCATCTCAAGAGGTAACTATTTCCACTGCTGCCAATGCGGTTGTTTATTACCCGATGAGTGCTCGCCTGGTCGTTGAAAAAAATAAAACCGTAAGTAATGTCACTGCAGGTAAATTTTCTGCACCTGCCACATTTACAGTAACCTATAACTAACAGACTGACAGATTCAGGAACTATATATGCATCCCACTCAACGTAAGCTGATGAAGAGAATAATTCTGTTTCTGTCATTACTGTTTCCCATTACCTGTCCAGCGATCGCTGGACAGGATATTGACCTTGTTGCTAATGTAAAAAACAGCACTTGCAAAAGCGGAATCAGTAACCAGGGTAATATTGATCTTGGTGTCGTTGGGGTGGGATATTTTTCAGGTAATGTTACTCCTGAAAGCTATCAACCAGGTGGAAAAGAGTTCACTGTCACTGTCTCAGACTGTGCATTACAGGGAACTGGCGATGTGCTAAATCAGTTACATATTGATTTTAGAGCCCTTAGCGGTGTCATGGCTGCAGGCTCCAGGCAAATATTTGCCAATGAAGTGACAACCGGGGCTAAAAATGTCGGTGTCGTTCTCTTTTCCATTCAGGACCCGGCCAATATATTCAATGTTCTTAGTTCAGCGGGAAATTCTCGTTCAATCTATCCAGTAATGACTTCTGCCCTGAATAATTCGTCATGGAAATTTTATGCCAGAATGCAAAAAATCGATCCCGCGCTGGATGTCATATCTGGCCAGGTGATGAGTCATATATTAGTTGATGTGCACTACGAATAATATATCAAAACAAACGACTGCTATTATGACAGCAGCGAATAGTGGGTAATCATGAAGACATTCTTCAAATACTTTGTTTTTTTAGTACTATCCTGCTCTTGCTTTACAGCGATTAGTAAGGATACAAGTTTTCTTGTTGGTAACAATGCCGGGGTAGGCGATGGTAATTTCAACGGCCCGAGCACTGCGGCTCAGGTCACTTTTAGATATGCATCAACAACCAATAATTTAGTTTTTTATAAACCTACTCAACTTGGCCCGACAGGTGTTAAATTACGCTGGGAACAATTAGATACAGCCAGCGGTGGCGGTTTTCTTTACTGTAATGCCTCTGACAGGGCAAATCCAGATGGACTAATGGATATTGAAAATGCCATGGCTGATTCTGGTAAAACCTATGGTGGACATAAGTTATTTAAAACCTCTGTCCCAGGCTTGTATTACACTCTATTTATTGCAAAACTTTGGTCTGCATATTCAACAAAAACAACTATTAGCGACTCTGGTTTATATATTGGAGATACCACACCACAAAAATTCCAGTGGATCATCACAGACCCTGATCTACAACATATCGGCTGCGATAACGCGATGCGGTACGATAGATTCTGGGCCATCGGCGGTGTTGTACACGATCTTACGATTGAATTTTATACTGATACCGATTTTAACCCTACAACAAACCAGGACGTATCATTGTCCAGTAATTCGACATATCTTTATGCGTTTAAGGCCTACAGTCCCGGTTCTCGTGTTGTTGATCACAGCCATCACCTTTATATCGACTTTGATCTACTCAATGTTAAATTAACTAACCCCACCTGCTTTACTGCTGTACTTACCGGAAAATCAGTAAGTGGTTCGACGGTAAAAATGGGAGAATATGCACCAGGGCAGATTAAAAATGGTGCTACTCCGGTTCCTTTTGATATTTCTCTCCAGAACTGTGTTCGCGTTGGCGATATAGAGACAAAGCTATCTTCAGGGAAGCTGGGTACAGAAAATAAGCAACTCCTGGGTAACACTCTTACTGGAAGCGGCGCAGCAAAAGGCGTTGCGGTATTGATTGAAGGATTAGCAAACAGAAAAAGTGCCCTAATGATACTGAAACCGAATGATTCAACTTCTGTTTATAAAGATAATACGGGTCAGGCTCAGGATCACGATTCAGATGCAATTTACCCAGAAGATCAAGGTATAACATATCCACTTCATTTCCAGGCGACGTTAAAGCAAGACGGAAATATTGCTATCGAACCAGGAGAATTTAAAGCCACCAGTACTTTCCAGGTAACCTATCCCTGATAACATTGTGGCACCGTCTGGTAATGGCGGTGCCACAATAGATAAATCATTGCCCCCACCAATGTGGCTGATAAAATGCCAGACAGCACGACATTACTTATCAGGATACGTTATGAAACCAACCACTATTGCTTCATTGCAAAAATGCAAACAAGAAAAAAAACGTTTCGCGACCATCACTGCTTACGATTATAGCTTCGCAAAACTGTTTGCCGAAGAAGGACTTAACGTCATGCTGGTCGGCGATTCTCTGGGCATGACGGTTCAGGGGCATGACTCCACGCTACCGGTTACCGTTGCTGATATCGCCTACCACACTGCCGCCGTGCGTCGCGGCGCGCCAAACTGCCTTCTGTTAGCAGACCTGCCATTTATGGCGTATGCCACGCCGGAACAAGCCTTTGAAAACGCCGCAACGGTAATGCGTGCCGGAGCCAACATGGTCAAAATTGAAGGCGGTGAGTGGCTGGTAGAAACCGTACAAATGCTGACCGAACGTGCCGTTCCAGTTTGTGGTCATTTAGGCCTAACCCCACAGTCAGTAAATATTTTCGGTGGCTACAAAGTCCAGGGGCGCGGCGATGAAGCGGCCGATCGACTGCTCAGCGATGCATTAGCCTTAGAAGCTGCTGGGGCACAACTGCTGGTACTGGAGTGCGTGCCGGTTGAACTGGCGAAACGCATTACCGAAGCACTGGCGATCCCGGTTATCGGTATTGGCGCAGGCAACGTCACTGACGGGCAAATCCTCGTGATGCACGACGCGTTCGGCATTACCGGCGGTCATATTCCTAAATTCGCCAAAAATTTCCTCGCCGAAACGGGCGACATCCGCGCGGCTGTGCGGCAGTATATGGCTGAAGTGGAGTCCGGCGTTTATCCGGGCGAAGAACACAGTTTCCATTGAGGAGTGACGTTGTGTTAATTATCGAAACCCTGCCGCTGCTGCGTCAGCAAATCCGCCGCCTGCGTATGGAAGGTAAGCGCGTGGCGCTGGTGCCCACCATGGGTAACCTGCACGACGGCCATATGAAGCTGGTCGACGAAGCCAAAGCCCGCGCCGATGTGGTCGTCGTCAGTATTTTCGTTAACCCAATGCAGTTTGACCGCCCGGAAGATCTGGCACGTTATCCACGGACCTTGCAAGAGGACTGCGAAAAGCTGAACAAACGTAAAGTGGATTTAGTTTTCGCGCCTTCGGTAAAAGAGATCTACCCGAACGGTACAGAAACCCACACCTATGTTGATGTTCCTGGTCTTTCCACCATGCTGGAAGGTGCCAGCCGTCCGGGACATTTTCGCGGCGTTTCGACTATTGTCAGCAAGCTGTTCAACCTGGTCCAGCCGGACATCGCTTGCTTCGGCGAAAAGGACTTTCAGCAACTGGCGCTGATCCGCAAAATGGTTGCCGATATGGGCTTTGATATTGAGATTATCGGCGTACCGATTATGCGCGCCAAAGACGGTCTGGCGCTGAGTTCCCGTAACGGTTATCTGACGGCGGAACAACGCAAAATTGCGCCCGGTCTGTACAAGGTTTTAAGTTCGATTGCCGACAAATTGCAGGCTGGCGAACGGGATCTCGATGAAATTATTGCCATTGCCGGGCAAGAACTGAATGAAAAAGGCTTCCGCGCCGATGATATTCAGATTCGTGATGCCGACACATTGCTGGAAGTCTCTGAAAACAGCAAACGCGCAGTGATTCTGGTAGCCGCCTGGCTTGGCGATGCTCGCCTGATCGACAACAAAATGGTCGAACTGGCGTAATGCTTAACTGGCGCTACGGCTGATGGCGCCAGCTATTCATTGCCACGTTATCTGTAAGCGATTATTCATAACGCAGACAACTTAGTTAATCATTTTATCAATCTCAGCAAGAGGTAAATTTGCCATCTCTGCAACGTCTTCCCGAGACATTCCTTTACTCAGAAGACGCAGGGCCAGTCTTACCTTCTGGAGTCCCTCTTTATATCCCTTCTGAAATCCCTTCTCTTCAAACCACTGCGCCAACGTCTGCCTGGTTTCTCTCCGTGTCTTTATTTCCATATGTTCCCTTAATTATCTGGTCAGTTAACAATAACAATTATCTGGCTATAACTGATAATGCAGATAACTTAGCTAATCAGCTTATCAACCTCAGCAAGAGGTAAATTTGCCATCTCTGCAACGTCTTCCCGAGACATCCCTTTACTCAGAAAACGCAGGGCGAATTCCTGTCTTACTTCCTGTCTAACCTCTTGTATTACCTCCTGTCTTACCTCCTGTCTTACCTCCTGCCTTCCCCTCTCTTCAAACCACTGCGCCAGCGTCATCATAGACTCCCCTCCCGTTTCCCTGTCTCGCAACACACCATAAAACAAATCCGCTTGTTCAGTATGACCGCGTTGCAGCATATAGTTTTGCATGGCAACTAACTGACTTCCACTAGTGTACCCTTCGTCAATCAGCGTGACCAGTTGCTCCAGCAATAACATTAAGTCGCGCTGGCGAATATGCTTTTGCAGTAGTTCGAGAATCGCAATCCGCCGGTGCTGCATGATTTCGTCATCCGGCGTGATGGTGATATCCACCAGCGGGAAAGGGTTGTTGTAAACGCGTCGCGCCAGCTCCGGCGAGTAAAACATATCAAACCAGCACATTGAGAGCGGATAAGGTGTGGCCTCGCCCTGATAAAACAGAATCGGCACCACCAGCGGCAGCTTATCGTGATCCGCCTCCAGATGCCGGTGCATGGCGGCAATGGCATAGCGCATCATGCGAAAGGTCATTTTCTTATCCGGCTTGCTTTGGTGTTCAATCACAACATGCAGATAACCCGTACTACCCTGCATCTGTACGGAATAGAGCACGTCAGTGCTGTGCCCTTTCAGGCTTTCTTCAATAAAACTCCCCGACTCAAGATGCAGCGTGTCGAGGTCACACAGTTCGCGTAGCTCCGCTGGCAAATGGATATCCAGAAAGTCGCGAGCCGTTTCCGCATGCATTAAAAATTGTTTAAACACCGCATCATGCGGTGTGGTACTCGGTGCATCCATCTCCCCTGCCTTCCGTGTTGTCTTGCGTGAAGGCAGTATCCAGTCAAGGTGTGCCGTCGTCAGCCGCCTCTTTAGTGTTTACCGAGCAGCGTTCAGATAAATTTCAATTGGTTACAGGCGTTACATGGCACGCTTCGGCACGGTACGCAAACTGCTGATGCAAATGCCGTCAGATGAGTAGACACTAAACAAAAATCGGGCAATACTGCGTGAGAATTTCCTCAAAGCAGGCATCGCCTGCTTCGTTAACGACAGGGTAGAAAGGTAGAAGTTATGATTCGCACGATGCTGCAGGGCAAACTCCACCGCGTGAAAGTGACTCATGCGGACCTGCACTATGAAGGTTCTTGCGCCATTGATCAGGATTTTCTTGACGCAGCCGGTATTCTCGAAAACGAAGCCATTGATATCTGGAATGTTACCAACGGCAAGCGTTTCTCCACCTATGCCATCGCGGCAGAACGCGGTTCGAGAATTATTTCTGTCAACGGTGCGGCGGCCCACTGCGCCAGCGTCGGCGATATTGTCATCATCGCCAGCTTCGTTACCATGCCAGATGAAGAAGCTCGCACCTGGCGACCCAACGTCGCCTATTTTGAAGGCGACAACGAAATGAAACGTACCGCGAAAGCGATTCCGGTACAGGTTGCCTGATTGTTATCCCTGCGGCTGGTTACTCACCAGCCGCGACATCGTCTCCAGCGAATCTGTTCTTAAGATATAAAGTCGTTTTAGTAACAACGGATTATCCCCCGGTTTTACTTTGCCTTTCATGGTCGTCACAGCCAGGTGAAATCCGGCTTCTTTTGCTGCCTTCACGGCTTTGTCATTAAATCCGCCAAATGGATAAGAAAGATACAAAACATGTGGATTAAATTGCGCCAGAGCGCGGCGTGAACGTGCAAAATCAAACAGAATATTGTGCTCACTACGGCTCAGCAATATAGGCCGCCGATAACCATCTATCCGATGCAAAAAATGAGTATGTGACTGGAAATCAAATACATCGCGAATTTCGTTAAGTTCAGAAACGCTCATAAATTGCAGCGATTTTGGGTTCCATTTCTGCGGGTGACGTTTGATGCGCGAGGTAACAATAAACGCCGTCGCCTTCATGCCATATTGTTTCAACACAGGATACGCATAGCGGCTCACCGACTTGAGGCCATCATCAAAGGTAATCACCACCGCTCGCGCAGGGAGATTGATCTTATTCTTCACGTAACCTTCCAGCTGCGCCATGCTCAGTGTCGCGTATCCCCTGTCGCGCAGCCAGGCCATCTGGTTATTGAAAGCGCGTACCGAGGTGGTCGTCGAAGTATGGCGAAAACGGGTGTTTTCTTCATCGCGCAAAATATGGTGATAGGTTAGCACCGGCAGGCCATTATCGGGTTGGGCATCCAGCGCGCTGATATAGGCCAGTCGATCGCCAATACGGATCTGATACCAGGTTTGATTTAACCTGTCTTTCAGTTTATGCAAAATCGGGTAGCGCAAATTGTCCGCCAGTACTCCAAATGGCGCACTGCCCACACTCGGCGCGTTATAGACCTGCGTATCTTTCCAGGTAACTAAGTTCTGATTACTCAGCGGCTTGTTGAGGTCACCCAAACCGTCTTCAACTTTTTGTCGCCCCTGAACCGGCTCGAGATGCCCTTTATCGATAAACCCTTTGCCAAGGCCAAAATTAAATACGTAATAACTTGCGGCAGTGGGCTCCACGGCAATGATTTGTCCGGCCCGAATATTCCCCACCGTCACCATCTTGTCACCAATTTGCGCCCAGACCGCGGCATTTTCGATGGTTTGCATATAACGGGCAGGTAACGCGGCACTGACACTTGCGGTAAACAGCATCAGCAGGAGAATAACAGCTTGTTTGTACATGAAAAAATAACCGAGGGTGAAACAACGCTTTTATTGTAGCAAAAGCGTCATCAGAATCGCGGGTTAATACTCATACAAATTATGTTTGAGGACGAAAGGCGGATTTTTTTGTTGCTGGTGCCAAAGACTACTCACCTCCGGCGCACCCAGTTCGACAATACGCTCGCGAAACGCTGAACTGGTCATGGTTTCACGGCAAGCCATCATCTGTTCAATTAACGGTAACGTGACACCAGAAATCACTTCGCAACGGGAGTGTTTGTGGCTTAATAATGAAGCCACGCGGTACGGTGGCGCTCCGGCTATATCGGTTAAGAAAATAACGCCTTCACCAGAGTCCGTTTCATGCAAGGCATCGCACATCATGCGGCTGAGCATATTAGAGCTTAATCCGCGCCAGAAATTCACGGCCCGGCACTGAAGAAGTGCCCCATGTTTTTTCTCCAGCGCATCCAGTATCTCTTGCGCCCGGTCATCGTGACAGGTAATTACCCAACCTAACATCGCCTTCCTCCTTAGCCGAAAATCAGTCTACCCTGACCATTGTTGATAAAGGGTGATAGCCGTCAAAACTCCTCTCCCCCAAATCCAGAGGAGAGGAAATAGCCTTAGCTACGCAAACCACGTCCACGTTGGATCAGCGACCAACAGATCAAATAAAACGCCACAATAAAGACCACCAGTACGCCAAAGGTAGTGACCAGCGGAACATCATTGATACCGAGGAAGCCGTAGCGGAAACCACTGATCATATAAACGATTGGGTTCAGGTGCGACAGCCCTTGCCAGAACGGCGGCAACAAAGTCAGGGAGTAAAACACCCCGCCCAAATACGTGAGTGGCGTTAACACAAAGGTTGGCACCAGGCTGATGTCATCGAACGTTTTAGCAAACACGCCGTTCAGCAAACCCGCAAGGGAGAATAGCACCGCAGTGAGCACCAGGGTTAAGGCAACGAATACCCACGAATGCACCTGAAACGGCACAAAAAACAGTGAAATTGCCGTCACCAGAATACCAACAAACAGACCACGCGCCACGCCACCACCGACATATCCGGCAATAATGACATGAGTCGGAACCGGCGCTACCAGCAGCTCTTCAATATTACGCTGGAACTTGGCACCAAAAAATGATGACGCGACGTTAGCGTAGGCGTTGGTGATCACCGACATCATGATCAGCCCCGGTACGATGAACTGCATGTAGCTGAAGCCATGCATATCGCCAATACGCGAACCAATCAGGTTACCGAAGATAATAAAGTAAAGGGTCATGGTGATGACTGGCGGCACCAGCGTCTGCACCCAGATACGCATAAAGCGATGGATCTCTTTCGCCCAGATGCTTTTTAGCGCCACCCAGTAAAGATGCATCATGTGCGATCTCCTTGTTTTTCATTAACCAGTGAAACAAACAGCTCTTCCAGACGGTTAGCTTTGTTACGCATACTTAATACCTGAATGCCCTGCTCACTTAACTGCGTAAATACGCTGTTGATGCCCTGCTCACGCAGCACTTCAACTTCCAGCGTGGCGGTATCTACCAGTCGATACTGATAGCCATCGAGCTTCGGTAACGGACTTTTCGGTGCGAGATCGAGAATAAAGGTTTCTGATTTCAGCTTCGCCAGCAGCGCCTTCATCGAAGTATTTTCCACCAACTCACCGTGTTGAATAATGCCGATATTGCGGCACAGCATTTCTGCTTCTTCCAGGTAGTGTGTGGTGAGAATGATGGTGGTGCCTTTGTCGTTTAAATCCTTCAAAAAGCCCCACATTGAGCGGCGAAGTTCAATATCCACGCCTGCGGTCGGTTCGTCGAGAATCAGTAGTTTAGGTTCATGCATTAACGCACGGGCAATCATTAAACGGCGCTTCATCCCGCCAGATAACATACGCGCACGTTCGTTGCGTTTTCCCCATAGATCGAGTTGTTTAAGATACTTTTCGCTGCGAATGTACGCTTCTTTGCGCTCCACACCGTAGTACCCTGCCTGATTCACCACAATTTGCTGCACGGTTTCAAACGGGTTGAAGTTAAATTCCTGTGGCACCAGACCCAACTGACGTTTAGCGTTTACGACATCTTTCTCGAGATCGTAACCAAATACGCTGACCCGCCCGGAGGTTTTATTTACCAGAGAGCTGATAATACCGATAGTGGTCGATTTTCCGGCCCCGTTCGGCCCGAGAAGCGCATAAAAATCACCCGCTTCGACCTGCAAATCGATTCCACGAAGCGCCTGAACGCCGCCTGGATAGGTTTTTTTAAGCTGTTGAAGTTCCAGTGCAATGGTCATAAATTTTTACTTACCTTACGTTCTTACACTTTATCTGTGGTTTAAATCGTCCCGGAGTTGCCCTATATTAGCCAAACGTAATTATTTGGTTACAGGTCGTTAACCTCCATGAAAGACATAGATACACTCATCAGCAACAATGCACTATGGTCAAAAATGCTGGTGGAAGAGGATCCCGGGTTTTTTGAGAAACTGGCACAAGCGCAAAAACCGCGCTTTCTATGGATTGGATGTTCCGACAGTCGCGTTCCTGCAGAACGTTTAACCGGTCTTGAGCCGGGCGAACTCTTTGTTCACCGTAATGTTGCTAACCTGGTCATTCACACCGACCTGAACTGCCTTTCCGTGGTTCAGTATGCAGTGGATGTACTCGAAGTTGAACACATTATTATCTGTGGCCACTACGGTTGCGGCGGCGTACAAGCCGCAGTTGAAAACCCGGAACTGGGGCTTATCAACAACTGGCTGCTGCATATCCGCGATATCTGGTTCAAACATAGCTCATTGCTCGGCGAAATGCCGCAAGAGCGCCGTCTGGATACCTTGTGTGAACTGAACGTCATGGAACAGGTGTATAACCTGGGCCACTCCACCATTATGCAATCAGCGTGGAAACGCGGGCAGAAAGTTACCATTCACGGCTGGGCCTACGGCATTCACGACGGCTTGCTGCGTGATCTGGATGTCACAGCGACTAACCGCGAAACCCTTGAGCAACGTTACCGTCACGGGATCTCCAACCTCAAGCTGAAACACGCCAACCACAAATAAAAATGCCATGCCGGATGCAACACATCCGGCAACTTCACACTTACTCGTCCAGCAGAATCACTTTGCCGATATACGGCAGATGACGGTAACGCTGTGCGTAATCAATGCCGTAACCCACCACAAACTCATCCGGGATCGAGAAACCGATAAATTCTACCGGGACGTTCACTTCACGACGGGACGGTTTATCCAGCAGCGTACAAATCGCCAACGACTTCGGTTCGCGCAGGCTTAAGATCTCACGCACTTTCGACAGTGTATTCCCCGAGTCGATGATATCTTCAACAATCAGCACGTCCTTGCCACGGATATCTTCATCCAGATCTTTGAGGATTTTCACATCACGGGTGGTGGACATGCCGCTACCGTAGCTGGAGGCGGTCATAAAGTCGACTTCATGAGATACCTGAACTTCACGGCACAGGTCCGCCATAAACATAAATGAGCCACGCAGCAGACCCACCAGCACCATATCGCTGCCGCTGTCTTTGTAACGCTCAGTAATCTGACGACCCAGTTCGGCGATACGCGCTTTAATCTCCGCTTCGGGGATCATTACTTCTACAGTATGTTTCATATCTATAACCATATGATTTAAAAACAAATCACTTCGCACGGGCAGGTTTTGGCACCGCAACAAAGCGCAAGACACGCAGTATACCAGTAAAACTATTCATTCGCGGAATCTGTTAATAAAGCTCGAATTGTGATGACGATCACACATGTTAAAACCTATAATTAATTGCTACTAAAATATTAATGAATTGAAATGGTGTCTCTTTATGGCAATTAACAATACCGGCTCGCGGCGATTACTCGTCACGCTAACAGCCCTTTTTGCAGCGCTTTGCGGGCTGTATCTACTCATTGGCGGAGGCTGGCTGGTCGCGATTGGCGGCTCCTGGTACTACCCTATCGCTGGCCTTGTGATGCTCAGCGTCGCCTGGATGCTGTGGCGCAGTAAACGCGCCGCGCTTTGGCTGTACGCAGCCCTGCTGCTCGGCACTATGATTTGGGGCGTCTGGGAAGTTGGTTTCGACTTCTGGGCGCTGACTCCGCGCAGCGACATTCTGGTCTTCTTCGGCATCTGGCTGATCCTGCCGTTTGTCTGGCGTCGCCTGGTCATTCCTGCCAGCGGCGCAGTTGCCGCACTGGTGGTCGCACTGCTGATTAGCGGTGGTATCCTGACCTGGGCCGGATTTAACGATCCGCAGGAAATCAGCGGCACCTTAAGCGCCGATACCACGCCAGCAGAAGCCATCTCCCCCGTTGCCGATCAGGACTGGCCTGCCTATGGTCGCAATCAGGAAGGTCAACGCTTTTCACCTCTGAAACAAATTAACGCTGATAACGTCCACAAGCTGAAAGAAGCCTGGGTGTTCCGTACTGGCGATGTGAAGCAGCCGAACGATCCGGGCGAAATCACCAATGAAGTGACGCCAATTAAAGTGGGCGACACCCTTTACCTGTGTACCGCGCACCAACGTCTGTTTGCGCTGGATGCCGCCAGCGGTAAAGAGAAATGGCATTACGATCCTGAGCTGAAAACCAACGAGTCCTTCCAGCATGTAACCTGCCGTGGCGTCTCTTATCATGAAGCCAAAGCAGAAACTGCTTCGCCGGAAGTGATGGCGGATTGCCCGCGTCGTATCATTCTTCCGGTCAATGATGGTCGTCTGATTGCAATTAACGCTGAAAACGGCAAGCTGTGCGAAACCTTCGCCAATAAAGGCGTGCTCAATCTGCAAAGCAATATGCCGGACACCAAACCGGGTCTGTATGAGCCGACTTCGCCGCCGATTATCACCGATAAAACCATCGTGATGGCCGGTTCAGTCACCGATAACTTCTCAACCCGTGAAACATCTGGCGTGATCCGTGGTTTTGATGTCAACACCGGGGAGCTGCTGTGGGCTTTTGATCCGGGCGCGAAAGATCCGAATGCGATCCCGTCTGACGAACATACCTTTACCTTTAACTCACCAAACTCGTGGGCACCAGCGGCCTATGACGCGAAGCTGGATCTGGTCTATCTGCCGATGGGCGTCACCACGCCAGATATTTGGGGTGGTAACCGCACACCGGAACAGGAACGTTATGCCAGCTCGATTCTGGCGCTGAATGCCACTACCGGGAAACTGGCGTGGAGCTACCAGACCGTTCACCACGACCTGTGGGATATGGATCTTCCGGCACAGCCGACGCTGGCGGACATCACCGTTAATGGTCAGAAAGTGCCGATTATTTACGCTCCGGCGAAAACCGGCAACATTTTTGTGCTCGATCGTCGTAATGGTGAACTGGTGGTTCCGGCCCCGGAAAAACCGGTTCCCCAAGGTGCTGCCAAAGGCGATTACGTGACCCCTACTCAACCCTTCTCGGAACTGAGCTTCCGTCCGACGAAAGATTTGAGCGGTGCGGATATGTGGGGTGTCACCATGTTTGACCAGTTGGTGTGCCGCGTGATGTTCCACCAGATGCGCTATGAAGGCATTTTTACGCCGCCATCTGAACAGGGTACGCTGGTCTTCCCGGGTAACCTGGGGATGTTCGAATGGGGCGGGATTTCCGTTGATCCGAATCGTGAAGTGGCGATTGCCAACCCAATGGCACTGCCGTTTGTTTCGAAACTGATCCCACGCGGTCCAGGCAACCCGATGGAACAGCCGAAAGATGCCAAAGGCACGGGTACGGAATCCGGCATCCAGCCACAGTACGGTGTACCGTATGGTGTCACGCTCAACCCGTTCCTCTCACCGTTTGGTCTGCCATGTAAACAGCCAGCATGGGGCTATATCTCAGCATTGGATCTGAAAACCAATGAAGTGGTGTGGAAAAAACGTATTGGTACGCCGCAGGACAGTATGCCATTCCCGATGCCTGTACCGGTGCCGTTCAATATGGGTATGCCGATGCTTGGCGGGCCAATCTCCACGGCGGGTAACGTGCTGTTTATCGCCGCTACGGCAGATAACTACCTGCGCGCTTACAACATGAGCAACGGTGAAAAACTGTGGCAGGGTCGTTTACCAGCGGGTGGTCAGGCTACGCCAATGACCTATGAAGTGAATGGCAAGCAGTATGTGGTGATCTCCGCAGGCGGTCACGGTTCATTTGGTACGAAGATGGGCGACTATATTGTGGCTTATGCGCTGCCGGATGATGTGAAGTAACCATAATGCCCGGAGAGATCCGGGCATATTTCCGAATACGGTCTTTTTATACCGTAAACCCTAACATCATCCCCGTATCTTCATGCTCCAGCAGATGGCAGTGCGCCATATAAGCATGTTCTTTCGGTGCATCGTGATTAAACTTCACCAGCACTTCGCTGACATTACCTTCTACCTTAACGGTATCTTTCCAGCCTGCGCGATGCGTCGCTGGCGGTTTGCCATTTTCTGACAAGATACGGAACTGCGTACCGTGGATATGGAACGGATGCAGCATCATGTCGCCCACGCCAGAGATAACCCAACGTTCGTACTGCCCTTTCGCCGCCGCAAACATCGGCTTATTCATATCAAACGCCTGACCGTTGATTTTGTTGGCATGGTGGAAATCGAACTTCCCGCTGTGGTTCATATGATTCATATTGCCGTGCCCCATATGGCCCATCATCTGGCTGTGATCCATCCCGGCCATGGCCTGATCGCCATATTTCTCCATCAGCATCTGCATCCCCATCATATCGAGCATTGGGTCCATAGAAAGTTGCAGATTGCGTACCGTCAGCCCTTCCAGCGAAGGTAACGCAGGCAGGCTACTTAATGTGTCTGGCAAAGCACCAGAGGCACTAATGGCAATCGGCTGAATCCGCATTACCGGATGCGGCTTGTCAAACGGCGCAATCGCCATCCCCATCTGGCTGACCGGCAGCGTCACCAGGTCAAAGGGTTTGTTATCGTTAACCTCCACCAGCACTTCAAAACGCTCGCCCATCAGCACTGGCAGCTCGTTCACCTTCACCGGTTCAGGTAGCAGACCGCCGTCGCTGGCAATCACATAAAGCGGGCGATTGTCGCTGGTGGCGAAATTGAGCGAGCGGGCATTACAGCCATTGAGCAAACGCAGGCGCAGCCAGCCACGCGGGGCAGCGTGTTGCGGGTAGATTGCACCGTTGGTCAGCAACGTATCGCCAAACCAACCCACAGCGGCGGTCATCACATCCAGTTGATAATCAATCTGCCCGTCTGCGTTAAATTTTTTATCCTGAACAATCACCGGGACATCATCAATACCCCACTGTTTTGGCAGCATTAATTTCAGGATCTCGTCATCTTCAATCACCACCAAACCAGCCAGCCCCATCGCCACCTGACGTCCGGTCTTGCCATGTTGATGTGGATGGAACCAGCAGGTAGCGGCAGGTTGATCAACGTTCAACGTCACCGAGCGCTTGCCACCTGGCGGAATAATTCCCTGCGGGCCGCCGTCCACTTCACCCGGTACTTCCAGCCCGTGCCAGTGCAACGTCGTCTCTTCCGTCAGTTGGTTGTAGATATCAACCGTTACCGCTTTGCCGCGCTGTAATTTCACCGCCGGCCCCAGCAGATTGCCGTTATAGCCCCAGGTAGTTGCGGTTTTCCCGCCAAAGGTGGACTGACCTGCGCCAATAGTTAACTGAATGCGATTACGGGCATCGGTCGTGAGCAAATCAGGGATTGGTAACGTTGGGCGTTCCGCCGCAAATACTGCGCGGCTCCACAGCGGCAAGGCTGAAGCCACCCCCAGCGCGACGGAATATTTCAAGAAATCACGACGTTGCATAGTTATTTCCTTATTCTTAAGCAGGCGAAACAAAATCAAACGTTGAGCATAGTCCTTCCCCTTACGGGAAGGTCAAGCCGCAGACACAATTTAATCGACAATAATGGTCGTCGCCTCGCTCGCAGTGTGCTAACGTTTATCTTCTTTAAGCCCCTGGTAGAAGCAATGAAGACGTTTTTCAGAACAGTGTTATTCGGCAGCCTGATGGCCGTTTGCGCAAACAGTTACGCGCTCAGCGAGTCTGAAGCCGAAGATATGGCCGATTTAACGGCAGTTTTTGTTTTTCTGAAGAACGATTGTGGTTACCAGAACTTACCTAACGGGCAAATTCGTCGCGCGCTGGTCTTTTTCGCCCAGCAAAACCAGTGGGATCTCAGTAATTACGACACCTTCGACATGAAAGCCCTCGGTGAAGACAGCTACCGCGATCTCAGTGGCATTGGCATTCCCGTCGCTAAAAAGTGCAAAGCCCTGGCCCGCGATTCCTTAAGCCTGCTTGCCTACGTCAAATAATCCCTGATACCTTTTTGTAGAAATATTGACCGTGCATCCGCGGTCAATGTTAGCTATTATGTTGCGCCATTTTTTTACGGGTGTTAACAAAGGAGGTATCAACCCATGGCCGAAAAAAAACAGTGGCATGAAACGCTACACGACCAGTTTGGGCAGTACTTTGCGGTAGATAACGTTCTGTATCATGAAAAGACCGATCACCAGGATCTGATCATTTTTGAGAACGCCGCATTTGGTCGCGTAATGGCGCTGGATGGCGTAGTACAAACCACCGAGCGCGACGAGTTTATCTATCATGAGATGATGACCCATGTTCCGCTACTGGCCCACGGTCACGCGAAACATGTGCTGATTATCGGCGGCGGCGACGGTGCCATGCTGCGTGAAGTAACCCGACATAAAAACGTTGAGTCAATCACGATGGTGGAAATCGATGCGGGTGTCGTGTCGTTCTGCCGTCAGTATCTTCCCAACCATAACGCCGGTAGTTACGACGATCCGCGCTTTAAGCTGGTGATCGACGATGGCGTCAATTTCGTTAATCAAACCAGCCAGACCTTTGATGTCATTATCTCCGACTGCACCGATCCTATCGGTCCCGGCGAAAGTCTGTTCACTTCGGCATTTTATGAAGGCTGCAAACGTTGCCTGAATCCTGGCGGTATTTTCGTTGCGCAGAACGGCGTCTGCTTTTTACAGCAGGAAGAGGCCATCGACAGTCATCGCAAACTCAGCCATTACTTCAGCGATGTTGGCTTTTATCAGGCGGCGATCCCGACCTATTACGGCGGCATCATGACCTTTGCATGGGCGACAGATAACGACGCCTTACGCCATCTTTCAACCGAAATTATTCAGGCGCGTTTTCTCGCTTCTGGCCTGAAATGCCGTTATTACAATCCGGCAGTCCATACGGCAGCTTTTGCCTTACCCCAGTATCTGCAAGATGCACTGGCTTCACAGCCGTCCTAAGGAGAAGATAAGAAATTGAAAAAACTGAAACTGCATGGCTTTAATAATCTGACCAAAAGTCTGAGTTTTTGTATTTACGATATCTGCTACGCCAAAACTACCGAAGAGCGCGACGGTTATATTGCTTATATCGATGAACTCTATAATGCCAACCGTCTGACCGAAATCCTGTCAGAAACCTGTTCCATTATCGGGGCCAATATTCTTAACATCGCCCGCCAGGATTACGAACCACAAGGTGCCAGCGTCACTATTCTGGTGAGTGAAGAACCGGTCGACCCGAAACTTATCGACAAAACAGAACACCCCGGCCCACTGCCAGAAACGGTCGTTGCCCATCTCGATAAAAGTCATATTTGCGTACATACCTACCCGGAAAGTCATCCTGAAGGCGGTTTATGTACCTTCCGCGCCGATATTGAAGTCTCTACCTGCGGCGTGATTTCTCCGCTGAAGGCGCTGAATTACCTGATCCACCAGCTTGAGTCCGATATTGTGACTATTGATTATCGCGTGCGCGGTTTTACTCGCGACATTAACGGTATGAAGCACTTTATCGACCATGAGATTAATTCGATTCAGAACTTTATGTCTGACGATATGAAGGCGCTGTATGACATGGTGGATGTGAACGTCTATCAGGAGAATATCTTCCATACCAAGATGTTGCTTAAAGAGTTCGACCTTAAGCACTACATGTTCCACACCAAACCGGAAGATTTAACCGACAGCGAGCGCCAGGAAATTACCGCTGCGCTGTGGAAAGAAATGCGCGAGATTTATTACGGGCGCAATATGCCCGCTGTTTAACGTCTCAGGCGGAGCACGGAGGCTCCGCCTGATTTACTTACTTCTGCTGCACGAAATTACGGTAAGCCGCCACCACCTGAAGAAAATCCTCAACGCCACACAGTGACAAGCTCTCTTCATCGTAGTAGTTCATCCCCTCTTCCATTTCATCGCCAGCGAATTCCAGTTGATTGGCGCGAACCATCACCTCTTCACCATCCATCCATAGCGTGTATTCATGCCCTGCCCGTTGCCAGGAACGTTCGCTACCTTTCAATGCGTGCGCCGCTTGTTCCACTTCATCAAGCAAGGCCAGGTTTTCTTTCACCTCTTCATTAAACCAGTGCCCGACCACTTCATGCCCCATGGACATGCGCACCTTTACCACTCCGGTAATATCGCGCAGAAATTCGTAATCCATAGTGTGTTCCTCTGCTCCCGGCAATGCGCCGAAATCGCATTGCGCCATTGATGTAATTATCGCAGTCTTACCGGAGAAAAACAGCGGAACGGCGATGGTTTAGAAATAAAAAATGCCCGGGAATCTCATTCACCGGGCATTGTGTCGTTTATGCGCAGCGCGTGCGCTTACTTATTAAACCGCAGTCTGGAAAATCACCCCGTCCGCTTTTTCGGTGTACTGAGAAAGCTGGTCGAAGTTCAGATAACGGTAAGTATCAACGGCAGTTTTATCTACTTGCGCCACGTAGGTCTGGTACTCTTCCGGCGTCGGCAGTTTGCCAATCAGCGCCGCAACAGCAGCCAGTTCCGCAGAAGCCAGGAAGACATTCGCGCCAGTACCCAAACGGTTCGGGAAGTTACGGGTAGAGGTGGAAACCACCGTCGCACCGTCTGCTACACGCGCCTGGTTACCCATACACAGGGAACAGCCAGGGATCTCGATACGAGCACCACTCTTACCGAAGACGCTGTAGTAGCCTTCTTCGGTCAGCTGCGCAGCGTCCATACGCGTTGGCGGTGCCACCCACAGGCGGGTCGGCAACTGACCTTTGTGCGCATCCAGCAGTTTACCAGCAGCACGGAAGTGACCGATGTTAGTCATGCAAGAACCGATAAATACTTCGTCGATCTTCTCGCCCTGTACCGCAGACAGCGGACGTGCGTCGTCCGGGTCATTCGGTGCACAGAGGATTGGCTCTTTGATATCCGCCAGATCGATGTCGATCACTGCCGCGTATTCCGCATCTGCATCGGCTTCCAGCAGCTCAGGATTCGCCAGCCATTTTTCCATGCCCTGAATACGACGCTCCAGGGTACGACGATCGCCGTAACCTTCCGCGATCATCCACTTCAGCAGGACGATGTTAGAGTTCAGGTATTCAATGATCGGTTCTTTGTTCAGCTTGATGGTACAACCGGCAGCAGAACGCTCGGCAGACGCATCGGTCAGCTCAAATGCCTGCTCAACTTTCAGATCCGGCAGACCTTCAATTTCCAGAATACGGCCAGAGAAGATGTTTTTCTTACCTTTCTTCTCAACGGTCAGCAGACCTTGTTTGATTGCATACAGCGGAATGGCGTGTACCAGATCGCGCAGGGTGATACCCGGCTGCATTTTGCCTTTGAAGCGTACCAGAACGGATTCCGGCATATCCAGCGGCATTACGCCTGTTGCGGCTGCAAATGCCACCAGACCAGAACCCGCCGGGAAAGAGATACCGATCGGGAAACGGGTATGGGAGTCACCACCGGTACCGACGGTATCCGGCAGCAGCATACGGTTCAGCCAGGAGTGAATGACGCCGTCCCCCGGACGCAGCGACACACCGCCACGGTTCATAATGAAGTCCGGCAGCGTGTGGTGCGTGTTCACGTCAACTGGCTTCGGATACGCCGCGGTGTGGCAGAAAGACTGCATCACCAGGTCAGCCGAGAAGCCCAGGCACGCCAGGTCTTTCAGTTCATCACGGGTCATCGGGCCGGTGGTGTCCTGGGAACCTACAGAAGTCATTTTCGGTTCACAGTACGCACCCGGACGAATGCCTTTCACGCCACAGGCACGGCCTACCATTTTCTGCGCCAGCGAGAAGCCGCGATCGCTCTCAGCGACATCTTTCGCCTGACGGAACACATCACTATGCGGCAGGCCAAGTGCTTCACGCGCTTTGGTGGTCAGGCCACGCCCGATAATCAGCGGAATACGGCCGCCAGCACGCACTTCATCAATCAGCACGTCGGTTTTCAGTTCGAAGGTTGCCAGCAGTTCGCCGGTTTCGTGGTTACGCACTTCACCTTTGTACGGGTAAACGTCAATTACGTCGCCCATGTTCAGGTTAGAGACGTCGACTTCGATTGGCAGTGCACCCGCGTCTTCCATCGTGTTAAAGAAGATTGGTGCAATTTTACCGCCGAGGCACAAACCACCGCCGCGTTTGTTCGGCACATGTGGAATATCATCGCCCATAAACCACAGAACGGAGTTCGTGGCGGATTTACGCGATGACCCCGTACCCACAACGTCACCGACGTACGCCAGCGGGAAACCTTTCTGTTGCAGAGCTTCAATCTGTTTGATCGGGCCAACAACACCAGGCTGATCTGGCTCAATACCTTCACGGGCGTTTTTCAGCATCGCCAGCGCGTGCAGTGGGATATCCGGGCGTGACCACGCATCCGGTGCCGGAGAAAGGTCATCGGTGTTGGTTTCGCCGGTCACTTTGAAGACGGTAACGGTCAGTTTTTCAGCCAGCGCCGGGCGATTCAGGAACCATTCGGCATCCGCCCAGGACTGCATTACCTGCTTCGCATATTCGTTACCTGCTTTGGCTTTCTCTTCTACGTCATAGAAGTTATCGAACATCAGCAGTGTGTGAGAAAGTGCTTTGGCAGCGATCGGTGCCAGTTTGGCATCATCCAGCGCGTCGATCAGCGGATGAATGTTGTAACCACCCTGCATAGTGCCCAGCAGTTCAATGGCTTTTTCCGGAGTCAGCAGTGGGGATTTGGCTTCACCTTTGGCGACAGCAGCCAGGAAGCCTGCTTTGACATAGGCGGCTTCATCGACGCCAGGGGGAACACGGTTGGTTAACAGATCTAACAGGAATTCTTCTTCGCCCGCGGGCGGGTTTTTCAGCAGCTCTACAAGCGCGGCCATTTGGTTTGCATCCAGGGGTTTGGGCGCAATCCCCTCAGCGGCACGCTCAGCTACGTGCTTACGGTATTCTTCTAGCACGACGGTTCTCCTCGCTCTCATTGTCATAGTGCGGCAGGCGATTCTCTTCACGCTCCTGTGAGACAGCAGTTTGTAGGGTAAATGCCCAGTACCGCAACGGGCAGAATAGCAGGATTTTGACGATGTGTTAATCTGTTTACAAAAAAGCAACATAAAAAGTGGCTGAATCGTTAAGGATGGTCTAGAGATTATTTCCCTCCGTAAAAACTTCGTTAATTCGCATGGTGATAATCACCTTTCTCAACGAATCCCAAGATTAGTCAAAATTTAAACTACGGCCTCTTTATACTCGGATTCACAGCACCTGCGGGTGGCAGTTCGCCGACCATTGCGATTTCCTTGAGATCCGAATTATGAAAATGACTTTGCCGTTTAAACCCCATGTGCTGGCGCTAATTTGCAGTGCCGGGCTCTGTGCCGCCTCTGCCGGGCTATATATAAAAAGCCGCACAGTGGAAGCGCCTGTGGAAGCGCAATCGACACAACAGACTGCGCCTGACATCTCCGCAGTTACGCTTCCAGCAACGGTTTCCGTGCCTCCTGTAACACCTGCCGTCGTCAAATCCGCATTCAGCACTGCTCAAATAGATCAATGGGTTGCACCTGTCGCGCTATACCCCGACTCTCTGCTTTCACAAGTGTTAATGGCATCAACCTATCCGGCAAACGTTGCTCAAGCAGTGCAATGGTCGCACGATAATCCACTTAAACAAGGCGATGCTGCTATTCAGGCGGTATCTGACCAGCCCTGGGACGCCAGCGTCAAATCACTGGTGGCCTTTCCACAGTTGATGGCATTGATGGGCGAAAACCCGCAATGGGTGCAAAACCTGGGCGATGCTTTTCTGGCGCAGCCGCAGGACGTGATGGACTCGGTACAGCGATTGCGGCAACTGGCGCAACAAACCGGCTCGCTGAAGTCATCAACTGAACAAAAGATCATCACGACAACGAAAAAAGTCGTACCGGTAAATCAGCCCGCCAACGCCCCTGCCACACAATCAAATACCGTTTCTACGTCCAGCCCCGTCGTCGCAGAACCTGCACCGACCGTAATAACCATTGAGCCAGCCAATCCGGATGTGGTTTATATTCCGAACTACAACCCAAACGTGGTTTACGGCAGTTGGGCCAATACCGCTTATCCACCAGTTTATCTGCCGCCGCCAGCCGGAGAACCGTTTGTTGACAGCTTTGTGCGCGGATTCGGCTATAGCATGGGCGTTGCTACCACATACGCACTATTCAGCAGCATCGACTGGGACGACGACGATCATGACCATGACCATCATCATCATGACGATGATGATTATCATCACCACGATGGCGGTCATCGTGACGGTAATGACTGGCAACACAACGGCGACAACATCAATATCGACGTCAACAATTTCAACCGTATCACCGGTGAGCATCTTACTGATAAGAATATGGCATGGCGGCACAATCCAAACTACCGTAATGGTGTGACCTATCATGATCAGGATATGGCAAAGCGGTTTCATCAAACCGATGTCAACGGCGGAATGAGCGCCACGCAGTTACCTGCTCTATCGCGCGACAGCCAGCGTCAGGCGGCAGCAAGTCAGTTTCAGCAACGAACACACGCCGCCCCCGTCATTACGCGAGATACCCAACGTCAGGCAGCGGCACAGCGGTTTAATGAAGCGGAACACTATGGCAATTATGACGACTTCCGCGAGTTCAGCCGCCACCAACCACTGACCCAGCAGCAAAAGGACGCCGCTCGCCAGCGTTATCAGTCTGCCTCACCTGAGCAGCGCCAGGCGGCCCGTGAGAAAATGCAGACTAGCCCGCAGAATCAACAGCAAAGAGATGCAGCACGTCAGCGTATTCAGTCCGCGTCGCCTGAGCAGCGCCAGGTGTTTAAGGAAAAAGTACAGCAGCGCCCACTGAACCAAGAGCAACGTGATAACGCCCGCCAGCGTGTTCAATCGGCATCACCTGAACAACGTCCGTTTTTTCGGGAGAAAGTTCAGGAGAGCCGCCCGCAACGTCTAAACGACAGTAACCGTACTGCCAGGCTGAATAACGAGCAGCGGTCAGCAGTACGCGAACGTCTCTCTGAACGTGGGGCAAGAAGACTGGAAAGGTAAATTGCAGACGTAAAAAAAGCGGCGTGG
Source organism: Escherichia sp. WS2035 (assembly GCF_046487065.1). Taxonomy (NCBI): domain Bacteria; kingdom Pseudomonadati; phylum Pseudomonadota; class Gammaproteobacteria; order Enterobacterales; family Enterobacteriaceae; genus Escherichia; species Escherichia sp. WS2035. Next base: position 98,636 of record NZ_JBJQKD010000005.1, read on the forward strand.
TTAGCCGCTTTTTTAATTGCCGGATGTTCCGGCAAACGAAAAATTACTTCTTCTTCGCTTTCGGGTTCGGCAGGTCGGTAATGCTACCTTCGAACACTTCTGCCGCCAGGCCCACAGACTCGTGCAGAGTCGGGTGCGCATGGATGGTCAGTGCGATGTCTTCAGCGTCACAACCCATTTCGATTGCCAAGCCGATTTCACCCAGCAACTCGCCGCCGTTAGTGCCGACAATCGCACCACCGATCACACGGTGAGATTCTTTGTCGAAAATCAGCTTGGTCATACCGTCTGCGCAGTCGGAAGCGATAGCACGACCAGAAGCAGCCCACGGGAAGGTGGCGGTTTCGTAGCTGATGCCTTTCTCTTTCGCTTCTTTCTCAGTCAGACCTACCCATGCAACTTCTGGTTCGGTATAGGCGATGGACGGGATAACTTTCGGATCGAAGTAATGTTTTTTACCGGCGATAACTTCAGCGGCAACGTGACCTTCGTGAACACCTTTGTGTGCCAGCATTGGCTGACCGACGATATCGCCGATAGCAAAGATGTGCGGTACGTTGGTACGCAGCTGTTTGTCAACGCGGATGAAACCACGGTCGTCAACTTCCACGCCAGCTTTGCCTGCGTCGAGGTTTTTACCGTTCGGCACACGACCAATCGCTACCAGCACGGCGTCGTAACGCTGCGGTTCAGCGGGTGCTTTTTTGCCTTCCATCGTCACATAAATGCCGTCTTCTTTCGCTTCAACGGCGGTAACTTTGGTTTCCAGCATCAGGTTGAATTTCTTGCTGATACGCTTGGTAAAGACTTTAACGATGTCTTTATCAGCTGCCGGGATGACCTGGTCGAACATTTCAACCACGTCAATCTGTGAACCCAGCGCGTGGTATACGGTGCCCATTTCCAGACCGATGATACCGCCACCCATTACCAGCAGGCGTTCTGGTACTTCTTTCAGTTCCAGCGCGTCAGTGGAGTCCCAGATACGCGGATCTTCATGCGGAATAAACGGCAGTTGAATCGGGCGAGAACCCGCTGCAATGATCGCGTTGTCGAAGTTGATCACGGTTTTACCGTTCTCACCTTCAACTTCCAGGGTGTTAGCCCCGGTGAATTTACCCAGACCGTTGACCACTTTGACTTTGCGGCCTTTCGCCATACCAGCCAGACCACCGGTCAGCTGATTGATCACTTTCTCTTTCCAGGTACGAATCTTGTCGATATCGGTTTTCGGTTCGCCGAAGACGATACCGTGTTCAGCCAGCGCTTTGGCTTCTTCGATAACTTTTGCTACGTGCAGCAGTGCTTTAGAAGGGATACAGCCGACGTTCAGGCAAACACCGCCAAGGGTGTTGTAACGTTCTACGATTACGGTTTCCAGACCTAAATCAGCGCAACGGAAGGCAGCGGAGTAACCTGCGGGGCCTGCCCCAAGTACCACGACCTGAGTTTTGATTTCAGTACTCATCATGACCTCTATATATTTATCTCCGGCGGGTCTGACGTTTTTTTTATGACGCCCATTATCCACCGGGTCGTTCTATCCGTCGGTATTTTACAAAATTGTTAACAATTTTTAAACAACAAACGGCAACCGATTTGTCTATTCGCTAATAACCTCAATACATTCATGAGATTACCAGAAAAAAGCCGGCCGTTGGGCCGGCTCTTTTACTTACATCACCAGACGGCGAATGTCAGACAGCGTGTTGTTAATGATGGTAATGAAACGGGCACCATCAGCACCGTCGATCACGCGGTGGTCGAAGGAGAGAGAAATCGGCAGCATCAGACGCGGCACGAACTCTTTACCATTCCACACCGGCTCCATCGCGGACTTGGAAACGCCGAGGATAGCCACTTCCGGCGCATTCACAATCGGCGCGAAGTGGGTAGTACCCAGGCCGCCGATGCTCGAGATGGTGAAGCAACCGCCCTGCATTTCGCCCGCAGTCAGCTTACCGTCACGCGCTTTCTTAGAAATAGTCATCAGCTCGCGAGACAGCTCGATGATGCCTTTCTTGTTGACGTCTTTGAATACCGGGACAACCAGACCGTTCGGGGTATCCACCGCCACACCGATGTTGATGTATTTCTTCAGGGTCAGACGCTGACCGTCTTCCGACAGCGAACTGTTGAAGCGAGGCATCTGCTCAAGAGCTGCAGCAACGGCTTTCATGATGAAGACAACCGGGGTGATCTTCACATCCAGCTTACGTTTCGCTGCTTCTTCGTTCTGCTGTTTACGGAACGCTTCCAGCTCAGTGATATCGGTTTTGTCGAAGTGAGTAACGTGCGGGATCATCACCCAGTTACGGCTCAGGTTAGCACCAGAGATTTTCTGAATGCGGCCCAGTTCCACTTCTTCGATTTCACCAAACTTGCTGAAGTCCACTTTAGGCCACGGCAGCATGCCTGGGATACCGCCGCCAGTTGCCGCCGGAGCTGCTTCTGCACGTTTGATTGCTTCTTTCACGTAAGCCTGAACGTCTTCGCGCAGGATACGACCTTTACGGCCAGTGCCCTTCACTTTCGCCAGGTTAACGCCAAACTCGCGTGCCAGACGGCGGATCAGCGGAGTCGCGTGAACGTAAGCGTCGTTTTCAGCAAATTCAGATTTGCCTTCGGCTTTCGCAGCCGGTGCTGCTGCCGGGGCTTCAGCTTTTGCTGCCGGAGCCGGCGCTGCCGCTTCCTGTTTCGCAGGAGCTGCCGCAGGCGCTGCGCCTTCAACTTCGAAGATCATAATCAGCGAACCAGTTTTCACTTTATCGCCAACGTTGACTTTCAGTTCCTTCACGACGCCTGCAAACGGAGCCGGAACTTCCATAGAAGCTTTATCGCCTTCTACGGTGATCAGTGACTGTTCAGCGGCAACTTTGTCGCCCACTTTCACCATCACTTCGGTCACTTCAACTTCGTCACCGCCGATATCCGGAACGTTAACTTCTTTCACGCCAGCTGCTGGTGCAGAGGCCGCTGCCGGAGCCGCTTCCTGTTTAGCCGCCGGAGCTGCCGCGCCAGCTTCACCCGCGACTTCGAAGACCATAATCAGCGAGCCGGTAGACACTTTGTCACCCACGTTCACTTTGATCTCTTTCACGGTACCTGCAAACGGAGCCGGAACTTCCATAGAAGCCTTGTCGCCTTCTACGGTGATCAGCGACTGTTCAGCTTCAACTTTGTCGCCCACTTTGACCAGGATTTCGGTCACTTCAACTTCGTCGCTGCCGATATCCGGAACGTTAACGTCTTTTGCCGCTGCAGCCGCTGGTGCTGCTGCCGGAGCGGCTTCTTTCTTCTCTTCTGCCTGAGCAGGTGCAGCGTCTGCTGCACCGTCGGCGGAATCGAAAATCATAATCAGTGCGCCGGTCTGGGTTTTATCGCCAACAGAGACTTTGATCTCTTTAACGATACCCGCCTGCGGAGATGGTACTTCCATAGAGGCTTTGTCGCCTTCTACGGTGATCAGCGACTGTTCGGCTTCAACTTTGTCGCCCACTTTGACCAGGATCTCGGTGATTTCAACTTCATCAGCCCCGATGTCCGGTACTTTGATTTCGATAGCCATTATTCTTTTACCTCTTACGCCAGACGCGGGTTAACTTTATCTGCATCGATGTTGAATTTGGCGATTGCGTCAGCAACCACTTTCTTATCGATTTCGCCACGTTTAGCCAGTTCGCCCAGCGCCGCAACCACGACATAAGAAGCATCAACTTCAAAGTGGTGACGCAGGTTCTCACGGCTGTCGGAACGACCGAAGCCATCAGTACCCAGTACGCGGTAGTCGTCAGCCGGTACGTAAGTACGGACCTGCTCAGCGAACAGTTTCATATAGTCGGTAGATGCCACTGCCGGAGCGTCGTTCATCACCTGAGCGATATACGGAACGCGCGGAGTTTCCAGCGGGTGCAGCATGTTCCAGCGTTCACAATCCTGACCATCACGCGCCAGTTCGGTGAAGGAAGTCACGCTATAAACGTCAGAACCTACGCCGTAATCTTTCGCCAGGATCTCTGCCGCTTCACGGACGTGACGCAGGATAGAACCGGAGCCCAGCAGCTGAACTTTACCTTTGCTACCTTCAATGGTTTCGAGTTTGTAGATACCTTTACGGATACCTTCCTCAGCACCTTCCGGCATTGCCGGCATGTGGTAGTTTTCGTTCAGCGTAGTGATGTAGTAGTAAACGTTCTCTTGTTTTTCACCGTACATACGCTCCAGACCGTCATGCATGATGACAGCAACTTCGTAAGCGTAAGCCGGGTCGTAAGAGATACAGTTCGGGATAGTCAGCGACTGAATATGGCTGTGACCATCTTCGTGCTGCAGACCTTCACCGTTCAGGGTGGTACGACCGGAAGTACCGCCGATCAGGAAGCCACGCGCTTGCTGGTCGCCAGCCGCCCAGCACAGATCGCCGATACGCTGGAAACCGAACATCGAGTAATAGATGTAGAACGGGATCATCGGCAGATTGTTGGTGCTGTAAGAGGTCGCCGCTGCCAGCCAGGAACAACCTGCGCCCAGCTCGTTGATCCCTTCCTGCAGAATCTGACCTTTCTCGTCTTCTTTATAGTAAGCAACCTGCTCGCGGTCCTGCGGGGTGTACTGCTGACCGTTCGGGCTGTAAATACCAATCTGACGGAACAGACCTTCCATACCGAAGGTACGCGCTTCGTCGGCGATGATCGGTACCAGACGATCTTTGATCGACTTGTTCTTCAGCATCACGTTCAGAGCACGAACGAAAGCGATAGTGGTAGAGATCTCTTTGCTCTGCTCTTCCAGCAGCGCGCCGAAATCTTGCAGGCTCGGCAGCTCCAGCTTCTCGGTGAAGTTCGGCTGGCGGCTTGGCAGATAACCGTGCAGTTTCTGACGTTGAGCGTGCAGATAGGTATGCTCTTCAGAACCTTCCGGGAAGGTGATGTACGGCAGTTTTTCGATATCTGCATCAGACACCGGCACATTGAAACGGTCGCGGATGTGACGCACGCCGTCCATGTTCATTTTCTTAACCTGGTGCGCGATGTTTTTACCTTCAGCCGCGTCGCCCATGCCGTAACCTTTAATGGTATGAGCAAGGATTACCGTCGCTTTGCCTTTGGTTTCCTGCGCTTTCTTGAATGCAGCGTAGATTTTCTTCGGATCGTGACCACCACGGTTCAGTGCCCAGATCTGCTCGTCAGTCCAGTCTGCAACCAGTGCTGCGGTTTCAGGATATTTACCGAAGAAGTGTTCGCGAACATACGCACCATCTTTCGATTTGAAGGTCTGGTAATCGCCGTCAACGGTTTCGTTCATCAGCTGGATCAGTTTACCGCTGGTATCTTTACGCAGCAGTTCGTCCCAACGGCTACCCCACATCACTTTGATCACGTTCCAGCCAGCACCTTCGAAGATGCCTTCCAGTTCGTTGATGATCTTGCCGTTACCGGTGACCGGGCCGTCAAGACGCTGCAGGTTACAGTTGATAACGAAGACCAGATTATCCAGTTTTTCACGGGTAGCGATGGTGATCGCACCTTTGGATTCCGGTTCGTCCATTTCACCGTCGCCGAGGAACGCGTAAACGGTTTGTTTAGAGGTATCTTTCAGGCCACGGTGTTCCAGATATTTCAGGAATTTAGCCTGGTAAATAGCACCAATCGGACCCAGCCCCATAGATACGGTCGGGAACTGCCAGAATTCCGGCATCAGTTTCGGGTGCGGATAGGAAGAGAGGCCATTGCCGTGAACTTCCTGACGGAAGTTATCCAGCTGCTCCTGAGTCAGACGACCTTCCAGGAAAGCACGAGCGTAAACGCCTGGGGAGATGTGGCCCTGGAAGTAAACCAGGTCGCCGCCATCCTGCTCGTTGCGTGCACGGAAGAAGTGGTTAAAGCACACATCATAAATGGTTGCGGAAGACTGGAAGGACGCCATGTGGCCGCCCAGTTCGAGGTCTTTTTTCGACGCACGCAGCACCGTCATGATGGCGTTCCAGCGGATAGCTGAACGAATACGGCGTTCCAGTTCCAGATTACCCGGATACTCCGGTTGTTCTTCAACGGGGATGGTGTTGATGTAGTTGCTGATACCGGTGCCTGCAGCTACGTTGACTCCGCCTTTGCGGGCTTCAGCAAGCAGTTGGTCGATCAGATACTGAGCACGCTCAACACCTTCTTCACGGATGACCGATTCGATCGCCTGGAGCCAGTCGCGAGTTTCGATCGGATCCACGTCATTTGGGAAACGTTCTGACATGGGTTATTCCTTATCTATCTAATAACGTTGAGTTTTCTGGAACCTGTCCCATTGAACTCTCGCCGGAAAGCTCAATAAGACAGGTTCTACGTTTAGTTGCCGCGCTTTTATATGCGCTTGATTTACAACATCTTCTGGATAATTTTTACCAGAAAAATCACTAATTCTTTCGTTGCTCCAGACGACGCAGAGAACGCTCACGGCGGCTCTCTTCACGGCTTCTGTCGAGCAAAATTTCTTCGATAAAGGCCAGATGGCGATGCGATGCTTCGCGCGCTTCTTCCGGCTTACCGGCCATAATCGCTTCAAATATGCGGGTGCGGTGACTACTCACCAGCGGCAGCATCTCGCGACGCGAATAGAGCAATTCGAAGTTCTGGCGGACATTCTGAGCCAACATCGGCTCCATACACCTTAGCAGATGAAGCAGAACCACATTGTGGGCCGCTTCGGTGACGGCAATCTGATACTGGAGTACGGCATTTGATTCCGCGTCCAGATCGCCAGACTGCTGCGCCAGCTCTATGGCATGGTGGAGTTCACGGATGCGTTCCTTGTCTTCATCGGTACTACGCAGCGCGGCGTAATAAGCGGCGATACCTTCCAGGGCGTGTCGTGTTTCGAGCAAGTCATACTGTGATTCAGGATGGTCGGAGAGCAGCTCCACCAGCGGATCGCTGAAGCTTTGCCAGAGGCTGCTCTGGACAAAAGTGCCGCCACCCTGGCGACGAAGCAACAAGCCCTTCGCTTCGAGGCGTTGAATCGCCTCACGCAAAGAGGGACGGGAGACGTCGAACTGTTTTGCCAGTTCGCGTTCCGGTGGGAGTTTTTCGCCCGGGCGGAGAGTGCCTTCGAGGATCAAAAACTCCAGTTGCTGCTCAATCACATCGGAGAGTTTTGGTTGGCGGATTTTGCTGTAGGCCATGAGTTCCTGTCTTAAGCCACTTGCCGAAGTCAATTGGTCTTACCAATTTCATGTCTGTGACGCTAAAGTAACAAAGTATTCACCTTATGTCCATACAGGTTTTGATTGAAATCATGAAACTGCGCACATTTTAACAACTTGACATATATAACGTTTCAAAGTTGTAACTATGCACAAATGTTAAATTTACCCATCAAGGGGTGACCTTAACAGAATTGAAACGAAAAAATATTTCCTCTGAACCGATTCACCAAGCAACAAAACGCATAACAATTCAATTATGTGAATTAATATGTAAAATGAATGTTCAGGGAAGGAGAGAAAGGTAGTATTTACCTATGTTTTCTTTTTACATTGCTTATTATCACTGCAATCGCCACCATAACCTTCTCGTAGCGAAAATCATCACTTAACCAGAACGTGATGATTTTCAGGTGACAGATTCTGTTTAGAGTTCATTCTGAATCTTTGAACAAAGGCAATCCTTGCGAACGCCGCCATTCTTTGACGATTTTCAGGATGTTTTCAGGTTCATCATCTCCCTTCTTTGCAGGATAGTAGATAAGATCGCTCATCAACGGATGTTGTGTAATTCTGGTAAGATGTTCTTCTAGATCATCCCAATATTTGTCAAGCACTTCCCCTTTTAATTGAGCGTTATCCCCGGTTGGATTTGTAAACTCGCCAAGCAACTCAATGAATTCCCGCTCTGTGTAATCTTCTATTTTATCTTTAAAATTATACATTTAACTATCTCCTGTAATAAATTTCATCATGCAAATGAGGTGTGCCCTCCTTAAATTATCAATATCGTAAATTCCGCCACTATATTCAATCGCAACACGATGATATATGTGGAATTTTTTAACGATTTCTTTAGTGCCATAATGCCAACCTTCAAGTGGTGCTTTTGCGATTAATCCTTGTTTTATACGTGTTTGATTACCGCTTGAAAACTGCGCTATCAACTCCGGATACTGACTCACCTCCAGCCAAAGGGTATCGGTAAAAGCGGGAAAATGATAAAATAACCTAATGAGGCTTCAGTATTTTTACCTGTTTTTTAAGAGCAATCACATTATTATTTTATGTCATTAATATCATCGCATTAGCCAGATGCGATGATGTTCCATATATAGTTTTATTATCTACTTTATTTAGAGTCTTTAAACAAGGGTAGCCCCTGTGAACGCCGCCATTCTTTGACGATTTTCAGGATGTTTTCAGGTTCACCATCTTCTTGGGAATTAGGATAGAAAATGAGATCTCCCTTTTTAGGATGTTCAGTAATTTTAATGAAATGATCCACTAAGGTATCGAGATATTTTTCTAATTTTTTCCCTTTTAGGGATTTATCTTTGCTAGTTGCATTTACTATCTCCTCAAGCATTTCAAGAAATTCACCTTCTGTGTAAAAATATATTTTATATTTTAAATCATGCATATACATTATCTCCTGTAGTGAATTTCATGATGTAGTCGAGGCGTAACAATCCTTTAATTATCAATATCATAAATTTCGCCACCACATTCAATCGCAACACTATGATATATATGGAATTCTTTAACAATTTCCTTAGAGCCATAATGCCAACCTTCAAGAGGCGCTTTTGCGATTAATCCTTGTTTTATACGTGTTTGGTTACCAGTTGAAAACTGCGCTATCAACTCCGGATACTGACTCACCTCCAGCCAAAGGGTATCGGTGAAAGCGGGAAATTGATAAAATAACCTAATGAAATTTCAGTATTTTACCTGTTTTTTAAGAGCACCCACATTATTATTTTATGTTATTAACATCATCGCATTAGCCAGACGCGATGATGTTCCATATATAGTTTTATTATCTACTTTATTTAGAGTCTTTAAACAAGGGTAGCCCCTGTGAACGCCGCCATTCTTTGACAATTTTCAGGATGTTTTCAGGTTCATCATCTCCCTTCTTTGCAGGATAGTAGATAAGATCGCTCATCAACGGATGTTGTGTAATTCTGGTAAGATGTTCTTCTAGATCATCCCAATATTTGTCAAGCTCTTCCCCTTTTAATTGAGCGTTATCCCCGGTTGGATTTGTAAACTCGCCAAGCAACTCAATGAATTCCCGCTCTGTGTAATCTTCTATTTTATCTTTAAAATTATACATTTAACTATCTCCTGTAATAAATTTCATCATGCAAATGAGGTGTGCCCTCCTTAAATTATCAATATCGTAAATTCCGCCACTATATTCAATCGCAACACGATGATACATGTGGAATTTTTTAACGATTTCTTTAGTGCCATAATGCCAACCTTCAAGTGGTGCTTTTGCGATTAACCCTTGTTTTATACGTGTTTGATTACCGCTTGAAAACTGCGCTATCAACTCCGGATACTGACTCACCTCCAGCCAAAGGGTATCGGTAAAAGCGGGAAAATGATAAAATAACCTAATGAGGCTTCAGTATTTTTACCTGTTTTTTAAGAGCAATCACATTATTATTTTATGTCATTAATATCATCGCATTAACCAGATGCGATGATGTTCCATATATAGTTTTATTATCTACTTTATTTAGAGTCTTTAAACAAGGGTAACCCCTGTGAACGCCGCCATTCTTTGACAATTTTCAGGATGTTTTCAGGCTTATCATCTCCTTGACTTTTAGGGTAGAAAATTAGATCGCTCCCTGACGGATGCTGTGTAATTTCAATAAAATGATCTACTAATGAATCCCAGTACATTTCTAGCTCCTTACCTTTTAATGGCTTTCCATCTTTCATAGATGATCTCAATCCACCTAAAAAATTAAGAAATTCCTCCTCGGTATAATCTTCGAGCTTTTCTTTAAACATATTTATCTCCTGTAGTGAATCTCATCGTGTAGTCTGGGGGTAACAATTCGTAAATTATCAATATCGTATACGCCGCCGCCATATTCAATAGCAATAAAATGATGTATCTGAAATTTTTTAAGTGTTTCTTTAGGACCAATATAGTGTCCTTCGTCGGGGGCAAAAGGTGTAAAGCCCTGACTAATACGTAACTGATTAATTTCCGAAAACTGCGCTATCAACTCCGGTTCCTGACTCACCTCCAGCCACAGCGCCTCGCGAAACTCATCAAAGGTTTTAAACTCCCGTCCGCGCAATTTATCAACAATATGCGCCGGGATTGGTGCGCCGTTGCCGTTATTGGATACCGACATATCCAGCCAGCGAGTTCCTGGTGAAAGCGGGACGCCGTGCCCTGTTACAACACCAGGCAGCTTTCGCGGATCCTCCTTCAGGTAAACATAGATAGGCTTAATACCGGATCCCGCCGGAAAAACCAGAATATAATCGTTGAATTCTTTCGGATCAGGAACCGGGAATGGCGGCGTGGTATAGGTATCGGTGCCGTCCGGAATCGGCGTCACCAGAATGGTGGGCTGCTCCAGCGGCGGCCTGTCGTTACCGGTATGGCCCGGAACATTCCCATGTTCCGGATTTTCCGGCGTCCAGGTAATCAGGGGGCCATCGACATCGTGAGCGGGGGTAAATTCATAACGCTGCGTCTGCTCGTTCCACTGCATGTTCGCCACGCGGACGTTTTCATACGGCGTACCTTCACCCGTATGAACACCATACACCTGAGGCTTGCCGTGAATGTCAGTTCCCCAGAAAAAACGCACCCGGGTGGTGGCGGTACTGCCTGCTAGTGCTTTCTGCCGCAGTTCTTCCTCATACCAGAACTCATCACGTCCAGGCACACGAGCACTGCCCTCACCCGCAGAGGGAATATACAGAGCAGATGCCAACGCACCGATGTAAGAGCCGCGGGTTGCACTGAGTACGCCACTGAGCGACCATTTTCCCCATATTTGAGTCGCCAACACACTACTCGGGAACAGTAGCATGGTTTGAGCTTCTGCGGGTTCCCCGATAACGTTAGCCTCGGGATGGTGGTATCCACAGCAGTCATCAACCACTGGCTGAACGAAAATCGCTACTTGACCGAAGTTTTCAGCGGGTTCTTCTGCCGTTCCGGCATCTGTACATCCCTTCACCTTCAGACAGGATTTGGCATAGACCGGGTTAACCGCTGGTGAAGAGAGTGGAAGGTTAACAACTGGTAGCGGTTCAGGCTTAAGATTACTGGCAGGTGGACTTTTAGGCGGAATAAATAAGCTATTATAGCCAGCAGGAAAGGCCAACCAGTCAAATTCCGTATTGGCTATGAGATGTTTACATAATATGTAGTCATAATCGACAGTTACACATTCGGTAGGAAGATTATTGTCAGAAATGTTTACATGAATAGCAGTTAATGAAGCATTTCTTAGCTGAATATAATAATACCGTTCCCATCGCCCGCTTTTATTTATACGATACAAATCGATTTCAATAAATAACCGCTCATTCTGATTGATGGCATTAGACAGTAGCGGTGAGCTTTTATCAATGAGTTTGCAAAATTGTAGCCCCTGTAGATTAACGCCATTACCAGTACTGGTAATGGCGTTGGTGAGTGCAAAGGCAAAAATTTCATCTTCATGGCCAACCTGCCAGCGATTACCAACCGACGCATACGTCCCACAGCCTGAAGAAATATCGCCCTGCTTCTCACCGATTATTCTCAGGTAAACAATATCGCCCACTTTATTTCATTCCCGTTTATCCTTAACTTATTTGCATTAAATAGAAAACTTATTTCTCGATCAATAAGAAACGCTTTTAATGAAAAATTATTTCAATTACTTAACGTTTTCACTTAGCTCGCAATATTATATTTAAATACTCGCGTTACAAACCCATTGTATTATTAACATCTATTTATTCTTATATGACCTTTTGTAAGATTATTGTGCTGGTGGCTAAGGCATGGTGTTCAGCAGGCAGACAAATCCGGTATATAGCTAGTTAAAACAGTATGTTATCAGACTTAAAGTATCTATTAAATGTGATGAAAAACTTACAATTGCTTTTTTTTTATCCAGAAAATCAACACATCTACATAAAGCAGGTGCATTCTCGCGCGTATACCATTATCTTGTGATAGTTGAAAGTACTATCATCATAATTCAGTTACATAAAATGTAAAGAAACCAATACAACAAACGGAATTACAAAATTACACACGCATTGCTGCGTAGTTCAAAAAAACAACACAACACGAGGTTTCATAATGGAAGGTCAACAGCACGGCGAGCAGCTAAAGCGCGGCCTTAAAAACCGCCATATTCAGCTTATCGCGCTGGGTGGCGCGATAGGGACAGGGCTATTCCTGGGTAGCGCCTCCGTAATACAGTCCGCAGGGCCAGGGATTATCCTGGGTTACGCCATTGCTGGTTTTATCGCCTTTCTGATCATGCGTCAGCTAGGTGAAATGGTGGTCGAAGAACCTGTCGCAGGCTCCTTTAGCCACTTTGCTTATAAATACTGGGGCAGTTTTGCCGGTTTCGCCTCTGGCTGGAACTACTGGGTACTGTACGTTTTAGTTGCCATGGCAGAGCTGACTGCCGTGGGTAAATACATTCAGTTCTGGTATCCGGAAATCCCAACCTGGGTTTCTGCCGCCGTGTTCTTTGTGGTGATCAACGCCATCAACCTGACAAACGTAAAAGTGTTTGGCGAGATGGAGTTCTGGTTTGCCATTATCAAAGTTATCGCGGTGGTAGCGATGATCATCTTCGGCGCCTGGCTGCTATTCAGCGGCAACGGCGGCCCGCAGGCGAGCGTTAGCAACCTGTGGGATCAGGGTGGTTTCCTGCCACACGGCTTCACCGGTCTGGTGATGATGATGGCGATTATCATGTTCTCTTTCGGTGGTCTGGAACTGGTGGGGATCACCGCAGCAGAAGCTGATAACCCGGAGCAAAGTATCCCGAAAGCAACTAACCAGGTTATCTACCGCATCCTGATTTTCTATATTGGCTCGTTAGCCGTTCTGCTCTCACTAATGCCGTGGACCCGCGTTACCGCCGATACCAGTCCGTTTGTGCTGATCTTCCACGAGTTAGGCGATACCTTTGTAGCGAATGCGCTGAATATCGTGGTACTGACTGCTGCGCTCTCCGTGTACAACAGCTGCGTATATTGCAACAGCCGTATGCTGTTCGGTCTGGCACAACAAGGGAACGCGCCAAAAGCGCTGGCGTCTGTCGATAAACGCGGCGTACCGGTTAACACTATTCTGGTGTCTGCGCTGGTTACGGCATTGTGCGTACTGATTAACTACCTTGCCCCAGAGTCCGCTTTCGGACTGTTAATGGCGCTGGTGGTATCTGCACTGGTCATCAACTGGGCGATGATCAGTCTGGCGCATATGAAATTCCGTCGTGCCAAACAAGAACAAGGCGTGGTAACTCGCTTCCCTGCCCTGCTTTATCCGCTGGGTAACTGGATCTGCCTGCTGTTTATGGCGGCGGTACTGGTGATTATGCTGATGACCCCAGGAATGGCGATTTCGGTATACCTGATCCCGGTATGGCTGATCGTGTTAGGTATCGGCTATCTGTTTAAAGAGAAAACCGCCAAAGCCGTAAAAGCGCATTAATCTCTCTACGCCCTCACCCGTGCAGGGTGAGGGCAATAATCTTTACACCAACGCCCCGTAAATCGTCAGTAGCGCAATTACCACCACGACCACGAACGAGGTTTTCTTCGCCATTGAAACCGCGGCCTTTGGCGTCTCCACCTTATCGACATGCGGTTCACGCGCCAGAGAGAACTGTGCCAGACGCGTTAATACCTGATATTGCGAAGTATGGAAATCACCCAGCGAAGCAAACCAGGCCGGTAACGCTTTCTCACCATGACCGATCAAGGCATATACCACACCCGCAAGACGAACCGGCACCCAATCCAGTGCATGAAGCACGGCATCAATGCCGGACTGTAAACGATGATGCGGCGTCTGGTATCGCGCCAGCCAGTATTGCCATGCACGCAAAAACGCATACCCCATCAGCGTAACGGGTCCCCAGGTTCCCCCCACAATCAGCCAGAACAGCGGAGCAAGATAAAAACGAAAGTTAATCCACAGCAATGCATTTTGCAGCTCACGCAAATACTCACGTTCATCGCAGCCTGCCGGGACGCCGTGAATCATGGTGAGTTCGCCAGCCATCGTGGCATGGGCATGGCTATCATTACGTGAAGCAGCTGTCAGATAAGCATGATAATGAAGACGAACTTTACCTGCGCCAATACACAGCAAACCAATCAGCAGCCACACCAGCAACGTGGGAACGTTGAACAATACACCCTGCAATGCGCGTAACAGTAAAAAAGTCACGCCCATCGCAATAATGGTCATGCATAACGTGCGCCCGAGAGAAAAATGTTTCACCCGCCGAAAGAACGCTTCAAGACGATGATCAAGCTGCCAGTGCTCGCCCAACTTAAACAGGCGCTCGAAAATTAACACCAGTAAGGTTGTAAATAGCGTCATGTTGTCTCCTTGCTGACCAGCGCACGAAACCGTGCCCAATCAAATGCAGGACCGGGATCGGTTTTCCGATCCGGCGCAATATCACAATGGCCCGTCATGTTATTAGCGATATCCGGATAGCGATCAATCAGTGCCCGTGTAACCGCCGCAAGCTGTTGATACTGCGCATCGGTATACGCCAGCGTATCGGTGCCTTCCAGCTCAATCCCAATAGAAAAATCATTGCAGCGTTCGCGCCCCTGATACTGAGAGACTCCCGCATGCCAGGCTCGTTTATCGAAAGGAACATACTGGACTATTTCACCATCACGGCGAATCAAACAGTGAGCGGAGACGCGCAAATGGGCGATCTCCGCAAAGAAAGGATGCGCCTGCGGATCAATAGTTCCAGTGAATAATGCGTCGATCCACGGACCGCCAAACTCGCCTGGCGGCAGGCTAATATTGTGCACCACCAGCAGGGTGGGTGTTTCGTCATCCGGGCGGCAATCGTAATGTGGTGAGGGAACGCGGCGCGCGCCAGCCAGCCACCCCTGTTCTAACAACATGCAGGATCTCCTTATATGTGGTGCTAATACCCGGTTCAGAGTAGCATGTTTCTACCTTATGATTCGTTAGCTATCTGGAGTTTTAACATGCCGCCTCGCCGCTATAACCCTGACACCCGACGTGACGAGCTGCTGGAACGCATTAATCTCGATATCCCCGGCGCGGTGGCCCAGGCGCTGCGGGAAGATTTAGGCGGAACAGTCGATGCCAACAATGACATTACGGCAAAACTTTTACCGGAAAACTCTCGCTCTCATGCCACAGTGATCACCCGCGAGAATGGCGTATTTTGCGGCAAACGCTGGGTTGAAGAGGTGTTTATTCAACTGGCAGGCGACGATGTCACCATAATCTGGCATGTGGATGACGGCGATGTCATCAACGCCAATCAACCCTTGTTCGAACTTGAAGGCCCATCTCGCGTGCTGTTAACGGGCGAACGCACTGCGCTTAATTTTGTGCAAACCCTTTCAGGAGTTGCCAGTAAGGTACGCCACTATGTCGAATTACTGGAAGGCACCAACACGCAGCTGTTGGATACGCGCAAAACCTTACCCGGCCTGCGTTCAGCTCTGAAATACGCGGTACTTTGCGGCGGCGGAGCGAATCACCGTCTGGGGCTTTCTGATGCCTTCCTGATCAAAGAAAACCATATTATTGCCTCCGGCTCAGTGCGGCAGGCGGTCGAAAAAGCGTCCTGGTTGCACCCGGATGCGCCAGTAGAAGTCGAAGTAGAGAATCTGGAAGAACTTGATGAAGCCCTGAAAGCAGGTGCCGATATCATCATGCTGGATAACTTCGAAACAGAACAGATGCGCGAAGCCGTCAAACGCACCAACGGCAAGGCGCTACTGGAAGTGTCTGGCAACGTCACTGACAAAACACTGCGCGAATTTGCCGAAACGGGCGTGGACTTTATCTCCGTTGGTGCACTAACTAAACACGTACAGGCACTCGACCTTTCAATGCGTTTTCGCTAATTGCTAACAGATTTATCCGCTCCATCGCGGGCGGATAAATCTCCCCTTCCCCAACTTTCTTCGTAACGCCTCGCAAATTTCTTGTCTTTCGCTGCAACGAAGTAAAAAACCTCGGAAGCTGCTTTCCCGTTTCGTTTTTTGCCCCTCGCTTGTGCTGATGGCGTTTGCCAAAGTAGCGCCAACCAAATCAAGGAGCGAAACAGATGGACAAGCAACGCGGTTTTACACTTATTGAACTGATGGTGGTTATTGGCATCATTGCCATTTTAAGCGCCATTGGTATTCCCGCTTATCAAAACTACCTGCGCAAAGCCGCACTCACCGACATGCTACAAACCTTTGTGCCTTACCGTACCGCCGTAGAGTTGTGCGCGCTGGAACATGGTGGATTAAATACCTGCGACGGTGGCAGCAATGGCATTCCTTCGCCTACCACCACCCGCTATGTTTCAGCCATGAGTGTGGCAAAGGGCGTGGTGTCGCTGACCGGGCAAGAAAGTCTCAATGGGCTAAGCGTCGTCATGACACCGGGTTGGGATAACGCAAACGGCGTCACCGGCTGGACGCGTAACTGCAATATTCAAAGTGACAGCGCATTGCAGCAAGCCTGCGAAGATGTCTTCCGCTTTGATGACGCCAACTAAGGAGCGGCAATGAATATTCCACAGCTCACTGCCCTGTGTCTGCGTTATCAGGGAGTCTTGCTGGATGCCAGCGAAGAGGTGGTTCATGTTGCGGTAGTCGATGCACCTTCGCATGAGCTACTGGACGCATTGCATTTCGCTACCACCAAACGTATTGAGATCACCTGCTGGACGCGCCAACAAATGGAAGGTCACGCCAGTCGCACACAACAGACATTGCCCGTAGCTGTTCAGGAGAAGCATCAGCCCAAAGCAGAGTTGCTGACTCGAACGTTACAATCTGCGCTAGAACAACGCGCGTCTGATATTCATATCGAACCAGCGGACAATGCCTACCGCATCCGCTTGCGTATCGACGGCGTATTGCATCCTTTACCGGACGTTTCACCGGATGCCGGAGTCGCATTAACCGCCAGATTAAAAGTGCTGGGAAACCTGGATATTGCGGAACATCGCCTGCCGCAGGACGGGCAATTCACTGTCGAACTGGCAGGAAACGCCGTCTCATTTCGTATTGCGACCTTAGCATGTCGGGGTGGTGAAAAGGTGGTATTAAGGTTGTTACAGCAGGTGAACCAGGCACTGGATGTTAACACGCTTGGAATGCAGCCGTCACAACTGGTGGACTTTGCTCATGCCTTGCAACAACCACAGGGACTGGTGCTGGTAACTGGCCCTACAGGCAGCGGCAAAACGGTCACGCTTTATAGTGCCCTGCAAACGCTGAATACCGCTGACATTAATATTTGTAGCGTCGAAGATCCGGTTGAGATCCCCATAGCCGGATTAAACCAGACGCAAATCCATTCGCGTGCCGGACTCACCTTTCAGGGCGTTTTGCGTGCGTTATTGCGCCAGGATCCTGACGTCATCATGATCGGAGAGATCCGCGATGGCGAAACGGCAGAAATTGCCATAAAAGCCGCGCAAACCGGTCACCTGGTGTTGTCTACCCTACACACTAATTCCACCTGCGAAACGCTGGTACGTTTACAGCAAATGGGAGTCGCCCGCTGGATGCTATCATCGGCGCTTACGCTGGTAATAGCCCAGCGTCTGGTACGCAAACTTTGCCCGCATTGTCGCCGGCAGCAAGGGGAGCCCATCCATATTCCAGACAATGTATGGCCGTCGCCGCTGCCCCACTGGCAGGCACCCGGTTGTGTACATTGCTACCACGGTTTTTATGGTCGCACGGCCTTATTTGAAGTTCTGCCCATAACACCGGTCATACGTCAGCTTATTTCCGCTAATACCGACGTTGAATCGCTGGAAACGCACGCCCGACAGGCGGGTATGCGAACGCTTTTTGAAAACGGCTGCCTGGCTGTGGAGCAAGGCTTAACCACCTTTGAAGAGTTAATCCGCGTATTGGGGATGCCGCATGGCGAGTAAGCAACTCTGGCGCTGGCGTGGCATAACCGGCGACGGCAATGCGCAAGATGGGATGCTATGGGCAGAGAGCCGTGCTTTGCTGCTCATGGCACTACAGCAACAGATGGTTACCCCACTAAGCCTGAAGCGAATCGCCATCAATTCTGCGCAGTGGCGAGGAGATAAAAGCGCGGAAGTCATTCATCAACTGGCGACGCTACTCAAAGCCGGGTTAACGCTTTCTGAAGGGCTGGCTCTGCTGGCGGAACAGCATCCCAGTAAGCAGTGGCAAGCGTTGCTGCAATCACTGGCGCACGATCTTGAACAGGGCGTTGCCTTTTCCAATGCCTTATTACCCTGGTCAGAGGTATTTCCGCCGCTCTATCAGGCGATGATCCGCACAGGTGAACTGACTGGTAAGCTGGATGAATGCTGCTTTGAACTGGCGCGTCAGCAAAAAGCCCAGCGTCAGTTGACCGACAAAGTGAAATCAGCGTTACGTTATCCCATTATCATTTTAGCGATGGCAATCATGGTGGTTGTGGCAATGCTGCATTTTGTTCTGCCGGAGTTTGCCGCTATCTATAAGACCTTTAACACTCCGCTACCGGCGCTAACGCAGGGGATCATGACGCTGGCAAGTTTTAGTGGCGAATGGGGTTGGTTGCTGGTGCTATTCGGCTTTCTGCTGGCGATAGCCAATAAGCTGCTGATGCGCCACCCAACCAGGCTTATCGCACGGCAGAAATTACTGTTACGCATCCCGATTATGGGTTCACTGATGCGGGGACAAAAACTCACGCAGATCTTTACGATTCTGACGCTGACACAAAGTGCAGGCATTTCTTTTTTACAGGGCGTTGAGAGCGTCAGAGAAACAATGCGCTGTCCGTACTGGGTGCAACTTCTGACACAAATCCAGCACGATATCAGTAACGGTCACCCCATCTGGCTGGCGCTAAAAAATGCCGGTGAGTTTAGCCCGCTCTGTTTGCAATTAGTGAGAACAGGAGAGGCATCCGGCTCGCTGGATCTCATGTTAGACAACCTCGCCCATCATCATCGGGATAACACAATGGCGCTGGCGGATAACCTCGCAGCCTTACTGGAACCGGCGTTGCTGATCATAACGGGAGGAATTATCGGTACGCTGGTGGTGGCAATGTATCTGCCAATTTTCCATTTAGGCGATGCGATGAGTGGAATGGGATAACGCTGGCGTGTTGCTCCACGCCAGCGTTGGTATATTACAGGTTGTTGAAGATGCGGTTTTCTTGTTCCTGCACACGGATAAATGTGGTGCGCTTGGTCAGTTCTTTCAGGCGTGAAGCCCCAACGTATGTACAAGCTGAACGCAGGCCGCCCAAAATATCACGCGCGGTATTTTCAAC
Organism: Escherichia sp. WS2035; assembly: GCF_046487065.1. Lineage (NCBI taxonomy): Bacteria > Pseudomonadati > Pseudomonadota > Gammaproteobacteria > Enterobacterales > Enterobacteriaceae > Escherichia > Escherichia sp. WS2035. The sequence goes on from NZ_JBJQKD010000005.1 coordinate 118,159, forward strand.
CGGGCCTCGCAGCGGCAGCTTAACGGTTTTACCTTCTGCTGCGCGATATTCCGCAACACCGCCAACGTGACGTTTCATCGCAGACTCTGAGCTCATGCCGTAGAACAGCATAAATTTCTCGCCGTTCTCCTCAACGATGCGACCGCCGCTCTCTTCGTGGCCCGCCAGCATGCCGCCAAGCATGACGAAATCGGCACCGCCGCCAAAGGCTTTCGCGACATCGCCCGGCGTGGTGCAGCCACCGTCGCTGACGATCATTCCGCCCAGACCATGCGCAGCATCGGCACATTCGATCACCGCAGAAAGTTGCGGATAACCGACGCCTGTTTTGACGCGAGTTGTACAAACAGAACCTGGGCCAATGCCAACTTTAACGATATCAGCACCGGAGAGGATAAGCTCCTCACACATTTCACCAGTCACTACGTTGCCAGCACAAATGGTTTTGGTCGGCCACGCTTCACGCGCTTTCGCAACGAACTGCACGAAGTGTTCGGAATAACCATTCGCCACGTCAATACAAACGAAGTTTAATGCCGGGTTCAGGTCGAGAATCTGTTTAGTTTTTTCGAAATCCGCATCAGACGTGCCGGTAGAAACCATCACATGTTTCAGCACATCAGCGGAAGAATTGTTGATAAACGCTTGCCACTCTTCGACAGAATAGTGTTTATGCACAGCAGTCAAAATATCAAAAGAAGCCAGCGCAGAGGCCATAGAAAATGTGCCTACGGTGTCCATATTGGCGGCGATAATTGGCACGCCGGACCAGCGCTGACCTGAATGTTTGAAGGTGAATTGACGTTCCAGTTCAACATCGGAACGGCTTTTAAGAGTGGAGCGTTTAGGGCGGATGAGAACGTCTTTAAAACCTAACTTCAGATCTTCTTCAATACGCATGTGCGGATTCCTGGGGTTAATGGCTATAAGGGTAAGAGCGCAACTCCAGTGACGTTATCATACGCACTAATCAATGCGGCGCAAGACTGCGAAATTGTCTTTTTTTACGCTACAATCCCATAAATTTACCTGGTAAATAGTGAGCGAACGTTTCATCAATTTCGCTTTCGTGCGCTCATTTTTAACGTTTTGATAATCATGATGAATTCCCGGGAATATAAATTATGAGGTATATAGTTGCCTTAACGGGAGGCATTGGCAGTGGCAAGAGTACCGTTGCCAATGCGTTTGCTGATCTCGGAATTAACGTCATTGATGCCGATATTATTGCGCGTCAGGTGGTTGAACCAGGTGCACCTGCGCTACATGCCATTGCTGATCACTTTGGCGCTAACATGATTGCTGCTGATGGAACATTGCAGCGCCGGGCCTTGCGCGAGCGGATCTTCGCCAACCCGGAAGAGAAAAACTGGCTTAACGCCCTGCTGCATCCGCTGATTCAGCAAGAGACGCAACACCAGATCCAGCAAGCTACTTCCCCCTATGTACTATGGGTTGTGCCATTGCTGGTAGAAAACTCACTGTATAAAAAAGCGAATCGAGTGCTGGTGGTGGATGTCAGCCCAGAAACGCAACTTAAGCGCACCATGCAGCGCGACGATGTAACTCGCGAGCATGTCGAACAAATCCTTGCTGCTCAGGCAACGCGCGAAGCTCGCCTTGCCGTGGCAGATGACGTCATTGATAATAACGGCGCACCGGATGCTATCGCATCGGATGTTGCCCGCCTGCACGCACACTATTTGCAGCTTGCGTCGCAGTTTGTCTCACAGGAAAAACCGTAATGCAGACCCAGGTCCTTTTTGAACATCCACTAAATGAAAAAATGCGTACATGGCTGCGCATTGAGTTTTTGATTCAGCAACTCACCGTTAATTTACCCATCGTTGACCACGCTGGCGCGCTGCATTTCTTCCGTAATGTCAGCGAATTACTGGATGTTTTCGAGCGCGGCGAAGTCCGCACTGAGCTGTTGAAAGAACTTGACCGGCAGCAACGTAAACTCCAGACCTGGATTGGCGTGCCCGGCGTGGACCAGAGCCGTATTGAAGCATTAATTCAGCAGTTAAAAGCGGCGGGGAGCGTATTAATTTCCGCGCCGCGTATCGGGCAATTTCTACGTGAAGATCGTTTGATTGCTCTGGTGCGTCAGCGACTGAGCATCCCGGGCGGCTGTTGCAGCTTTGATTTACCTACATTGCACATTTGGCTGCATCTACCCCAGGCGCAGCGCGACAGCCAGGTAGAAACCTGGATTGCCAGCCTGAACCCACTTACCCAGGCACTTACCATGGTGCTGGATTTAATTCGCCAGTCGGCCCCCTTCCGTAAACAAACCAGCCTGAATGGTTTTTATCAGGATAACGGTGGCGATGCCGACTTGCTGCGCCTGAATCTGTCGCTCGATTCACAGCTTTATCCGCAAATTTCCGGTCATAAGAGCCGTTTTGCCATTCGTTTTATGCCGCTGGACAGTGAAAACGGACAAGTACCAGAACGTCTGGATTTCGAACTGGCCTGTTGCTAAGGAGTAAAAATGTCAGAAACTATTACGGTGAATTGCCCAACCTGCGGGAAAACGGTGGTGTGGGGTGAAATCAGCCCGTTTCGGCCATTTTGCTCCAAACGTTGTCAGCTGATCGACCTCGGAGAATGGGCTGCTGAAGAAAAACGAATCCCCAGCAGTGGCGATCTTTCCGAAAGCGATGACTGGAGCGAAGAGCCAAAGCAGTGACATTCTATCTGATGCGATGCTGGCCTGATAAAACGCGCCAGCGTCGCATCAGGCATCATATGCAAATGTCGGATGCAGCGTGACGCCTTATTCGACATACACACGCTTAAGTTTCGCAATTACCGGTTCATTGGCTGGCGGAAAATCATCGGCATTAAGACCGACCAGCGACATCCACTCACCGGGTTGCCCTTCTTTACCCCACGGCTCCCCTTCCCAGCTTTCGACCAGCCAGAACCACAGAGTTATATGCCTGTCCGGGAATTCATATTCCAGTTTTTCAAATAGCGAAAAATGTTGTGGGGTAATCCCGACTTCTTCCTGAAGTTCACGTACCACTGCCTGTTCCGGCGTTTCGCCCATTTCAATTTTACCGCCGGAAAACTCCAGTTTATTCGCCATGTGCGCATCTGCTGCGCGACGCGTTATAAAGATTTCATTGTTCTCGTTGCGAATAATACCTACCGCAATTTGCAGCTTTTTCATTGTCTTAAACCTATAAAAAAGGCGCAGAATCCTGCGCCTTTTACTTCAACAGTTAGCTTTTATTGCAGGCGGCCATGGCACTGCTTGTATTTTTTACCAGAACCACACGGGCAAGGATCGTTACGTCCTACTTTTCGTTCACCGGTTTGCGCCGCCAGTGCAGCTGCGGCTGCAGAGTCGTCATCCTGATGGCTAAGCTGCTGCATTTGCGCTAAACGCTCGGCTTCCATACGACGCTGTTGTTCCAGCTCCTCAACCTCTTCAGGCATACGCACCTGAACTTTGCTCAGCGTGCTGATAACTTCATATTTTAACGACTCCAGCATCGCTGCAAACATGGAGAACGATTCACGTTTGTATTCCTGCTTCGGATCTTTCTGTGCATAGCCACGCAGGTGGATACCCTGACGCAGATAGTCCATCGCAGCCAGGTGCTCTTTCCACAGAGAGTCAAGCGTTTGCAGCATGACGCCTTTCTCGAAGTGACGCATCATCTCAGCACCAACCACTTCTTCTTTACGCTGATACACTTCGATGGACTGCGCCAGAATGCGCTCACGCAGCGTCTCTTCATGCAGTTCTGGTTCTTTATCCAGCCACTCGGCAATTGGCAAATCGAGGTCGAAATCGTTCTTCAGACGTTCCTGCAGCCCCGGAATATCCCACATTTCTTCCAGCGACTGTGGCGGAATGTAGGCATCAATGGTCGCTTTGAACACATCTTCACGAATGCTGTTGATGGTTTCGCTCACATCGCTGACATCCAGCAGTTCGTTACGCTGGGAGTAAATGGCGCGACGCTGATCGTTAGCCACGTCATCATATTCCAGCAGTTGCTTACGAATGTCGAAGTTACGGCTTTCAACTTTACGCTGGGCGTTGGCAATCGCTTTGGTCACCCACGGGTGCTCAATGGCTTCGCCTGGCTTCATACCTAGTTTACGCATCATGCCGGATACTCGGTCGGAGGCAAAAATACGCATCAGCGCATCTTCCATCGACAGATAGAAACGGGAAGAACCAGCATCCCCCTGACGACCAGAACGACCGCGCAGCTGGTTATCGATACGACGGGATTCGTGACGTTCAGTACCGATGATATGCAGGCCACCTGCTGCCAGTACCGCATCGTGACGTACCTGCCAGTCGGCTTTAATTTTTTCAATTTGCTCTGCAGTCGGATTTTCCAGCGCGGCAACTTCTGCCTGCCAGCTACCACCGAGCACAATATCGGTACCACGACCCGCCATGTTGGTCGCGATAGTCACCGCAGCCGGATAACCTGCCTGAGCAACAATCGCCGCTTCGTTGGCATGGAATTTGGCGTTCAGGACGTTGTGCTTAATACCGGCTTTGGTCAGTTCATTTGACACCAGCTCCGATTTTTCGATGGAGATTGTACCCACCAGCACCGGCTGGCCTTTCGCAGTACGTTCTTTGATATCTTCAATGATCGCCTGAATTTTTTCCGCTTCAGTCATGTAGACCAGGTCCGGCAGATCTTTACGAATCATTGGACGGTTGGTCGGAACAACGACAGTATCCAGCTTATAGATGGAGCTGAATTCGAAAGCTTCGGTATCAGCAGTACCAGTCATCCCCGCCAGTTTTTCATACAGACGGAAGTAGTTCTGGAAGGTGATCGAAGCCAGCGTTTGGTTTTCGTTCTGGATCTGCACACCTTCTTTCGCTTCCACAGCCTGGTGCAGACCATCAGACCAGCGACGCCCCTGCATGGTACGACCAGTGTGTTCGTCAACGATGATAACTTCACCATCTTTAACGATGTAGTCGACGTCACGGGTAAACAGCGCATGAGCGCGCAGCGCCGCCGTTACGTGGTGCATCAGCATGATGTTGGCCGGAGAGTACAGAGACTCCCCTTCATCCATGATGCCTTCTTTCACCAGCAGTTCTTCAATCAGCACCAGACCACGTTCGGTCAGGTTCACCTGGCGAGATTTTTCGTCCACCGAGAAGTGGCCTTCGCCCTGGAAGGTTTCGGAGTCTTCTTTTTCCTGACGGATCAGGTGCGGAATAATTTTATTCACGCGTTTATACATTTCCGAGCTGTCTTCTGCCGGGCCAGAAATGATCAGCGGTGTACGCGCTTCATCGATCAGGATGGAGTCCACTTCGTCCACCAGCGCATAGTGCAGTTTACGCTGTACACGTTCTTCAGGACTGAACGCCATGTTGTCACGCAGGTAGTCAAAGCCGTATTCGTTGTTCGTACCGTAAGTGATGTCAGCAGCGTAGGCTTCACGCTTTGCCGGTGCTGGCATGCCCGGCAGGTTGATACCGACAGTCAGGCCAAGGAATTCAAACAGCGGACGGTTGTTTTCGGCGTCACGTTGCGCCAGGTAGTCGTTGACGGTAACGACGTGCACGCCTTTACCGGTTAGTGCGTTCAGGTAAGCAGGCAGCGTTGCGGTCAGGGTTTTACCTTCACCGGTACGCATTTCCGCGATGCAGCGTTCATTAAGAACCATACCGCCGAGCAGCTGTACGTCGAAGTGGCGCATGCCAAAAACACGCTTACTGGCTTCACGCACCACGGCGAAGGCTTCCGGGATCAAGTTTTCCAGCACTTCGCCTTTTTCCAGACGCGCGCGGAACTCTGCCGTTTTTCCTTTCAGTTCTTCGTCGGAGAGTTTTTCAATCTCCGGTTCCATGGCATTGATGATGTTGACCACTTTGCGCATCCGGCGCAGGGTGCGATCGTTACGACTACCGAAAACTTTAGTTAATAATTTGATTAGCATAATAAAATCTCAAACGCCCCGCGTTGCGGAGTTAATAAAATGAAGTAAAGGTTTATTGTTGTTAGCTGAGGCGTTGAGGGCCAGCACGGATGCCTTGCGCCTGGCTTATCCAGACGGGCGTGCTGAATTTTGCTTGTGGGGTAAAATGCGCATAATCAATGCGATAACCCTTTTCAGACGGCGTGCCTTCCTGGGTCAGCAGCGCGCTGAGCGTATCCAGTAATGCAAGATGTTGCGCCTGAAGAGGCAAAGATTCTTCAGCAACGGGCAGCGTTTGCGGTGCCATTGCAAAGGAAAGATGGCGGATTACCGTGCGAATGGCATGTTGATGCCAGTAATCAACGGAATAGTTCGAATTCGGGCGGCGCGTGTTCGTTTCCAGCAAGGCCAATTGACCAAAGTTAACTTTGGCTGAAGGCTCGTGGTTGCGGGTTGTCGCTTTTGCGGGCGCGTTTGGTTCGGCGGCATTGCTGAGTGCAGGCAAACCTAAACTCGCCGCGACCATCCCTAATAAGAGATGCGGCCAGAAGTAGCGTTTACCAAACTGTCGCCAGCGCGTCAGTATTCCACTCACGTTATTGCCATCCCGATCGTATTCAAACGTATTTAGCGCACAAATCTTATCATTAAAGCCTGAAGTCCACAGCACGAATGAAGATAAGTTGTGCGTAAAAGTGCTTAAGAAAACAGCGTTCGCACCGTTTTTTATAGCTCTTATAAAATTCAAAAAAAACGACTGGTTCACCTGGCCGGAGAGAGTGCCAGATTTGCCAGTCGAATTTTATACGACAGTATAAATGTCGTTATGCCAGTACGGCTGAAGGCGCTTTGAAGGCCAACGGCAGTTCTGCGTCGTCCTGGAAGGTCACATATTCCCAGGCTTCCTGTTTCGCCAGGACAGCCTGCAGCAGTTTGTTATTCAGTGCATGACCGGATTTATAAGCGGTAAATGCACCAATAATATTGTGACCACACATGAACAAGTCACCGATCGCATCGAGCATTTTGTGACGCACAAATTCGTCTTCAAAACGCAGGCCGTCTTCGTTCAGTACGCGATAATCGTCAACAACGATGGCACAATCGAAGCTGCCGCCCAGGCACAAACCACGGGACTGCAGATATTCGATATCACGCATGAAACCGAACGTACGCGCACGGCTGATCTGGCGCATAAACGCATCAGCGGAGAAGTTCATCGCATAGCGCTGGTTGCTGGAATCAATAGCCGGATGGTTAAAATCGATGGTGAAATCCAGCGAAAAACCATTGTACGGTTTAAATTCAGCCCACTTATCGCCATCTTCGACACGAACAGTCTCTTTAATGCGAACAAATTTCTTGGCGCAGTTCAACTCGTCGATACCGGCGTCAAGCAGCAGGTATACAAACGGAGCGGCGCTGCCGTCCATGATCGGGATTTCCGGCGCGTTAACTTCGATAACAATGTTATCGATGCCCAAGCCCGCGAGAGCAGCATTGAGGTGCTCTACGGTTGAAATCCGTACATCATGCTCGTTGACCAGACACGTACAGAGCATGGTATCACGCACAGATTTGGCATCGGCCGGGAAATCTACCGGTGGATTCAAGTCGGTGCGACGATAGATGACCCCGGTGTTGGCCGGCGCAGGGCGTAACGTCAGGGTGACTTTCTTGCCGGTATGTAAACCGACACCCGTCGCCTGAACGATACGTTTAAGTGTCCTTTGTTTGATCATCGTATTATCTCGCCAAATTACCTATCCAACCGAAGTGTACTATACATTCGGCGGGCCAGTTTAGCACAAAGAGCCTCGAAACCCAAATTCCAGTCAATTCTTAATCAGCTTGCTTACGCAGGAATGCTGGGATATCCAGATAATCCGGCTCTTTCGCAGTTTGCGGCGCATTGTCATTCACGACTTTAGCAACCGGCTTCTGCTCCTGGGTCAGCGGAGCCATACCGTGCTGCTGGTAGCGATCCATCACTGGCTGCTGAACCTGCTTATTGGTCACCAGAGTGATTTCAGGACGTTTGTCCATGCCGATACCTGTCGCAACAACAGTTACGCGCAGCTCGTCATTCATATCCGGGTCAAGAGAAGTACCGATAACCACGGTCGCGTTGTCGGAAGCAAATGCACGGATGGTGTTACCTACCGTTTCGAACTCATCCAGACGCAGGTCGAAGCCCGCTGTGATGTTTACCAGCACGCCGCGTGCGCCAGACAGGTCGATATCTTCCAGCAGCGGAGAAGAGATAGCCATTTCAGCAGCTTCTTCCGCACGGTCTTCACCGCTCGCCACACCAGAACCCATCATTGCGTAGCCCATTTCAGACATTACGGTGCGTACGTCTGCAAAGTCCACGTTCATCAAACCCGGACGAGTAATCAGTTCGGCGATACCTTGCACAGCGCCTTTCAGTACATCGTTCGCTGCGCCAAACGCATCCAGCAGGGAGATACCACGGCCCAGAACTTTCAGCAGTTTGTCGTTCGGGATAGTGATCAGAGAGTCCACATGCTTGGACAGTTCAGTGATCCCCTGCTCCGCGAATGCCATACGCTTCTTGCCTTCAAAGTTGAAAGGCTTAGTGACGACAGCAACGGTCAGGATACCCAAATCTTTTGCCACTTCAGCGACGACTGGTGCTGCACCTGTACCGGTGCCACCACCCATACCCGCAGCAATAAAGACCATGTCTGCACCTTCCAGCGCCGCACGCAGTGCATCGCGATCCTCATCAGCCGCATTGCGGCCAACTTCTGGATTAGCGCCAGCGCCCAGTCCTTTGGTGATACCGCTACCGATTTGAATCGTCTGTCCAACCGCTGTTTTACGCAGCGCTTGTGCATCGGTATTTACCGCGAAGAATTCAACACCTTCAATGCGCTCACGCACCATGTGTTCAACAGCATTACCGCCGCCGCCGCCGACGCCGATGACTTTAATCACCGCGTCATTGGTAAGTTCCATTGGTTCAAACATAGTTTCTCTCCGATTTGTGCCTGTCGCCTGAGGCCGTAATCATCGTCGGCCTCATAAAAATTAAAACTCTTTTCGCAGCCAACTATTGAGTCGCTTGATCCACGAGCCAACTGATGCTGTAACACGTTTTTCTACTTCAGCTTCACCGTTAAGATGTGACTCTTTCCCATAGTGAAGCAATCCCACCGCCGTCGAATAATACGGCTCCTGAGCATAATCCGTTAAACCGGTAATGTTCAGCGGCGCGCCGATACGCACTTGCGTATGAAACACGCGCTGAGCACAGGCTGCAAGACCTTCGATCTGCGCTGCGCCACCGGTTAATACAATGCCTGCCGCCAGGTGATGTTTAACCCCTTGTTGGCGAAGCTTTTCCTGCAACTGCAATATCTCTTCGTTGACCAGATTGAGCAGCTCGGTATAGCGTGGCTCGATCACCTCTGCCAGGGTCTGACGTTGCAGACTCCGCGGCGGACGACCGCCTACGCTCGGCACTTCCACGCTCTCATCTTTTCCAACGATGGAGCCCAGCGCACAACCGTGGCGAACTTTAATCGCTTCGGCGTCACTTGGCGGTGTGCCAAAGGCGTAAGCGATATCACTGGTCACGACATTGCCAGCATAAGGAATTACCTTCGTGTGGCGCAATGCCCCACCGGTATAAACGGCGATATCCATTGTACCACCACCGATATCGACGACGCAGACACCCAGTTCACGTTCATCTTCCGTCAATACCGAATAACTTGATGCCAGACCGGCAAATATCAGTTGGTCAACTTTCAGCCCACAACGTTCAACCGCTTTGACGATGTTTTTCGCCATATCATTGTGACATGTGATCAGGTGCACTTTTGCCTGCATCCGCACGCCCGAAAGTCCTACCGGATTCTTGATCCCTTCCTGATAGTCAATCGCATACTCTTGCGGGATCACATGCAGCACACGATGCTCATCGCGCACACGCACCGATTTCGCGGTATGGACGACGTTTTCCACATCTTCTTGCGTCACTTCTTCTTCAGAAATAGGCACCATACCAATTTCATTCTGGCAGCTGATGTGCTTACCAGAAAGCGCCAGATATACCGAAGATATCTGACAATCTGCCATCAATTCTGCCTGGTCAATGGCGCGTTGTACGCACTTGACCACGGATTCGAGGTCGTTCACCCCGCCTTTATCCATACCACGCGACGGGCAACTACCCACGCCAATGATATTGACCATACCGTCGGGCAGAACTTCCCCTACTAAAGCGGCAACCTTCGCGGTACCAATCTCCAGTCCTACTACCAGTTTTCTGTCCGTCGCCTTGATCATTGTTGTTCTGCCTGTGCCTGATTTTGTTGCTGAGTAGATTCCTCTGGCGGCAAGGGCGCCCAGCCTACTGCCGCTCCAGAGTCATAACGCAAATCAACGTAGCTAATCCGTTTGCCATCGGTTTGCGCCTGCTGCTGTAAAACCGGATAAAGTTCTACAAAGCGAGCCAAACGTTTCATCGTATCGCCCCGGCCAAGATTGAGCTTAATATCGTTATTCAGCGTCAACTGCCAGGAACGTCGCGCGGTCATCGCCGCTTCCTTCAGAGTAAATCTGTCCTTTGCCAGCATCTGCCCCATTTCGCGATAGCCCTGCAACACTTCATTGGCGCTGCCTTCCGGGCCATACAGCATTGGAAGCACCTGCTTGCTGGTGCGATCTGGCGGCACGCTGAAGGTGTTTCCTTCCGCGTCTACCATATGTTGATCATTCCACCGCGCAATCGGCACATATTCAACCAGATGAATCTTCAATTCATCAGGCCACTGCTTTCTGACGCTCACCTGCTTAATCCACGGCAGGCGTTGTTCTATTTGCGTCTGGATGATGTTGACATCCTGGGTCATAAAGGTGCCTGGCTCACCCAATGCCAGGATCGACTGCCGGATATCGTCATTACGCGTGTAATGGCGTTCACCGGTCAACACCAGCTTTGAGAGCGGCAGGCGTTGCGCATCTTCCATCCAGCCCAACACGACCCAGCCGCTCACCAACACTGTCGTTAAAACGGTCAGCAGGAAAAGGATCCCCGCCAGACGCGTTCCATTATTGCGGCGAGAAGAAACCTCTTCTTCGCTATTTCGCGTGTTCAGAGCAGCCTGCGACATATTAGTCCGCCAGTTCCAGAATTCGTACTACCAACTGCGAGAAGCTCATACCTGCCTGACGTGCCGCCATCGGCACCAGACTGTGGCTGGTCATACCCGGTGAGGTATTGGCTTCCAGCAGATAAAACTGTCCATCGCTGTCCAGCATAACGTCAATACGTCCCCATCCTTTGCAACCTAACGTCGTCCATGCTTTTAGCACTAATGCCTGCAAATTGGCCTCTTGTGACGCTTCCAGACCTGCGGGGCAGAAATACTGTGTCTCATCAGAGAGATACTTCGCCTCATAATCATAGAAGGTTCCGGCCGGTTGAATACGTATTGACGGTAAAATTTCTTCACCGAGTATCGCAACCGTGAACTCCGGCCCACTTAGCCATTTTTCAATCAATACTTCTTCATCGTGCTGAAATGCCAATCTTAATGCATCTTGTAGAGCATTTTCTGCTACTACTTTTGACATTCCCACACTGGAACCTTCGCGGCTCGGCTTAACGATTACCGGCAAACCCAGAGAAGAAATTTCTGCTAACTGCTTATCGTTAAGGCCTTTTTCAAACTCTGCGCGGGTTAATGCTACCCACGGCGCGACCGGTAAACCGGCACTCTGCCACAGAAGTTTGCTGCGTAGTTTATCCATTGAAAGCGCAGATGCCATCACTCCGCTGCCGGTATAAGGCAAGCCCATCAGCTCGAGCATGCCCTGCAGCGTACCATCTTCACCGCCGCGACCGTGTAGCGCGATAAACACTTTCTGAAAACCCATCGACTTCAGTTGCGTCACGTCGACTTCTTTCGGGTCGACAGGATACGCGTCAATACCGCCTTCACGCAGCCCGGCTAACACCGCTGCGCCAGAATTCAGAGAAACTTCCCGCTCAGCGGAGGTCCCGCCCAACAGGACCGCGATTTTATCAGTCATGTTGTTCTTCCTCCGGAGTTTGCGGCTTCAGTTTGATTTCAGCTAAAGAACGAGCAATTTTTCCGATATTACCAGCCCCCTGAACGAGAATCAGGTCGTTACCGGTTAATACCGGTGCCAGCATCTCGGCTACCTGCGCCGGGTCCGGCACCAGAATGGGATCAATTTTCCCACGTCCACGAATTGTGCGACACAGCGAACGGCTGTCCGCTCCCGGAATTGGCGCTTCGCCAGCCGGATACACTTCCAGCATCAACAGGGTATCAACCTGCGTCAGCACATTGGCGAAATCATCATACAGGTCGCGCGTACGGGTAAAACGGTGCGGCTGAAACAGCATTACCAGGTTTTTATCCGGCCAGCCTGCACGCGCCGCTTTAATAGTGGCGTCCACTTCCGTCGGGTGGTGGCCGTAGTCATCGACCAGCATTGCCGTACCGCTTTTACCATTCACTGGCTCCAGCGGGAATTCACCGAGGAAATCGAAACGGCGCCCCGTCCCCTGGAAGCTCTCCAGCGCACGCAAAATAGCCTCGTCGTCAATTCCCTCTTCCGTAGCAACCGCAACCGCAGCTGCGGCGTTCAGCGCGTTATGACGACCTGGCGCATTCAGGGTGACGCGCATCGGCTCTTTGTCCTGGCGCAGCAGCGTAAAGTGCCCCTGCGGGCCAATCTGCTGATAATCTTCTACACGCACGTCGGCATCTTCGCTGAAGCCGTAAGTCGTGGTCTGACGCCCCACACGCGGTAACAATTCGCGGATCACCGGATCATCAACACACATCACCGCGCGACCGTAAAACGGCAGGTTGTGCAGAAAATTAATAAAAGTCTGTTTTAAATTCTCAAAGTCGCCCTGGTAGGTATCCATGTGGTCGGCTTCGATATTGGTGACAATCGCCACCATCGGTTGCAGATGCAGGAACGATGCATCACTCTCATCTGCTTCGGCAATCAGGTACCGACCATGCCCCAAACGCGCATGAACCCCCGCCGCTTTTACCAGCCCGCCGTTAACGAAGGTTGGGTCGAGCCCCGCTTCTGCGTAGATGCTGGAAACCATCGCGGTGGTTGTCGTTTTGCCGTGCGTTCCGGCAATGGCGATGCCATGACGAAAACGCATTAACTCAGCCAGCATTTCGGCACGACGGATCACCGGAATACGCGCTTCATGAGCTGCGACAATTTCCGGGTTATCGGCAGAAATCGCGCTGGAAACAACGACTACGCTGGCATCACGTACGTTTTCCGGGCGATGGTTGAAATAAATCGTCGCTCCCAGATTCATTAACTGCTGCGTGACCGGATTTGGCGCTAAATCGGAACCACTGATCTGATAACCTTCATTGGCCAGAACTTCGGCAATACCGCCCATACCGGCACCACCGATGCCGACAAAATGTATGTGCCGAACGCGACGCATTTCGGGCACGATGGAACGCAGTTTTGCCAATTGTTGTGTATTCATTCTTTACGCCATTAACTTCTTAAATTCATACGATGCAAAAGGCATCGCTACAATTACGCCCGGGCAGCCCGGCTCACTTCATTTGCCACTCGCTCGGTGGCATCCGGAATGGATGCAGCGCGGGCGCGTTCTGCCATGGTTAATAAGGTTTCTCGCGACCACCCGGCCAGGGTGTTCGCGACAGCATCCACGCTAAGCTGTGACTGCTCGATAATTTTGGCTGCGCCCGCTTTTTCCAGCGGTAGCGCATTCCAGTATTGCTGACGGTCTTTATGTTGAAACGGCACAAACAACGCCGGTAGTCCTGCCGCGGCGATTTCACTCACCGTTAACGCACCGGAGCGGCAAACGACGACATCCGCCCACGCATACGCCGCCGCCATATCATCAATAAATTCCGTCACTTTATGCTGCGGTTGCCCCACTTCGGCATACGCCTGTTCAACGGATTGTTGCGAACCTTTGCCGCTCTGATGCCAGATAGTGACTGAATCACCCAGTTTCGCAGCAACCTGCGGCATTGTCTGATTAAGAATGCGTGCGCCCTGGGAACCACCCACTACCAACACACGAACCGGACCTTCACGTCCAGCCAAACGTTGCTGCGGCAACGGCAGCGCCAGCACATCGGTACGCACCGGGTTACCCACCACTTCCGCATTAGGGAAAGCACCTGGAAACGCCTGCATCACTTTGGTAGCAATCTTCGCCAGCCATTTATTGGTTAAGCCCGCAATACCGTTTTGTTCATGAAGTACAACCGGAATGCCTAACGACCACGCGGCCAGACCACCTGGACCTGATACATAGCCGCCCATACCGAGCACCACGTCAGGTTTGTACGCTTTCATAATCGCCCGCGCCTGACGCCAGGCGTTGAAGATACGCAGCGGCGCAGCTATCAGTGCTTTTATACCTTTTCCACGCAGACCAGAGATACGAATGAAATCAATTTCGATGCCATGTTTTGGCACTAAGTCCGCTTCCATACGGTCGGCAGTCCCCAGCCAGCGAACTTGCCAACCCTGAGCCATTAGATGGTGCGCAACCGCCAGCCCCGGGAATACATGTCCACCGGTTCCGCCTGCCATCACCATTAATCGCTTTCCTTGACCACTCATCGTGAACCTCGTACAAACGCCTGCGCTTTCTCCAGACGCGTTTCATAATCAATACGCAACAGCATCATGATGGCTGTCGACATAATCAGTAAGCTCGAACCACCGTAACTGATCAGCGGCAATGTCAGACCTTTGGTCGGTAACATCCCCGCCGCCGCGCCTACGTTAACCAGCGCCTGAAAACTAAACCAGATACCAATAGAACAGGCGAGAAAACCGGAAAAACGGTGGTCAATTTCTAATGCTTTGCGGCCAATCGACATCGCGCGAAAAGCGACGAAGAATACCATTAAAAGTGCCAGCACCACACCGACATATCCCAGTTCTTCGCCGATAATGGCGAAAATAAAGTCAGTGTGCGCTTCCGGCAGATACTCCAGTTTTTGTACCGAGTTACCTAAACCTTGTCCCCACAGTTCACCGCGACCAAACGCCATCAACGATTGCGTTAACTGATAGCCGCTGCCAAAGGGATCTTCCCACGGATTCCAGAATGCGGTAACACGGCGGATACGGTACGGTTCGGCGAGGATCAGCAACACAACCGCTGAAATGCCCATACCGATAATGGCAATGAACTGCCACAATTTCGCTCCCGCCAGGAACAACATCGCCAGCGTAGTCACAAACAACACCACCACCGTACCAAGGTCTGGCTGTGCCAGCAGTAACACAGCCAACACCAGAATTACGCCCATCGGTTTCAGAAAGCCGCGCAGGTTATTACGTACTTCGTCGCCTTTACGCACCAGATAGTTGGCGATATAGCAAAACAGCGACAGTTTTGTCAGCTCCGCAGGCTGGATACGCAGCAAACCGAGATCGATCCAACGCGATGCCCCTTTAACCGAGCTACCCACTACCAGAACGATCATCAGCAGGATGATAGATCCAAGCAGCATCGTGGCACTGTAGCGTTGCCAGAACTCCATCGGCAGACGCAGCGTAATGATCGCCAGAATGAATGCCAGGATCAGATAGACGCCATCACGCTTCGCGAAGAAGAACGGATCGTTGGTTAAGCGTTGCCCTATGGGCATTGACGCCGAGGTCACCATGATAAAGCCAATCGCCGCGAGGCCGAAGGTCAGCCACAGTAAGGTGCGATCGTACATGATCAGGCTGTCGGTATCTTTTTCCCGCGAGCCCATCACCCAGCCCTTTAGCGCCGTGGAGATCCAGACCAGAATACTGAATCCTGGCAGGCGCGGCATTTTCAGGCGAGGGAGAGATAAACGCATCAACCTAACTCCTTCGCCAGACGGGCAAACTCATTGCCTCGTTGTTCAAAGTTCTTGAATTGATCAAGGCTGGCACAGGCCGGGGAGAGCAGAACCATATCGCCCGGCTGAACACGCGGAGCAAGCAAGCGCATCGCCTGTTCCATGGTTTCGGTTTGTTCTGCCACTTCCGGGCGTAGCGCCGCCAGCTGCGCGCCGTCCCGACCGAAACAATACAGACGTACATTATCGCCATTCAGGTAACGCGCCAGTGGGCTAAAGTCCGCCGATTTACCATCGCCACCCAGCAACAAATGCAGCGTGCCGTCTACATGCAGGCCATTCAGCGCCGCTTCCGTACTGCCGACGTTGGTCGCTTTTGAATCGTTAACCCAGCGCACACCGTTATGCTCCAGCACAACTTCAAAGCGATGCGGCAGACCAGTGAATGTGGTTAACGCTTTCAGGCTGCTGGCACGCGGTAACCCTGCGGCATCTGCCAGCGCCAGCGCCGCCAGCGCATTGGTGTAGTTATGCTGCCCGGAAAGTTTCATTTCTTTCACGTTCAGCACTTTCTCGCCTTTCACCCGCAGCCAGGTTTCGCCCTGCTGATGATTCAGGTGATAGTCGCCCATGTTGACGCCAAAGCTGACGCAGCGTTCATCCGCACCGCGAATCGGCATTGTTAAGGCATCATCAGCATTAACCACGCAAACTTTTGCGTTTTCGTAAATGCGCAGTTTTGCTGCACGATACTGTTGTAAACCAAACGGATAGCGATCCATATGATCTTCAGTCACGTTCAGAATGGTCGCCGCCACCGCTTGTAAGCTGGAAGTGGTTTCCAGCTGGAAACTCGACAGTTCCAGCACGTACAGTTCGCACTCATCATCCAACAGCATCAACGCAGGCAGGCCAATATTACCACCCACACCAACGTTAACCCCCGCCGCTTTCGCCATTTCACCCACTAGCGTGGTGACCGTGCTTTTGCCGTTAGAACCGGTGATCGCCACAATCGGTGCTTGTGCTTCACGACAGAACAGCTCGATATCGCCAACGATTTCGATTCCGGCATCAGCGGCAGCGCTTAAGGATGGATGCGCCAGTGCAATACCGGGACTGGCGACAATCAGATCTGCCGCCATCAGCCATTCATCATTCAGACCGCCCGTGTGGCGTTCTACGGCTTCGGGTAATTTATCCAGGCCAGGCGGTGTCATACGCGTATCCATAACGCGCGGCGTCACACCGCGAGCGAGGAAAAAGTCCACGCAGGAAAGCCCGGTGAGGCCCAGGCCGATAATGACGACATTTTTACCCTGGTAATCAGCCATGATTAACGTACCTTCAGCGTTGCCAGACCAATCAGGACCAGCATCAGCGAAATAATCCAGAAACGCACAATGACGCGCGGTTCCGGCCAGCCTTTCAGTTCATAGTGGTGATGAATCGGTGCCATGCGGAAAATACGTTGTCCGCGCAGTTTAAAGGAGCCGACCTGCAGGATGACGGAAAGCGTTTCTACCACGAACACGCCCCCCATAATCACCAGCAGGAATTCCTGACGCAGCAGTACGGCGATAATACCTAACGCACCACCTAACGCCAGCGAACCTACATCGCCCATAAAGACCTGCGCCGGATAGGTGTTAAACCACAGGAAGCCCAGCCCTGCCCCGACTATCGCGGTACAGACAATGACCAGTTCCCCGGCGTGTCGTAGATACGGTATGTGTAAATAGCTGGCAAAGTTCATGTTGCCGGTCGCCCACGCCACCAGCGCAAAACCACCGGCGACAAATACGGTCGGCATAATTGCCAGACCGTCGAGACCATCGGTCAGGTTTACCGCGTTGCCAGTACCCACAATGACAAAGTAAGCCAGCAGAATGTAGAACAGCCCCAGTTGCGGCATCACATCTTTAAAGAACGGAACCACCAACTGCGTTGCGGGCGTGTCTTTGCCGGCAAGGTACAGCGCGAAGGCAACACCCAGTGCAATGACCGACATCCAGAAATACTTCCAACGGGCAATCAGGCCCTTGGTGTCTTTACGCACCACTTTGCGATAATCATCAACAAAGCCAATAACACCGTAACCTACCAGCACCACCAGTACGCACCAGACGTACGGATTGGACGGGTAAGCCCACAGCAGCACGGAGATCACAATCGCCGTCAGGATCATTATCCCGCCCATGGTCGGTGTACCGCGCTTGCTGAAGTGTGATTCAGGACCGTCGTTACGCACCACCTGACCAAAGGAAAGTTTTTGCAAATGAGCAATCATACGCGGGCCCATCCACAATGAGATGAACAGCGCGGTCAGCAGGCTGACGATGGCGCGAAACGTCAGATAGGAAAAGACGTTAAAGCCGGAATAATATTTGACCAAATGTTCGGCCAGCCAAACTAACATGTCCCATTCTCCTGTAAAGCGCGTACTACCTCTTCCATGGCAGCACTACGTGAACCCTTAACTAAAATCGTAATTACCTGTTGCTCAGCAATCAGTGATTTAAGACGCGCGATAAGCGCAGTTTTATCGGAAAAATGTTCGCCAACGCCGCTGGCGGTGCTGATAGCATGGCTTTGTTTACCCACACTTAACACGCAGTCAATACCAGCAGCTTTTGCCGCTTCGCCCACCTGTACATGGCAGGCTTCGCTTTCAGCGCCCAGTTCCGCCATATCGCCCACCACCAGCACGCGGTAGCCCGGCATTTCAGCCAGAACCTGAACAGCGGCGGTCATTGAACCGACATTGGCGTTGTAGGAGTCGTCGAGCAGCAACTGGTTTTCTGCCAGTTTTATGGGGAACAGACGGCCTGGAACAGCTTTCAGATTTACCAGCCCCGCTTTGATAGCATCAAGCGTTGCGCCCACAGACATGGAGAGCGCAGCGGCTGCCAGCGCATTCGCAATATTGTGACGCCCCGGCAACGGCAGCAGAACATCGACGCTACCTGTAGGGGTTTGCAGGGTAAATTCCGTACCGTGCGAGGTTACATGGATATTGGTGGCGGTGAAATCGCTGTTGGCGGCATTAGGTGAGAAACGCCACACTTTGCGTGAGCCAATTACGCTCTGCCAGTTCAACCAGTCGTTGTTGTCGGCGTTCATAATGGCGATACCGTTTTCCGGCAGGCCGCTAAAGATTTCACCTTTCGCTTTCGCGACACCCGCAAGCGAGCCAAAACCTTCCAGATGCGCCGCTGCCAGGTTGTTGACCAGCGCCGCTTCCGGGCGAGTCAGACTCACAGTCCAGGCAATTTCACCCTGATGGTTCGCGCCAAGTTCAATAACTGCGTAATCGTATTCCGGCGTTAAGCGCAACAGCGTCATCGGTACACCGATGTCGTTATTGAGATTGCCTGCCGTATAAAGTGTGTTGCCGCACTGGCTTAAAATTGCCGCCGTCATCTCTTTAACGGAGGTTTTGCCGGAGGAACCTGTCAGAGCAACCACGCGCGCCGGAACTTGCTGGCGAACCCATGCAGCCAGTTCACCAAACGCCAGACGCGTATCCTTGACGATTAACTGCGGCAGATCAATATCCAGCGGACGGCTAACCAGTAGTGCGCCTGCGCCGCCAGCTTTCGCCTGGTCGGCAAAATCATGAGCATCGAAACGTTCGCCTTTCAGGGCAACAAACAGGCAGCCCGGCGTCAGTTTTCGCGTGTCAGTGGTTACAGCATCAAGGGTAATATCTGCACCTTGCAGTTCACCGTTGAGAATATCGGTAAGTTGGCTAAGGGTTACGCTAATCATGCAATCACCCCCAGCAGACGCGCCACCGTGACGCGATCGGAGTAGTCCAGACGCTGATTGCCAACAATCTGGTAGTCCTCATGGCCTTTGCCCGCGACCAGTACCACATCATTCTCTTTAGCCTGCATAACGGCGCAAGTCACCGCTTCAGCACGGCCTTCCATCACTTTGGCATATCCGGCATCTAACATTCCCGCCAGAATATCGTTGATGATGGCACGAGGCTCTTCGGTACGCGGGTTATCGTCCGTCACCACCACCACGTCAGCAAACTCTTCAGCAATTGCGCCCATCAGTGGACGTTTGCCTTTATCACGATCGCCACCGCAGCCAAAGACGCACCACAGCTTGCCCGCACAGTGCAGGCGCGCCGCCTGTAAGGCTTTTTCCAGTGCATCCGGCGTATGCGCGTAATCCACCACCACCGTCGGTTTGCCTGGTGCAGTGAACACTTCCATACGTCCGCAAACCGGTTGCAGACGCGCGGCGGTTTTCAGCAAATCAGCCAGCGGATAGCCGAGTGCCAGCAGTGTCGCCAGCGCCAGCAGCAGGTTGCTGACGTTGAATGCGCCCATCAGGCGACTTTCAATTTCCCCATCGCCCCAACTCGAGCTAAAGCAAATGGTCGCACCGCTGTCGTGATAGTTCACGTCGGTCGCTTTCAACCAGCGTCCGTGACAGTTCGGATTGATATGATCTTCCATTGATACCGCAACCGCGTCCGGCAGTTTTGCCAGCCAGCGGCGGCCCACTTCATCGTCGGCGTTAATAATCGCCTGACCGCAATGATGTGCAGAATAAAGCAGCCATTTCGCGGCTTCGTAGTGTTCCATATCACCATGATAATCAAGGTGATCGCGGCTTAAGTTGGTAAAGACCGACGCCGCAAATTTCAATGCCGCCACACGGTGTTGAACCAGCCCGTGGGATGAAACTTCCATTGCGCAAAAAGTCGCGCCCTGATCCACCAGCCCCGCCAGCTCATGCTGAACATCGACTGCCGAACCGGTTGTATTTTCTGTCGGGATCACTTTCCCCAGCAGGCCGTTACCAACGGTGCCCATTACCGCGCTGGTTTCGCCAAGCAGTTGACTCCACTGCGCCAACAGCTGGGTAGTCGTGGTTTTGCCGTTGGTGCCCGTTACGCCCACGAGACGTAAATTGTCAGAGGGTTCATGGTAAAAGCGGCCCGCCAGTGCAGATAAACGCTCGTTGAGCTGGCTGAGATAGATGACCGGTACGCCGTGCATTTCACGGATTTCACCGTCGGTCGCCTCATCTTTCGCCTCTGCAATAATGGCAGCCACACCTTGCGCTATCGCCTGCGGGATATATCGACGCCCGTCCGCCTGATGACCTACTACAGCTACAAAGAGATCGCCCGCCGCAGCCACACGGCTGTCGAGTGTCATCTCTCGCAGTGCTCGCGAAGGTGCGTCTGGCACCCACGGAGCAAGAAGGTCGCGCAAATTACGATCTGCCACCTGTACCCTCGCCTTGATTAATCACAAATTCATTTTTATCGCCTGTTGTCAGCGCATCCGGCTCGATGTTCATGGTACGCAATACGCCGCCCATGATGGCACCAAAGACCGGCGCGGAAACGGCGCCGCCGTAGTATTTACCCGCCTGCGGATCGTTGATAACAACAACCAGCGCGAAGCGCGGCTGACTCGCAGGCGCAACGCCTGCGGTATAAGCAATATATTTATTGATGTAGCGACCATCCGGCCCGACCTTTTTCGCGGTACCGGTTTTAATGGCGATACGATAGCCTTTAATCGCCGCCTTCACGCCGCCGCCGCCCGGTAGCGCCACGCTTTCCATCATATGCACCACGGTGCGAACAATGGATTCCGGGAAGACACGTTCACCGGGAACCGGGGGGTCAACTTTGGTAATCGACAGTGGGCGATAAATGCCGTAGCTGCCGATAGTTGCGTAGACTCGCGCTAACTGTAACGGTGTTACCATTAGCCCGTAGCCGAAAGAGAAGGTGGCCCTCTCTATGTCAGACCACCGTTGTTTTTGAGGATATAAGCCACTGCGTTCTCCGACCAACCCCAAATTGGTCGCTTTTCCCAGCCCAAAACGTGAGTAAGTATCTACTAACGCTGAGGACGGCATCGCTAACGCCAGTTTGGAAACACCGACGTTACTCGACTTCTGTAATACCCCGGTCAGGGTTAATTCGCTGTAGCGTGCCACGTCTTTGATTTCGTGGCCGTTAATTCGATAAGGAACGGTATTGAGTACCGAGTTTTCCCGCACCACGCCACGTTGCAACGCGGTCATCACCACCATCGGTTTAACCGTTGAGCCCGGTTCAAACACGTCGGTGATGGTACGGTTACGCATCGCTTCTTTCGGCGTGCCGCTCAGATTATTTGGGTTGTATGACGGGCTGTTAGCCATCGCCAGCACTTCACCGGTGTTGACATCCACCAGCACGGCGCTACCAGATTCAGCCTTGTTAAAGGCCACTGCGTTGTTCAGTTCGCGATAAACCAGCGCCTGCAGGCGTTCATCAATACTCAGCGTCAGGTTGTGCGCTGCCTGGCTGTCAGTAGAAGAAATATCTTCAATTACGCGACCATAGCGGTCTTTACGCACAATGCGCTCACCCGGCTGCCCGGTAAGCCATTTATCGAAACTCTTCTCGACCCCCTCAATCCCTTGGCTATCGACGTTAGTAAAGCCGATGAGGTGAGCAGTCACTTCGCCGGATGGATAATAACGGCGAGATTCTTCACGCAGATGAATTCCCGGCAGTTTCAGTTTTTTGATGTAGTCCGCCATGTCAGGGTTTACCTGACGCGCCAGATAAATAAAGCGCCCTTTCGGGTTGGCGTTAATGCGGGCTGAGAGCTGATCCAGCGGAATATTGAGCGCGTTAGCCAGCGCCTTCCAGCGGTCACCGACGCTGATACCGCCAGCGTCATGCACTTCTTTCGGGTCAGCCCAAATCGCTTTTACTGGCACACTCACCGCTAACGGGCGACCAGAACGGTCAGTAATCATGCCGCGGGAGGTGGAAACTTGCTGAACGCGAAGAGAACGCATGTCGCCCTCTTTCACCAGCATATCCGGGGAGATAACTTGTAACCACGCTACGCGTCCGAGCAGAAAAGCCAGCGCCAGGAGAATACAGCCGCATAACAACGCAAAACGCCAACTGATAAAGTTGGCATGTTCTTCCTGACGTTTTGGTTTCTGCGTTTTCGCCGCTGCTTTCATGCGTCGCGTTTATCCTTATTTTTGCACTACGATATTTTCTTGTGACGGATCAACATGCTGCATTTGCAGCTTTTCCGTGGCTATCCTTTCCACCCGGCTATGGTCGCCGAGCGCATTCTCTTCAAGGATCAGGTTGCGCCATTCAATGTCTAAAGCATCTCGCTCCAGCACCAGTTGTTCGCGCTGAGCGGTCAGTAAACGGGTATGGTGCGCCGTGGTTACCACGGTCACCGCCGTCAAAATAATGCAAATGAACAGGCAGAGTGGCAGCTTCCCAAATCGCAAAAGATCGTCACCGATAACGCCAGGCAAGGCATGGCGCTCGTGGCTTCCCATCGATCCTTTAACTTTGCTTAGAGCTTCTGTCACTCTGCTGATCATGCGTTCGTCCTCTCTGCAATACGCAGAACTGAACTACGGGCACGAGGGTTCTCAGCCACCTCTTCTTCGCCCGGCATCAACTTACCTAGTGCTCGCAACTGACGCCCCCCCAGTTTTTTGAGCTGCTCTTCTGTCATCGGTAACCCTGCCGGAACTTGCGGACCGCGGCTGTTTTCACGCATAAAACGTTTCACAATGCGGTCTTCAAGTGAGTGGAAGCTGATGATCGAAAGCCGCCCCCCCGGGGCCAGCACATTGAGCGAGCTTTTTAGCGCCTGCTCTATCTCCTCCAGTTCACTGTTTACCCAAATGCGCACCGCCTGGAAGGTACGGGTCGCGGGATGTTTAAACTTATCTTTCACCGGCGTTGCGGCAGCCACGACTTCCGCCAGTTCTTTGGTGCGGGTCATCGGCTGTTCGCGGTTACGCTCGACAATGGCGCGAGCAATGCGTTTGGCAAAACGCTCTTCACCATAGGTTTTCAATACCCAGGCGATATCGGCTTCTTCTGCGGTTTGTAGCCATTCAGCGGCTGACTGCCCACGGGTTGGGTCCATACGCATGTCCAGCGGACCATCGCGCATAAAGGAAAAGCCGCGTTCAGCATCATCAAGTTGCGGTGAAGAGACGCCAAGATCGAGGAGAATGCCGTCGATCTTGCCGATAAGATCGCGCTCGGCAACATATTCGCCCAGCGCAGAGAAAGGTCCGTGGATGATGGAGAAGCGCGGATCATCAATAGTCTTCGCAACGGCGATAGCCTGCGGGTCGCGATCGATCGCCAGCAAACGCCCCTCTTCGCCAAGCTGCGAGAGGATCAGACGTGAGTGACCACCGCGACCAAAAGTCCCATCAATGTAGATGCCATCAGGACGGATATTGAGGCCATTAACGGCTTCATCCAGCAGCACCGTAGTATGTTTATAGTTTTCCATCATTTTATAGAGACAAGTCCTGCAGTCGCTCCGATAAGTCTCCGGTAGCCAACTGCTCTGCGTCGATATCTTCCTTGACCTGTTGATGCCAGGTTGTTTCATCCCACAGCTCAAACTTGTTGAACTGTCCAACCAGCATCACTTCTTTTGTCAGCCCGGCATGTTGCCGCAGTACTGGCGCGATTAACAATCGACCTGCGCCATCCATCTGACATTCGCTGGCATGACCTAACAGTAGGCGCTGCACACGGCGCTCAACCGGGTTCATGCTCGACAGACGCGATAATTTTTGCTCGATAATTTCCCATTCAGGCAGGGGGTAAAGCAGCAGGCACGGGTGATGAATGTCAATGGTGCAAACCATTTGACCGGCAGCGTTCTCAAGCAGCTGTTCCCGATAACGGGTAGGCACTGATAAGCGCCCTTTGCTGTCGAGATTGACTAACGTTGCTCCCCGGAACATGCCAGCCTCACCCCTTATTCCCACTTTGCCCCACAATTTCCCACTAAAAGGAGTTTACGGAGCGGAGGAAAAGCTTGTCAAGCCAGTCACAAGGCATACCGAGGTAAAAAACCCGATGTTTACGGCTAATATCAGCGTTGTTTATTTTACGTCCAACGTGCGAAGCAAATTAACGTTATGAATAGCTGTAAGAAAAAATCCCTCATCGTCATCACCGTTTTAAAATGACTCACTATTTTCCACAGCAAATATAAAGTGTCAGTTTGCGACGCGAGCGGCATTTTAGGACATATCTTCTCTGGTTAACAGTCCCTGTTGCGTCTGTGTGGCGCTTGATGCCAGCAGGTTTGCGCAAAAACAAAGAAAAGTGTTTGTTAAATCGGCAATTCATCTCTGCATGTAACAAAATAATGCAAAAACGCGCTGTCAATATCATTTAATTATTGTGCATTTCAGCAGGTGAGTTAATTAACGGGCGGGTTTAAAAGCATTTATCAATAATAGCCAGGAATAGTCTTATTTACTTTAAGGATATTGATGTCCATTCCCGTACTCAACGCGCCAGAGAGAAATTCACCTGGCGCGTACTTTTGTTCGCGGTTTAGCTACGGCTGAGCACGCCGCGGCGATAGAGATTACGTTTAATGCGCGTTAAACCAGGTTTTGGCTTACGCGGTTCGTCCAGGCTCGCCAGGACAATCTCCAGCACACGTTCTGCGACATCGCGGTGACGTTGAGCCACTGCCAGCACCGGGCACTGTAAGAAGTCGAGCAGTTCGTTATCGCCAAAGGTGGCAATTGCCAGGTCAGAAGGCAGTTTGCCGTCGCGACGTAGCGTGACATCCATCACCCCTTGCAACAACGCAAACGACGTTGTGAACAGCGCCTGCGGCATCGGATGCGTTTCCAGCCATTTTTCGAATAACTGGGCAGCTGCCTCCCGCTCATAGCTGTTGGCATAAAGGAAATGCACTTCGCGCGGATCATCTTTCCAGGCAGTACGGAAGCCTTGTTCACGCAGGAAGCTGACAGAAAGCTCCGGCAGCGCGCCAAGATAAAGCACCGTCTCGGCGGGAAACTTACGTAACTCTTCCGCCAGCATTTCGGCATCATCCTGATCGGCACCAACCACGCTGGTGAAGTGTTCACGATCGAGGGCGCGGTCCAGCGCGACAATCGGGAACGGGTCGTTAGCCCAGCGTTGATAAAAAGGATGCTCAGGTGGCAACGACGTCGAAACAATAATGGCATCAACCTGACGCTGTAAAAGGTGCTCAATACAGCGCATTTCGTTGTCGGGCTGATCTTCCGAGCAGGCAATCAGCAGTTGATAACCCCGTTGCCGCGCCTGGCGTTCAAGATAGTTAGCGATGCGGGTATAGCTGGTGTTCTCCAGATCGGGGATCACAAGACCAATAGAACGTGTGCGTCCAGCACGAAGCCCAGCTGCCACGGCGTTCGGGTGGTAATTGTGCTCACGCACCACAGCCATGACTTTTTCAACGGTTTTGTCGCTCACACGGTATTGCTTCGCTTTGCCGTTAATAACATAGCTTGCAGTGGTCCGCGACACTCCCGCCAGCCGAGCGATTTCATCCAGTTTCACAATTGCCCCTTGCGTAAAATGTAAAAACCATAGCCATTGTACTGGTATGGGTTAAATTCATTAACATCTAAGCGCAGAAAATTAACTGCGGCAACTGCTTTTATTCCAGGTTCCCACTGATTTCGCAAAAAAAGCCCAACGTGACATGTTGGGCTGCAAATTGCGCATTGAGATCATTCTCAACGCATTATTTTATCGCCGCGCGAAAGTCCGACCACACCAGAGCGAGCAACTTCCACAATTTTCGCCACATCGCGAATCGATGCTAAAAATGCATCAAGCTTATCGCTGGTGCCTGCTAATTGAACGGTATAAAGCGAGGGTGTGACATCGATAATTTGCCCACGGAATATTTCCGTATTACGTTTCACTTCGTCACGCCCGTAACCGCTGGCCTGAATTTTCACCAGCATGATTTCCCGCTCAACGTGCGCGCCCTGCCCCAACTCGCTCACGCGCAAGACATCGACCAGCTTGTGTAATTGCTTTTCGATTTGCTCAAGCACTTTTTCATCGCCCACGGTCTGGATGGTCATACGCGATAATGTCGGATCGTCGGTTGGCGCAACGGTCAGGCTTTCAATGTTGTAGCCACGCTGGGAAAAAAGGCCAATCACGCGGGATAACGCGCCTGATTCATTTTCGAGTAAGACTGATAATATCCGGCGCATAATCAGGTTCTCTCCGTTTTGCTTAACCACATTTCATCCATTCCGCCCCCGCGAATCTGCATCGGGTAGACGTGCTCACTGCCATCGACGGTAACATCAACAAACACCAGGCGATTATTGCGCACCTGTTCCAGCGCCTCGCTAAGTTTGCTTTCCAGTTCTTGCGGATGAGAGATCTGGATCCCGACGTGACCATAGGCTTCCGCCAGACGGACGAAGTCTGGTAAGGACTGCATATAAGATTGTGAATGACGGCCGGAATAGATCATGTCCTGCCACTGCTTCACCATCCCCAGATAGCGATTATTGAGATTCACCACCAGTACGGGCAACTCGTATTGCAAGGCGGTAGACAGTTCCTGGATGTTCATCTGAATACTGCCGTCACCAGTGACGCAAACCACGGTTTCTTCTGGCAACGCCATTTTGACGCCCAGTGCCGCAGGTAAACCAAAACCCATCGTGCCGAGGCCGCCAGAGTTGATCCAGCGACGCGGTTTGTCGAATGGATAATAAAGCGCAGCAAACATCTGGTGCTGCCCGACATCGGACGTCACGTAAGCGTCCCCATTAGTCAACCGCCAAAGAGTCTCGATCACCGCCTGCGGTTTAATCTTTTCACTGTGAGTGTCATATTTCAGGCACTGACGAGCGCGCCACTGTTCAATCTGCTGCCACCAGTCGCGGATCTCATCCAGCGGTTGATGGGCGGATTCTTGCGACAGGAGTTCAAGCATTTGTTCTAGGACCTGGCGAGCATCCCCCACAATCGGGATATCAGCAGTCACGGTTTTAGAAATTGAGGTTGGATCAATATCGATATGCAGAACAGTGGCATTTGGGCAGTATTTTGCCAGATTGTTCGTCGTTCGGTCATCAAAACGTGCCCCGACGGCGAAAATCACATCCGCGTTATGCATCGTCATATTGGCTTCGTAGGTACCGTGCATTCCCAACATGCCCAGTGCCTGACGATGCGTTGCCGGAAACGCCCCCAGCCCCATCAAAGAGGAAACAACGGGCAGATTCAACGCCTCCACCGCTTCTTTCAACTGCAGATGGCAGCCCGCCGTGATTGCCCCACCGCCTACGTAGACAACCGGTTTTTTTGCCGCCACCAGCGTTTGCAGAGCGCGCTTAATTTGCCCTTTATGCCCGGAGGTCGTGGGATTGTAAGAACGCATACTGACCGACTCCGGCCAGACATAGGGTAATTTGTTCGCCGGATTTAGAATATCTTTCGGTAAATCAACGACCACGGGTCCAGGACGACCACTTGCCGCTAGCCAGAAAGCCTTTTTCAGCACCTGCGGAATGTCTTCCGTTTGCTTAACCAGAAAACTGTGTTTAACCACCGGGCGAGAAATCCCCACCATGTCGCACTCCTGAAAGGCATCATAACCTATCAACGAAGTCGCTACCTGCCCGGAAAGGACAACTAATGGAATGGAATCCATATAAGCGGTGGCAATGCCAGTAATCGCATTGGTCGCCCCTGGACCCGACGTTACCAGCACGACGCCGACTTCCCCGGTCGCGCGCGCCAGACCATCGGCCATATGCACCGCCGCCTGCTCATGGCGAACTAAAACATGATCGATACCACCCACGGTATGCAATGCATCGTAAATATCAAGGACCGCGCCTCCAGGATAACCGAATACTTGTTTAACGCCCTGATCGATAAGCGATCGGACGACCATCTCGGCTCCAGACAACATCTCCATGGCCTGCCTCACTGTTTGACGGAAAAAATGTGTAAAACACATTAACCGTCCGATCTTGCTTAAGCAATTGGCAGACAGAGACATAAACACGGGGTAATAAGAATAAACAGGAGGAAAGGTGAAAAGAAACGATAAAATCCTCCATTACAGAGGATGAAATTGATAATAAATCGGCTGAATCCTACAACTTACAGCAATTTCTCTATTTTTTTAATTAATCCTAAAATAGAGAGCACAAATATTCAGAATAAAATTCTACATTCAATAAAAAATGCAGAATAAACCAGACATTGATGTCTGACCTATTCTGCATTCAGTTAGCGTTTGCAAATTGAGACTAATTGCTCTTCCATCCACTGATGGCCTTTATCGCGCCCGGCAGCTTCATGCCAGGAGAGATAACAGGTTCTGCTGTTTTGTTTTAACGGCAGCGGTAATACCTGTAACTCTAAGGATTCAGCGAACTCTTCAGCCAACCAACGCGGCGCAATAGCAACCAGATGCGTTTGCGACACCACGCTAAGTACGCTCATCATTGCCATGCCCTGATACGCGATACTGGCTTGCTTATCTACCGTGTCATACCAGGTTTGACTAAATGACGCGAAACGATCGAGCGAAACCGCCGCATGTTGTTCGTTATAAACATCATGTTTCAGTAACGGGCCTTTAATTGTTGGATGATTTTTGCTGGCTACCAACACCATTTCATCTTTAAATAATGGCACGCTGGTAAATTCAGGACGATGGAAGTCTTCATAACTAATCACAAACTCCGTTTCCTGATAACGCAGCTGATGTTCAGTGTTCTGATTTAATGAAGACTTGAACATAACATGTATATTTGGCGCAATCTGCTCAATGTGATTATAAATCTGCGAGGTCAGAATGCTGTCTAACGGGCTGCAGACACAAAGATGAAATACACGTTCACTACTGGCAGGCTCAAAGCCTGAACCTGGTAATTCATTTTGTACTAATTGCAATGCCTGACGAACTGAGCCAAAAAGTTGAAATGCGCGAGCAGTCGGTTGAATACCACGACCATAACGAACAAAAAGCTCGTCATTAAACATCACCTTCAGGCGTGCAACAGCGTTACTGACCGCAGGTTGCGACATTCCCAGAGCATGAGCGGCACGGGTGATGTTTTGCTCCTGCATCACGGCATCGAAAACGGTTAATAAGTTGAGATCGACCATGCGTAGCTGTGGCTTGCTTAACTCCGCCGTCTCTGGATGATCTGTTTGTACCTCTGGCATACTTAACTCCACTGTCACACTTAACTCCCTTTCCCTTATTGGAATGCAGAGAAATAATCCTCGAGAATATGATTTATCATGCATATAAAATAAGAAAAAGCAAAATGAGTAAAATTAGGAAAACATAAAGATACGGGTTCTGATAAAAACAGAATCCACTGCCGAGCAAAGAGTCGTTTACTACAGCATAATAATCCATAATTTTTTTGTTGCGAAAACAATCTAATCATAACTACCACGAATACTCAATCATCCACAAAATGGATTAAATGTGCTTTTTAATAATTAATTTATATGTTTAATGCATTAATTCTTAACATTAATTGATCAATAATATTCACCAAATGAATATCAAAAAATTCGCAAAACATATAATTCAATACAAATCATCAGGATAGGTTTTGTAACGCGTGCATTTTATCCCCCTTTCCCTCGTTGATTAGATGCAAAAAATTATTCTGAAATATGTCAACCGATGAAAAGCATCGGCGGTTAAGCAGAAATTAATATCGCTTGTTTTAACCACCGCAGCACAATTAGCTAATTTTACGGATGCCGAACTCACAATGGCGTGACGTTTTTATTGCTTCAGGGTTGACATCCGTTTTTGTATCCAGTAACTCTAAAAGCATATCGCATTCATCTGGAGCTGATTTAATGACTCACATCGTTCGCTTTATCGGTCTACTACTACTAAACGCATCTTCTTTGCGCGGTAGACGAGTGAGCGGCATCCAGCATTAAGCCAGCACGCAGTCAAACAAAAACCCGCGCCATTGCGCGGGTTTTTTTATGCCCGAAGCGAGGCGCTCAAAAAGAGACAAGGACCCAAACCATGAGCCAGCAAGTCATTATTTTCGATACCACATTGCGCGACGGTGAACAGGCGTTACAGGCAAGCTTGAGTGTGAAAGAAAAACTGCAAATTGCGCTGGCCCTTGAGCGTATGGGTGTTGACGTGATGGAAGTCGGTTTCCCCGTCTCTTCGCCGGGTGATTTTGAATCAGTGCAGACCATCGCTCGCCAGGTTAAAAACAGCCGTGTATGCGCGTTAGCTCGCTGCGTGGAGAAAGATATCGACGTGGCAGCCGAATCCCTGAAAGTCGCCGAAGCCTTCCGTATTCATACCTTTATTGCCACTTCGCCAATGCACATCGCCACCAAGCTGCGCAGCACGCTGGACGAAGTGATCGAACGCGCTATCTATATGGTGAAACGCGCCCGTAATTACACCGATGATGTTGAATTTTCTTGCGAAGATGCCGGACGCACCCCAATTGCCGATCTGGCGCGAGTGGTCGAAGCGGCGATTAATGCCGGTGCCACCACCATCAACATTCCGGACACCGTGGGCTACACCATGCCATTTGAGTTCGCCGGAATCATCAGCGGCCTGTATGAACGCGTACCCAACATCGACAAAGCCATTATTTCCGTACATACCCACGACGATTTGGGCCTGGCGGTCGGCAACTCACTGGCGGCGGTACATGCCGGAGCACGGCAGGTAGAAGGCGCAATGAACGGGATCGGCGAGCGTGCCGGTAACTGTTCCCTTGAAGAAGTCATCATGGCGATCAAAGTTCGTAAGGATATTCTCAACGTCCACACCGCCATCAATCACCAGGAGATATGGCGCACCAGCCAGTTAGTTAGCCAGATTTGTAATATGCCGATCCCGGCAAACAAAGCCATTGTTGGCAGCGGCGCATTCGCACACTCCTCCGGTATCCACCAGGATGGTGTACTGAAAAACCGCGAAAACTACGAAATCATGACACCAGAATCTATTGGTCTGAACCAAATCCAGCTGAATCTGACCTCTCGTTCGGGGCGTGCGGCGGTGAAACATCGCATGGATGAGATGGGATATAAAGAAAGTGAATATAATTTAGACAACCTGTACGACGCTTTCCTGAAGCTGGCGGACAAAAAAGGCCAGGTGTTTGATTACGATCTGGAGGCGCTGGCCTTCATCGATAAGCAGCAAGAAGAGCCGGAGCATTTCCGTCTGGATTACTTCAGCGTGCAGTCAGGTTCTAACGATATTGCCACTGCCGCCGTCAAACTGGCCTGTGGCGAAGAAGTTAAAGCAGAAGCCGCTAACGGCAACGGCCCGGTTGATGCCGTCTACCAGGCGATAAACCGCATCACTGACTATAACGTCGAACTGGTGAAATACAGCCTGACCGCCAAAGGTCACGGTAAAGATGCGCTGGGTCAGGTGGATATTGTCGCCAACTACAACGGTCGCCGCTTCCACGGCGTCGGCCTGGCCACCGATATTGTCGAGTCCTCCGCCAAAGCCATGGTGCACGTACTGAACAATATCTGGCGTGCCGCAGAAGTCGAAAAAGAGTTGCAACGCAAAGCTCAACACAACGAAAACAACAAGGAAACCGTGTGATGTCGAAGAATTACCATATTGCCGTATTGCCGGGGGACGGTATTGGTCCGGAAGTGATGACCCAGGCGCTGAAAGTGCTGGATGCCGTGCGCAACCGATTTGCGATGCGTATCACCACCAGCCATTACGATGTAGGCGGCGCAGCCATTGATAATCACGGGCAGCCGCTGCCGCCTGCGACGGTTGAAGGTTGTGAGCAAGCCGATGCCGTGCTGTTTGGCTCGGTAGGTGGTCCGAAGTGGGAACATTTGCCGCCAGACCAGCAACCAGAACGCGGCGCACTGCTGCCTTTGCGTAAGCACTTCAAATTATTCAGCAATCTGCGTCCGGCAAAACTGTATCAGGGGCTGGAAGCATTCTGTCCGCTGCGTGCTGACATTGCCGCAAACGGCTTTGACATCCTGTGTGTGCGCGAACTGACCGGCGGCATCTATTTCGGTCAGCCAAAAGGCCGCGAAGGTAGCGGACAATATGAAAAAGCGTTTGATACCGAGGTGTACCACCGTTTTGAGATCGAGCGTATTGCCCGCATCGCATTTGAATCTGCCCGCAAGCGTCGCCACAAAGTCACCTCAATCGACAAAGCCAACGTGCTGCAATCCTCTATTTTATGGCGGGAGATCGTTAACGAGATCGCCACGGAATACCCGGACGTCGAACTGGCGCATATGTACATCGACAACGCCACCATGCAGCTGATTAAAGATCCATCACAGTTTGACGTCTTGCTGTGCTCCAACCTGTTTGGCGACATTCTGTCTGATGAGTGCGCAATGATCACTGGCTCAATGGGGATGTTGCCTTCCGCCAGCCTGAACGAGCAAGGTTTTGGTCTGTATGAACCGGCGGGCGGCTCGGCACCCGATATCGCAGGTAAAAATATCGCCAACCCGATTGCACAAATTCTGTCGCTGGCGCTGCTGCTGCGTTACAGCCTGGATGCCGATGATGCGGCTTCCGCCATTGAACGCGCCATTAACCGCGCATTAGAAGAAGGCATTCGCACCGGGGATTTAGCCCGTGGCGCTGCCGCCGTTAGTACCGATGAAATGGGCGATATCATTGCCCGCTATGTGGCAGAAGGGGTGTAATCATGGCTAAGACGTTATACGAAAAATTATTCGACGCTCACGTAGTGTACGAAGCCGAAAACGAAACCCCGCTGTTATATATCGACCGCCACCTGGTGCATGAAGTGACCTCACCGCAGGCGTTCGATGGTCTGCGCGCCCACGGTCGCCCGGTACGTCAGCCGGGCAAAACCTTCGCCACCATGGATCACAACGTCTCTACCCAGACGAAAGACATTAATGCCTGCGGTGAAATGGCGCGCATCCAGATGCAGGAGCTGATCAAAAACTGCAAAGAATTTGGCGTCGAGCTGTATGACCTGAATCACCCGTATCAGGGGATCGTCCACGTAATGGGGCCGGAACAGGGTGTGACCTTGCCGGGGATGACCATTGTCTGCGGCGACTCACATACCGCCACCCACGGCGCGTTTGGCGCACTGGCCTTTGGTATCGGCACTTCCGAAGTTGAACACGTACTGGCAACGCAAACCCTGAAACAGGGCCGGGCGAAGACCATGAAAATTGAAGTCCAGGGCAAAGCCGCGCCGGGCATTACCGCAAAAGATATCGTGCTGGCAATTATTGGTAAAACCGGCAGCGCAGGCGGTACCGGGCATGTGGTGGAATTTTGCGGCGAAGCAATCCGTGATTTAAGCATGGAAGGTCGTATGACCCTGTGCAATATGGCAATCGAAATGGGCGCAAAAGCCGGTCTGGTTGCGCCGGACGAAACCACCTTTAACTATGTTAAAGGCCGTCTGCATGCGCCGAAAGGTAAAGATTTCGACGACGCCGTTGCCTACTGGAAAACCCTGCAAACCGACGAAGGAGCAACTTTCGATACCGTTGTCACTCTGCAAGCAGAAGAGATTTCGCCGCAGGTCACCTGGGGCACCAATCCAGGCCAGGTGATTTCTGTGAACGACAATATTCCCGATCCGGCTTCGTTTGCCGATCCGGTTGAACGCGCGTCGGCAGAAAAAGCGCTGGCCTATATGGGGCTGAAACCGGGTATTCCGCTGACAGAAGTGGCTATCGACAAAGTGTTTATTGGTTCCTGTACTAACTCGCGTATTGAAGATTTACGCGCGGCAGCGGAAATCGCCAAAGGCCGGAAAGTCGCGCCAGGCGTACAAGCGCTGGTGGTTCCCGGCTCCGGTCCGGTTAAAGCCCAGGCGGAAGCGGAAGGTCTGGACAAAATTTTTATCGAAGCTGGTTTTGAATGGCGCTTGCCAGGTTGCTCAATGTGTCTGGCGATGAATAACGACCGTCTGAATCCGGGCGAACGTTGCGCCTCCACCAGCAACCGTAACTTTGAAGGCCGCCAGGGGCGCGGCGGGCGCACGCATCTGGTCAGCCCGGCAATGGCTGCCGCCGCGGCTGTGACCGGACATTTCGCCGACATTCGTAACATTAAATAAGGAGCACACCATGGCAGAGAAATTTATCAAACACACAGGCCTGGTGGTTCCGTTGGATGCCGCCAATGTCGATACCGATGCAATCATCCCGAAACAGTTTTTGCAGAAAGTGACCCGTACGGGTTTTGGCGCGCATCTGTTTAACGACTGGCGTTTTCTGGATGAAAAAGGCCAACAGCCAAACCCGGACTTCGTGCTGAACTTCCCGCAGTATCAGGGCGCTTCCATTTTGCTGGCACGAGAAAACTTCGGCTGCGGTTCCTCGCGTGAGCACGCGCCGTGGGCATTGACCGATTACGGTTTTAAGGTGGTGATTGCGCCGAGTTTTGCTGACATCTTCTACGGCAATAGCTTTAACAACCAGCTGCTGCCGGTGAAATTAAGCGATGCAGAAGTGGATGAGCTGTTTGCGCTGGTGAAAGCCAATCCGGGGATTCATTTTGATGTAGACCTGGAAGCGCAAGAGGTGAAAGCGGGAGAGAAAACTTATCGCTTTACCATCGATGCCTTCCGCCGCCACTGCATGATGAACGGTCTGGACAGCATCGGCCTGACTCTGCAGCACGACGATGCTATTGCGTCTTATGAAGAGAAGCAACCGGCGTTTATGCGTTAGTTTGTACACCGTCCGGCACTCAATCGCCAAAAGAAAAAAGCCAGCAGATAATCACTGCTGGCGTGGCGATTAACACCAATACTCAGTCACACATGATGTCCGCAAATCAGTAGTCAGAATGACTCCCCTCCCATTGCATCAGTTCTTCAAGCATGGTTAATCGTTGTGGGACGCTTAACCAACGCAACCAGCACAACTTCGCTGTCGCGGTAAAATAGTGCTGATAAAACTGACGCATGGGGCACCTCCTTGCTTCATCGTTAGGAATTATTGACTTAATATAGGGAAAATAAAATTGCTGTCTTTTGCGCAGGAGTTCCCCTTTTATGCCATCTGCTCGTCTGCAACAACAGTTCATCCGCCTGTGGCAATGCTGCGAGGGTAAATCTCAGGAGACCACGCTCAACGAACTGGCAGCGTTACTGAGTTGCTCGCGTCGTCATATGCGCACCCTGCTCAACACCATGCAGGATCGCGGCTGGCTGACGTGGGAAGCGGAAGTCGGGCGCGGTAAACGCTCGCGTCTGACATTCCTCTATACCGGGCTGGCGCTTCAGCAACAGCGAGCGGAAGACCTGCTGGAGCAGGATCGTATCGACCAACTAGTGCAGTTGGTTGGCGACAAAGCGACTGTGCGGCAAATGCTGGTTTCTCATCTGGGCCGCAGCTTCCGCCAGGGGCGGCACATCCTGCGCGTGCTCTACTATCGTCCGTTGCGTAATCTGCTACCTGGCAGCGCATTGCGCCGTTCTGAAACCCATATCGCCCGGCAAATCTTCAGTTCGCTAACGCGCATAAATGAGGAAAATGGGGAACTGGAAGCAGACATCGCACACCACTGGCAGCAAATATCACCGCTTCACTGGCGTTTCTTTTTGCGTCCAGGAGTCCATTTTCACCATGGTCGTGAACTGGAAATGGACGATGTGATCGCCTCTTTAAAACGAATCAATACGCTTCCGCTCTATTCGCATATTGCTGACATTGTGTCGCCGACGCCCTGGACGCTGGATATCCATCTCACGCAACCGGACCGCTGGTTGCCGTTACTGCTGGGGCAAGTTCCGGCAATGATCCTGCCGCGCGAATGGGAAACCCTCAGTAACTTTGCCAGCCATCCCATCGGCACCGGTCCGTATGCGGTGATCCGCAACAGCACCAATCAACTGAAAATTCAGGCATTCGATGACTTCTTCGGTTACCGGGCATTAATCGACGAAGTTAACGTCTGGGTTCTAACGGAAATTGCCGACGAGCCAGCCGGAGGGCTGATGCTGAAAGGGCCGCAGGGCGAGGAACAAGAGATTGAAAGCCGCCTGGAGGAAGGTTGCTATTATTTACTGTTCGACAACCGCACCCACCGCGGGGCGAATCAGCAAGTCAGGGACTGGGTAAGCTATGTGCTTTCTCCGACGAATCTGGTCTATTTCGCCGAGGAACAATACCAGCAACTCTGGTTCCCGGCTTATGGACTGCTCCCCCGCTGGCACCATGCCCGCCCGACACATTGCGAAAAACCCGCCGGGCTGGAACATCTCACCCTGACCTTTTATCAGGATCATATTGAACATCGAGTGATTGCCGGGATCATGCAGCAGATTCTGGCGAGTCACCAGGTCACGCTGGAAATCAAAGAGATCAGCTACGATCAGTGGCATGAAGGAGAGATCGAGAGCGATATCTGGCTTAACAGCGCCAACTTTACGCTGCCGCTGGATTTTTCGCTGTTCGCGCACTTGTGCGAGGTGCCGCTACTCCAACACTGTATTCCGATCGACTGGCAAGCCGACGCCGCCCGCTGGCGCAATGGCGAAATGAACCTGGCGAACTGGTGCCAGCAACTGGTCGCCAGCAAAGCAATGGTGCCACTTATCCACCACTGGCTGATCATTCAGGGGCAACGCAGTATGCGCGGCCTGCGCATGAACACCCTCGGCTGGTTCGATTTTAAATCAGCGTGGTTTGCACCACCGGATCCATGATTGCTGGTTGATAACAAAATCACTACACTAACGCCGTTCTCAACGGGGTGCCACGCAGCCGCGTGCGCTGAGAAAATACCCGTCGAACCTGATCCGGATAACGCCGGCGAAGGGATTTGAGGCTCCTTCTCAAGTCCTTTGCCACTCTTTTGTGAGGTGCAAAGTGTTAAAAAAATGTCTTCCCCTGCTGTTGCTGTGCACAGCGCCTGTTTTCGCTAAACCTGTTCTGACTGTTTATACCTACGATTCCTTTGCCGCTGACTGGGGACCTGGTCCGGTAGTCAAAAAAGCCTTTGAAGCAGACTGTAATTGCGAACTGAAACTGGTGGCGCTGGAAGATGGCGTTTCGCTGCTCAACCGTCTACGGATGGAAGGCAAAAACAGCAAAGCCGATGTGGTGCTGGGGCTGGATAACAACCTGCTGGACGCCGCCAGCAAAACCGGGTTGTTTGCCAAAAGCGGCGTCGCGACAGAGGCTGTAAACGTTCCCGGCGGCTGGAAAAATGACACCTTTGTGCCGTTTGACTATGGCTATTTCGCCTTCGTCTATGACAAGAACAAACTGAAAAATCCGCCGCAAAGCCTGAAAGAACTGGTTGAGAGCGATCAAAACTGGCGGGTGATTTATGAAGATCCGCGTACCAGTACACCAGGTCTGGGTCTGTTGCTATGGATGCAAAAAGTCTATGGCGATAACGCCCCGCAAGCCTGGCAGAAACTGGCGAAGAAAACTGTCACGGTCACTAAAGGCTGGAGCGAAGCCTACGGCCTGTTTTTAAAAGGCGAAAGCGATCTGGTACTGAGTTACACCACCTCTCCGGCTTATCACATTCTCGAAGAGAAGAAAGATAACTACGCCGCCGCGAACTTCAGCGAAGGTCACTATCTGCAGGTGGAAGTTGCCGCCCGCACCGCTGCCAGCAAGCAGCCAGAGCTGGCGCAAAAATTCCTCCAGTTTATGGTTTCTCCGGCTTTTCAGAATGCGATCCCAACCGGCAACTGGATGTATCCGGTAGCAAACGTCACTCTGCCTGCAGGATTTGAACAATTGACCAAACCAGCCACCACGCTAGAGTTCACGCCCGCCGAAGTGGCGGCACAACGTCAGGCATGGATTAGCGAATGGCAACGCGCCGTCAGCCGTTAATTCCCGGCTGGTTAATTCCAGGAATAAGCGCCGCCACACTGGTGGTAGCGGTTGCGCTGGCGGCGTTTCTCGCCCTGTGGTGGAACGCGCCGCAGGGTGACTGGGTGGCAGTCTGGCAGGACAGCTATCTGTGGCATGTGGTGCGCTTCTCCTTCTGGCAGGCGTTTCTCTCGGCGCTGCTCTCTGTCGTACCCGCAATATTCCTCGCCCGCGCGCTCTATCGCAGGCGCTTTCCTGGGCGACAGGTGCTGTTGCGTCTGTGCGCAATGACCTTGATCCTCCCGGTGCTGGTCGCCGTTTTCGGCATTCTTAGCGTCTATGGTCGCCAGGGCTGGCTGGCCTCGCTCTGGCAATCACTTGGTCTGGAGTGGACCTTTTCGCCCTACGGCCTGCAAGGCATTTTGCTGGCCCATGTGTTTTTTAATCTGCCGATGGCTAGCCGTTTATTACTCCAGGCACTGGAAAACATTCCCGGCGAACAACGTCAGCTTGCCGCACAACTTGGGATGCGCGGCTGGCACTTCTTCCGCTTCGTCGAATGGCCGTGGTTACGGCGACAAATCCCGCCGGTTGCTGCGCTTATCTTTATGCTCTGTTTCGCCAGCTTCGCCACCGTGCTATCGCTGGGCGGCGGTCCGCAGGCGACCACTATCGAGCTGGCAATCTATCAGGCGCTGAGTTACGACTACGATCCTGCCCGCGCGGCAATGCTGGCGCTGATCCAGATGGTGTGCTGCCTCGGGCTGGTGCTGTTGAGTCAGCGATTGAGTAAGGCCATTGCGCCCGGTACCACACTGCTGCAAGGCTGGCGCGACCCGGACGATCGTCTGCATAGTCGCATTTGCGACACGGCGTTAATTGTGCTGGCGCTGCTGCTGTTGCTGCCACCGTTACTGGCGGTGATCGTCGATGGGGTAAATCGCCAGTTGCCGGAAGTGCTGGCACAACCGGTGCTGTGGCAGGCGCTGTGGACCTCGTTGCGTATTGCGCTGGCGGCAGGCGTATTGTGCGTAGTGCTGACCATGATGCTGCTATGGAGCAGTCGCGAACTTCGGGCACGGCAGAAAATGCTGGCGGGTCAGGCGCTGGAGATGAGCGGCATGTTGATCCTCGCCATGCCGGGGATTGTACTGGCTACGGGCTTCTTTTTACTGCTCAACAACACTATCGGCCTGCCACAATCTGCTGACGGCATTGTGATTTTCACCAATGCGTTAATGGCAATCCCTTATGCGCTGAAAGTACTGGAAAACCCGATGCGCGATATCACCGCCCGCTACAGCATGTTGTGTCAGTCGCTGGGCATTGAAGGCTGGTCACGCTTAAAAGTGGTGGAGCTGCGCGCTCTGAAACGTCCACTGGCGCAGGCGCTGGCCTTTGCTTGTGTGCTGTCGATTGGTGATTTTGGCGTGGTGGCATTGTTCGGTAACGATGATTTCCGTACCCTGCCGTTTTATCTCTATCAGCAAATTGGCTCCTATCGCAGCCAGGACGGCGCGGTCACCGCGTTAATTCTGCTGCTGCTCTGTTTTCTGCTGTTTACCGTGATTGAAAAAATACCGGGGCGAAATGTTAAAACTGACTGATATCACCTGGCTTTACCACCATTTGCCGATGCGTTTTAGCTTAACGGTGGAACGCGGCGAGCAGGTGGCGATCCTCGGGCCAAGCGGCGCGGGTAAAAGCACCCTGCTAAATTTGATCGCCGGTTTTCTGACGCCAGCCAGCGGTTTGCTGACTCTCGACGGCGTAGATCACACCACAACGCCACCGTCACGTCGTCCGGTGTCAATGCTGTTTCAGGAGAACAACCTGTTCAGCCACCTGACGGTCGCGCAGAACATCGGGCTGGGGCTAAATCCGGGGTTGAAACTAAATGCGGCGCAGCAGAAGAAAATGCACGCGATTGCCCACCAGATGGGGATTGATAATTTAATGGCGCGGTTACCTGGCGAGCTTTCCGGCGGTCAGCGACAGCGCGTGGCGTTAGCGCGTTGTCTGGTACGCGAACAGCCCATTTTATTGCTCGATGAACCGTTTTCCGCACTCGATCCGGCGCTACGTCAGGAGATGCTGACGCTGGTGAGTTCGAGCTGCCAACAGCAAAAAATGACGCTCTTGATGGTGTCGCACAGTGTGGAAGATGCGGCGCGGATCGCCACGCGCTCGGTGGTGGTCGCCGACGGGCGTATCGCCTGGCAGGGTAAGACCGATGAGTTGTTGAGCGGTAAGGCGAGTGCTTCGGCGCTGTTGGGAATTAAAGGTTAATATGCACTGTCGGATGCGGCGTGAACGCCTTATCCGACCTACAGGTAGTGCGTTTTGTAGGCCTGATAAGACGCAGCAAGCGTCGCATCAGGCAACCCGCACAAGGCTATCCTCTAAACCCCAACCACTTTACGCAAAATATCGATATACACCGGCATCAACGGGTGGCGAATTAACACCACCAGCGCCACCACGCCGATGGCAGAAATCAACGGCGTCAGCCACAACAAACGACCGCGGGACAAATAATGACTCAAACGGTCAGTCGCTTTACCGCTGCGCCATAACCGCCAGCACAGCCAGCCACCAACCCACAACAATACCGCCGTCACCAGCAGCAACCATTTAAACTCACCGCTCTGCATCCCGGCAGGAATATCGATCGCCGCACCCGCCAGAATCCCCGGCAGGAAGTAAAACGGTGGCCATAACAGGCAGCCGATAATATTTGGCGTAATAAATTTCGCCACCGGCAGATCCAGCATCCCTGCCACCATTGGCACCAGCGGACGCGTCGGGCCGACAAAACGACCGACCAGAATGGTGAACATGCTGTGCTGATGCAGCGCATGTTCGGTTTTATCGAGTAATGCTTTGTTCTTCTTCAGAAATGACCAGCGATGCAACGGCTTTTTAAAACGCCAGCCCAGCCAGAAGGAGATCCAGTCGCCCAGCAGGCAACCGACGATCCCTGCCAGCCAGGCGTGCCAGAAACTTAACTCACCGCTGCCAATCAACGCTCCCAGCCCCGCCATCAGCACCGTACCGGGCAGAATCAAACCGACCAGCGCCAGCGACTCCAGAAAGGCCACCAACACCACCGCCATCAATGAATACACGGTGGATTGGGTAATAAAGTGTTCCAGCAATGCTTGCATAATGTGCCCGGTTGATGAATTCGTCGTGGATTGTGCAAAGTGGTGGTATTCAGGTCAATCTATTCTTTGTATGAATATATTCCTGCAACGCGAATCATTTAGAGTATAAATTTAGCAGTCACGCAGGATTTTACTTAGGGGAAGGCAGACCATCCACAACTTGGATGGTCTGAAAACAACGGATTAACGGCTAAATGAACGGTAGATATTGCGTCCTTGCAACGCGACAACCAAAAAGAAACAGACAGCCAGTGCCATAGATACCGGGCGCTCAACAAACGCCAGCCATTCGCCATTAGACTTAATCATTGAAGATAATAAGTTTTTTTCCAACATTGGCCCAAGAATCATCCCCAGAATAATGGGCGAAACCGGGTATTCCTTACGTTGTAACCAGTATCCAAGAACCCCCATGACCAACATGACAACGACAGAAGCACCCGAGTTATCGATAGCAAATGCACCGACAATACTGAAAATCAGAATAATCGGGTACAGAATCGCTTTATCAATCCAGATGATGCGTTTGATGAAACTGACCGCAATTGTGGCTAACGGTAGTAATGCAATATTGGCGATCAGAAACAAGATAAATACGGCATAAAGTTTATCTGCCTGGAACAGAAATAATGTCGGCCCTGGATTCATATCCTTCATATAGAGCACGCCGATGATAATTGCAGCGGCAGAATCGCCCGGAATACCGAAAACTAATGAAGGGATCCAACTCCCCGCCAGACTGGCGTTGTTACTGCTCGAGGAATCAACAATTGCCTCCTCAGATCCATGCCCATATAACTCCTGCTGGCGAGAGAATTTTTTTGAAATGGCGTAACTTATCCACGCAGCAATATCCGCTCCAGCGCCGGGTAATGCTCCGATAAGCGTACCGATAATACTACTTCGGCCAAGATTTAATTTTCGTGACCAAATCACCTGCCCCATTCCCTTGAATAAATTAATCCCCGTTTGCGTTTGTGGCACAACACCACTTACCTGGCTAATTTTGTCACGATAATATTCAATTGCGCCGGATATCGCGAACAGACCAATCATCGCCGGGATAAAGTTCACCCCTTGTAACAGGCTGATTTGACCAAACGTAAAACGTGGAACTCCGGATATTTGATCATA
The DNA here is from genome assembly GCF_046487065.1 of Escherichia sp. WS2035. Lineage (NCBI taxonomy): Bacteria > Pseudomonadati > Pseudomonadota > Gammaproteobacteria > Enterobacterales > Enterobacteriaceae > Escherichia > Escherichia sp. WS2035. Next base: position 160,941 of record NZ_JBJQKD010000005.1, read on the forward strand.
ACCGATACACGCCAGTAATAATCCCAAACATAAGGTCACCATGCCTTTCAGTGGTTGATTACCCACAACCAGAGTCGCGCAAGTTAAGCCTAAAAGAGAAAGCCATGTGTATTCATAAGAACTAAAATTAAGGGCAAATTTCGCCAGTACAGGCGCAGCCAACATCAAAATAAGTGATCCAATCACGCCACCAATGACCGAACTCACCAGCCCAAGTCCCAATACGCGATTCACCTTCCCTTGCTTGACCAGTTCATTTGAATCAGCAACATAAGCCGCCGAAGCAGGTGTCCCTGGTATACGCAAAAGTGCGCCGGGGATATCTCCGGCATAAATGGATGACGCACCAACGGCAATCATTAATGCCAGGGCGGGAATAGGATCAAGAAAGAAGGTAAAAGGCACCATTAGTGCAACCGCCATCGTTGCGGTCAATCCAGGGATGGCCCCCACAAATAACCCAAAGGCCGTAGCAGCAATAATGGCCAGAATGGCATTCAAATTAATATACGTTAGTGCCTGAATCAAAATATCCATATTGCATCCTTAAAACAAGATTCCTTCAGGAAAGGCGACCAACAACACTCTGGCAAAAATGAACCAGATAATAAGAGATGCCGATATCGAAACGATAACGGAATGCAAAAGTCTGACACCTCGTATTTTCATTAAAATAAAAAGCAACAAAAATGAGCAAATCACAAAGCCGAGAATATCTAACAGTAATACAAACAGTAGTACCACTGTAATAACCAGTAAAAGTGCTTTCACTTCATCAAAAGTTAAAGAAACTTTGTTACGGTGCCGGTGTTTAATATCTATCGCTACATCAATAGCCGCTAAAAACAACAACAATCCACTGATGATGCAAGGCATAAATCCAGCGCCATACTGCGATATGCCTCCATATTGCGTTATGCTCCAGCCAAAAATAAACATGGCAAAAATCAGCAGAAATAACGGCGTTATCGGTATTATGCGCATAATGCTATCCCTGTAATTTGGCGGCGATATATTCACCGCCCTGTCTGATTAACCTTTGATTTTGGCTATTAATTTTCCGTATCTGGCATCTTCATCTGCCATAAATGTCGTCATCTCTTTGCCATACAGCGGGTAAACTTCGAAACCCTGTTTGGTAGCGAATTCTTGTAATTTCCCCTGCGCAAACACTGCCTGCATAGCGGCAGTTAATTTTTGTGAGACCTCTTCAGGAGTACCCGCCGGAACCACTAAGGCATTCCATGTCGCCAAATGATATTTATAGCCAGTTGCTTGTTGGAATACTGGAAGATCTTTATAAAGCCCTGCTGATTTTTCTGCCATGGTCGCTAAATTACGCACCATTTTGGCATCGACCATACTTTTCGCTTCGCCTGGTGATGACGTTGTAAAATCTATACCACCGGAAACCAGTTCCATCAGTGCAGAACTGGAACCTTCAGAAGGCACCCAGGTCACGGCAGAAGGCGGAAGCCCCATACTGTCGAGCATACCTATCAAGTTCAGATGCCAGCCGGAATTTAACCCGCTACCCGATGCTTTTAACTTACCTGGATTCGCCTTGATGTAGTCGGTCATCTGGACGATATTTTCGAACTGCGAATTTGCTGCGACTTGCACGCCTCCCAGATTCACTGCCAGCCGTGTAATTGGCGTGTAGTTCTGATACGTTAACGCCGTCATCCCCTGATGGTGCATCATGGTGATTTCTACCGTCGCAATTCCCAGGGTATAGCCATCCGCTTTAGCTTTCGCAATGGCATCATGGCCAACCACCCCAGCACCTCCCGTGCGATTCACCACGTTGACATTCACTTTCAACTCTTTTTGCAGCCCTTCTGCCACCAGGCGTGCAACCGTATCGGTATTTCCTCCCGCGCCCCAGGGGACAATGATTTGGATTGGTTTTTCTGGCCATGCAGCCAGCGCGGAACCTGAAACCAGCAGTGAAGCAACGGCACAACTCATCAGGGTTCGTTTCATATTTGTAGACTCCTGTCTTAATTATTTTTTAATAACAGCAAGTGCTGTCGGATATTAATATTTGAGTTGTTGACGCTGGAAATCTGCGGCATCAGCAATTTGTTTTAGCACCACCTCCAGCCCCCAATATTTTTTCAGCACATCGTCAGCCGTTACCCGGCAATGAACACAGTCAAATGTTCCTCGCTGCTGATGAAATATTTTGGCATTTTTCGGATAGCCAATATTTTCACTGACGGCACTCAGCGATAAAAACCAGGCGAGTTGTTTTGCCTCTTCAGGGTGTTGTTTTCCTTCAAGCCAAAGCCAGTGATACAAGTCAGGATGAAAGTTGGCAAAGACGCCACAAAAACCTTTCGAACCTGCAAGCATCGCCTCCCAGGCAATGGCAGCATTAGCATTAACAATCGTCATTGGCGTGTGCTGAGTTAATTGCACCCGTCGCGTCACTGTAGGTAGATCACAACTGACGTCTTTTAAGATTTGAAAACGCCCGCTTTGTGCGCAGTAAAGCAGTTCCTCATCGGTTAATAAGCGGCGATACGGGGCCGGGCATTCATACAGACCCAGCGCCATACTTTCGGGTAATGACATCAATAGCGCATCAAGCGTACGGAGGAATACCGTGGTACCTTCGTTATGTGGATCAAGATGATTCGTCACTAACACCAGCGCATCAATGCCCGTTGCCGCCATAGCATTGAGCTCCTGAATTTGCTGTTCCAGATCATCAGAAATATGCCCGGACGCAATAACCGGTACTCGTTGTTGGCTATATTCAACCACAAAGCTCGCCAGCTCCACGCGCTCTTCTAAAGTTAAATACTGCATTTCACTGGACTGACACACGGCAAATAACGCGTCGGCACCGTTTTCGATATACCAGTCAATTAGCCGTTTAAGACCCAGGTAATCAATTTTATTATCCGCCGTAAAAGGCGTTAGCATTACCGGAATAATCCCTTCAATTGTTTTCATATTTCATCCTTCGTTCAGTGAAACATCAGAAAGTCTGAATGGCAACATTCTGCTGCTGAATTCTGGCATCCACCAGAGAGATATCAGGCATATTGGCTGCCCCTTCTTTTTCTACTGCCAGCGAAGCGAAAGCGCTGGCATACCAGGCTGCTTTAACAAGTGATTCTCCCTTCGCCAGTGCGGCGGCGAGCGCGCCATTAAACGCATCACCCGCACCTGTTGTATCTACAGCGACTGCCGAAAATGCCGGAATATGCGCACATTGTTGCCCGTCATAAATTAATGCACCTCGTTTTCCCATCGTAATAATTACTGAACATTGCCCGGCATTATAAATATGCTTCGCAGCCTTCACAGCATCAGAAATATTGTCAATTACCATACCTGACATCGCCGATGCTTCGGTTTCATTTGGCGTCACAATATCAATAAAAGGTAATAATGTGGCGACATCACTGGACCACGGTGCAGGATTTAAAATCGTTGTCACCTGCATTTTTTGAGCACATTTTAATGCCAGTTGAGTAGCGGCAAGATTATTTTCCATCTGTACAATGAATACATCGGACTCGGCTATAAAGTGAGAAAGTTGAATAATATCGTTATCACTTAATTCATGATTTGCCCCTGGAGACATAGCAATCATGTTTTCACCTTCATCATTTACATAAATGACCGCACAACCGGTGGTAGATAGTTCAGACTCATAAAAAGTAAATGAACCAATACCAATGGACTCAATATGATTGCGGGCAAAATGATTAAACTGATCGCGACCAATCTTACAGGCGAAGTGTATTTGCGCACCTGCCCGATGAGCGGCTAGTGCCTGATTCGCGCCTTTACCCCCCGGCCCCATGGTAGTTTCCCTGGCCACTAACGTTTCGCCTTCATTCGGGAAGCGATACACTTTCGCCACAATATCGACGTTAAATGATCCTAACACACAAACTTTACCTACCATTCGGCGTCCTTTATCATCAAGCGAGGTTAAATAGCCAATACCCTGCTGTTGTTGCTTGATAAGCAAACTCATATCGACATACTCTTGTTGCGAAAGCGCATTTTGCATTAAATGTTTTTTCAATGAGACGCCTCCATGATGACGACTCACTACACCACGCTTTTGCAACCACGCTAAATCTGTCCGAATCGTCTCTTTGGTAACAGAAAAATAGTTAGCTAAATCGCTAACACTGCACTCATCCTTGTTGCGAAGTAACCGGACAATATATTCACGACGGGTATCCCGATACATAAGTCTTCCTTTTTGATTTTATTATCACTAAAAAAGAAATTGTTATCGGGATTTTTATCAAGAAAAAAACAGGCAAGCAAAAACAAACAAAAATATTATTCAGGCGAAACGATTCACCTAAAGATAATTAATATTTAGCTTACAAATAAAATAAAATTAATTATCCGTAACATATATAAATAACGTCAGGTAACGAAAGTAAGAGACTCCCCCTTCTTTCTTATTATTCACATCCAGCCCTAAACTCGCTCGGGCTGGCCCCGGTGCATTTTTTAAATACTCGCGAGAAATAGAGTTGATCGTCAAAACCGACATTGCGACCGACTGTGGCGATAGGCATCCGGGTGGTGCTCAAAAGCAGCTTCGCCTGACTGATGCGCTGGTCCTCGCGCCAGCTTAATACGCTAATCCCTAACTGCTGGCGGAACAAATGCGACAGACGCGACGGCGACAGGCAGACATGCTGTGCGACGCTGGCGATATCAAAATTACTGTCTGCCAGGTGATCGCTGATGTACTGACAAGCCTCGCGTACCCGATTATCCATCGGCGGATGGAGCGACTCGTTAATCGCTTCCATGCGCCGCAGTAACAATTGCTCAAGCAGATTTATCGCCAGCAATTCCGAATAGCGCCCTTCCCCTTGTCCGGCATTAATGATTTGCCCAAACAGGTCGCTGAAATGCGGCTGGTGCGCTTCATCCGGGCGAAAGAAACCGGTATTGGCAAATATCGACGGCCAGTTAACCCATTCATGCCAGTAGGCGCGCGGACGAAAGTAAACCCACTGGTGATACCATTCGTGAGCCTCCGGATGACGACCGTAGTGATGAATCTCTCCTGGCGGGAACAGCAAAATATCACCCGGTCGGCAGACAAATTCTCGTCCCTGGTTTTTCACTATGCCCTGACCGCGAATGGTGAGATTGAGAATATAACCTTTCATTCCCAGCGGTCGGTCGATAAAAAAATCGAGATAACCGTTGGCCTCAATCGGCGTTAAACCCGCCACCAGATGGGCGTTAAACGAGTATCCCGGCAGCAGGGGATCATTTTGCGCTTCAGCCATACTTTTCATACTCCCGCCATTCAGAGAAGAAACCAATTGTCCATATTGCATCAGACATTGCCGTCACTGCGTCTTTTACTGGCTCTTCTCGCTGACCCAACCGGTAACCCCGCTTATTAAAAGCATTCTGTAACAAAGCGGGACCAAAGCCATGACAAAAACGCGTAATAAAAGTGTCTATAATCACGGCAGAAAAGTCCACATTGATTATTTGCACGGCGTCACACTTTGCTATGCCATAGCATTTTTATCCATAAGATTAGCGGATCCAGCCTGACGTTTTTTTTCGCAACTCTCTACTGTTTCTCCATACCCGTTTTTTTGGATGGAGTGAAACGATGGCGATTGCAATTGGCCTCGATTTTGGCAGTGATTCTGTGCGAGCTTTGGCGGTGGAATGCGCCACTGGTGAAGAGATCGCCACCAGCGTAGAGTGGTATCCCCGTTGGCAGAACGGGCAATTTTGTGATGCCCCGAATAACCAGTTCCGTCATCATCCGCGTGACTACATTGAGTCAATGGAAGCGGCGCTGAAAACTGTGCTTGCAGAGCTTTGCGTCGAACAGCGCGCAGCTGTGGTCGGGATTGGCGTTGACACAACCGGCTCGACGCCCGCACCGATTGACGCCGACGGCAACGTGTTGGCGCTGCGCCCGGAGTTTGCCGAGAACCCGAACGCGATGTTCGTATTGTGGAAAGACCACACCGCGGTTGAAGAAGCGGAAGAGATTACCCGCTTATGTCACACGCCGGGCAACGTTGACTACTCCCGCAATATTGGCGGTATTTATTCCAGCGAATGGTTCTGGGCAAAAATCCTGCATGTAACTCGCCAGGACAACGCCGTGGCACAATCTGCCGCATCATGGATTGAGCTGTGCGACTGGGTGCCAGCTCTGCTTTCCGGTACCACCCGCCCGCAGGATATTCGTCGCGGACGTTGCAGCGCCGGGCATAAATCTCTGTGGCACGAAAGCTGGGGTGGCCTGCCGCCAGCCAGTTTCTTTGATGAGCTGGACCCGATCCTCAATCGCCATTTGCCTTCCCCGCTGTTCACTGATACCTGGACTGCCGATATTCCGGTGGGCACCTTATGCCCGGAATGGGCGCAGCGTCTCGGCCTGCCTGAAAGCGTAGTGATTTCCGGCGGCGCGTTTGACTGCCATATGGGCGCAGTTGGCGCAGGCGCACAGCCTAACGCACTGGTAAAAGTTATCGGTACTTCCACCTGTGACATTCTGATTGCCGACAAACAGAGCGTTGGCGAGCGGGCAGTGAAAGGTATTTGCGGTCAGGTTGATGGCAGCGTGGTGCCTGGATTTATCGGTCTGGAAGCAGGCCAATCGGCGTTTGGGGATATCTACGCCTGGTTTGGTCGCGTACTCGGCTGGCCGCTGGAACAGCTTGCCGCCCAGCATCCGGAACTGAAAGAGCAAATCAACGCCAGCCAGAAACAACTGCTTCCGGCGCTGACCGAAGTATGGGCTCAAAATCCGTCTCTGGATCACCTACCGGTGGTGCTCGACTGGTTTAACGGCCGCCGCACACCGAACGCTAACCAACGCCTGAAAGGGGTGATTACCGATCTGAACCTCGCTACCGACGCTCCGCTGCTGTTCGGCGGTTTGATTGCTGCCACCGCCTTTGGCGCACGCGCAATCATGGAGTGCTTTACCGATCAGGGGATCGCCGTCAATAACGTGATGGCGCTGGGCGGCATCGCGCGGAAAAACCAGGTCATTATGCAGGCCTGCTGCGACGTGCTGAATCGCCCGCTGCAAATTGTTGCCTCTGACCAGTGCTGTGCGCTCGGTGCGGCGATTTTTGCTGCTGTCGCCGCGAAAGTGCACGCAGACATCCCATCAGCCCAGCAAAAAATGGCCAGTGCGGTAGAGAAAACCCTGCAACCGCGCAGCGAACAGGCACAACGCTTTGAACAGCTTTATCGCCGCTATCAGCAATGGGCGATGAGCGCCGAACAACACTATCTTCCAACTTCCGCCCCGGCACAGGCTGCCCAGGCCGTTCCGACTCTATAAGGACACGACAATGACGATTTTTGATAATTATGAAGTGTGGTTTGTAATTGGCAGCCAGCATCTTTACGGCCCGGAGACTCTGCGCCAGGTGACGCAACATGCGGAACACGTTGTTAATGCACTGAATACAGAAGCGAAGTTGCCCTGCAAACTGGTGCTGAAACCGCTGGGCACCACGCCGGATGAAATCACCGCTATTTGCCGCGACGCGAATTACGACGATCGTTGCGCTGGTCTGGTGGTGTGGCTGCACACTTTCTCCCCGGCCAAAATGTGGATCAACGGCCTGACCATGCTCAACAAACCGTTGCTGCAATTCCACACCCAGTTCAACGCGGCGCTGCCGTGGGACAGCATCGACATGGACTTTATGAACCTGAACCAGACCGCGCATGGCGGTCGCGAGTTCGGCTTCATCGGCGCGCGTATGCGTCAGCAACATGCCGTTGTTACCGGTCACTGGCAGGATAAACAAGCACATGAGCGTATCGGCTCCTGGATGCGTCAGGCGGTCTCTAAACAGGATACCCGTCATCTGAAAGTCTGCCGTTTTGGCGATAACATGCGTGAAGTAGCGGTCACCGATGGCGATAAAGTTGCCGCACAGATCAAGTTTGGTTTCTCCGTCAATACCTGGGCGGTTGGCGATCTGGTGCAGGTGGTGAACTCCATCAGCGACGGCGATGTTAACGCGCTGGTCGATGAGTACGAAAGCTGCTACACCATGACACCTGCCACACAAATCCACGGCGAAAAACGACAGAACGTGCTGGAAGCGGCGCGTATTGAGCTGGGGATGAAGCGTTTCCTGGAACAGGGTGGCTTCCACGCTTTCACTACTACCTTTGAAGATTTGCACGGCCTGAAACAGCTTCCTGGTCTGGCCGTACAGCGTCTGATGCAGCAGGGCTACGGCTTTGCGGGCGAAGGCGACTGGAAAACTGCCGCCCTGCTTCGCATCATGAAGGTGATGTCAACCGGTCTGCAGGGCGGCACCTCCTTTATGGAGGACTACACCTATCACTTCGAGAAAGGTAATGACCTGGTACTCGGCTCCCATATGCTGGAAGTCTGCCCGTCGATCGCTGTGGAAGAGAAACCGATCCTCGACGTTCAGCACCTTGGTATTGGCGGTAAAGACGACCCGGCTCGCCTGATCTTCAATACTCAAACTGGTCCGGCCATTGTCGCCAGCCTGATTGATCTCGGCGATCGTTATCGTCTGCTGGTTAACTGCATCGACACGGTGAAAACACCGCACTCCCTGCCGAAACTGCCGGTGGCGAATGCGCTGTGGAAAGCGCAACCGGATCTGCCGACCGCTTCCGAAGCGTGGATCCTTGCCGGTGGCGCGCACCATACCGTCTTCAGCCATGCGCTGAACCTCAACGATATGCGCCAGTTCGCCGAGATGCACGACATTGAAATCACGGTGATTGATAACGATACCCGCCTTCCAGCGTTTAAAGACGCGCTGCGCTGGAACGAAGTGTATTACGGATTTCGTCGCTAAGTAGCCGCATCAGGTATGTAACGCCTGATGCGACGCCGACGCGTCTTATCAGGCCTACACGCTGCGATTTTGTAGGCCGGATAAGCAAATCGCATCCGGCACGAAGGAGTCAACATGTTAGAAGATCTCAAACGCCAGGTATTAGAAGCCAACCTGGCGCTGCCAAAACACAACCTGGTCACGCTCACCTGGGGCAACGTCAGCGCCGTTGATCGCGGGCGCGGCGTCTTTGTGATCAAACCTTCCGGCGTCGACTACAGCATCATGACCGCTGACGATATGGTCGTGGTCAGCATCGAAACCGGTGAAGTGGTTGAAGGTACGAAAAAGCCCTCCTCCGACACGCCAACTCACCGGCTGCTCTATCAGGCATTCCCGTCCATTGGCGGCATTGTGCACACACACTCGCGCCACGCCACCATCTGGGCGCAGGCGGGTCAGTCAATTCCGGCAACCGGTACCACCCACGCCGACTATTTCTACGGTCCCATTCCCTGCACCCGCAAAATGACCGACGCAGAAATCAACGGTGAATATGAGTGGGAAACCGGTAACGTCATCGTAGAAACCTTCGAAAAACAGGGTATCGATGCAGCGCAAATGCCCGGCGTCCTGGTCCATTCTCACGGCCCATTTGCATGGGGCAAAAATGCCGAAGATGCGGTGCATAATGCCATCGTGCTGGAAGAGGTCGCTTATATGGGTATATTCTGCCGTCAGTTAGCGCCGCAGTTACCGGATATGCAGCAAACGCTGCTGGATAAACACTATCTGCGTAAGCATGGCGCGAAGGCATATTACGGGCAGTAATGACTGTATAAAACCACAGCCAATCAAACGAAACCAGGCTATAATCAAGCCTGGTTTTTTATTGGATTTTCAGCGTGGCGCAGGCAGGTTTTATCTTAACCCGACACTGGCGGGACACCCCGCAAGGGACCGAAGTTTCCTTCTGGCTGGCGACGGACAACGGGCCGTTGCAGGTTTTCCTTGCGCCGCAAGAGTCCGTGGCGTTTATTCCTGCCGATCAGGTTCCCCGCGCTCAGCATATTTTGCAGGGTGAACAAGGCTTTCGCCTGACGCCGCTGGCGTTAAAAGATTTTCACCGCCAGCCGGTGTATGGCCTTTACTGTCGCGCCCATCGCCAGTTGATGAATTACGAAAAGCGCCTGCGTGAAGGTGGCGTTACCGTCTACGAGGCCGATGTGCGCCCGCCAGAACGCTATCTGATGGAGCGATTTATCACCTCACCGGTGTGGGTCGAGGGTGATATGCGCAATGGCGCTATCGTTAATGCCCGTCTGAAACCGCATCCCGACTATCGTCCGCCGCTCAAGTGGGTTTCTATTGATATTGAAACCACCCGCCACGGTGAGCTGTACTGCATCGGCCTGGAAGGTTGCGGGCAGCGTATCGTTTATATGCTGGGGCCAGAGAATGGCGACGCCTCCGCGCTCGATTTTGAACTGGAATACGTCGCCAGCCGCCCGCTGCTACTGGAAAAACTTAACGCCTGGTTTGCCAACTACGATCCTGATGTGATCATCGGTTGGAACGTGGTGCAGTTCGATCTGCGAATGCTGCAAAAACATGCCGAGCGTTACCGTATTCCGCTGCGGCTGGGGCGTGATAACAGTGAGCTGGAGTGGCGCGAGCACGGCTTTAAAAACGGTGTGTTTTTTGCTCAGGTTAAAGGTCGGCTAATTATCGACGGTATCGAGGCGCTGAAATCCGCGTTCTGGAATTTCTCTTCATTCTCGCTGGAAACCGTCGCTCAGGAGTTATTAGGCGAAGGAAAATCTATCGATAACCCGTGGGATCGAATGGACGAAATTGACCGCCGTTTCGCCGAAGATAAACCTGCGCTGGCAACTTATAACCTGAAAGATTGCGAGCTGGTGACGCAGATCTTCCACAAAACTGAAATTATGCCGTTTTTGCTCGAACGGGCGACGGTGAACGGCCTGCCGGTGGATCGACACGGCGGTTCGGTGGCAGCGTTTGGTCATCTCTATTTTCCCCGTATGCATCGCGCTGGTTATGTCGCGCCTAATCTCGGCGAAGTGCCGCCGCACGCCAGCCCTGGCGGCTACGTGATGGATTCGCGACCTGGGCTTTATGATTCGGTGCTGGTGCTGGACTACAAAAGCCTGTACCCGTCGATCATCCGCACCTTTCTGATTGATCCCGTCGGGCTGGTGGAAGGCATGGCGCAGCCTGATCCAGAGCACAGTACCGAAGGTTTTCTCGATGCGTGGTTCTCACGGGAGAAACATTGCCTGCCGGAGATTGTGACTAACATCTGGCACGGGCGCGATGAAGCCAAACGTCAGGGTAATAAGCCGCTTTCGCAGGCGCTGAAGATCATTATGAATGCCTTTTATGGTGTGCTCGGCACCACCGCCTGCCGTTTCTTCGATCCACGCCTGGCATCGTCGATCACCATGCGTGGTCATCAGATCATGCGGCAAACCAAAACGTTGATTGAAGCGCAGGGCTATGACGTTATCTACGGCGATACCGACTCAACGTTTGTCTGGCTGAAAGGTGCACATTCGGAAGAAGAAGCAGCGAAAATCGGTCGTGCACTGGTGCAGCACGTTAACGCCTGGTGGGCGGAAACGCTGCAAAAACAACGGCTGACCAGCGCACTGGAACTGGAGTATGAAACCCATTTCTGCCGTTTTCTGATGCCAACCATTCGCGGGGCCGATACCGGCAGCAAAAAGCGCTACGCCGGACTGATTCAGGAGGGCGACAAACAGCGGATGGTGTTTAAAGGGCTGGAAACCGTGCGCACCGACTGGACGCCACTGGCCCAGCAGTTTCAGCAGGAGCTTTACCTGCGTATCTTCCGCAACGAGCCATATCAGGAATACGTGCGTGAAACCATCGACAAACTGATGGCGGGTGAACTGGATGCGCGGCTGGTTTACCGTAAACGCCTTCGCCGTCCGCTGAGCGAATATCAGCGTAATGTGCCGCCTCATGTACGCGCCGCTCGCCTTGCCGATGAAGAAAACCATAAGCGCGGTCGCCCCTTGCAATATCAGAACCGCGGCACCATTAAGTACGTATGGACCACCAACGGCCCGGAGCCGCTGGACTACCAACGTTCACCACTGGATTACGAACACTATCTGACCCGCCAGCTACAACCCGTAGCGGAGGGAATACTCCCTTTTATTGAGGATAATTTTGCTACACTTATGACCGGGCAACTTGGGCTATTTTGAGCAAAAAAAAGAGTTCGCCAGATACCATTTTGATGCGTGACGAATGCTTTGCCATCCAGTACCATAGCGCCCTTTCCATTCCTGGACCTGAATAACACCACTACCTCATAAGCACGGTAGCGGGTGGTTATTGCCTGCAATTAAAGATATAGAGCCGAACACATATGCCTTTTACACTTGGTCAACGCTGGATCAGCGATACAGAAAGCGAATTGGGACTTGGAACCGTTGTCGCGGTGGATGCGCGAACTGTCACTTTACTTTTCCCATCTACTGGTGAAAACCGTCTGTACGCACGCAGTGATTCCCCCGTGACCCGCGTGATGTTCAACCCTGGTGATACCATTACCAGCCATGACGGCTGGCAGATGCAAGTCGAAGAAGTAAAAGAAGAAAATGGCTTGCTGACCTATATCGGTACTCGCCTTGATACTGAAGAGTCCGGCGTGGCCCTGCGTGAAGTTTTCCTTGATAGCAAACTGGTGTTCAGCAAACCGCAGGACCGTCTGTTTGCCGGGCAGATTGACCGTATGGACCGCTTTGCGCTGCGTTATCGCGCGCGTAAGTATTCCAGCGAACAGTTCCGTATGCCGTACAGCGGCCTGCGCGGTCAGCGTACCAGCCTGATCCCGCACCAGCTCAACATCGCTCATGATGTTGGTCGCCGCCACGCGCCGCGCGTCCTGTTGGCTGACGAAGTGGGTTTAGGGAAAACCATTGAGGCCGGGATGATCCTGCATCAGCAACTGCTCTCTGGCGCTGCTGAACGTGTGCTGATTATCGTCCCGGAAACCTTACAGCATCAGTGGCTGGTAGAAATGCTGCGCCGTTTCAACCTGCGCTTTGCTCTGTTTGATGATGAGCGTTATGCCGAAGCTCAGCACGATGCTTACAACCCGTTCGATACCGAGCAGCTGGTGATTTGCTCGCTGGATTTTGCCCGTCGTAGCAAACAGCGTCTGGAACATCTCTGTGAAGCCGAGTGGGATCTACTGGTGGTCGATGAAGCGCATCACCTGGTGTGGAGCGAAGATGCGCCGAGCCGTGAATATCAGGCCATTGAACAACTGGCAGAGCACGTGCCGGGCGTTCTGCTGCTGACCGCAACCCCGGAACAGCTGGGGATGGAAAGCCACTTCGCCCGTCTGCGTCTGCTGGACCCGAACCGTTTCCACGATTTTGCGCAATTCGTTGAAGAGCAGAAAAATTATCGTCCGGTTGCGGACGCCGTTGCCATGCTGCTGGCGGGTAACAAACTCAGCAATGACGAACTGAACATGCTCGGTGAGATGATCGGCGAGCAGGATATCGAGCCGCTGTTGCAAGCAGCAAACAGCGACAGCGAAGATGCCCAGAGCGCCCGTCAGGAACTGGTTTCGATGCTGATGGATCGCCACGGTACCAGCCGCGTGCTGTTCCGTAACACCCGTAACGGTGTGAAAGGCTTCCCGAAACGCGAGCTGCATACTATTAAGCTGCCACTGCCGACGCAGTATCAGACCGCTATTAAAGTCTCCGGCATTATGGGCGCACGCAAAAGTGCGGAAGATCGCGCTCGCGATATGCTCTATCCGGAGCGTATTTATCAGGAATTTGAAGGCGATAACGCCACCTGGTGGAACTTCGATCCGCGCGTTGAATGGCTGATGGGCTACCTGACCAGTCATCGCTCTCAGAAAGTGCTGGTGATCTGCGCCAAAGCGGCCACTGCGCTGCAACTGGAGCAGGTACTGCGCGAACGTGAAGGTATTCGCGCCGCAGTGTTCCACGAAGGCATGTCGATTATCGAACGTGACCGCGCTGCCGCCTGGTTTGCTGAAGAAGACACCGGTGCGCAGGTACTGCTGTGCTCGGAAATCGGTTCTGAAGGACGTAACTTCCAGTTCGCCAGCCACATGGTGATGTTTGACCTGCCATTCAACCCGGATCTGCTGGAGCAGCGTATTGGGCGTCTGGATCGTATCGGTCAGGCGCACGATATTCAGATCCATGTGCCTTATCTGGAAAAAACGGCTCAGTCGGTGCTGGTGCGCTGGTATCACGAAGGTCTGGATGCGTTCGAGCACACCTGCCCGACCGGACGCACTATTTACGATAGCGTATACAACGATCTGATTAACTATCTGGCTTCACCGGATGAGACCGAAGGCTTTGACGATCTAATCAAAAACTGCCGCGAGCAGCACGAAGCGCTGAAAGCACAACTGGAACAGGGGCGTGACCGCCTGCTGGAGATCCATTCCAACGGTGGCGAAAAAGCCCAGGCACTGGCAGAAAGCATTGAAGAGCAGGATGACGATACCAATCTGATCGCCTTCGCCATGAACCTGTTCGATATTATCGGTATCAATCAGGACGATCGCGGCGACAACATGATCGTGCTGACGCCGTCCGATCATATGCTGGTGCCGGACTTCCCTGGCCTGTCGGAAGATGGCATCACCATCACCTTCGACCGTGAAGTGGCGCTGGCGCGTGAAGATGCACAGTTTATTACCTGGGAGCATCCGCTGATCCGCAACGGTCTGGATCTGATCCTTTCTGGCGATACCGGTAGCAGCACGATTTCACTGTTGAAAAACAAAGCGTTGCCGGTAGGTACGCTGTTGGTGGAACTGATTTATGTGGTTGAAGCCCAGGCTCCGAAGCAGTTGCAGCTCAACCGCTTCCTGCCACCGACGCCGGTACGTATGCTGCTGGATAAAAACGGCAACAACCTGGCGGCGCAGGTAGAATTTGAAACCTTTAACCGTCAGCTTAACGCGGTTAACCGTCACACCGGCAGCAAGCTGGTTAACGCGGTGCAGCAGGATGTTCACGCTATCCTTCAGCTGGGGGAAGCGCAGATCGAGAAATCTGCCCGTGCATTGATTGATGCAGCGCGTAACGAAGCCGACGAAAAACTGTCTGCCGAGCTGTCTCGTCTGGAAGCGCTGCGTGCAGTTAACCCGAACATTCGTGACGACGAACTGACCGCCATTGAGAGCAACCGTCAGCAGGTAATGGAAAGCCTGGATCAGGCAGGCTGGCGTCTGGATGCCCTGCGTTTGATCGTTGTGACGCATCAGTAACGGAGCCGAAGATGGGGATGGAAAACTACAATCCGCCGCAGGAACCCTGGCTGGTTGTCCTGTATCAGGATGACCATATTATGGTGGTCAACAAGCCGAGCGGTTTGTTGTCTGTGCCGGGTCGTCTGGAAGAGCACAAAGACAGCGTGATGACGCGCATTCAGCGTGATTATCCGCAGGCAGAATCGGTGCATCGTCTGGATATGGCTACCAGCGGCGTGATTGTAGTGGCGCTGACCAAAGCCGCGGAGCGGGAGTTAAAACGCCAGTTCCGCGAGCGCGAGCCGAAAAAACAGTATGTGGCCCGCGTCTGGGGGCATCCATCCCCTGCGGAAGGTCTGGTGGATCTGCCGCTGATTTGCGACTGGCCAAACCGCCCGAAACAGAAAGTCTGTTACGAAACAGGTAAACCTGCGCAGACGGAGTATGAAGTGGTGGAATATGCGGCGGATAACACGGCAAGAGTGGTGTTAAAACCGATTACCGGGCGTTCGCATCAGCTGCGTGTGCATATGCTGGCGCTGGGTCATCCGATTCTCGGCGATCGTTTTTATGCATCACCAGAAGCGAGAGCAATGGCACCGCGTTTGTTGCTACATGCAGAGATGCTGACGATTACCCATCCGGCGTATGGCAATAGTATGACGTTTAAAGCACCAGCGGATTTTTAATAGTCACGCTGGCGAAGTTCGGTAGGCCGGATAAGGCGTTCACGCCACATCCGGCAATTGTGCGCCGATTGTCTGATGCTGCTCGCCGGATGCGACGCTGGCGCGTCTTATCCGGCCTACCGCGTCTTATCAGGCCTACACGTTGAAACTTATTTAAACCCTTTCTGCTGCTTTATCAGCTCATAGGCCTGCTGAATTTCCTGCGCTTTTTGCTTCGCCATCTCCATCATCTCAGGCGGCAAACCTTTCGCCACCAACTTATCGGGATGGTGTTCACTCATCAGCTTACGGTAGGCACGTTTGATGGTGGTCGCATCATCCGTCGGCTTCACGCCCAGCACATTACAGGCATCTTCCAGCGTCGGGCCACGCTGCGCTTGCTGCCAGTTACCACTGCCAGATTGCTGCTGATAACCGCCGCCAAACTGTGCACCGCCCTGCATCATGCGCAAAAACTGGTCAAACTGGGCGCGGGAGATGCCTAACTCTTCGGCAATGACATACAGCACCGCCCGTTCATTCGGGTGCAGTGAACCATCAGCAAACGCCGCCTGAATCTGGATCTCCAGAAACATACGAATTAAGTCAAAACGACCAAAGCAGACACTGCGAAACTGGCGCATCTTTTCGCGCAGCGGGTAATTATCTGATTTTCCCACCCGGAACGCATTTTGCGCCGCAGTACGGGAAGCGCCATGAAGGTTCATTCGGTCCATCAACTGGCTGGCGATATGAATATCAGCCTCCGTGACGCGACCTTTGGATTTGGTTAAATGGCCCATCACTTCAAAAGTGGTGGCAAAAAACAGCGCCTGACGCTCACGCTGGTTGGCGAACCACGCCATTTTACGGCTACGGGCTTTATCAAACATATGGCCAATTAACAGACCTAACACTACGCCCCAAAAGCCGCCGCCCATCAGTAAGGCCACGGCCACGCCAATGATTTTTCCCCAATACTGCATATATTCCCCAAATCGACACACGGATATCAGGGCTATCTCCCACAATATAAAGGTGCTTTTACCGTTTTCCGGCTGCGGTCAATTGTGGGACATCGCCTATAATTTGCATTATCATACCTGTCATTCAATGCCGTGCCTAACACCACTGACGCTATTCGGACAGGATTAACACTAGCGTAGAGATGACGAGTACGTTAGTCTCTGACCGTTTGTCACGCGCAACGTTACCGATGATGGAACAATAAAATCAACGTATGAAAAAACGTATCCCCACTCTCCTGGCCACCATGATTGCCACCGCCCTTTATAGTCAACAGGGACTGGCAGCCGACCTCGCCTCACAGTGCATGTTGGGCGTGCCAAGCTATGACCGTCCTCTGGTACAGGGCGATACCAATGACTTACCCGTGACTATCAATGCTGACCACGCGAAAGGGGACTACCCGGATGACGCCGTGTTTACTGGCAGCGTGGATATCATGCAGGGTAACAGCCGTCTGCAGGCCGACGAAGTGCAGCTCCATCAAAAAGAGGCACCAGGACAACCGGAGCCGGTACGTACCGTTGATGCGCTCGGTAATGTCCATTACGACGATAACCAGGTGATCCTCAAAGGGCCGAAAGGCTGGGCGAATCTGAACACCAAAGATACCAACGTCTGGGAAGGTGATTACCAGATGGTGGGTCGCCAGGGGCGCGGTAAAGCGGACCTGATGAAACAACGTGGCGAAAACCGCTATACCATTCTGGATAACGGTAGCTTTACCTCCTGTCTGCCGGGTTCTGACACCTGGAGCGTGGTAGGTAGCGAAATTATTCATGACCGCGAAGAACAAGTTGCGGAGATCTGGAACGCCCGCTTTAAGGTGGGTCCGGTACCGATCTTTTATAGCCCGTATTTGCAGTTGCCGGTGGGTGACAAACGTCGCTCTGGTTTCTTGATCCCGAACGCCAAGTACACCACCACCAACTACTTTGAGTTCTACCTGCCATATTACTGGAACATCGCGCCAAATATGGATGCCACCATCACGCCGCATTATATGCATCGTCGTGGCAACATCATGTGGGAGAACGAATTCCGCTACCTCTCCCAGGCGGGCGCTGGCTTGATGGAACTGGACTATCTGCCTTCAGATAAAGTCTATAAAGATGAACACCCGAACGATGACAGTTCACGTCGTTGGTTGTTCTACTGGAACCACTCCGGGGTCATGGATCAGGTGTGGCGTTTCAACGTCGACTACACCAAAGTCAGCGATCCTAGCTACTTCAATGACTTCGATAACAAATACGGTTCCAGTACCGACGGCTACGCAACGCAAAAATTCAGCGTTGGCTATGCGGTGCAAAACTTCAATGCCACCGTTTCAACCAAGCAGTTCCAGGTCTTCAGCGAGCAGAACACCAGTAGCTACTCGGCAGAGCCGCAGTTAGACGTTAACTACTACCAGAATGATGTTGGTCCGTTTGATACGCGTATTTACGGTCAGGCAGTGCACTTTGTTAACACCAGAGACGACATGCCTGAAGCAACCCGTGTTCACCTGGAACCGACCATCAATCTGCCGCTCTCTAATAACTGGGGCAGCATCAATACCGAAGCGAAGTTGCTGGCAACCCATTATCAGCAAACCAATCTTGACTGGTATAACTCCAGAAACACGACCAGGCTGGCAGAGTCCGCTAACCGTGTAATGCCGCAGTTCAAGGTAGACGGTAGAATGGTCTTCGAGCGTGATATGGAAATGCTGGCGCCGGGCTATACCCAGACACTGGAACCACGCGCGCAGTATCTGTATGTGCCATATCGCGATCAGAGCAAAATCTATAACTACGACTCTTCGCTGCTGCAATCTGACTACTCCGGCCTGTTCCGGGACCGGACTTACGGCGGTCTTGACCGTATTGCCTCCGCTAACCAGGTGACGACCGGTGTCACATCTCGCATATATGATGATGCTGCCGTTGAACGTTTTAATATTTCCGTTGGTCAAATCTACTATTTCACGGAGTCTCGCACTGGCGATGACAACATAACATGGGAGAATGACGACAAAACGGGCTCACTGGTATGGGCAGGCGATACTTACTGGCGCATCTCCGATCGTTGGGGATTGCGTGGCGGGATTCAGTACGATACACGTCTGGATAACGTAGCGACCAGTAACTCCAGCATTGAATACCGTCGTGATGAAGACCGTCTGGTACAGCTGAATTACCGTTACGCCAGCCCGGAATATATTCAGGCTACGCTGCCTAAGTACTATTCCACTGCTGAGCAATATAAGAATGGTATTTCGCAGGTAGGTGCCGTCGCCAGCTGGCCAATTGCCGATCGTTGGTCCATTGTTGGGGCCTACTACTACGACACCAATGCGAACAAGCAAGCCGACTCTATGTTAGGTGTGCAATACAGCTCCTGCTGCTATGCGATTCGCGTCGGTTACGAGCGGAAGCTGAACGGTTGGGATAACGATAAACAACATGCGGTATATGACAACGCAATCGGCTTTAACATCGAACTTCGCGGCCTGAGCTCCAACTACGGTCTGGGTACGCAAGAGATGCTGCGTTCGAACATTCTGCCGTATCAAAACACTTTGTGATTTGTTGATTTACCACGTAATCCGCAGTGCGGTTAATTGAAATGGAAAAAGTATGAAGAACTGGAAAACGCTGCTTCTCGGTATCGCCATGATCGCGAATACCAGTTTCGCTGCCCCCCAGGTAGTCGATAAAGTCGCAGCCGTCGTCAATAACGGCGTCGTGCTGGAAAGCGACGTTGATGGATTAATGCAGTCGGTAAAACTGAACGCTGCTCAGGCAAGGCAACAACTTCCTGATGACGCGACGCTGCGCCACCAAATCATGGAACGTTTGATCATGGATCAAATTATCCTGCAGATGGGGCAGAAAATGGGAGTGAAAATCTCCGATGAGCAGCTGGATCAGGCGATTGCTAACATCGCGAAACAGAACAACATGACGCTGGATCAGATGCGCAGCCGTCTGGCTTACGATGGTCTGAACTACAACACCTATCGTAACCAGATCCGCAAAGAGATGATTATCTCTGAAGTGCGTAACAACGAGGTGCGTCGTCGCATCACCATCCTGCCGCAGGAAGTCGAATCCCTGGCGCAGCAAGTGGGTAACCAAAACGACGCCAGCACTGAGCTGAACCTGAGCCACATCCTGATCCCGCTGCCGGAAAACCCGACCTCTGATCAGGTGAACGAAGCGG
Source organism: Escherichia sp. WS2035 (assembly GCF_046487065.1). Classification (NCBI taxonomy): domain Bacteria; kingdom Pseudomonadati; phylum Pseudomonadota; class Gammaproteobacteria; order Enterobacterales; family Enterobacteriaceae; genus Escherichia; species Escherichia sp. WS2035. Next base: position 180,974 of record NZ_JBJQKD010000005.1, read on the forward strand.
AAAGCCAGGCGCGCGCGATTGTCGATCAGGCGCGTAACGGCGCTGATTTCGGTAAGCTGGCGATTGCTCATTCTGCCGACCAGCAGGCGCTGAACGGCGGCCAGATGGGCTGGGGCCGTATTCAGGAGTTGCCGGGGATCTTCGCCCAGGCATTAAGCACCGCGAAGAAAGGCGACATTGTTGGCCCGATTCGTTCCGGCGTTGGCTTCCATATTCTGAAAGTTAACGACCTGCGCGGCGAAAGCAAAAATATCTCGGTGACCGAAGTTCATGCTCGCCATATTCTGCTGAAACCGTCGCCGATCATGACTGACGAACAGGCCCGCGTGAAACTGGAACAGATTGCTGCCGATATCAAGAGTGGTAAAACGACTTTTGCTGCCGCAGCGAAAGAGTTCTCTCAGGATCCAGGCTCTGCTAACCAGGGCGGTGATCTCGGCTGGGCTACACCAGATATTTTCGATCCGGCCTTCCGTGACGCCCTGACCCGCCTGAACAAAGGTCAAATGAGTGCACCGGTTCACTCTTCATTCGGCTGGCATTTAATCGAACTGCTGGATACCCGTAATGTCGATAAAACCGACGCGGCACAGAAAGATCGTGCATACCGCATGCTGATGAACCGTAAGTTCTCGGAAGAAGCAGCAAGCTGGATGCAGGAACAACGTGCCAGCGCCTACGTTAAAATCCTGAGCAACTAATGGTTAAAACCCAACGTGTTGTGATCACTCCCGGCGAGCCCGCCGGGATTGGCCCGGACTTAATTGTCCAGCTTGCACAGCGTGAGTGGCCGGTCGAACTGGTTGTTTGTGCCGATGCCACTCTCCTTACCGACCGGGCAGCGATGCTCGGTTTGCCGCTCACCCTCCGCCCTTATTCCCCCAACTCCCCTGCACAACCGCAAACTGCGGGCACATTAACGCTACTTCCTGTCGCGCTACGTGAATCTGTCACTGTGGGGCTGTTAGCGGTTGAAAATGGGCACTATGTGGTGGAAACGCTGGCGCGAGCGTGTGATGGCTGTCTGAACGGTGAATTTGCTGCGCTGATCACAGGCCCCGTGCATAAAGGCGTCATTAACGACGCAGGCATTCCGTTTACCGGTCATACCGAGTTTTTCGAAGAGCGTTCGCAGGCGAAAAAAGTGGTGATGATGCTGGCGACCGAAGAACTTCGCGTGGCGCTGGCAACGACGCATTTACCGCTGCGCGATATCGCAGATGCTATCACCCCTGCCCTTTTGCACGAAGTGATTGCTATTTTGCATCACGATTTGCGGACCAAATTTGGTATTGCCGAACCGCGCATTCTGGTCTGCGGGCTGAATCCGCACGCGGGCGAAGGCGGTCATATGGGTACGGAAGAGATAGACACCATTATTCCGGTACTCGACGAGCTGCGGGAACAGGGGATGAAACTCAACGGGCCGCTGCCTGCCGATACCCTGTTTCAGCCGAAATATCTCGATAACGCCGACGCCGTGCTGGCGATGTACCACGATCAGGGTCTTCCCGTGCTAAAATACCAGGGCTTCGGGCGCGGTGTGAACATTACGCTGGGCCTGCCCTTTATTCGCACATCAGTGGACCACGGCACCGCGCTTGAACTGGCGGGACGTGGTAAAGCCGATGTCGGCAGTTTTATTACGGCGCTTAATCTCGCCATCAAAATGATTGTTAACACCCAATGAATAATCGAGTCCACCAGGGCCACTTAGCCCGTAAACGCTTCGGGCAAAACTTTCTCAACGATCAGTTCGTGATCGACAGCATTGTTTCTGCCATTAACCCGCAGAAGGGCCAGGCGATGGTCGAAATCGGCCCCGGTCTGGCGGCATTGACCGAACCGGTCGGCGAACGTCTGGACCAGCTGACGGTCATCGAACTTGACCGCGATCTGGCGGCACGTCTGCAAACGCATCCATTCTTAGGCCCGAAACTGACGATTTATCAGCAGGATGCGATGACCTTTAACTTTGGTGAACTGGCCGCGAAAATGGGCCAGCCGCTGCGTGTTTTCGGCAACCTGCCTTATAACATCTCCACGCCGTTGATGTTCCATCTGTTTAGCTATACTGATGCCATTGCCGACATGCACTTTATGTTGCAAAAAGAAGTGGTGAATCGTCTGGTTGCAGGACCGAACAGCAAGGCGTATGGTCGATTAAGCGTCATGGCGCAATACTATTGCAACGTGATCCCGGTGCTGGAAGTACCGCCGTCAGCCTTTACACCACCACCCAAAGTGGATTCCGCCGTCGTGCGCCTGGTTCCTCATGCAACGATGCCTCACCCGGTTAAAGATGTTCGCGTGTTGAGCCGCATCACCACCGAAGCCTTTAACCAGCGTCGTAAAACCATTCGTAACAGCCTCGGCAACCTGTTTAGCGTCGGGGTGTTAACGGGAATGGGGATCGACCCGGCGATGCGAGCGGAAAATATCTCTGTCGCGCAATATTGCCAGATGGCGAACTATCTGGCGGAGAACGCGCCTTTGCAGGAGAGTTAACGATGATCAATTCGCCCCGAGTGTGTATTCAGGTTCAAAGCGTCTACATTGAGGCCCAATCTTCACCTGATAATGAACGTTACGTTTTTGCTTATACCGTAACCATACGCAATCTGGGGCGAGCGCCAGTGCAGTTGTTGGGGCGTTACTGGCTGATCACCAATGGCAATGGCCGTGAAACCGAAGTCCAGGGCGAAGGAGTGGTTGGCGTCCAGCCACTTATCGCGCCTGGCGAAGAGTACCAGTACACCAGCGGTGCAATCATTGAAACCCCGCTGGGCACCATGCAGGGTCACTACGAAATGATCGATGAAAATGGCGTCCCTTTCAGCATCGACATTCCCGTATTCCGACTCGCCGTTCCCACACTCATTCATTAAAAGAATATGGCGACATACCTTATTGGCGACGTTCATGGTTGTTACGATGAACTGATCGCATTGCTGCATAAAGTAGAATTTACCCCTGGGAAAGATACCCTCTGGCTGACGGGCGATCTGGTCGCGCGCGGCCCGGGTTCGCTGGATGTTCTGCGCTATGTGAAATCCTTAGGCGACAGCGTACGTCTGGTGCTGGGTAATCACGATCTGCATCTGCTGGCGGTATTTGCCGGGATCAGCCGCAATAAACCGAAAGATCGCCTGACACCGCTGCTGGAAGCGCCGGATGCCGACGAGCTGCTTAACTGGCTGCGTCGCCAGCCTTTGCTGCAAATCGACGAAGAGAAAAAGTTGGTGATGGCCCACGCCGGGATCACGCCGCAGTGGGATCTGCAGACCGCCAAAGAGTGCGCGCGCGATGTAGAAGCGGTGCTGTCGAGTGACTCCTATCCCTTCTTCCTTGATGCCATGTACGGCGATATGCCAAATAACTGGTCACCGGAATTGCGGGGGCTGGGAAGACTGCGTTTTATCACCAACGCCTTTACCCGTATGCGTTTTTGCTTCCCGAACGGTCAACTGGATATGTACAGCAAAGAATCGCCGGAAGAGGCCCCTGCCCCACTGAAACCGTGGTTTGCGATTCCTGGCCCCGTCGCTGAAGAGTACAACATCGCCTTTGGTCACTGGGCATCGCTGGAAGGCAAAGGTACGCCGGAAGGTATTTACGCGCTGGATACCGGCTGCTGCTGGGGTGGTACATTAACCTGCCTGCGCTGGGAAGATAAACAGTATTTTGTCCAGCCGTCGAACCGGCATAAGGATTTGAGTGAGGGAGAGGCGGTAGCGTCTTAAATCCCGTCGAGCATAAAATCTAATGCTCATTTAATCAACGTTCGGTGCGCGCTGGCATCGCAAAATTTCGTTCCCAGCGCGTTAACTGGAACAGTTGCAGTCTCATGCGTCATGAGCACATATTCTTTGCCGTCTATCAGTAAAAGGATTGGGTTAAGCCGTTCTGGTGGGCGAATACGGCTAAATCGTTCAATAGGTGTTAATGGAATAACGATACGGCGATTAATCTCACCAATAATGTCGCTGGTAACATCAATAACAAAGGGAAACGCGGCGTTCCTGCCGCGACTGCGGTATACCGTAAATTGCATCGCTAGAAGCTCCGGTACTCATCAGAGAAACATCCGGTTTCATCAGCCAATTGATTTAACGCAGCGATAGCTTCTGCGTTCTCTTCACGCCAACGTGTTGCTGCATGTTTTTTAAGTTCAGCATTGAGCGCAACCGTAAGGGTGGCGCTCATATTTAAGCCTGCATCACGAGCGCGATTGACTAACTCACGGTCGACGGTGACGGTCACACTTTGTGTGGTACGTTTTGCAGTCATGATCTCGTGCTCCTGTACAATTTATACGTCTAGTATACACGGATATCTGCACGTATCAGTGATGCCGGAATTCTAATATACGAAATTACCGCCGCTCCAGAATCTCAAAGCAATAGCTGTGAGAGTTCTGCGCATCGGCGTCGTGGAATTCACTGAATACCGATTCCCAGTCATCCGGCTCGTAATCCGGGAAATGGGTGTCGCCTTCCACTTCCGCGTCGATATGCGTCAGATACAGTTTTTGCGCTTTCGGCAGGAACTGCTCATAAACGCGACCGCCGCCAATCACCATGATTTCTGGTACGTCACCACACGCCGCAATGGCTTCATCCACCGACTTCACCCACGTTACGCGATCGTCCGTACCCGGTTGACTGCTGAGGATAATATTTTTGCGTCCTGGCAACGGACGACCGATGGATTCCCAGGTATGGCGGCCCATAATCACGGGTTTATTTAAAGTGTTGCGTTTAAACCAGGCGAGATCGGCAGGCAGGTTCCACGGCATGGCGTTTTCCATGCCGATAACGCGATCTACCGCTAACGCCGCAATCAGACTGATCATTGAGATTTCCCGATAAAAAAAATTGTCGCCACTATACGTAAAGCGTAAACCGTCGTCGACTGGTGCGAGGATGATGTTGAGGAAAATTTTATATTCTGCTGGCGAGTCCACGCTCTCTCCCTGGACTCGCCGCATTACAATGAAACAAAAACAAACAGTTAGCTGTAAAGCGTGATTTACGTCACTCTTTATTAGGATGAGGGCTTCGTTTCCGGTTCATCCGCCATATTGCCAGTATGTTTCCCTTCTTCGGTTCCCTGCCAGCCATGTCGTTGAATTAATGACAGATGTTCACGGTCTTCGGTAATGATCTCACTTAACATCGCGCTGGTGCGTTTATAGACCGCCGCACGGGCTTTGGTGTCGTTCTCAACCATTGCCATCTCTTCCACCATCTGAATATTAAAGCGGCGGAACACATCGGCACGTTCTCGCGCTTCATACGGCCCCAGACCTAAACTTTCCAGTGCCAGACGCCCGGTTTTCAGCGCACCTTCGAAGGTTTCACGCTCCGGCTTTTCAACGCCTGCCTGACGCAAACGAATGTAGTGGTCGACATCGCGGGCGCGGGCAATAATCTGCAAATGTGGGAAATGTTCTTTCACCATCTCCGTCAGTTGCAGGTTGGTTTGCGGATCGTCGATGGCGTTAATCAGCACTTCCGCTTTCGCCGCTCCGGCAGATTCCAGTAAATCCATCCGCGTGGCATCGCCATAAAACACTTTCATACCGAATTTACGCAGCGTTTCGATATGGTCCGGGTCGTGATCGAGCACCACCATTTTCACCCCGCTGGAGAGCAGTAAACGTCCGGTTATCTGCCCAAAACGACCGAATCCGGCAATGATTACCCGCGGCTGTTCTTCGTCGATCTCATCGGCTTCACGCGCCTCTTCAGTAGAAGATTGCTCAAGGCGATTGAGGATCACCAGCAGAATCGGCGTTGCCGCCATCGACAGTGCCACCGCCAGGGTCAGCGATTTCGCCCACTCTGGCTCCAGCACATTCGCCATCTGCGCCGCACCAAATACTACAAAGGCAAACTCACTGCCCTGCCCTAACAGCACCGCAAACCAGCGACGCTGTTTATTTGGCACCTGCAACGGCCGGGCAATCAGCCACAGCATGGCGATTTTGATGATGAGGAAACCGAGCAGCAAAATGACAATGCGCAACGGATTTTCAAGCAGCGTGCCAAAGTCTATCGACATGCCAACGCCGATGAAAAACAGCCCCAGCAGCAAACCTTTAAATGGTTCGATATCGCTTTCCAGCGCATGACGGTATTCCGAGCTTGCCAGCAGTACGCCCGCCAGAAACGCGCCCATCGCCATCGACAAGCCGACCTCTTCCAGCAGCAAACCAAAGCCAAACACGAGGAATAACGCCACGGCACTAAACACTTCCCGCAAGCCAGAGCGGGCAACAAAACGCAGTGCCGGACGCGTGACATAGCGCCCCAGCAATACCACCAGCACCAGCGCGCCCGCCACTTTTAACGCCGAGAGAACAAATGCGCCCATCGTCGTCGAGGCACTACTCGCTGCCAGTAGCGGGATCATCGCCACCAGTGGGATCGCCGCGATATCCTGGAACAGCAGCACCGCAAAGGCACTGCGGCCCATTTGCGTCACCATCAGATTGCGTTCATTCATCGCCTGCATGGCAATCGCCGTTGATGAGAGCGCCAGCGTCATGCCGATCAATTCTGCGACCTGCCAGCGCAGCCCAAGTAACATACAAAACAGCCCCAGCAGGCCGCCGCAAATCACCATCTGCAATGCGCCACCGCCGAACACTGCCGCACGCAGCTTCCACAGCCTTTGTGGATCGAGTTCGAGGCCGATAATAAACAGCATCAGCACCACGCCAATCTCTGCAAAGTGCAGAATAGATTCGGCATCGGTCACCAGTCGCAGCCCCCACGGGCCAATAATGCAGCCGGCGATCAGGTAGCCAAGAACCGATCCCAGACCGAGACGTACCGCAATGGGAACAATCAGCGCCGCCGAACCGAGATAAATCAGCGCCTGAATAAGCGTATGGCTATCCATGATGTGCCTCCTGCCATTCCAGCAGACGTTGCTTATAGTGCCGCGCCTGCCCTTCGAGGGTTTCGTCGTCACAAATAAAGGTGCAGTGCATGGCAAACGGTGGCAGCCAGTTCAGCCCGCAGTAGATTGCCGTCGCCTGTAGCGGCTGCGACAGCACATCAAAGCCCGGATGCGCACCAATCTCAAAATGGCTTTCCCCGCCGCCGGTCGTCACCGCCCACAGCAAATGTTTGCCGTGCAGCGCCGTGCCGCCGTGACCGTAAGCCCAGCCGTGCGAGAAAACTTTATCGATCCAAAGTTTAAGAAGCGGTGGAATGCTGTACCACTGCATCGGGTGCTGCCAGACGATCAGATCGGCACGAGACAGCGCCTCCTGTTCGGCGGCAATGTCGATATTGAAGTCAGGATAGAGTTGATAAAGAGAGCGAATTTCGACGCCTTCCAGCGTCCTTGCCTGTTCAAGCATCCGTTTATTCGCATGGGAATGATGCGGATATGGATGCGCATAAATTATAAGAATCATAGGTAGCCCGCGTGATTACGCCTTTGTTTTCCCACAAAGTGTAGTCATATATTCACGCAGCTTATAGTCAATAATATTGATTCAGAAAAGAGAGAAATCTGAACAAATTACCCCATTCTCTGCCCGCGGATCGTCATATTGCTGGTCTGCGCCAGTGACATCCCTCGAGTCTCCGGGGCAAACGCTACGGAAATCAACAAGCCAAATAGCGAGATACCCGCCCCCATTAGCATCGTGTTACTGATACCGTAATTATTGATAAAGATCGGCAGTGTCCAGGTCGATACAATAGTGCCAATACGGCTTAAGGACATAATCACGCCCACGGCAGAGGCGCGGATATCCGTCGGGAAGAGTTCATTAGGATAGAGCCACTGCAAATTACCCGGCCCGCCAGAGAAAAAGGCATACACCGCAAAGGCCATCACTACCAGCCAGATCCCCATATCCGGGATCAGCCCCAAAACCGCCAGCGCCAGCGTCATCATGGCAAAGCTGCCAATCAACAATGGACGCCGTCCGGCAGTGTTTAGCCACAGCATCGGCGGAATACAGCCGAGCATAAAGAACAGGCTAATCACCACGTTCCCCAGTGCCGCGTTTTTGCCAACCCCCAATCCCAACAAACCAACGATTTGCGGGCCAAAGGTGTAAATGGCGAACATGGGGATCACCTGGCAGGTCCAGATAGCGGCAACAAACAGAACAAAAGGAAAATGGCGGCGATTAAACAGATCGCGAAAACGGGTTTGCTGCGGCTGCTCTTCCTCGAAAGCCACCGGTTCGCCAAACAGTTTTATCATCATCTCTTCGCACTCTTTTACTCGCCCTTTGCGTAACAACCAGCGGGGAGATTCAGGCAGTTCGAATCGACCAATCAAAATCAACAAACAGGGAATCGCTGCGCTACCCAGCATCCAGCGCCAGCCGCCTTCCACATCATAAAGCCAATAGCCGACCAAATCGGCGCAGGTCGCGCCGACATACCACATCGCGGCAATAAAGCTGATGGAAAACGCCCGCTGACGGGTACTGGAGAACTCGGTGATCATTGAGGTGGCGATGGGATAATCCGCACCAATGACAATGCCGATAAGTACCCGCATCACCAACAGTTCGACGGGGGATGAGACAAACATCGTTGCCACCGATATCACGCCGATGGCGATGATATCAATGAGGAACATTTTGCGCCGTCCGACTTTATCGGAGATATAGCCAAACAGCGATGTGCCAACGAACAGCCCGGCGAGCGTTCCCGCGCCCAGCAAGCCAATCCAGTCAGCGTCCAGTTTCAGCGCCGGAGTCAGTTGCTCCAGCGCCACGCCAATCATTACCAGTACATAACCATCCAGAAACGGACCACCGCTTCCCCACAGCAAAATGCGGCGGTGAATAGAGGAGAATTTAAGATCATCAAAGTTTCTGGACGGTTGCATGGGTTATTCCTGTTTTTTTGCAATGAGAGTCAGTACGGCATTACGTATCAAACCAACATCAGCCGTAACGGAACTCCACACCAAAGGTGCCGCGCGGGTATTCCCACTGTTCCAGCGCCGACCCCAGCCCCAGAATGCGACAGGTGCCGCACTCCAGACATCCGGCGTAATCGAAGCGCACACTGCCGTCATCCCGCTTCTTGTACAGACCTGCGGGGCACGCTTTCACCAGCAGCTCCAGGGCCTGTTTATCGGCATCGGCCTTCACAACAATGTGCGGATGCTCTTCATCGACATTGAATTTATTGACGCCCAGTTTGACGTCCACATTGACGGGAGAAGTCATAAAACGGTCACTCCTTTCATGCCATCCTTGATCAGATTGATGAAGCCCACTTTCTTGCCGTGGCGGAGGATTTTCTTGCGCATCAGTTCCGGCGCACTGCCGTCAATGGTGAACAGGTCACGCGCCACGCCCACCGCCAGTTCCGGGTAGCCGTTAAACATGCGTGGGTTATCAAGGAACGCCGGTAGTTTCTGGTACATGCGCATATCGCGCAGCGGGCCACTCTCAAGATGCTGACGATATTCCGCGAGTTTTTGCTTACTGAAATCGTCGCTTTTCATCGCTGAAAGCACAGTTTTTGCTGCTGCTTCCCCGGCGGCAATCGCCAGATCCATACCGCGAATGGTAAAACCGAGGTTCATACACATTCCGGCAGCATCACCGGCAATCAATACGCCGTCACCGACCAGCTCCGGCAGCATGTTGATGCCTGCTTCCGGCACTACGTGAGCGGAATATTCCACCAGCTTGCCGCCCGCGATCAGCGGTGCAACGGCCGGATGTTGTTTGAAATCTTCCAGCATTTGCGGCACCGATTTTTTTGCGTCATGCAGATGATGGAGACCACAAACCAGCCCCAGCGACAGGGTATTTTCATTGGTATAAAGGAAGCCACCGCCCATCAGGCCATCGGTGGGTGATCCCGCAAACAGGCAAGCCGCGCCCTGATTACCCTGCAACTGAAAACGGTCTTCAATAACCGACTTCGGTAACTCGATCAGTTCCTTCACGCCAACCGCCACATCCGTCGGTTTAACGCGTTTTGCCATCCCCAGCTTTTCGGCAAGGATGGAATTCACCCCATCAGCAAGGATCACCGTTTTCGCTTCAATCACATCGCCATCGGCTTCTACACCGACGACTTTGCCATCGCGCTGTACGAGGTTATCGACGCGGATCCCGGTAATTAACTGCGCGCCCGCTTCTTCGGCCTGCTCCATCAGCCAGGCATCAAATTTACTGCGCAAAACGGAGTAAGAACGCTGGGATGGAGAGGTTTCGTCGCCATTGCAGTAGTCCATAGTCATCGCTGACTTTTCCGTCATAAACGCAAGTTTTTCATGGGTGATCAGGCGTTCTACGGGGGCGGAGTCAGCGAAACCAGGAATAATGTGTTCCAGACTGTGGGCATAGAGACGCCCGCCAGTGACGTTCTTGGCACCTGCGGAATTGCCTCGCTCGATAACTAACACTTGCGCACCTTCGCGGGCGAGCACCAGTGCGGCAACCGAACCGGCAAGCCCTGCACCGACGATGATGGCGTCAAAGATATCTTCGGACATAAGAGCTCCCTGTCAGCGGCAGGGCCGGAATGCAGCCCTGCCAGAGTGGATCAACGCGCTAAAGCTGCGGTCAGTGCCGGAAGGATCTTCACGGCGTCGCCAACAATGCCGTAATCCGCGTACTGGAAGATCGGCGCATTTTTATCTTTGTTGATGGCGAAAATGGTTTGCGACGCATTAGCGCCAACCATGTGCTGGATCTGCCCGGAGATCCCCACCGCCAGGTACAATTCAGGTTTCAGCATCAGGTTGGAGATACCGACATAGCGTTCGTGCTCCATCCATTTTTCGTTTTCCGCCACCGGACGAGAACAGGCCAACTCCGCACCTATCGCCTTACAAAGCTGTTCTGCCAGCGCAATGTTCTCTTTGCTGCCAATACCGCGACCGACGCTGACCACCAGGCGGGCTTTGTCGAGATCGACGCTGTTGCTCTGACGCGCCTGGGTTGCCGTGCGGGTAATCGCCACAGCCGGAGCCTGCCACTCCACGGTGTGCGTTTCGCCAGTGCGTGACGCGTCTGGCTGAGCCGCATCGAACGTGCCGCTGCTGATGGTCAGTACCGCATACGGCGTGGCAATGCGTTCTTCGCCAATCGCCAGACCGCCGTAAACCATGTGTTTCACTGTCGCTTTACCGTCCTGCACGCTAACAGCGCTGGCATCGTTAGACACCGCCGCGTTAAGGCGGTAACCCAGTTTCGCCGCCAGTAATTTGCCGCGACGGGTGTTTGGCAACAGCACCAGACCGTCTGCGCCGTGCTGGCGAATAGTGTCAGCCATGACACCGGCGTAATCTTCGATCATCCGCTCGTCTGGTTTGCCGCTTAATTTCCAGACATGATTAGCGCCGAGCTGGATTGCCTGTGCGCCGTCGGCATCATTGAGGACGAACGTGTTGATTTGATTAGCTAAAGCCTGCGCACCGTTCATCAGTTCCGGCAGACGAGAAGGGGTATCGCTGAATACCCAGACTTGAGAAAACGTGTTCATAGCATCCCCTGTAATTAAATGACTTTGCGAAGATTTTCAGCAAATGCGGCGATCTGTTCTTCGCCGTCGCCTTCAATCACGATGCGCTGACGCTCGCGCTGTTTCGGCGCGGCAACCTGTTGTTCTGACCAGGCTGCCTCTGCGTTAAAACCGATATCCGCCGCCGACCATACCTGGACTGGCTTTTTCGCCGCGCCGAGAATGGCTTTCATCGAAGGAATTTGTGGGGAGTTGATATCAGTGGAAACAGCAACAACCGCAGGCAGCGGAATGCTTAAGGTTTCTGTTTCATCTTCCAGTTCGCGCTCAACGGTGAGGGTATCTGCCGTCAGGGAGATAATTTTGCTGACGCCGTTAACTGCCGGAATATTAAGGATTTCGCCTACCAGCAAACCAACCTGCTGGGCATAAAGGTCGGAAGAACCATCGCCACAGAGGATCAAATCAAAGCCTGCTTTCTGAGCGGCTGCAGCAAGTACGCTCGCCGTTTGTTGCGGCAGTGCCTGCTCGAACTGGTCATCAATCACCACAATCAGTTCATCCGGACCGCGCGATAGCACATCTTTACGCCCTTTGGCGTTGGTCAGGGCTTTACCGCCCACACTTAAGGCCGTCACCTGCGCCTCTGCTGCCTGTTGCTTTAGCTGGCAAGCCGCTTCAATAGCGTTGAGATCGTATTGGCTTATTTTGGCATCGGCTTTGCTGAAGTCTAACGAACCATCAGCATTATTGACCGCAATATCCTGTTCATCAGGCACGCACTTATAGCAAGTAATAATCTTCATTGCATCTCCAGAAATCATGAAGGAAACGTCGTTCATATCGGTGGTGTTAATTACAGATATCACGCCCTTTAATTTGGAAATAAAACTTTAATCACCAATATTGAAAATGTCACACGCAGATAAATCCAACTTTCAATATTGTTAAGCTCCTCACCAATATTGAAAACATGGCGTAGCAAAAAGAAATTTTCAATATTGTTTTATGGATCACCAATATTGAAAGTCAGATGCTATTTTTTTACCCACAACAGAACATAACAAACTGATTAATAATCAAAATTAACGAAAAAATGCCCTCTATTCACCCGAAACAAAAATGTGACAACAATCACAGAATGCAGCTTATTGAATACCCATTATGAGTTAGCCATTAACGCGTCCACGAGGTTAATAATAATTATATTAAATGTTAACAAAAATAAAACAAACGGGAACGCAAAATAAATATTCGTTTTCACAGTGGAATTAACTCATGAAGAATGAAAAGAGAAAAACGGGAATAGAACCGAAGGTTTTCTTTCCGCCGTTAATAATCGTCGGCATACTTTGTTGGCTTACAGTCAGAGATCTGGATGCAGCGAATGTCGTTATTAATGCTGTATTCAGTTACGTCACCAATGTATGGGGATGGGCATTTGAATGGTATATGGTGGTGATGCTTTTCGGCTGGTTCTGGCTGGTGTTTGGCCCGTATGCCAAAAAGCGTTTAGGTAACGAACCACCAGAATTTAGTACCGCCAGTTGGATCTTTATGATGTTCGCCTCCTGTACGTCTGCTGCCGTACTGTTCTGGGGATCGATTGAGATCTACTACTACATCTCCACCCCGCCGTTTGGCTTAGAACCGAACTCAACAGGCGCGAAAGAGTTGGGGCTGGCTTACAGCTTGTTCCACTGGGGACCTCTGCCGTGGGCCACTTACAGCTTCCTTTCAGTCGCCTTCGCTTACTTCTTCTTTGTCCGCAAAATGGAAGTGATTCGCCCCAGCTCGACCCTGGTGCCGCTGGTAGGTGAAAAACACGCCAAAGGGTTGTTCGGCACTATCGTCGACAACTTCTATCTCGTCGCCTTGATCTTCGCGATGGGTACCAGTCTGGGCCTTGCCACGCCGCTGGTAACCGAGTGTATGCAATGGTTGTTTGGCATTCCGCATACCCTGCAACTGGACGCTATCATCATTACCTGCTGGATTATCCTCAACGCCATTTGCGTCGCTTGCGGTCTGCAAAAAGGGGTACGTATCGCCAGTGACGTGCGTAGTTACCTGAGCTTCCTGATGCTGGGTTGGGTGTTCATCGTCAGCGGTGCCAGCTTCATCATGAACTACTTCACCGATTCGGTGGGGATGTTGCTGATGTATCTGCCGCGCATGTTGTTCTATACCGATCCCATCGCTAAAGGCGGCTTCCCGCAGGGCTGGACCGTGTTCTACTGGGCATGGTGGGTGATTTACGCTATCCAGATGAGTATCTTCCTCGCCCGCATCTCCCGTGGTCGTACCGTGCGTGAACTGTGCTTCGGCATGGTGCTGGGGCTGACAGCGTCAACCTGGATCCTGTGGACTGTACTCGGTAGTAACACCCTGCTGTTGATAGATAAAAACATCATCAACATTCCAAATCTGATCGAACAGTACGGTGTGGCGCGCGCCATCATCGAAACCTGGGCCGCTCTGCCACTCAGCACCGCCACCATGTGGGGCTTCTTCATCCTCTGCTTTATTGCCACCGTTACGCTGGTTAACGCCTGCTCTTATACCCTGGCGATGTCCACTTGCCGCGAAGTACGTGACGGCGAAGAACCCCCGCTGCTGGTGCGCATTGGTTGGTCAGTTCTGGTTGGCATTATCGGCATTGTTCTGCTGGCGCTCGGCGGCCTGAAACCGATTCAAACCGCCATTATCGCCGGAGGATGCCCGCTGTTCTTCGTCAACATCATGGTGACGCTCTCCTTTATTAAAGACGCGAAACAGAACTGGAAATATTAATTAACCCCAAAAATATCAAGAGGTTGAAAGATGGATTTTAATTTAAATGATGAGCAGGAACTGTTTGTCGCCGGTATCCGCGAACTGATGGCCAGCGAAAACTGGGAGGCCTATTTTGCCGAGTGCGACCGTGACAGCGTCTACCCGGAACGTTTTGTCAAAGCCCTGGCGGATATGGGTATCGACAGTCTGCTGATCCCTGAAGAGCACGGTGGTCTGGACGCGGGGTTTGTTACTCTCGCCGCCGTGTGGATGGAACTGGGTCGTCTGGGAGCGCCAACTTACGTGCTGTATCAGTTACCGGGCGGGTTTAACACCTTCCTGCGTGAAGGTACGCAAGAGCAGATCGACAAGATCATGGCTTTCCGCGGCACCGGTAAGCAGATGTGGAACTCAGCGATTACCGAACCGGGCGCAGGCTCCGACGTGGGTAGCCTGAAAACGACTTATACCCGTAGAAATGGTAAGATTTATCTTAATGGTAGTAAGTGTTTTATTACCAGCAGCGCCTACACCCCGTACATCGTGGTGATGGCGCGCGACGGGGCTTCTCCGGACAAACCTGTCTACACCGAATGGTTTGTTGATATGAGCAAACCGGGCATCAAAGTGACCAAACTTGAGAAGCTCGGTCTGCGTATGGATAGCTGCTGTGAAATCACCTTTGACGATGTGGAACTGGACGAGAAAGACATGTTCGGTCGGGAAGGTAACGGCTTTAACCGCGTCAAAGAAGAGTTCGACCATGAACGTTTCCTGGTAGCCCTGACCAACTACGGTACGGCGATGTGCGCCTTTGAAGATGCGGCGCGCTACGCCAACCAGCGCGTGCAGTTTGGCGAGGCTATTGGTCGTTTCCAGTTGATTCAGGAAAAATTCGCCCACATGGCGATCAAATTAAACTCCATGAAAAACATGCTGTATGAAGCAGCGTGGAAAGCAGACAACGGCACCATCACCTCTGGCGATGCAGCGATGTGCAAATACTTCTGCGCCAATGCGGCATTTGAAGTGGTGGATAGCGCAATGCAGGTGCTGGGCGGTGTCGGGATTGCGGGTAATCACCGCATCAGCCGCTTCTGGCGTGACCTGCGTGTAGACCGCGTTTCCGGAGGATCTGACGAAATGCAGATCCTGACGCTGGGCCGCGCGGTGCTGAAGCAATACCGCTAAGTCCGTGCGCTGCCTGATGCGACGCTGACGCGTCTTATCAGGCCTACAGGAGCACGAATGTCGGCCGGATAAGGCGTTTACGCCGCATCCGGCAGTCATGCGCTACATAAATTTTTCAGGAGCTAATAATGGATCATCTAACCATGCCGAAATTCGGGCCGCTGTCCGGATTGCGCGTTGTCTTCTCCGGTATCGAAATCGCCGGACCGTTTGCCGGACAAATGTTCGCAGAATGGGGCGCGGAAGTTATCTGGATCGAAAACGTCGCCTGGGCCGACACCATTCGCGTTCAACCGAACTACCCGCAACTTTCCCGCCGCAACCTGCACGCGCTGTCGTTAAATATCTTCAAAGATGAAGGTCGTGAAGCGTTTCTGAAATTAATGGAAACCACCGATATCTTCATCGAAGCCAGTAAAGGTCCGGCCTTTGCCCGTCGTGGCATTACCGATGAAGTCCTGTGGCAGCACAACCCAAAACTGGTTATCGCTCACCTGTCCGGTTTTGGTCAGTATGGCACCGAGGAGTACACCAATCTTCCGGCCTATAACACTATCGCCCAGGCCTTCAGTGGTTACCTGATTCAGAACGGTGATGTTGACCAGCCAATGCCTGCCTTCCCGTATACCGCCGATTACTTTTCTGGCCTGACTGCCACCACGGCGGCGCTGGCAGCACTGCATAAAGTGCGTGAAACCGGCAAAGGCGAAAGCATCGACATCGCCATGTATGAAGTGATGCTGCGTATGGGCCAGTACTTCATGATGGATTACTTCAACGGCGGCGAAATGTGCCCGCGCATGACCAAAGGGAAAGATCCCTACTACGCCGGTTGCGGTCTGTATAAATGCGCCGACGGCTACATCGTGATGGAACTGGTGGGCATTACTCAAATTGCAGAGTGCTTTAAAGATATTGGCCTCGCACATCTGCTCGGCACGCCAGAAATTCCGGAAGGCACCCAGCTTATCCACCGTATCGAATGCCCTTACGGCCCACTGGTAGAAGAGAAACTCGATGCCTGGCTGGCGGCACATACCATCGCAGAAGTTAAAGAACGCTTTGCCGAACTGAATATCGCCTGTGCCAAAGTACTGACCGTACCGGAACTGGAAAGCAATCCACAGTATGTGGCTCGCGAATCAATCACTCAGTGGCAAACGATGGATGGTCGCACCTGCAAAGGGCCGAATATCATGCCGAAATTCAAAAATAACCCCGGACAAATCTGGCGCGGAATGCCCTCACATGGCATGGACACGGCTGCCATTTTGAAAAATATCGGCTACAGCGAAAACGACATTCAGGAGTTGGTCAGCAAAGGTCTGGCCAAAGTTGAGGACTAAACGCGTGGCGTCAGTCAGCTTGCCTGACTAGTGCCCGCTCAATAACAAACGAACAAAATGGATAGAGGTGCAATGGATATCATTGGCGGACAACATCTACGTCAAATGTGGGACGATCTGGCGGACGTTTACGGTCATAAAACGGCGCTGATTTGTGAATCCAGCAGCGGAGTCGTTAACCGGTATAGTTATCTTGAGTTAAATCAGGAGATTAACCGCACGGCAAACCTGTTTTATACGCTGGGGATTCGCAAAGGCGACAAGGTTGCTCTACATCTCGACAACTGCCCGGAATTTATCTTTTGCTGGTTCGGGTTGGCAAAAATTGGCGCGATTATGGTGCCGATTAACGCCCGCCTGTTGCGCGAAGAAAGCACGTGGATCCTGCAAAATAGCCAGGCGTGCCTGCTGGTGACCAGTGCGCAATTTTATCCTATGTATCAACAGATTCAGCAGGAAGATGCCCCTCAGTTGCGGCACATTTGCCTGACAGATATGGCACTTCCCGCTGATGATGGCGTGAGTTCGTTTACTCAACTGAAAAATCAACAACCTGCCACCTTGTGCTATGCACCGCCGCTATCGACTGACGATACGGCGGAAATTCTCTTCACCTCCGGCACCACCTCCCGACCGAAAGGGGTGGTGATAACTCATTACAACCTGCGCTTCGCTGGATATTACTCCGCCTGGCAGTGCGCACTGCGTGATGATGACATCTACCTGACGGTAATGCCTGCATTTCATATCGATTGCCAGTGTACTGCGGCAATGGCGGCATTTTCTGCCGGGGCCACCTTTGTGCTGGTCGAGAAATACAGCGTCCGCGCCTTCTGGGGGCAGGTACAGAAGTACCGTGCCACCGTTACCGAATGTATTCCGATGATGATCCGTACCCTGATGGTACAACCACCTTCTGTGAATGACAGGCAACACTGCCTGCGGGAAGTGATGTTTTATCTCAACCTGTCAGAGCAGGAAAAAGACGCTTTTTGTGAACGCTTCGGCGTCCGCTTGCTGACGTCTTACGGGATGACGGAAACCATTGTTGGCATTATCGGCGATCGCCCTGGCGATAAACGACGCTGGCCGTCAATTGGTCGGGCGGGGTTTTGCTACGAAGCGGAGATCCGCGACGATCACAATCGCCCGCTCCCGGCAGGTGAAATCGGTGAAATCTGTATTAAAGGCGTACCAGGGAAAACCATCTTCAAAGAGTATTTTCTCAACCCGAAAGCCACTGCGAAAGTGCTGGAAGCCGATGGCTGGCTACATACCGGCGATACCGGATACCGCGACGAAGAGGGCTTTTTTTATTTCGTCGATCGCCGCTGCAATATGATCAAACGCGGTGGCGAGAATGTCTCCTGCGTGGAGCTCGAAAATATCATCGCCACCCATCCCAAAATTCAGGATATCGTGGTTGTGGGTATTAAAGATTCGATTCGCGATGAAGCCATCAAAGCATTTGTGGTGCTGAATGAAGGTGAAACATTGAGCGAAGAGGAATTTTTCCGCTTCTGCGAACAAAATATGGCGAAATTTAAAGTGCCCTCTTATCTGGAGATCAGAAAAGATCTGCCACGTAATTGCTCGGGGAAAATAATTAGAAAGAATCTGAAATAAATGAAACGGCAGGGAACTACCCTGTCAGCTAATAATCACGCTCTAAAACAATATGCATTTTTTGCAGGGATGTTGTCGTCCCTGAAAAAGCAAAAATGGAGAAAAGGAATGAGTGAATCATTACATCTGACCCGCAATGGATCAATTCTGGAAATTACCCTTGATCGTCCAAAAGCGAATGCTATTGATGCAAAAACCAGCTTTGAAATGGGCGAAGTATTTCTAAATTTCCGTGACGATCCGCAATTACGTGTCGCCATTATTACCGGTGCCGGAGAGAAATTCTTTTCCGCGGGCTGGGATTTAAAAGCGGCAGCAGAAGGCGAAGCACCGGATGCTGACTTTGGCCCGGGAGGTTTTGCGGGATTAACCGAAATTTTCAATCTCGACAAACCGGTCATCGCCGCTGTGAACGGCTATGCCTTTGGCGGCGGCTTTGAACTGGCGCTGGCGGCAGATTTTATTGTTTGTGCCGATAACGCCAGCTTCGCCCTACCGGAAGCCAAACTGGGCATCGTTCCTGACAGCGGCGGCGTGCTGCGTCTGCCGAAGATCCTGCCGCCTGCCATCGTCAATGAAATGGTGATGACCGGCAGACGAATGGGCGCAGAAGAGGCGCTGCGTTGGGGGGTAGTCAACCGCGTGGTTAGCCAGGCGGAACTGATGGATAACGCCCGCGAACTGGCGCAGCAGCTGGTTAACAGCGCTCCGCTGGCGATTGCGGCGCTGAAAGAGATCTACCGCACCACCAGCGAAATGCCGGTAGAAGAAGCGTATCGCTATATTCGCAGCGGCGTGTTGAAACACTATCCATCGGTTCTGCATTCGGAAGATGCCATTGAAGGGCCGCTGGCGTTTGCCGAGAAGCGCGATCCAGTGTGGAAAGGACGTTAACAACCGTGAGCTATTACGCCTTTGAGGGGTTAATTCCGGTTGTTCACCCGACGGCGTTTGTCCATCCCAGTGCAGTATTGATTGGCGATGTGATTGTGGGAGCCGGTGTCTACATCGGCCCACTCGCCTCACTGCGTGGTGACTACGGGCGGTTGATCGTGCTAGCGGGAGCCAATATTCAGGATGGCTGCATTATGCATGGCTACTGCGACACTGACACCATCGTTGGGGAAAACGGTCATATCGGGCACGGAGCGATCCTGCATGGTTGTGTGATTGGTCGCGATGCACTGGTCGGGATGAACAGCGTGATTATGGATGGCGCGGTCATTGGCGAAGAGAGCATTGTTGCCGCTATGAGCTTTGTCAAAGCGGGCTTTCGCGGCGAGAAACGCCAGTTGTTGATGGGTACGCCAGCCCGCGCTGTACGCAGCGTGAGTGACGACGAGTTACACTGGAAACGGTTGAATACCAAAGAGTATCAGGATCTTGTCGGGCGCTGTCATGCATCGTTACATGAAACGCAGCCACTGAGGCAAATGGAGGAAAATCGCCCCCGTTTGCAGGGGACGACGGATGTGACGCCGAAACGGTGATCTTGCCGGATGCGGCGTAAACGCCTTATCCGACCTGGCTGGAAAGCAACCGTAGGCCGGATAAGATGCGCCAGCATCGCATCCGGCAACCAGGCTGCGTGGTATCAACGAAATGACATTAACGACGCATACTCTTTGACAACATCATCTGCCACTTCTGCTCGCGGTTAAGTTCCGTGAGCGGAACGGCAGGAATACGCGGCGTCTTTCTTACGCCGACTAATTTATCCCGGCTGTTATTGCGCAGACGCGCGTAAATTTGCTCATCGATATCAACCACTTTAACCAGTCGCTGACACTGGCATCCCCGCCCTTCCAGCTTATTAGGGATCATCTTAACTTCGCAGCTTATTTCTGTGACTTCCGACAGAATATAAGTCAGGGTATTAACCGCCTTGCTGTGTTCAATATCGAAATGAATAGAGATCTCTCTTGCTATCACCCACCGATTTTCAGCCATCATCCATTCGGCGATTAACAAGTAGAGTGGTTTTTCAACATATCCTTCACACATACGAACTCCAGTTTCACAAATTAAAAGACTGGCTATGACTCGTTTTGCAGCAATTAAACAAGGCCATATTAAAATTGTGGATATATCGATAGTATGCAACTTCACCGTCGATAAGTGTGAGCTAAATCCTGCTTATGTCATCAAAAATATCGATTCCCCAAAAGATTTACTTAATGGGCAAAAAAAACGGTCCTCATCAGAGAACCGTATTAGTTATTTGATCAAATTAGCGGATGAAAAATATCCGCCATGACACGCTATTATTTGATCTGCGCGTGCATTTCCTGCACCGAAATTACTTTTTCGGTCGCATCGGCATTCAGCGCCATCGCGGTGGCAAAGCCGCCGTTCAGGGTGGTGTCGTAATGCACTTTATATTGCAGCGCACTGCGACGGATCACGCGGGAGTCTTCAATCGCACGACGACCTGAGGTGGTGTTGATGATGTAGGTATATTCGCCATTCTTAATACGGTCCTGAATGTGCGGACGGCCTTCATGCACCTTGTTCACCAGACGCGGATTGATACCCGCTTCGCCCAGCACAATCGCCGTGCCGTGAGTCGCATCCAGCTCGAAGCCCTGTTTCAGCAGTTTTGCCGCCAGGTCCACCACGCGTTCTTTATCGCCTTCGCGCACGGAAAGCAGCGCACGACCGTGTTTCTTCATGGTGGAGTTGCTGCCCAGCTGCGCTTTGGCAAACGCTTCAGCGAAGGTGCGGCCCACGCCCATGACTTCCCCGGTAGAGCGCATTTCTGGCCCTAACAGCGGGTCAACGCCCGGGAATTTATTGAACGGCAGCACCACTTCTTTCACCGAGTAGTACGGCGGGATAACTTCTTTGGTTACGCCCTGCTCAGCCAGCGATTTGCCAGCCATCACACGCGCCGCCACTTTTGCCAGCGGTACGCCGGTGGCTTTGGAGACGAACGGAACGGTACGCGCCGCACGCGGGTTAACTTCAATCAGGTAGACTTCGTTGTTTTTCACCGCAAACTGCACGTTCATCAGGCCGCGCACCTGCAGTTCGAAGGCCAGTTTCTGCACCTGCTGGCGCATCACATCCTGAATTTCCTGACTTAAGGTGTAGGCTGGCAGTGAACATGCGGAGTCACCGGAGTGCACACCCGCCTGCTCAATATGCTCCATGATGCCGCCAATCAGCACCATTTCGCCGTCGCAGATGGCATCCACGTCAACTTCTACTGCGTCATCAAGGAAGTGGTCCAGCAACACTGGCGCATCGTTAGATACGCTGACCGCTGTCTGGAAGTAGCGACGCAGGTCAGCTTCGTCATAGACGATTTCCATCGCCCGACCGCCGAGAACGTAAGACGGACGCACCACCAGCGGGTAGCCAATCTCTTTCGCTTTCTCAACCGCCATTTCGATGGTGGTAACGGTGGCGTTCGCAGGTTGTTTCAGTTTCAGACGCTCAACCGCATGCTGGAAGCGTTCACGGTCTTCCGCACGGTCGATGGCATCCGGGCTGGTACCGATAACCGGTACGCCAGCAGCTTCCAGCGCGCGCGCCAGTTTCAGCGGGGTCTGACCGCCGTACTGGACGATAACGCCTTTCGGCTTCTCAATACGCACAATTTCCAGCACGTCTTCCAGCGTTACCGGCTCGAAGTAGAGACGGTCAGAGGTGTCGTAGTCGGTGGAGACGGTTTCCGGGTTACAGTTAACCATAATGGTTTCATAACCATCTTCGCGCAGCGCCAGCGAGGCGTGTACACAGCAGTAGTCGAATTCGATACCCTGACCGATACGGTTCGGGCCGCCGCCGAGCACCATGATTTTTTCACGATCGGTGGACGGATTCGCTTCGCACTCTTCTTCATAAGTGGAGTACATGTAAGCGGTGTCGGTGGCGAACTCTGCCGCACAGGTATCCACGCGCTTATAAACCGGGTGCAAGTCATACTGGTCGCGCAGCTTGCGGATTTCTGCTTCACGCACGCCCGCGAGTTTTGCCAGACGCGCATCGGCAAAGCCTTTGCGTTTCAGCTGGCGCAGGAATTCAGCGTTCAGGCCAGTGATGCCCACTTCTGCGACTTTCTCTTCCAGACGCACCAGCTCTTCAATCTGTACCAGGAACCAGCGGTCAATGTTGGTCAAATTAAACACGCCGTCTACAGACAGGCCCGCGCGGAAGGCATCAGCGATATACCAGATACGCTCTGCGCCTGCATCTTTCAGTTCGCGGCGGATTTTAGTCAGCGCTTCCGGGTCGTCGAGACTCACTTTCGGATCGAAGCCAGTTGCGCCCACTTCCAGGCCGCGCAGCGCTTTTTGCAGGGATTCCTGCTGCGTGCGACCAATCGCCATCACTTCGCCAACCGATTTCATCTGAGTGGTCAGACGGTCGTTAGCACCGGCGAATTTCTCGAAGTTGAAGCGAGGAATTTTAGTAACCACATAGTCGATGGACGGCTCGAAGGAGGCCGGAGTACGCCCACCGGTGATGTCGTTCATCAGCTCGTCGAGGGTGTAACCCACCGCCAGTTTCGCCGCCACTTTGGCAATCGGGAAACCAGTGGCTTTCGACGCCAGCGCAGAGGAGCGAGACACGCGTGGGTTCATTTCGATAACAATCAGGCGACCGTTTTTCGGGTTCACCGCAAACTGGACGTTGGAACCACCGGTTTCAACGCCGATTTCACGCAGTACCGCCATCGAGGCGTTACGCATGATTTGATATTCTTTGTCGGTCAGCGTTTGGGCTGGCGCGACAGTGATGGAGTCACCGGTGTGGATGCCCATCGCATCAAAGTTTTCGATAGAGCAGACGATGATACAGTTGTCGTTTTTATCACGCACCACTTCCATCTCGTACTCTTTCCAGCCGATCAGCGACTCATCAATCAGCAGCTCTTTAGTCGGAGAAAGATCCAGACCGCGGGCGCAAATTTCTTCAAACTCTTCGCGGTTATAAGCGATACCGCCGCCGCTACCGCCCATGGTAAAGGATGGGCGAATAATGCACGGGAAGCCAACTTCAGCGGCAACCGCCAGCGCTTCTTCCATTGAATGAGCGATACCGGAACGCGCAGTTTCCAGACCGATTTTCTTCATCGCTACGTCGAAACGGCGGCGGTCTTCGGCTTTATCAATCGCATCGGCAGTGGCACCAATCATGGTGACGCCGAACTCTTCCAGCACGCCCTGACGCTCAAGCTCCAGCGCACAGTTCAGCGCCGTCTGCCCCCCCATGGTTGGCAGCACCGCGTCCGGGCGCTCTTTTTCAATAATCTTGCGTACCACTTCCCAGTGAATCGGCTCGATGTAGGTTGCATCAGCCATTTCCGGGTCGGTCATGATGGTCGCCGGGTTGGAGTTCACCAGAATGACGCGGTAACCCTCTTCACGCAGGGCTTTACACGCTTGCGCGCCAGAGTAGTCAAACTCACACGCCTGACCGATAACAATCGGGCCCGCACCCAGAATCAGGATACTTTTTATATCTGTACGTTTTGGCATGGCTCTTTTACTCCTGATTACTTAGCGGTTTTACGGTACTGCTCAATTAACGCGATAAAGTGGTCAAACAACGGCGCGGCGTCGTGTGGACCAGGGCTGGCTTCCGGGTGTCCCTGGAAGCTGAACGCCGGTTTATCGGTACGATGAATGCCCTGTAACGTACCGTCGAACAGGGATTTATGTGTGACACGCAGGTTTGCAGGTAATGTTGCTTCATCCACCGCAAAACCGTGGTTCTGGGCGGTGATCATCACCACATTTTTCTCAACATCTTTAACCGGATGGTTGCCGCCGTGGTGACCAAATTTCATTTTGACAGTCTTCGCACCGCTCGCCAGCGCCAGCAGCTGATGGCCGAGGCAGATGCCGAATACCGGAATATCGGTTTCGAGGAATTTCTGGATGGCGGTAATGGCGTAATCGCACGGGGCCGGGTCGCCAGGACCGTTGGAGAGGAAGATGCCGTCTGGATTCATTTTCAGCACATCTTCCGCAGAAGTTTGCGCCGGAACGATGGTCAGACGACAGCCTCTATCCACCAGCATCCGCAGGATGTTGCGCTTGGCACCAAAATCATAAGCCACGACGTGGTACGGCAGCTCGTCTTCTTTTTTCGCTTCTGGCAGACCGCCGGTCAGCGTCCAGCTCCCTTGTGTCCAGCTATAGGGTTCTGCGGTAGTCACTTCTTTTGCCAGATCCATGCCATTCAGGCCAGGGAACGCGCGGGCTTTTTCTAACGCCAGCGCCGCATCCGGGTTATCGCCTGCGATAATGCAGCCATTCTGTGCGCCTTTCTCGCGCAGTAAACGCGTCAGCTTACGGGTATCGATATCGGCAATCGCCACGATGTTATGGCGCTTCAGGTAAGAAGAGAGGTCTTCGGTATTACGAAAGTTGCTGGCAATCAGCGGCAGGTCGCGAATCACCAGACCTTGGGCATGTACCTGAGAAGATTCTTCATCGGCGTCATTAGTGCCGACATTGCCAATATGGGGATAAGTAAGAGTAACGATTTGACGAGAATAGGAAGGATCAGTGAGGATTTCTTGATAACCGGTCATTGAAGTATTGAAAACGACTTCCCCAACCGCCGAACCTGTTGCCCCTATGGCCCGACCGTGAAACTGGGTTCCGTCTTCCAGAACCAATAGCGCTGACTTAATCAAAACACCCTCCAGAGAATATTCACTCACTTTATTTGCATATTAATTCACAATGATGACGTAAATCAATGCAAATCTGCTTACCGACGAATTTCTGGCAAACGGCGGCATTCTGGAGATATGGGAGCTAAAAGTCAACTTAATGGCGGGATTTTTTATATTATTTTGTGGCTCATGCATGTTTTACAGGCATTAAGCGACAAAAAGATCATATAACATGTTCTGGAAAACGCTTGCGCAGCAAGAAGATTGCATGAAATCAAAATGAGTAGAAAAAAGTGGACCAAATGGTCAAAATTTACATTAAAACAACAAAAACAGAATACAAAACATGTAACTTTCAGCATTTGCATTAAATTTAAAAACATAACACCAAAAATAAAAGGGCCAAAAATTAAAGCCCTTTATATTCAATGAATTAAATGTGTTATTTTTGCATCATTATAAATATTTTGTGGTTACAGATTATTGAGACCAAGCACATCTCGCATATCAAAAAGACCACTTTCCTTACCACTCAACCACAAAGCCGATCTTACCGCACCGTTAGCAAATGTCATGCGGCTGGATGCCTTATGGGTGATCTCCAGACGCTCGCCAATATCGGCAAACATCGCGGTATGTTCGCCAACGATGTCACCTGCACGCACGGTGGCAAAACCAATGGTGCCAGGCACACGTTCACCGGTATGGCCTTCACGACTGTAGACCGCGCAATCTTTCAGATCTTTATCAAGAGCGTGGGCGATCGCCTCTCCCATTGCCAGTGCGGTGCCTGACGGCGCATCAACTTTATGTCTATGATGTGCTTCAATAATTTCGATATCGGTGTAGTCCCCCATCACTTTGGCTGCTTTCTCCAGCAGTTTAAGCATGACGTTAACGCCAACGCTAAAATTGGCGGCAAAGACAATCGCAATATCGGCGGCGGCGTCACGAATCGCCTGTTTACCGGCTTCGTCAAACCCCGTAGTGCCGATCACCATCCCTTTGCCATGCTGGCGACAAAAAGCGAGATGGTTCAGCGTACCTTCCGGACGGGTAAAATCGATAAACACATCAAAATCATCTTTTATCGCATCAAGACTACTTTGCACAGTAACGCCTGTTTTCCCGGCTCCGGCCAGTTCGCCCGCATCGCTGCCCAGTAAAGAAGATCCTTCGCGCTCCAGCGCCGCGCCCAGCTGCACGCCTTCTAATGCCAGCGCCGCTTGAATCAACTGGCGGCCCATACGGCCCCCGGCTCCCGCGATGGCAACGCGGATGTTTGCATCATGCATAGCTATTCTCTTTTGTTAATTTGCATAGACCGTTTTCAGAGTAACCAGCGCATCGCTACGCCGCCAGCCAAAAACGCTGATAATTAGAAATTAATGATAAACAGGGAGGGATATCAGTGAAAGGCATGACGCAGAAAGTGATGCGTCATACCCTCTGGCATTATGCCTGGTCTTGTGACTTTGACGGCAGGCAGCACAGTATAAGCAGAATTACGCCCGTAACAGGGATCAACACGACAATGGTAACCCACCACCCTGAATATCCGATATCGTGCATCCTTCTGACGGCTAACGCTATCGCCGGTACGGCAAAAATCAACGTTAAAATAAATGACGCGGGCAGCGCAAAAAAAATGAAAACACCATAGTCATTGTTAATTGTTACCGCTAACCACCAACATAAAAGCGGAAGCAGACAGATAACGCCACTACCAATCATAAACGACCAGAACTCGAAGCGATTGGAAACACCTTCATAATTAAAGATGTTTTTCCACCCTTCCAGATACGCTTCTCCATACGTCATAGAACACTTCCTTGTTTTATTATTAGAGCGCCAGGGCCAGCACCTCAGCCACCCACTGCTGGAAGCCTTTCACATCCAGATCCAGCGCCACCTGTACATTGGCTGGTTTGCCCAGGCAACCGTCGATATCAACAACCGTCGTGCCTGAGGTAAATTCACCCTGAGTTTCTACCGCGACAAAACACGGTTTGAGTGTGAACAATTCCGGGCGCACCAGCCAGGCGATAGCGCAAAGATCGTGCATACGTAGTCCACTTTGCATACTGCCGCTACGGTAGTGGCTAAACAGGGCGTGTAGCATTTTTCCGGTGCGATTCAACTCCGGCAAAGTAGCGAGATAGTCAGGGGTTAATATTGCCTGATTGGTGACATCCAGACCGCACATGACGATTTCGATGCCGCTACGGAAGACACAGGCTGCCGCTTCTGGATCGGCAGCGATATTAAACTCGGCGTTTGGTGTGCAGTTGCCGCGACCAGCAGAACCGCCCATGATCACCAGACGGCGAATATACGGCTTACATTCCGGGCATTGTGAAAGTAACAGCGCAATATTGGTTAACGGACCGATAGCCACCAGGGTAACGGGCTCTGGCGCACGCATCAGGGCATCACGAATTGCCAGAAACGCCGGTATACCCAGTGGCTGACGGTTGTGTTCAACAAAGTTATAGCCAGCCATTCCCGATTCACCGTGTACAGATGCCGCATCGCGCGGCGCACGAACCAGTGGTACGGCAGCGCCCTGGGCAAGCGGAATATCCACATTCCAGAAATGCAGCAGTTGCAGGGCGTTGCGGGTGGTTTTCTCTACCGAAACATTACCCGCGACTGTGGTCATCAGTTGCAGATCGAGTTCGGGGGTAAAAATCGCGGCGGCAATGGCAACGGCATCGTCAATGCCGGGGTCTGTATCGAGGAAGATAGGTAAATGCATGTTTTCTCCATAAAAAATGCCGGTAACAAGACCGGCATTTTCGCATAACTTAGACTACTAATGACTTAATCGACTTCACGAATATCGACACGCAGCTCTTTCGGCACTTCGAAGACGATATTTTCTTCGCGGCCTTCCAGCGGAATGGCTTCGCCACCGCCAAGCTGCTGCAAGCGTGCCACCACATTCTGCACCAGAATATCCGGAGCCGATGCGCCCGCAGTCACGCCGACGCATTTAACCTCTTTCACCCACTCTTCCTGGATATCTTTCGCATCGTCAATCAAAAATGCGCGTTTGCCCATACGCTGGGCCAGTTCCGCCAGACGGTTGGAGTTGGAGGAGTTTTTCGAACCAACCACCAGTACTACTTCCGCCTGCTCTGCCAGGGCGCGTACCGCTTCCTGACGGTTAGTCGTGGCGTAGCAGATGTCATCTTTGCGCGGACCGACAATTTTCGGGAAGCGTTTACGCAGCGCGTCGATCACATCAGACGTGTCATCCACCGACAGCGTGGTTTGGGTCATAAAGGAGAGCTTCTCTTCATTTTTGACCGTCAGTTTCCACACATCGTCTGGCGATTCGACCAGATACATTCCCCCTTCCGGGTTGCTGTACTGGCCCATCGTCCCTTCCACTTCCGGGTGCCCGGCGTGACCGATGAGAATAGATTCTTCACCACGACGGCTGGCGCGGGCGACTTCCATATGCACTTTGGTCACCAGCGGACAGGTGGCATCAAACACCGTCAAATCGCGGCTTTTCGCTTCGTTACGTACTGCCTGAGAAACACCGTGTGCGGAGAAAATCAGGATCGCGCCGTCCGGTACTTCGCTAATCTGCTCAATAAAGATAGCCCCACGCTCGCGCAGGCTATCGACCACGTAGCGGTTATGCACCACTTCGTGACGGACATATATCGGTGCGCCGTAAATGGCCAGCGCGTTTTCAACAATGCTGATAGCGCGGTCTACCCCGGCACAAAAACCACGCGGGTTGGCCAACAGGATCTGCATGTTACGCCTCCAGTGCCGGATCGATTTCCAGCACTTCAATATCAAAATGAACGGTCTGCCCGGCCAGCGGATGGTTGAAATCAACGGTAATGGAGTCGCCGTTAATTTCGCGGATCACGCCAGGCATCTCACTGCCATCCATTGCGGTAAAAAGCATGATTGCGCCAATTTCTGGCTCGCCTGCATCCATAAATTCACGGCGGGAGAAGTACTGAATCAGGTCCGGTGACGGCACGCCAAACGCCGCATCTGGCTCCAGCGAGAAGGTGGTTTTATCGCCCACTTTCAGCCCCAGCAGGTGTTGCTCCAGCCCTTCAGAAAGAGAAGCATCACCCAGGCGGAACAGCGCCGGTTTACCGTTGTTGCGGGTAGACTCAGCGGTGGTGCCATCATCGAGTTTCAGCGTGAAGTGCACCAGGACGGCGCTATTGCTCTGTACAGATTCAGACATGCAGGTTTGCTCTTATATTTTGAGGATTTTTGCCGGATGCGGCCTACGATTTCGCAGCAATCTGTAGGCCGGATAAGATGCGTCAGCATCGCATCCGGCAGGGTTTATTATTGTTTTTTCGCTTTAGAAGGTAAAAAACCTTCCAGCACAATCAGTGCCGCACCGACACAAATGGCAGTATCGGCAAGGTTGAAGGTGGCGAAGTGCCAGTCGCCGACGTAGAAGTCGATCATATCGACAACGAAGCCGTGCCACAGGCGGTCGAACAGGTTGCCCAGCGCGCCGCCAATAATCAGCGCGTAAGCGATATTGTTTAGCTTCTGCGCGGCCTTCGAGCGATACATCATCACTACCAGGATCACGCTAATACCAATCGCAATACCGGCAAAGAACCAACGCTGCCAGCCGCCGCTATCGGCAAGGAAACTAAACGCCGCGCCATAGTTACGCGCATAATGCAGATTAAGCGACGGGAACAGCGGGACCGTATCCCCCAGAGCAAAGTTCTGGAGGATCAGGTATTTGCTGCCCAGATCGATAATCAGCACGACTACCACCAGCCACAGCCAGCGTAGCCCTGTTGAACAGATCGATTGACTCATCAGGCAAACTTACGTTTTTCACCGTCACCGGCGACGTTGCTGACACAGCGGCCGCAGATTTCTGCGTGTTCCGCCACCTTGCCGACATCCTGGGTGTAGTGCCAGCAGCGAGGGCACTTCTCACCTTCGGCTTTACTCAACGCGACTTTCAGCCCTTTGAGGACTTCGCTCTGCTGG
Source organism: Escherichia sp. WS2035 (assembly GCF_046487065.1). Taxonomy (NCBI): domain Bacteria; kingdom Pseudomonadati; phylum Pseudomonadota; class Gammaproteobacteria; order Enterobacterales; family Enterobacteriaceae; genus Escherichia; species Escherichia sp. WS2035. Next base: position 211,021 of record NZ_JBJQKD010000005.1, read on the forward strand.
GCATCAGCAGGTGCGTCGTTATAGTCTGCAACGGTAGCGCCGGAGGTCAACAGGACAAATCGTAATTCATCGCCCAGCGCGGTCAGTTTCGCCGCCAGTTCCGGTTCTGCATACAAGGTTACTGCAGCTTCCAGCGAGCCGCCCACTTTCTTATCGGCACGCGCTTGCTCAATGACTTTGTTCACTTCGCCACGCACTTTCAACAGCTCGTCCCAGAACGCATCGTTCATTGCTTCACTGTCTGCCAGACCAAACAGGCCTTCGTACCACTCGCCGGTGAAGACGTATTTTTCACGTTCGCCCGGCAGGTAGCCCCACACTTCATCAGCGGTGAAGGAGAGGATTGGTGCCATCCAGCGAACCAGCGCTTCTGCGATGTGATACAGCGCAGTCTGGCAGCTACGACGCGCCACGCTGTCCGCTTTGGCGGTATACTGACGGTCTTTGATGATGTCGAGGTAGAAGGAACCCATCTCAACGGAGCAGAAGCGCATCAGACGCTGTACCACTTCGTGGAAATCGTATGCTTCGTACGCCTTGAGGATGTCTTCCTGTGCCGCTTTCGCACAACCTACGGCCCAGCGATCCAGTACCACCATCTCTTCCGGTTTCACCATATCTTTTGCCGGATCAAAACCGTTCAGGTTTGCCAGCAGGAAGCGCGCGGTGTTACGGATACGACGATAGCTGTCGGCAGCACGTTTCAGAATCTCGTCAGAAACAGCCATTTCGCCGGTGTAGTCGGTTGATGCCACCCACAGACGCAGAATATCCGCACCCAGTTTGTTCATCACATCCTGCGGCGAAACGGTGTTACCGATGGATTTAGACATCTTGCGACCCTGACCATCCACGGTAAAGCCGTGAGTCAGTACCTGACGATATGGCGCTTTGCCCTTCATCGCGGTAGAGATCATCAGGGAAGACATGAACCAGCCACGGTGTTGGTCAGAACCTTCCAGATACATGTCCGCTGCGTGACCGGCAAATTCCGGACGCACATCAACAACGGAAGAGTGGGTAGATCCGGAGTCAAACCATACATCCAGCGTATCCGGTACTTTCACATACTGGTCAGCTTCGTCGCCGAGGATCTCTTTCGCATCGAGATCCCACCACGCCTGGATGCCGTCAACTTCAACGCGTTTTGCCACTTCTTCCATCAGTTCGAGAGTACGCGGATGCAGTTCTTCTGTGTCTTTGTGCACGAACAGTGACATCGGCACGCCCCAGGTACGCTGACGAGAGATACACCAGTCAGGACGGTTAGCAACCATCGACTCGATACGCGCCTGGCCCCAGTCAGGGATCCACTGCACGCCTTTGATCTCTTTCAGTGACTGCGCACGCAGACCTTTCTGATCCATGCTGACGAACCACTGCGGCGTCGCGCGGAAGATGATCGGCGTTTTATGACGCCAGCAGCACGGATAGCTGTGTTGCATTTTCTCAACGTGCAACAGTGCGCCTTTTTCCTGCAACAACGCAATGACAATATCGTTCGCTTTGAAGACGTTAACGCCATCCAGAGTCGGGTAAGTACCCGGCAGATAAGTGCCGTCCGGGCCAACCGGGTTAGCGGTTTCCAGACCATATTTTTGACCGATCACATAGTCGTCCGGACCGTGGCCTGGCGCGGTATGAACGGCACCGGTACCGGCATCCAGCGTAACGTGGTCGCCAAGAATTGCCGGAACATCGAAGTCCATAAACGGATGGGTAAAGCGCAACAGTTCCAGCTCAGCACCTTTCACCGTGCCAAGAATGGTGTAATCGCTAACGCCGATACGCTGCATTACGCTTTCAACCAGATCTTTCGCCAGAATCACGGCCTGACCGTCGATTTGCACCAGCGCATAATCAAAATCAGGTGCAATGGAGATTGCGCGGTTAGCAGGCAGCGTCCACGGCGTGGTGGTCCATATAACCAGCGAAATTGGGCCGTTAACATTGCTTACGCCAAATTTCGTTTTCAGCGCATCCTGATCGACCGCCTGGAAAGCGACGTCGATGGACGGAGAAGTTTTGTCGTAATACTCAACTTCCGCTTCTGCCAGTGCAGAACGGCAGTCAACGCACCAGTGCACCGGCTTCGCGCCTTTGTGCAGGTGACCGTTGCCGATGATTTTGCCCAGCGCGCGGATGATGTTGGCTTCAGTTTTGAAGTCCATGGTCAGGTACGGGTGCGACCAGTCGCCCAGCACGCCCAGACGGATAAAGTCTTTGCGCTGACCGTCAACCTGGGTCGCAGCGTATTCGCGGCACTTGGCGCGGAACTCAGCGGCGGTGAATTTCTCCCCCGGCTTACCGTATTCTTGCTCTACTTTCAGTTCGATTGGCAGACCATGACAGTCCCAGCCAGGCACATACGGCGAGTCATATCCAGAAAGCCCTTTGGACTTAATGATAATGTCTTTCAGAATCTTGTTAACCGAGTGACCAATATGAATGCTGCCATTCGCATAAGGAGGGCCATCATGCAGAATGAAGGTTTTTTTGCCTTTTTTAGCTGCACGAATGATGCCGTACAGATCATCATCAGTCCAACGCGCCAGCATTCCCGGTTCGCGCTTGGCGAGATCGCCACGCATCGGGAACCCTGTTTCCGGCAAATTCAGGGTTGATTTATAGTCACTCATCAGATTCTCGGTTCCGTATTTCGGTTTGATTACATAACAGGCTTAAGCCGGTTTTGTTAGCCCAAAAAATTCGCGGGCGGTTAATTCATCACGCGCAATCTGCGCTTTCAGTTCGTCCAGCGATGCAAATCGCTGCTCATTGCGTATTTTTTTACGCAGCACTACTTGTATATGGCGACCATAAAGGTCCATTGCAACATCTAACAAATGCACTTCCAGTTGCTGGCGAATACCGGCAACCGTTGGGCGTGTTCCGATGTTTGCAACGCCGGGTAACGGCTTTTCGCCAAGGCCCAACACTTCTACCGCATAAACCCCTTTCACCGGGGAAACCTGACGGCGTAGCGGTACATTCGCCGTCGGGAAACCTATAGTGCGCCCTAATTCATCACCGTGGACTACACGCCCGGAGATGGCAAACGGGTGCCCCAGTAAACTTTCTGCCAGAGCCAGATTGTCATCCGCCAGCGCCTGACGCACGGCGGTGCTGCTGATACGCACGCCACCTTCGCAAAAAGTTTGCGTGCTGGTGATATCGAAGCCGTATTCCATACCCGCTTTCTGTAATAACAAGAAATCGCCTTCACGACCAGCGCCAAAGCGGAAATCGTCACCTACGGCAAGAAATTTTACCCGCAAGTGCTTCACCAGAAGATCACTGATGAAGTTTTGCGCGGTTAACGCCGCAAAACGCCTGTCAAAACGCACGCACAGCACGTAATCAACGCCACACTCTGCAAGATAACGCAGTTTTTCCCGCAGCCGGGTCAGCCGTGCCGGGGCTTTATCAGTAGCAAACAGTTCCAGTGGTTGAGGTTCAAAAAGCATCACCATCACCGGTAAGTTGCGCTTGCGCCCTTCTTCCTGCAAGCCCTGTAACAGCGCGCGATGACCGCGATGCACGCCGTCGAAATTACCAATAGTCAGCACACACCCTTCTTGCGGGGCCTGGCTGAGATTATGTATGCCGCGTATCAGCTTCATGTCTGGCTCAAAACAGTGAAAATCGTCCGAGTATACCTTGTACAGCGGTCAAGGTTAACCGGCGATTGAGTACCGAAATCAGAAAGAAGTGGCTTTTCATTGCTATGGCGCAAATCATGGGAAGAAACTGACCGCCTACTGCAATTTTTCTCGCGGAAAAGCTGTATTCACACCCCGCAAGCTGGTAGAATCCTGCGCCATCACTACGTAACGAGTGCCGGCACATTAACGGCGCTTATTTGCACAAATCCATTGACAAAAGAAGGCTAAAAGGGCATATTCCTCGGCCTTTGAATTGTCCATATAGAACACATTTGGGAGTTGGACCTTGGCTAATATCAAATCAGCTAAGAAGCGCGCCATTCAGTCTGAAAAGGCTCGTAAGCACAACGCAAGCCGTCGCTCTATGATGCGTACTTTCATCAAGAAAGTATACGCAGCTATCGAAGCTGGCGACAAAGCTGCTGCACAGAAAGCATTTAACGAAATGCAACCAATCGTGGACCGTCAGGCTGCTAAAGGTCTGATCCACAAAAACAAAGCTGCACGTCATAAGGCTAACCTGACTGCACAGATCAACAAACTGGCTTAATTGCCTGTTGTTGTCAGCTTTGTAAAAAAACCCGCTCTGGCGGGTTTTTTTATGCCTGCGGAAGTTACCGTTAATCGATTATATATTTTCTCCATGAATACATCATAAATATAATTGATGCTTTTTCATTGTGAAAGATAAAATATTTCATTTGGCTGTAAAACGTGAACTGTATAACAAATAGCAGGAAAACTGAATAAAAAACTAATTAACGCAACCTTAAAACGAAAAATTATAATTGTCGCTCTTCCCCACTTTAATTACTCTCATTGCCACAACGTTGCTTTACATCATTAATAAATACGCATCAAGGATAGTTAGCATGTATTTGCTTAGAAAGTAAAAGTCGTTTTTCTGAGCCAGGCATTCTTGTTCTGGAGAGAATATAATGAGTTCCGTACTTGAAACTGATAAATCATCCGCATCCGATTCACAGCCTTTAATACAACGGATCAGCTATGGTTCGCTGGATGTTGCAGGTAATCTGCTCTACTGTTTTGGCTCCACCTACATTCTCTATTTCTACACTGACGTGGCGGGCATAAGCCTTGCCGTAGCTGGCATCATCCTGCTACTGGCGCGTATTGTAGACGGTATCGATGCCCCGGTATGGGGGATTATTATTGATAAAACGCATTCCCGCTACGGTAAATGTCGGCCGTGGTTTTTATGGTTGCCATTACCTTTTGCTGTATTTAGCGCACTCTCATTCTGGTCGCCAGATATCAGTATGACAGGTAAAACCATATATTCAGCAATATCGTACATGTTAGCCAGCATTCTTTTTACCGGTTTAAACACGCCGCTAAGCGCAATATTACCTTTGATGACGTTATCACCAAAAGAACGGTTGGTATTAAACTCTTACCGGATGACCGGCGGGCAAATTGGCGTGTTATTAATGAATGCGACGGCGCTACCGTTAGTGGCTTTTCTTGGAAACGGTAATGATAAGGCAGGATTTATTTATACTGCTATCGTCTTTTCCGTAATCTCCTGTGCGCTAACGCTATTTGCCTTCAAAAATATTCGAGAACTGGATACCGACAAAATACAGCAGGAACCACGTCTGCCGATGAAAAAGAGCTTTTCGGCAATGAAAGGCAACTGGCCGTGGATCCTGATGGTGCTGGCAAATCTCATCTTCTGGATTGCCTTACAGCAGCGCAACACAACCATTGTTTACTATTTAACCTACAACCTGGATCGCAAAGATTTAGTTCCCTTGATCAACAGCCTCGCCACCATTCAGATTTTGTTTATCATCGCAATTCCGTTTTTCAGCCGTTACCTCTCCAAAACCTGGATTTGGATCACCGGCCTGCTGGTCGCCATGTTCGGCGGAGGACTGATGTGGCTGGCTGGAGACAATATTCCTTTGATGATTGCCGCCTGGATGCTGGCGAATATTGGCAGTGGCATTGCCTGCTCTATGCCCTTCGCCATGCTTGGTTTCGCGGTTGATTTTGGTCGCTGGAAAACAGGGATTAAAGCTACCGGCATTCTAATCGCCTTCGGCAGTACCTTCTGCATCAAGATGGGCAGTGGTATCGGCACCGCCTTCGCCGCCTGGATTATGAACAGCTTTGGCTATATTCCCAACCAGCCACAAACTGCCGCCGGTCTGGACGGTATTAGCTGGGCGTTTATCTGGGTGCCAGCCGTGCTCTTTGCACTCGCCGCCATTCCACTGCTCTTCTTTCGTAAATATGAAGCGATGGAAGAGTGCATCCAACACGATTTGCAAGTTCATAACCCTTAAACATGTCACAAGCTCCTGGAGGAAATTATGTCGTTTATTAAGCAAGATCCCCATCGTCTGGTCTGGCAACAAGACGATCGTTATCTCTGGATTGAAGCATGGGGTGAGAACAGTTTACGTGTGCGTAGCGGTCGCCATCTGCCGATGATGCGCAATGAAAACTGGGCATTAACAGAAGAAAAAGGTGATGCTGTCGCCTATATCACATATGAAGAAAAGCAGGCAACACTACAAAACGGCAAAATCACCGCCATTGTTAATCTGCAGGGTCAGATCTCTTTCTGGCGTAATGCAGAAAAATGCCTGCTGCAGGAGTTCTGGCGTCAGCGCGGCGAAATTGGCGAAGATGAGTCGGCCCACGGTCAGTATGTCAGCGCCCTGAATTTACAGGCCCGCGAGTTCAAACCGATTCCCGGCGGGAAATACACAATCAAGGCGCGGTTCGAAGCCAACGATGGCGAAAAGTTGTTTGGCATGGGGCAGTACCAGCAGCCAAATCTGGATTTAAAAGGCTGTATGCTAGAGCTGGCGCAGCGTAATTCTCAGGCATCGGTTCCCTTCCTGCTTTCTAATCGCGGCTATGGTTTTCTGTGGAATAACCCAGCGGTGGGTCGCGTCACTTTCGCGCAAAATGGCACGGAATGGGTGGCAGAAGTTAGCGAACAGTTGGACTACTGGGTTACCGCAGGGGATACTCCCGCAGAAATCAGCGCCGCCTATGCACGTGTTACCGGTACGCCGCCAATGATGCCCGATTACGCCATGGGATTCTGGCAGTGCAAGTTGCGCTACCGTAATCAGCAAGAGTTACTAGAAGTTGCACGTGGCTACAAGCAGCGTAATTTGCCTATTTCGGTGATTGTCATCGATTTCTTCCATTGGCCGAATCAGGGTGACTGGATGTTCGATCTGCGCGACTGGCCCGATCCCGATGCCATGATTGCCGAACTAAAAGAGATGGGCATTGAACTGATGGTCTCCTTCTGGCCCACGGTTGATAACCGTACCGAGAGTTATCGGGAGATGAAAGAAAACGGCTGGCTGGTCCACACCGAGCGTGGTTTGCCTATCAATATGGATTTCCTTGGCAACACCACGTTCTTTGATGCTACCCATCCTGGCGCACGGGAATATGTCTGGAACAAAGCCAAACGCAATTATTACGATAAAGGCGTGAAACTGTTCTGGCTGGATGAAGCCGAGCCAGAGTTCGGTGTTTACGATTATGACAACTATCGTTACTACGCAGGGCCTGTGCTGGAAGTCGGTAATATCTATCCGCGTATGTACGCCAAAACGTTCTTCGATGGTATGACCGCGGCTGGTGAAAAGCAGGTGATTAACCTGCTGCGCTGTGCCTGGGCTGGCAGTCAGAAATATGGCGCTCTGGTGTGGTCAGGCGATATTCACTCCTCTTTCCGTTCTTTGCGTAATCAGTTTGCCGCTGGCTTGAACATGGGAATTGCCGGGATCCCGTGGTGGACAACCGATATTGGTGGTTTCCACGGCGGTAATATTCACGATCCGAAATTCCATGAACTGTTAATTCGCTGGTTCCAGTGGGGGGTATTCAGCCCAGTAATGCGTTTACATGGCAACCGCGACCCGCAGGTTTTGCCTGAACAACCCTATCGTGATGGCATAGCACAATGTCCGACTGGCGCGCCGAATGAAGTCTGGAGCTATGGTGAAGAAACCGGTGAAATTCTCACTTCCTGCCTGCAGTTGCGTGAAAAACTGAAATCTTATATCAGTAAAATTATGGCTGAGACGCACGAGAAGAACAGCCCGATAATGCGCACGATGTTCTTTGAATTTCCTGACCAGGCAGAAAGCTGGAATATTTATGATCAGTACTGCTTTGGCCCAGACCTTCTCGTTGCCCCTGTAATGCACGAAGGTACACGTTCACGTGATGTCTGGTTGCCTGCTGGAGAGACATGGATCGATTTTTATACCCATGAACACTACGCGGGTGGGCAAACGCTTCATCATTGCGCACCGCTGCACCAGATACCGGTATTCATTCGCGAGAAAGGGAAATATCGCCAGATATTTCCCGTTTAAAGGACATCGTTTGTTCATTAGCACGCCCCGTATGTAGCGGGGCGTGAGTTTTAATAGCTATCGTGAGGCGGGAGAAAACAACGAAGAATAATCCGTATTGCAGATTCGCTGTACCGCCGGGTGCTGAATCATCCGCTCAGCAAAAATAGCATGGTACTCTTCCATCACATTCTCGACGCGACCAATTTCTACGACAGTTTTATCGGCATAAAAGTCATATGCATAAAGCGTTGGAGCAACGAAGATTGCATTGTGCATCGCACCAAAAGCTTTCATCAACGCGGCATCATCAAACTCGCCAAGGATTTCTACGTTTAATCCCTGGGAGTTAAACCAGTTAAGCAATTTGCGCCCTAACATTGAACGTCGCCCAGGAATCAAAAGCCGCCGTTCTTCCAGACAAGCCGGGAACGGTTTTTCCGGTGGTGGATTTGTACACCAGAAACTCACGCCACATTCGCCAATTCTCACGGAGAACAGGCCTTCCTGCTGCGTAGAATCTATCGGACAGTCGGAAATGATCATATCCAGTTTATGCTGACTTAATTGCTCCAGCAGCATTTCGTGGGTGGATTCGAAGCAGCGAAGATGAATCGGCTCGCCTTCTACCACTGCGGCGTTAAGTACGCTACTGACCAGACGTTTGGAAAGTGCATCTGCCACACCAACATCAAACAATAAGTTGGACTCTTTGCGATAGTTGACGATATCCAGCATTTCCTGGCTTAAGGTGAACATTTTATCGGCATAGCGATAGACCAGTTCCCCCAGTTCGCTGGGTTCCAGACCACGTCCTTTACGCTTAAATAGTTTCCCTTGCAGGCGCTCTTCCAGCGCCCGGATCTGCCCGGTAATGGTTTGTGGTGTTAAATAAAGCGCCTCCGCTGCGCCAACCACAGAACCTTCTTTGTAGACATGCCAGAAGTAATACAAGTGGTTGTAATTGATATGAGACATGCTCATTTCTCTCCCTGATAACAATGAAAAGGGAGCCGTTTATGGCTCCCCAGTACATCGTCCTGTCAAACTGATGGACGTAAACGAACGCGTAACCAGCTATATCCAATTACCGCCGAAGAAATTGAACCGACAAGGATACCTAATTTTGCCCAGTTAATCAGTTCTGGATCTACGCTACCAAATGCCAGGCTGGCAATAAAGATAGACATAGTAAAACCGATACCGCACAGGATACCAACCGCCATAATTTGCTGGTAAGTCGTTCCCTCTGGCAGATGTGCCAGTTTCAAACGCAGCGCCAACCAGCAGAACAGACTAATACCCAGTGGCTTGCCAATCAGCAAACCAGCGATGATCCCTAATGGCAGAATGGAGGTCAAACCTTCCAGCGTGACACCTTGCAGTGAAACGCCAGCATTAGCAAATGCAAACAGCGGCAAAATCAGATACGCCACCCATGGATGCAAAACATGCTCCAGACGTTTAGCCGGAGAGCGCCCATGCTTCTCTTTTAACGGAATAAAGAAGCCGACAATGACGCCAGCCAGCGTTGCATGGACACCTGATTTCAACACCGCTGTCCACAGCACCACGCCAACCAGAATATAAACGCCCGTGCGGCGTACACCACACAGATTCAATACCGCGAGTACCGCAATTGCTACAGCCGCGACGCCAAGAGAGGCCATCGATAAGTCATTAGTGTAGAACAATGCGATGATAATGATGGCCCCAAGATCGTCGATAATAGCCAGAGCCATCAAAAAGATCTTCAGCGCTAACGGAACACGACTTCCCAACAGCGCCAACACACCAAGTGCAAAGGCAATGTCAGTCGCCGCCGGGATTGCCCAGCCTTCGCGAGTGATAGGATCGGCATAGTTAAAAGCCAGATAGAGCAATGCCGGGACAATCATCCCGCCGATTGCGGCAATAACAGGAAATGCCGCCTGGCGCAGACTGGCCAGCGAACCTTGCATCAGCTCGCGTTTAACTTCCAGACCAACCAACAGGAAAAATACCGCCATCAGAGCGTCATTGATCCATAGCAGCATGTTCTTGTTGATCTCAAGTGTCCCAACCCGGAGCTGAACCGGCGTCTCAAGAAAGTCGTGATACCATCCACTGGTTGCACCGCTGTTGGCCATAATCATCGCTAATACAGCGGCAATAATGAGAATAATGCCTCCCGAGGCATCACTGCTAAAGAATCGATGCAGATGTTTCACTTTTTATTTCTCTTCAGGTGAATAGATCGTTTTCACGATTTTACCCCGCACGAATCATCGTTAAAATCAGATTATAGTGTAGGAATAGCTCGCTTTTTACGATCTATTAAAAGAATTGCGCCATCAGCGAGAGATGAGTTTTTGATGCCCGAAAGCGGCGGCTGATGACCTTAAACCCCATTAATCATAGTCTAATGTCAAGATTTCTGAAGAAATTATTCGGAAAAGTAATAATTAAATTGTTCCATGCTCTAGTTTTTTATTCCACAGATGTTTGAGGATATCTAATGTAGAAACGACATTCGCAGGAGACATTCGGTTCAATGATATAAGGAAAGGATGGTTCTCCACAAAGTGGATAAAACGCGTCGCACTGTTCAATGTTGCATGCCGCATCTCGCGGACTTTCTTACTGCCAGTGAGATTGCATACAGCCATTGAATAATTGCGGTTAGAAAATGCACGCCAGACATTATTTCGTACCCCACCACTAAGGAATAATCGCGGCGGAAAATCAATGGTGGCGGGTGCCACACCGCGCTCTTTGACAAAGGAAATATGGCAGCGACCTTGATGAATATGCTGCAAATTAGCCATCAGGCAGCCGCCCAATATAAAGCATTCGTGATCAAGGTAATGCTGAACGTTGTTGGAATGCTCATCGGTCAGTATTCTGACCAGTTCAAAATGACGATATGCCGGAAGAACCGGTTTTACCAACATTCCCGGATCGTTTTGATGTAAAACTGCCGGGCCGTAATCAATATCAAACAAGGTATCCCGCCGCATAGTAAGTAACTCTTTGCGCTGGACATGATGTGCCAGCGTCCCTGGAGACATACGCTCTTCATAGTTCGATGTGTATTGATAATGTTGCTCTACGGCAGATGGGGAGTAATTGGTTGAGATGGCAACCACCCTGCCGCTTTGTTCTTCTGCGGTAACAAGAGCATAAAGAGAGTTATTGCTACCATTATACTTGACGCGAAAAGCGCGGGTACTCAGGGTAATATCAGAAGCTGGGAAACACTGTCGACTTTCTTTATAGTTTGCTTCACGCGCTAATTTTAACAGTTCACGGCTAAGTCCAGTGCTGTTAAGAAGTAATGACTTTCTGATATCCGCAAGTGCCTCCCCTTGCTCAATCATCAATGCTAACTGGGCTCCTCGTGGTGTGGTAATTACATGTTCCAGAGTGATAAATGTTTTCTCACAATGATGGCAATACATTCTTCTCTGGCCTTGTGCAGAATATCCATATTTTTTGAGGGACGTGCCTCCGCAAGTTGAACATTGGCAAATCAAACCTCTCCAGGAGTGATTCACAATATTACGATAAATATTAAGCGACTGTTCAGATATCACTGGAAACAAGTAACCACATTCACGGCATAAAATATTTTTACCCTGTGCGACATAATCCTGGCTATTCAGCAACCCCAGGTTTTTACATCCTGGTGTTTTGCAACAATCAACATTTACGTTGGTAAACATATCCACTCCCTGCGAATAGCCGTATCTTGATATTGTTCAACGCGAAAAGAACCTGATTCAATGCGTAGCACTGAATCAGGCGGGCATAGCCCTAAATGGCATACATTACATTTATTATGATTATCAGGTTAGCCCCAGGTCACCGCTTCTGGTTTATCACCTCTGGCTTTCATTAGAGAATCATTATCAATATCAGTTTTATATTTTAAAAACTTACCATACATCTGTTTTTCAATATCTGGTTTTTTACCGATCAGATTAAGTGTTTCATAACGATCAGATTTCAGATTGTAGAGATATTTCGGTTTATTATTGCGATCGATAATCATCTTCCAGTCACCATCACGGATCGCCCATTCATCGGTTGGATCATCCTGGAATGGCATATCAATCCCGAAAATTAATGGCTTTTCGCGTTTCAATGCTTTTTGCTCAAGAACAGGAACCAGCGATTCACCATCGAAAGTACGGTCTGTAGGTAATTTGAAGTTCATCATTTTCGCTAAAGTAGGCATCCAGTCCAGACCATAAACGGGTGTATCTGAAACCATTCCCTGTGGTAGATGTTTACCATATTTAATAATGGCTGGAACACGAATTCCGCCTTCCCAAAGGTTATCCTTGCGACCGCGTAATCCATCCGTTTCCCCTGCCAAATTCAGCTCATACACTTTGCGCGCTTCACGCGTTACCGGACCGTTATCACTGGTAAAAATAACGATTGTGTTATCTTCTTCACCCACAGCTTTGATTTTATCCAGCACTTTTCCAACCTGTGCATCCAGATAGCTGATATTGGCATAATATTCCCCCACACCACGCCAGGGTTTGTCTGCCCAGTCGCCATAAAATAAATCAGGATGCTGCTTCTGATACGCGCTCATATATTGTGAGTACATATCGAGGTATTTTTTGGGCGAAGCCAGGGGGCTATGCACTTCGGTAAAAGCAACATAGAGGAAGAAAGGCTTGCTGTCCTTTTTGTTATCCAGCCAGTTGACGACTTCCGAACTGACATACTCACCGCTCATTTTATCGGCTCGTGGAGTGGGTTGCCCGTTACGTAGCCAGCCTGTCGGGTAAACCATGCCATAACGCGGGCGTTCTTTAGCGTTATCCAGCGTGGCGTCGGTAACAAAGCCCGCCGTATTAACCAGTGAGTAATCAAAGCCCATATCTTGTGCTTGTGGCTGATCGGTGCGATCGCTGCCTGCATTCAGATGCAGCTTACCCATCATTGCCGTGTCGTACCCTTGCGCTTTGAGTAGATTAGCAATCGTGAGTTCGTTACGCCCTAAGGCAACATCTTTGCCTGAAGGAATCCATGAGCGAATTCCAGTACGAAATGGCATCCGGCCGGTTAATAGCCCTGCGCGTGAAGGTGAACTTAAAGGAGCGGGGGCATAGTAGTCAGTAAATTTGACCCCTTCCTGGGCAAGCCTGTCGATATTAGGTGTTTTAACGATCTGATGACCATATGTTGCTAAATCGCCATAACCTAAATCATCCGCCATAATAATGACTAAATTAGGTTGTTTAGCCTCTGCGGCTAAGGCAGGACTAAAAGCATTCCCTGTGCAAACTGCAAGGCCGATCAAACTGGCCATTAACGTTTTCTGCATAATTATTCCCTGATAAAAAATTAGAAATCATAACCAAGCATATAAATCATTTGATCGCCAAAGCCATCGTAGCCCAGCTTATTATCGAAATAACGCCACGTCACACTGGCTTTCCAGCGAGGATAGAACTTCCAGGCAATAGTTAAACCGCCATTTAACCCGTTCCGGCCAAATTGCTGCTCCGTGTAAGCATCGTTCCTGTCCAGTTCTATTTCATTCCAGTTAGATAAAACAAATTTTTCGTCAAATAACGTAAATGGTAATACTGCTGTCCAGCCAACAACATAACCATTCCAACCATTCGTTTGACCATATTTAGCTGATACGTAGTCACCAGATTGATTATGTAATCCAATATACGGTTTAAAAAAGCCCCACTCGCCGTTCCAGCCGAGGTAACCGAATCCATAAAACATGTCCAGATCGTCACCCCATGAGTTATCCCATTGGCCATAAATTTTGCCAAAGAATGTCATATCAGAGTCAAAGAGTCTGACATGCGTCATTACTGAAACCGTATGATTTCGCCCTGCTACAGCATGATTGAGTACATTACTTTCATAAAATGAGTAAAATTCTGCTTCTTTAAAATTTACCCCAAAATCCGCAGTCACTTTCCATACTTCACCACGGTGAGTGTTTACAAATCCACTATTCCAGTCTGCATAACCCGCATTTATTGAACCAAAGGTTCCTTTATATTCTAATGAAGAATATGCAGGAAAATGATAGATAGCTGTTATCAGGGTACACGCAATAAGAAGTCGTCTTTTGGCAGACATATAATATGTTCTCCATTCATTGTTTTTATGATTCCATAGGAATTAATACACCAGACAATTCATTTTTATTAAGAATGACCAGGCCAGTATATTTAAAGATGACTATCGAAGCGTGATGAAGATCGCAGATTACTTTTGCGAACGGGCGGAGGGATATCGTGTTTCAGAAAATGTGTCTGTTTTAAATATCACCCTTTGATTTATAGGCATTTTTCATGATGAACTTAGCATTGGCTGCTGAACGTATTTCTTTGTCTCTCTATAGTATTACACTAACCTTTAATAATTAATTTCCTTTAGCCATTCACTTTTGATAGAGGAAAACACCTTTTTTGTGAATCCCTGGATATATTTAAGTTAAATAAATTGATGTATTGAAATATTATTCCGCAAAAATGCGAGGCGTCTTCAGAAAAAGAATTGATAAAACAGAAGTGAATTAAAAGCGCAGTATAATAGCGGCGGGTGCTTGAGGCTGTCTGTCTCAGGCATTGGCTGAACGGCAGATAGAGAAAAGCCCCGAGTGATATTTTACCATCAACCCGAGGCCCCCTATATGCAGAACACATGTAGAGTGCCTCTTACTGACCGAAAGGTCAAGGAGAAGAGAGCAATGAAGCAGCATAAGGCGATGATTGTCGCCCTGATCGTCATCTGTATCACCGCCGTAGTGGCGGCGCTGGTAACGAGAAAAGACCTCTGTGAGGTTCACATCCGAACTGGCCAGACGGAGGTTGCTGTTTTCACGGCTTACGAATCCGAGTAAGAGCAACGGCGGGGAGTGATCCCCGCCACTTTACAGGTGCTCGCATATCTTCAACGCACCCTTTTTTTTACCTGGCCTGCCCACGGGCAGGCTTTTGGGGAGGTTAGCGAGTCAGGTCGTCGAAAAACTTCTTCACACCATCAAAGAAGCTCTTTGAGCGCGGGCTGTTGTGCTCGCCGGTTGGGCCACCAAAGCTTTCTTGCAGCTCTTGCAGCAGCTGTTTCTGCTTCTCGTTCAGGCCTACCGGTGTTTCGACGACAACGCGGCACAGCAAATCACCCTGTGCGCCGCCGCGGACAGACTTGACGCCTTTACCACGCATACGGAACAGCTTACCGGTCTGGGTTTCGCCAGGAACTTTCAGTTTAACGCGACCATCAAGGGTCGGCACTTCGATTTCGCCGCCCAGCGCCGCCATAGCGAAGTTGATCGGGACTTCGCAATACAGGTTGTTGCCTTCACGCTCGAAAATCGGGTGCTGTTTAACCTGAACCTGAACGTACAGGTCGCCTGCCGGTGCGCCGTGTTCGCCCGCTTCACCTTCGCCCGCAAGACGGATGCGGTCTCCAGTGTCCACCCCTGCCGGGATTTTAACGGACAGCGTTTTGCTGCGCTCAACACGACCATGACCATGACATTTGTTGCACGGATCTTTGATCAGCGTACCGCGGCCCTGACAGTGTGGACAGGTCTGCTGCACGGCAAAGAAACCCTGGCGCATCTGCACCTGGCCAGAACCATGACAGGTCGGACAGGTCTGCGGCTGTGTACCTGGTTTTGCACCGCTACCGTGGCAAACGTCACACTCTTCCAGAGTCGGAATGCGGATCTCTTTGGTCACGCCACGTACAGCTTCTTCGAGGGTGAGCTCCATGTTATAGCGTAAATCAGCACCGCGCGCCGCACGTTGACGACCACGTCCGCCGCCAAAAATATCGCCGAAAACGTCACCAAAAATATCGCTGAAGTCTGCGCCGCCGCCAAAACCGCCGCCGCCCATGCCGCCTTGCTCAAACGCAGCATGACCATACTGATCGTATGCCGCACGTTTTTGCGAGTCGGTCAGAACTTCATAAGCTTCCTTGATCTCTTTAAATTTCGCCTCGGCCTCTTTGTCACCCTGGTTACGGTCCGGGTGGTATTTCATGGCCAGGCGTTTGTAGGCCTTTTTGATTTCACGCTCTTCCGCTGTTTTGGAAACGCCTAAAATCTCGTAATAATCTTGCTTAGCCATCTTTTTTGATTTGCCCCTAGATGAATGCACGGGCGGAGAGGAAATTCCCCTTCGCCCGTGTCAGTATAATTACCCGTTTATAGGGCGATTATTTTTTGTCTTTGACTTCTTCAAATTCAGCGTCGACAACATCGTCATCTTTCGCGTTGTTTGCAGAAGCATCAGCACCGGCAGTCTGCTGCTGGGCATGTTGCTGCTGGGCGATTTCCATCAGTTTCTGGGAAACCTGTGCCAGTTCCTGCATTTTCGCTTCGATAGCGGCTTTGTCTTCACCTTTCAGAGCAGTTTCCAGTGCAGTCAGCGCAGACTCGATAGCAGTTTTGTCGTCAGCCGGCAGTTTGTCGCCTGCTTCTTCAACCTGCTTACGGGTGCTGTGCAGCAGATGGTCGCCCTGGTTGCGAGTCTGTACCAGCTCTTCAAACTTACGGTCAGCTTCGGCGTTAGCTTCTGCGTCGCGTACCATTTTCTGGATTTCATCTTCGTTCAGACCAGAAGAAGCCTTGATAGTGATCTTCTGCTCTTTACCGCTGTTTTTGTCTTTCGCGGAAACGTGCAGGATACCGTCAGCATCGATATCGAAGGTAACTTCGATCTGCGGCATGCCGCGCGGTGCCGGGTTGATACCATCCAGGTTGAACTGACCCAGAGATTTGTTATCAGCCGCACGTTTACGTTCACCCTGCAGCACATGGATGGTTACCGCAGACTGGTTGTCTTCAGCGGTAGAGAACACCTGGCTGTGCTTGGTCGGGATAGTGGTGTTTTTCGCGATCAGCGTGGTCATCACACCGCCCATGGTTTCGATACCCAGAGACAGCGGGGTAACGTCCAGCAGCAGTACGTCTTTTACGTCACCAGTCAGAACACCACCCTGAACAGCAGCACCGATGGCTACAGCTTCGTCCGGGTTAACATCTTTACGCGGCTCTTTACCAAAGAATTCAGCAACTTTCTTCTGAACCATTGGCATACGAGTCTGACCACCAACGAGGATAACGTCGTCGATATCAGATACGGACAGGCCAGCGTCCTGCAGTGCAACTTTCAGCGGCTCAATGGAACGGTTTACCAGATCTTCAACCAGGCTTTCCAGTTTCGCACGAGTCACTTTGATGTTCATGTGTTTCGGACCGGTCGCGTCTGCAGTGATGTACGGCAGGTTAACGTCGGTCTGCTGAGCGGAAGACAGTTCGATTTTCGCTTTTTCTGCCGCTTCTTTCAGGCGCTGCATTGCCAGCGGATCGTTGCGCAGGTCAATGCCCTGATCTTTCTTGAATTCTTCAACCAGATAGTTGATCAGACGGCTGTCGAAGTCTTCACCACCCAGGTGGGTATCACCGTTGGTTGCCAGAACTTCGAAGGTTTTTTCGCCGTCAACTTCGTCGATTTCGATAATGGAAATATCGAAAGTACCACCACCCAGGTCATAAACCGCGATAGTACGGTTGCCAGTACCTTTGTCCAGACCGTAAGCCAGCGCAGCTGCGGTCGGTTCGTTGATGATACGTTTTACTTCCAGACCAGCGATACGGCCTGCGTCTTTGGTTGCCTGACGCTGAGCATCGTTAAAGTATGCCGGTACGGTAATAACAGCTTCAGTTACCGGTTCACCCAGGTAATCTTCAGCGGTTTTCTTCATTTTTTTCAGCACTTCAGCAGAGATCTGCGGCGGTGCCATTTTCTGGCCTTTAACTTCGACCCATGCGTCGCCGTTATCAGCAGCAATAATTTTGAACGGCATGATGGAAACATCACGCTGTACTTCTTCGTCCTGGAAGCGGCGGCCAATCAGGCGTTTAATCGCAAACAGGGTGTTTTGCGGGTTCGTCACTGCCTGACGTTTAGCCGGCTGACCAACCAGAGTTTCACCATCCTGGGTATAGGCAATGATAGAAGGCGTGGTGCGATCGCCTTCGGCGTTCTCCAGTACACGAGGAGTGGTGCCATCCATAATCGCTACACAAGAGTTGGTAGTACCCAGGTCGATACCAATTATTTTACCCATCTAAACGTCTCCACTATATATTCGGTCATCATGTGGTTGTGAGTCTGTAATAGGGGCGAAACGTCTGGTTTCAACTGCCCAATTTCATTTTTTTGCAGACTCACTCACTGCGGTTGACTACTAAATGGGGTCGTAACCCACGTCATCAAGGGGGAGATGCAAAAATTTTTTGTGCTTTTGCGCAGAAATTTCGCGATATGGCAGGACAAGACGTGAAACTGACAGCAATTTTATTCATATAAAGAATGAATCGCAGCAAGGCATTCATCAAAAAATTGTAATAAAAAGAAAATATTACGTGCCTGAAACTTCTCTTTATCAGCGGTAAACTAGTTTCATCCCCTTACCCCTCCCCACCAAGAGAATCCTTATGAAATCCGTTATTACGATTTCCGCCAGCCTGGCGATTAGCCTGATGCTGTGCTGCACGGCGCAGGCAAACGACCATAAAATCCTCGGCGTCATTGCAATGCCGCGAAACGAAACCAACGATCTGGCGCTGAAACTTCCTGTTTGTCGCATTGTTAAACGCATACAACTCTCAGCCGACCATGGCGATTTGCAGTTAAGCGGTGCATCGATTTATTTCAAAGCCACCCGAAGCGCCAGTCAGACCCTGAATATTCCTTCAGAAATAAAAGAAGGGCAAACCACTGACTGGATCAACATTAACAGCGATAACGACAACAAACGCTGCGTCTCAAAAATCACCTTTTCCGGTCATACAGTGAACTCATCGGATATGGCCACGCTGAAAATTATCGGCGACGACTAACGCCAGAATATAGAAACCACAAAAAATGAATGTTAATTACCTGAATGATTCAGATCTGGATTTTCTCCAGCATTGTAGTGAGGAACAGTTGGCAAATTTCGCCCGGCTGCTCACCCATAATGAAAAAGGCAAAACTCGCCTCTCCAGCGTACTGATGCGCAACGAACTGTTTAAATCGATGGAAGGACATCCCGAGCGACACCGCCGCAACTGGCAGCTGATTGCCGGAGAATTACAGCATTTTGGTGGCGATAGTATCGCCAACAAACTGCGCGGACACGGTAAATTGTATCGCGCCATTTTGCTCGATGTTTCAAAGCGATTGAAGCTGAAAGCCGACAAAGAGATGTCTACGTTTGAAATTGAGCAACAGTTACTGGAACAATTTCTGCGTAATACCTGGAAGAAAATGGACGAGGAACATAAGCAGGAGTTTCTGCACGCGGTCGATGCCAGGGTGAATGAGCTGGAAGAGCTGCTGCCGCTGCTGATGAAAGACAAATTATTGGCAAAAGGTGTGTCGCATTTGCTTTCCAGCCAATTGACCCGCATTTTACGCACCCACGCAGCAATGAGCGTGCTTGGGCATGGTTTGCTGCGCGGCGCGGGTCTGGGAGGCCCTGTGGGCGCAGCATTAAATGGGGTTAAAGCGGTCAGCGGCAGTGCCTATCGCGTGACAATTCCAGCCGTACTGCAAATCGCCTGCCTGCGCCGGATGGTTAGCGCCACTCAGGTCTGATACCGGAAACCGGGGAAAATTTTCATTTTCCCCTCAAAAGATCGTAGACACTGCCCCACTGGCTGATTATTATGCCGCGCCCTGAAAACACTACAGTTATTCAGGGAAATTATTTCACCATTCATTCGATGATGATTTTTGAGGAATTATGGGCAACACTAAGTTGGCTAATCCGGCACCGCTGGGCCTGATGGGCTTCGGCATGACCACCATTCTGCTTAACCTGCACAACGTGGGTTATTTTGCTCTGGACGGTATTATTCTTGCCATGGGCATTTTCTACGGCGGCATCGCGCAAATTTTTGCCGGTCTGCTGGAGTACAAAAAAGGCAACACTTTCGGTTTAACCGCATTCACCTCTTACGGTTCTTTCTGGCTGACGCTGGTTGCAATTCTGCTGATGCCGAAACTGGGGCTGACCGATGCGCCAAATGCACAGTTCCTTGGTGTCTACCTGGGTCTGTGGGGCATATTTACGCTGTTTATGTTCTTCGGCACGCTGAAAGGCGCACGCGTTCTGCAATTCGTTTTCTTTAGCCTGACCGTGCTGTTTGCCCTGCTGGCGATCGGTAACATTGCCGGTAACGCCGCGATCATCCACTTTGCCGGCTGGATTGGTCTTATCTGCGGTGCCAGCGCAATCTATCTGGCGATGGGTGAAGTGCTGAACGAGCAGTTTGGTCGCACCGTTCTGCCGATTGGTGAATCCCACTAATTGTTTTGAGATCCCCCCGCTCGGGGGGATTTTTTTATTCGCTAACTTCGCGTCTTGCACTCTTCGGTCTGAATGCTGCAACCACTTCCGGTGCCGTTTCAACGTATGGCCCTTCCAGCAACTGAATGCAGTACGGTACGCTGGCAAAAATACCGTGCACCACAACGTTACCCTCAGCGTCCTTCACACCTTCCAGCGTCTCTTTAATAGACTTCGGTTGACCGGGTAAGTTAAGGATCAGCGCCTGTTTGCGAATCACCCCCACCTGACGCGAAAGGATCGCAGTTGGTACAAAATGCAGGCTGATCTGGCGCATCTGTTCACCAAAGCCTGGCATCTCGCGGTCCGCTACTGCCAGCGTCGCATCGGGCGTTACGTCACGACGCGCCGGGCCAGTTCCGCCCGTGGTAAGCACCAGATGGCAACTCATTTCATCCACCAGCTCACACAACGTTTGCTCGATGATCGCCTGCTCATCGGGAATTAAGCGGGTTTCCAGTTCAAACGGCGTGGTTAGCGCCGATGTCAGCCATTCTTCCAGCGCAGGGATGCCTTTATCCTGATAAACGCCGCTGGATGCGCGATCAGAGATGGAAACTAAGCCAATACGTAAAGTATTCATCAAGATTTTTCCGTTTAAACAGTCTCGTTAAACAGAATGATACACTGCGAAGGGAGTGACAGACAGGTTTCAGAAGAGGTAGCGTGACCGACTTCCCGGTCACGCTAAGAATGATTACAGCAGATCGCCGATCATTTTTTCCAGTTTTTCCTGGTCAACAGCAAACTTACGGATACCTTCCGCCAGTTTATCTACTGCCATTGGATCCTGGTTGTGCTGCCACAGGAACTCGGACTCAGTGATACGCGCCGGACGCGCTTTCACTTCACCAGTGTAAGACAGTTTACGTTCGATAGCCCCTTCGCTCTCCGCCAGCTCTTTCAGCAGTGCCGGTGCGATGGTCAGACGGTCGCAGCCTGCCAGTTCCAGAATTTCGCCGATGTTACGGAAGCTTGCGCCCATAACCACGGTTTCATAACCGTGCTCTTTGTAGTACTGGTAGATTTCAGATACAGAAACCACGCCTGGATCTTCTGCCGGAGCGTACTCTTTCTTATCGGTATTCGCTTTGTACCAGTCAAGAATACGGCCAACAAACGGCGAGATCAGGAACACGCCCGCTTCCGCACAAGCACGAGCCTGAGCGAAGGAGAACAGCAGGGTCAGGTTACAGTTGATGCCTTCTTTTTCCAGCTGTTCCGCAGCACGGATACCCTGCCAGGTAGAAGCCAGTTTGATCAGAATACGATCGTTGCTAATACCTGCATCGTTGTAGAGTTTGATCAGGCGTTTTGCTTTCGCAATTGACGCTTCGGTGTCATAGGAAAGACGCGCATCAACTTCAGTTGAGATACGGCCCGGAACCAGTTTCAGGATTTCCAGACCAATATTTACGGCCAGTTTGTCGGTCGCGTCCACGATCTGCTGCGCGCGATCGTTGCTCTGCTGTTTCGCCCAGGCGACAGCATCATCAATCAACTTACGGTATTCCGGAATCTGCGCTGCGTTAAGAATGAGAGAAGGGTTGGTTGTGGCATCCTGCGGTTGATACAGCTTCATTGCCGCGATGTCCCCAGTGTCGGCCACTACGGTGGTGTACTGACGAAGGGAGGTCAATTTGTCCGTCATGATAGTATTTCTCTTTAAACAGCTTGTTAGGGGGATGTAACCGGTCTGCCCTGATGATATCACGACGCAACGTCAGCGCAACCGCCGACAAGACGGTTATCGCCAGGCGAGACTGTTTCGGATTTCTGACACTGCGTTGATATCGCCCGCCATTTTTATACAAAACCTCATGTATGCTACGCAGAAGTTATCAAGTACCTCGTAGCGTATATACTTCTTAAACAATTGGTAACGTTTACACAGGAAAGTCATCGCGACCGGCAATAAGAGGGATATGCATGCCAGATTTTTTCTCCTTTATTAACAGCGTCCTTTGGGGTTCGGTAATGATTTACCTGCTCTTCGGCGCAGGTTGTTGGTTCACTTTTCGCACCGGATTTGTGCAGTTTCGCTACATCCGCCAGTTTGGCAAAAGTCTTAAAAATAGCATTCATCCACAGCCAGGCGGTTTAACCTCATTTCAGTCATTGTGTACCAGTCTTGCAGCGCGCGTGGGTAGCGGCAACCTGGCCGGCGTTGCGCTGGCAATTACCGCCGGTGGACCTGGAGCCGTCTTCTGGATGTGGGTTGCCGCATTTATCGGCATGGCGACCTCGTTTGCCGAATGTTCCCTCGCACAGCTTTATAAAGAACGTGATGCCAATGGGCAGTTTCGTGGCGGACCGGCATGGTATATGGCGCGCGGGCTGGGGATGCGCTGGATGGGCGTTCTGTTCGCCGTCTTTTTGCTCATCGCCTACGGCATAATTTTCAGCGGAGTTCAGGCGAACGCCGTTGCGCGAGCCCTGAGTTTTTCTTTTGATTTTCCCCCGCTGGTGACAGGTATTATTCTCGCTGTCTTTGCTATGCTGGCGATCACTCGCGGTCTTCATGGCGTCGCCCGGCTCATGCAGGGGTTTGTCCCGTTGATGGCGATAATCTGGGTACTGACCAGCCTGGTGATTTGCGTAATGAATATCGGGCAACTTCCCCACGTCATTTGGTCTATTTTTGAGAGTGCTTTTGGCTGGCAGGAAGCGGCAGGCGGCGCGGCGGGATATACCTTAAGCCAGGCGATTACTAACGGTTTTCAGCGCAGTATGTTTTCCAATGAGGCGGGAATGGGGTCGACGCCAAACGCGGCAGCGGCAGCTGCGTCCTGGCCTCCGCATCCGGCAGCGCAAGGAATTGTCCAGATGATTGGCATTTTTATCGACACCCTGGTCATCTGTACGGCAAGCGCCATGCTGATATTACTGGCGGGTAACGGCACAACCTACATGCCGCTGGAAGGTATTCAGCTTATCCAGAAGGCGATGCGGGTGCTAATGGGTTCCTGGGGTGCGGAGTTTGTTACCCTCGTGGTTATTCTGTTTGC
Organism: Escherichia sp. WS2035; assembly: GCF_046487065.1. NCBI lineage: Bacteria > Pseudomonadati > Pseudomonadota > Gammaproteobacteria > Enterobacterales > Enterobacteriaceae > Escherichia > Escherichia sp. WS2035. The sequence goes on from NZ_JBJQKD010000005.1 coordinate 234,433, forward strand.
CTTCAGCTCCATCGTTGCCAACTACATTTATGCCGAAAACAATCTCTTCTTTTTACGCCTGAACACCCCTAAAGCGATCTGGTGTCTGCGGATCTGCACCTTCGCAACGGTCATCGGCGGCACCTTGCTAAGTCTTCCGCTGATGTGGCAACTGGCAGATATCATTATGGCCTGCATGGCTATTACCAATTTGACCGCCATATTACTGCTCTCGCCTGTGGTTCATACCATTGCCAGTGATTATCTACGCCAGCGTAAACTCGGCGTGCGCCCGGTGTTTGATCCGTTGCGTTATCCGGAGATCGGTCGCCAGCTTTCTCCGGACGCGTGGGATGATGTTTCGCAGGAGTAATCACAACTATCGATCAACTCATTCTCTTTTTTTGCTAAAGTCGGCATAAATTTCCTGCAAGGACTGGATATGCTGATTCTTATTTCACCTGCGAAAACGCTTGATTACCAAAGCCCGTTGACCACCACGCGCTATACGCTGCCGGAGCTGTTAGACAACTCCCAGCAGCTGATCCATGAAGCGCGGAAACTGACGCCCCCGCAGATTAGCTCCCTGATGCGCATCAGCGATAAACTGGCGGGTATCAACGCCGCTCGCTTTCATGACTGGCAGCCAGATTTCACACCGGAAAATGCCCGCCAGGCAATTCTGGCGTTTAAAGGTGATGTCTACACTGGCTTGCAGGCCGAAACCTTCAGCGAAGACGATTTCGATTTTGCCCAACAGCATTTGCGAATGCTTTCCGGCTTGTATGGCGTACTGCGCCCGCTCGATTTAATGCAGCCTTATCGTCTGGAAATGGGGATACGTCTTGAGAATGCCCGAGGGAAAGATCTGTATCAATTCTGGGGAGATATCATCACCAACAAGCTGAACGAGGCGCTCGCAGCACAAGGCGATAATGTAGTGATAAATCTGGCGTCAGATGAGTATTTTAAATCGGTGAAGCCGAAGAAATTGAATGCCGAGATTATCAAGCCAGTGTTCCTCGATGAGAAGAACGGCAAATTTAAGATAATCAGCTTCTACGCTAAGAAAGCACGCGGTCTGATGAGTCGTTTCATTATTGAAAATCGGCTGACCAAACCAGAGCAACTAACTGGTTTTAATAGCGAAGGTTACTTCTTTGATGAAGCTTCCTCCAGCAATGGCGAACTGGTGTTTAAACGCTACGAGCAGCGTTAAGTTTGTAGTCAATGCCGGATGGCAATCCGGCATTGATATTTAGCGATGATGTTTGTCAGGCCCCGGACGATGATCGCCACGATGATCATTGTGCTTGTTATGGCGCGGCGATGGCGGCGGTCCATATGGGTGCCAGCGATTGCCTCGCCATTCATAATGTTGTTTCCACCAGCCGTGGTCGCGCCAGTGACCGCCATCCCAGTAATAGCCACGATTATCACGATCGCCTATCTGTAATTTTACTGACGGGACTAGCGTAATTTCCGCAGCCTGCGCTGCCATGGGAGCGAACAGAACCAGGGAAAGTGCGAGTACGATAGATTGCATCTTTTTCACAGGTTACTCCTTTTATCATTGCCCGTTATGGGTCGATATCCGGAGATTACGCGATGAGAACGGCAGTTGTTATTCTCCGCAATCCTAATCTCTAAGTTACCGCATTTATTGAGAATTTCTCCTTTTTCCCTGTCGTTTTTCTCCATATTTTCTTCATAAAAAAGCCGGGCTGCATAAAAGCAAACCCGGCCTGATTGAGATAATGAATAGATGTTACTGATGATTCATCATCAATTTACGCAACGCAGCAAAATCGGCGGGCAGGTTATGCGAAAGCAAGGGTAAATCAGCACGTTCTGCCAGCTCTTTTGGCAGATCCAACGTTTCACCGAGAATCGCTTCCACGCTCTCTTTAAATTTTGCCGGATGCGCGGTGCCGAGGAACAAGCCATATTCGCCTGGATTCAACTGGTCACGCAGCGCACGATAAGCTACGGCAGCGTGCGGCTCCGAGGTATAGCCCAGTTCTTTTAACTCACGCATTGTCTGTTGCGTGGTTTCATCATCCACGGCTGCATACCCCAGCTCTTTCAGTTGCCAGATTTTGCGGCGGAACAACTCTTCCACACGCGGCCAGTTGTTTGGCTGGCTAACATCCATCGCATTGGATAACGTCGCCTGAGTCGCTTTGGGTGACCACTGACCGCCGTGCAGGAAACGTGGCACGGTATCATTCACGTTGGTCGCAGCAATAAAACGCTTCACCGGCAGGCCAAGAGATTTCGCCAGCAGGCCCGCTGTCAAATCGCCGAAGTTACCGCTCGGCACCGAGACAACCAGCTGGTTGCGCGCTTCCTGCGGCAACTGCGCCACGGCTTCAAAGTAGTAGCAAATCTGCGCCAGCAAACGGCTGATGTTAATGGAGTTAGCAGAGTTTAGCCCCAGCGCCACTTTCAGCTCTTCATCATCAAACGCCTGCTTCACCAGCGCCTGACAGGCATCGAAATCGCCGTCGATGGCAACAGTTTCGATATTGCCGCCCAATGTACAGAACAGTTTTTCTTGCAGTGGACTGATTTTGCCTCGTGGATAGAGGATAACCACTTTCACATTCGGTAAACCGTAGAAAGCATGAGCCACTGCCGCTCCAGTATCACCGGATGTCGCGGTCAGAATGGTCACTGGCTTATCGCCCGCAATATGGGTCAGCATTTGTGCCATAAAGCGACCGCCGAAATCTTTAAATGCCAGCGTTGGCCCGTGGAACAATTCCAGACAACCGACATCGCTTTCAACATTGGCGACCGGAGCCGGGAAGGCAAACGCCGCACGTACGCGCTCTTCCAGGATTTCCTGCGGGATTTCATCACCAATAAACGCCGAGAGGATCTTCGCACTGCGGGTGACAAAATCCAGCTTCAGCATCTCATCAATTTCAGTCAGGCTGAATTCCGGCAGGTCGTGCGGAAAAAACAGCCCCTGATTTTTGCCTAACCCCTGGGTTACGGCTTGCGCAAAGCTGACCTGCTCATTGTGATCTTTCAGATTGTAGAGTTTCATTTAGTTTTCCAGTACTCGTGCGCCCGCCGTATCCAGCTGGCAAATATGAACAAAACCTTCCTGATTTTGCAGGTAGTTCTTACCCAACCAGTCGGCAACGCGCTGAGCGGTATCCGGCTTGTCACACAGAGCGAACAAGGTCGGGCCGGAGCCGGAGATACCGCTCGCAACCGCGCCGATTTCCGCAACCGCCTGCCGCGCCTGCCGGAAGCCAGGCAATAACCGTTCACGGTAGGGTTCAGCGATAACATCTTTCATCAGCTTCGCGGCAAGCTCAGGCTGACGGGAATAGCAGGCGTGAATGAATCCTGCCAAATGTCGCCCGTGCGCAATGCAATCCTGGCGGCGATACTGCGCCGGTAAAATAGCCCGGGCTTCTGCCGTCGAGACTTTAATCCCCGGATACGCCAGCACCCACAGCCACTCATCAAACCCTGGCACTTGCTGACTGATGATGTCGTTTTCTTCAATCATCAACTGCATACCACCAAGAAAACACGGTGCCACGTTGTCGTAATGAATGCTGCCGGAGATACGCCCTTCCAACTCGCCCATCAAAGCCAGCAAACGAGTGTCATTAAGCGGCTTGCCGCAGTGTTCATTCATCGCCATCAGCGCCGCGACCACTGAACAGGCGCTGGAGCCTAAGCCCGAACCGATCGGCATATTCTTTTCCAGAGTCATCGCCACTGGAATTTGCTTGCCAAGCTCCTGGCAAAAACGCTCCCAGCACTGATAAACGATATTTTCCCGTGGCTCTGACGGCAGCTTATCGGCAAAGCGTCCGAGGTTGTTGAGACTGAATGTCTCTGCTGCCTCAACCGTGACTACATCTCCGAGCAATGCACCATCAACAGGTGTCACCGCCGCCCCGAGCACATCAAACCCGACGCTCATATTGGCACTGGAAGCCGGGGCATAAACTTTAACCATGTCAGACTCCTAACTTCCATGAGAGGGTACGTAGCAGATCAGCAAAGACACCGGCAGCTGTAACGTCATTGCCCGCACCATATCCGCGCAGTACCAACGGCAGCGGCTGATAATAGTGGCTATAGAAGGCCAGGGCGTTTTCGCCATTTTTCACTTTGAACAGCGGATCATTACCATCCACTTCGGCAATCTTCACGCGGCAGACGCCATCTTCATCAATATTGCCAACATAGCGCAAAACTTTTCCTTCATCACGAGCCTTCGCCACACGCGCGGCAAAGAGATCGTCGAGCTGTGACAGATTCGCCATAAAAGCGGCAACATCACCCTCGGCGTTAAACTCTGCGGGCAGCACAGGTTCAATTTCAATATCCGCCAACTCCAGTTCACGTCCCGTTTCACGAGCGAGAATCAATAGTTTACGCGCCACATCCATACCAGAAAGATCATCTCGCGGGTCCGGTTCGGTATAACCCATTTCCCGCGCCAGTGTGGTCGCCTCGGAGAAACTCATGCCTTCGTCTAACTTGCCGAAGATATAAGAAAGCGAACCTGAAAGAATGCCGGAGAACTTCATCAATTCATCACCAGCATTGAGCAGATTTTGCAGGTTCTCAATAACCGGTAATCCAGCCCCAACGTTGGTGTCATAGAGGAATTTACGCCGCGATTTTTCCGCCGCATAACGCAACTGATGGTAGTAATCCATCGACGAGGTGTTGGCCTTTTTGTTCGGCGTAACAACGTGGAAACCTTCGCGCAGGAAGTCGGCATATTGATCTGCCACAGCCTGGCTGGAAGTACAGTCAACAATGACCGGGTTCAGCAGATGATATTCTTTCACGAGGCGAATTAAGCGCCCGAGATTAAACGGCTCTTTGGCTTGCGCCAGTTCTTCCTGCCAGTTTTCCAGATTAAGGCCATGTACATTGGTGAGCAGTGCCTTCGAGTTAGCAACACCGCAGACACGTAAGTCGATATGTTTATTCTTCAACCAGCTTTGCTGACGCTTCAGTTGCTCCAGCAGCGCACCGCCAACGCCACCGACGCCAATCACAAACACTTCGATAACCTGATCGGTATTGAACAGCATCTGATGAGTAACGCGCACGCCAGTGGTCGCATCATCGTTATTGACCACGACAGAGATTGAGCGTTCAGAAGATCCCTGAGCAATGGCGACAATATTGATGTTGGCGCGGGCCAGCGCGGCAAAGAATTTCGCCGAGATCCCACGTAAGGTGCGCATACCATCACCTACCACCGAGATAATGGCCAGCCGTTCCGTCACCGCCAACGGCTCCAGTAAGCCTTCTTTCAGTTCCAGGTAGAACTCTTCCTGCATTGCCCGTTCAGCTCGCACACAGTCGCTTTGCGGAACGCAGAAACTGATACTGTATTCGGAAGATGATTGCGTAATCAGCACCACGGAAATACGGGCGCGTGACATCGCTGCAAAGACGCGCGCCGCCATGCCAACCATCCCTTTCATCCCCGGGCCGGAAACGCTGAACATTGCCATGTTATTCAGATTGGAAATGCCCTTGACCGGTAATTCGTCTTCATCACGGCTGGCACCAATGAGCGTACCTGGTGCTTGAGGATTTCCGGTATTTTTAATCAGGCAAGGGATCTGGAACTGGGCGATGGGGGTAATGGTGCGGGGGTGAAGAACTTTAGCGCCGAAGTAAGAAAGCTCCATCGCTTCCTGATAGGACATCGACTTCAACAACCTCGCATCGGGCACCTGACGCGGATCGCAGGTATAAACACCGTCAACATCCGTCCAGATCTCGCAACAATCGGCGCGTAAACAGGCCGCCAGCACCGCAGCGGAGTAGTCGGAACCGTTGCGTCCCAGAACCACCAGCTCGCCTTTTTCATTACCGGCAGTGAAACCAGCCATCAGCACCATGTGGTCAGCCGGAATGCGGCTTGCCGCAATACGGCGGGTGGATTCAGCAATATCAACGGTAGATTCGAGGTAATGACCCACTGCCAGCAGTTTTTCGACCGGATCGATAACGGTAACGTTGTGACCACGCGCTTCTAACACGCCGGCCATAATGGCGATCGACATTTTCTCGCCACGGCAAATCAGCGCAGCGTTGATGCTATCCGGGCACTGCCCCAACAAACTGATGCCATGCAGGACATGTTTTATTTGGGCAAATTCCTGGTCGACGAAAGTTTTCAATTGTGCCAGCGGAAATCCCGGCTGGGCGGCGGCGAGTCCCGTCAGAAGTTCGGCAAAAATACGTTCGGCATCGCTGATATTGGGTAAAGCATCCTGGCCGCTAATAGTTTTTTCAATCATCGCTACCAGATGGTTGGTAATTTTGGCGGGGGCAGAGAGGACGGTCGCCACCTGCCCCTGCCTGGCATTGCTTTCCAGAATATCGGCAACCCGCAGAAAACGTTCTGCATTTGCCACTGATGTACCGCCGAACTTCAACACTCGCATGGTTGTTACCTCGTTACCTTTGGTCGAAAAAAAAAGCCCGCACTGTCAGGTGCGGGCTTTTTTCTGTGTTTCCTGTACGCGTCAGCCCGCACCGTTACCTGTGGTAATGGTGATGGTGGTGGTAATGGTGGTGCTAATGCGTTTCATGGATGTTGTGTACTCTGTAATTTTTATCTGTCTGTGCGCTATGCCTATATTGGTTAAAGTATTTAGTGACCTAAGTCAATAAAATTTTAATTTGATCACGGCAGGTAACCAGTTCAGAAGCTGCTATCAGACACTCTTTTTTTAATCCACACAGAGACATATTGCCCGTTGCAGTCAGAATGAAAAGCTGAAAATCACTTACTAAGGCGTTTTTTATTTGGTGATATTTTTTTCAATATCATGCAGCAAACGGTGCAACATTGCCGTGTCTCGTTGCTCTAAAAGCCCCAGGCGTTGTTGTAACCAGTCGACCAGTTTTATGTCATCTGCCACTGCCAGAGTCGTCAGCAATGTCATGGCTCGTTCGCGTAAAGCTTGCAGTTGATGTTGGTCTGCCGTTGTGTCACTTTTCGCCGGTTGTTGTATTAATGTTGCTAATTGATAGCAATAGACCATCACCGCCTGCCCCAGATTGAGCGAAGGATAATCCGCCACCATCGGCACACCAGTAAGAACGTCAGCCAACGCTAACTCTTCGTTAGTCAGCCCGGAATCTTCGCGACCAAACACCAGAGCGGCATGGCTCATCCATGAAGATTTTTCCTCTAACAGCGGCACCAGTTCTACTGGCGTAGCGTAGTAATGATATTTCGCCCGACTGCGCGCAGTGGTGGCGACAGTGAAATCGACATCGTGTAACGATTCAGCTAGTGTCTTGAAAACTTTAATATTATCAATAATATCACCAGATCCATGTGCGACCCAACGGGCGGCTGGCTCCAGGTACGCCTGACTATCGACAATCCGCAGTTCGCTAAAACCCATCGTTTTCATTGCCCGCGCCGCTGCCCCAATATTTTCTGCTCTGGCGGGTGCAACCAGAATAATCGTTATACGCATATTGCCACTCTTCTTGACCAAATAACCGCGAACAGGGTGATCACCGTCAACTTATTACGCGGTGAGAATTTACAAATTCTTAACGTAAGTCGCAGAAAAAGCCCTTTACTTAGCTTAAAAAAGGCTAAACTATTTCCTGACTGTACTAACGATTGAATTGTTAAAAAATGCTACATATCCTTCTGTTTACTTAGGATAATTTTATAAAAAATAAATCTCGATAATTGGATTCACCACGTTTATTAGTTGTATGATGCAACTAGTTGGATTATTAAAATAATGTGACGAAAGCTAGCATTTAGATACGATCATTTCATCAAACTGTTAACGTGCTACAATTGAACTTGATATATGTCAACGAAGCGTAGTTTTATTGGGTGTCCTGCCCCTCTTAGCCTGTTATATTGCTGTTAAAATGGTTAGGATGACAGCCGTTTTTGACACTGTCGGGTCCTGAGGGAAAGTACCCACGACCAAGCTAATGATGTTGTTGACGTTGATGGAAAGTGCATCAAGAACGCAATTACGTACTTTAGTCATGTTACGCCGATCATGTTAATTTGCAGCATGCATCAGGCAGGTCAGGGACTTTTGTACTTCCTGTTTCGATTTAGTTGGCAATTTAGGTAGCAAACATGCAGACCCCGCACATTCTTATCGTTGAAGACGAGTTGGTAACACGCAACACGTTGAAAAGTATTTTCGAAGCGGAAGGCTATGATGTTTTCGAAGCGACAGATGGCGCGGAAATGCATCAGATCCTCTCTGAATATGACATCAACCTGGTGATCATGGATATCAATCTGCCGGGTAAGAACGGTCTTCTGTTAGCGCGTGAACTGCGCGAGCAGGCGAATGTTGCGTTGATGTTCCTGACTGGCCGTGACAACGAAGTCGATAAAATTCTCGGCCTCGAAATCGGTGCAGATGACTACATCACCAAACCGTTCAACCCGCGTGAACTGACTATTCGTGCACGCAACCTGCTGTCCCGTACCATGAATCTGGGTACTGTCAGCGAAGAACGTCGTAGCGTTGAAAGCTACAAGTTCAATGGTTGGGAACTGGACATCAACAGCCGTTCGTTGATCGGCCCTGATGGCGAGCAGTACAAGCTGCCGCGCAGCGAGTTCCGCGCCATGCTTCACTTCTGTGAAAACCCAGGTAAAATTCAGTCCCGTGCTGAACTGCTGAAGAAAATGACCGGCCGTGAGCTGAAACCGCACGACCGTACTGTAGACGTGACGATCCGCCGTATTCGTAAACATTTCGAATCTACGCCGGATACGCCGGAAATCATCGCCACCATTCACGGTGAAGGTTATCGCTTCTGCGGTGATCTGGAAGATTAATCGGCTTTACCACCGTCAAAAAAAACGGCGCTTTTTAGCGCCGTTTTTATTTTTCAACATTATTTCCAGATACGTAACTCATCGTCCATGGTAACTTCTTTACTGGCTTTCATTTTCGGCAGTGAAAACGCATACCAGTCGATATTACGGGTCACAAACATCATGCCGGCCAGCGCCACCACCAGCACACTGGTTCCCAACAACAGCGCGCTATCGGCAGAGTTGAGCAGTCCCCACATCACACCATCCAGCAACAACAGCACGAGGGTAAACAACATGCTATTACGCCAGCCTTTCAATACCGCCTGCAAATAAATACCGTTCATTAACGCCCCAATCAGACTGGCGATTATCCATGCCACAGTAAAACCGGTATGTTCAGAAAGCGCCAGCAAGAGCAAATAAAACATCACCAATGAAAGCCCCACCAGCAAATATTGCATTGGGTGTAAACGTTGCGCGGTGAGCGTTTCAAAAACAAAGAATGCCATAAAAGTCAGCGCAATCAGCAGAATGGCGTACTTAGTCGCCCGGTCCGTTAATTGGTATTGATCGGCTGGCGTCGTCACTGCGACGCTAAACGCGGGGAAGTTTTCCCAGCCGGTATCATTGCCTGAAGCAAAACGCTCACCGAGATTATTAGCAAACCAGCTACTTTGCCATTGCGCTTGAAAACCTGACTCGCTAACTTCCCGTTTGGCTGGTAGAAAATCACCTAAAAAACTGGGATGCGGCCAGTTGCTGGTTAAGGTCATTTCGCTATTACGCCCGCCAGGCACCACAGAAAGATCGCCGGTACCGCTTAAATTCAGCGCCACATTCAGCTTCAGGTTCTGCTTGCGCAAGTCCCCTTCGGGTAAAGGGATATGCACGCCCTGCCCGCCTTGCTCTAACCCGGTGCCGGGTTCAATGGTCAGCGCCGTACCGTTAACTTCAGGCGCTTTCACCACACCAATACCACGCGCATCCCCGACGCTAATCACAATAAATGGCTTGCCTAAGGTGATATTTGGCGCGTCGAGTTCGCTAAGACGCGAAACATCGAAATCGGCTTTTAGCGTTAAATCACTGTGCCAGACCTGACCGGTATAGATGCCTATCTTGCGTTCTTCCACATTCTGATTGCCATCAACCATCAATGACTCAGGTAACCAAAAATGAATAAAACTTCGTTTCCGCTCCACGGTTTTATCGTCTTCCTGCACCGTATAAAGCTCGGTCACAGGAATAGCGATGAGCGGCCCAACGAGTTTTTGCGGCCCGCTGGTACTTTGGCGAATCACATCTTCCACATCGCTACGGTAATCGGCACGTTCGACAATCACCTGCCGAATCAGCATTATCGGAATCAACAACAGCAATACTGCACCAAACAAGGTGGTCATTTTCCAGAACAGGGGGGATTTCAACATAGTCTTCTCCTTTGCAATGACAGCAGGATACGAAGGCTATGTGGGAAGAATTTGAAGCTATGTGAAGTGACGGTGAAGTCGAAGCGAGGCCAGCACGCCACCTTCCTGCACGTTGCGCAGCGTGACTTCGCCGTTAAACAAACGGGCGACCTCACTGACAAACGCCAACCCCAGACCGCTGCTTTTTTGCCCATTTGCACGCGGCAAAGAGTAAAAGCGTTCAAAAATACGTGACAGCGCGTAGTCAGGAATCCCACTACCGGTATCCAGCACCTTAAGGGTGACGTATTCCTGATCCACTTCGGCGCTTAGCGTTATGCGACCGCTCTCGGGAGTAAAATCGATGGCGTTATCCAGTAAATTCCCCAGCGCCTGCTCCAGTAACGCCGGTTCAGCAGCAACGTTAATCTCAGTAGGCATAACATGCAAAGTGATGTTTTTTTCTGCCAACTGCACGGTGCGCGCTTCGCTGACGCGGCGAAATAATGCCGCCACATCAACAGCAGTCAGAACGACTTCCTGACGATTCTCCAGTCTTGCCTGGCGTAGTAACGTTTCCACCAGTGCCTGCATTCGCGCATTTTGCGTCAGAATGTTGTCGGTAAAACGAGCCACCACTTCCGGCGGCGGACCTTCGCGTAAAATTTCCGCCGCGCCACGAATCGCCGCCAGTGGGCTTTTTAGCTCATGAGTTAACGCATAAACATACTGCTCAATATAGTTTTTCCCTTCCAGCTTCACGCGCATACTTTCCAGCGCCTGCGCGAGTTTACGCAGCTCGCTACTACCGAGATCGGGGAGAGGAACGGGCTTATTGTCAGTGACGGAATCAGCATAGCGAGTGAGCCGGGCAATAGAGCGGTTGATCCACCAAACCATGCCTGCGCCAATCACCAGTGCAATCCCCAACAAAATGGCGCTGGCCCATAAAATTCGCCGCTCGCTACGCTTAATGACCGGGGCCATCGCCGCGTTCGGTTTGCCTACGCTCAAAACGCCAATAAGCCGCGAGCCGTCCATAATCGGCGCGGCAACATACATCACAGAACTTTCGGGATCGGCAGGATTTTGCAACGTGCTGCGCGCACCATACTGACCACGCAACGTTAGCCAGACGTCATTCCAGCGCGAATAATCCTGTCCAACGGCTTTATTTGCCGAATCAAACAATACTTTGCCCTGCGCATCGGTCATATAGACATGATATTCGTTGCGCACTTTGTTAATGCCACCGATATTGGCGCGAAACGGGCGATGTTGTAGCTGATTAAACGCCTGCGCCAGTTGCCCATGCGTTGGGTCCCCAGAGAGCAAATCGGGACGCGCCAGCTCCGCCAGCAACGTTGCGGTGTCGATTAACGTCCCCTCGGTTGCTCTTCGCACGCCCGGTTTAACTTCTTTGACAAAAATAGCCAGTACGAACCAGGCCGCCACCGCCACCAGTAAAAAATAGCCCAGCAACAACCGCATGCCGATACGCATTACAGGCCCCTCAGGCTATATCCCATGCCGCGATGAGTATTAATCGGTGAAAGATCGGGGTTGATGGCGCGCAGCTTGGCACGCAGCGTTTTAATGTGGGTATCGACGGTGCGATCGTAGGTGTCCTGCGCATCTTCCCACACGCTATCCATTAGTTGCTGGCGGGACCAGACGCGGCCCGGCGACTTGAGTAACGTCTTCAGCAATAAAAACTCATACCGCGTCAGCGTTAATGGCGTGTCAAACCAGCTGATCTGCGCCGCAGGTTCATTCAATTCAAAATGACCAATACGGATAACGGGAGACGGCGTCGAGAACTTCTTCACCCGACGCAGTAAGGTGCGCACTCTGGCGCACACTTCGCGAGGTGAAAACGGTTTAGCCACGTAGTCGTCAGCGCCAATTTCCAGCCCAAGCAGGCGATCGACCTCTTCACTTCGGGCCGTCAGGAACAGTACAGGTAACGCCGGATGGAGCGCCAGTAACTGGCGGCACAATTCAAAGCCGCTGATATCAGGCAAACCAACATCGAGAATCATGACATCGGGAACCTGCTGGCGAGCTTTATCCAGCACTGGCAAGCCTCGCTCAAAGACCTCGACGCCAAAACCTTCCTGTTGCAACATGTAGACCAGCGTATCGGCTATCCCTTGCTCGTCTTCTACTAACCAGACCGTTTCCCGTTGCATAAATCGCCTCTGTTATTGCCGCCACGGCATGACAGGAACCGCGCTAATCGCGTTTTTCGGCGAACCTTCTACAACTTTGTCGGAGTAAGCCAGATAAGCGAGCGCGTTGCGTTTAGCGTCATAAAAGCGCACGACCTGTAACGACTTAAAGACCAGGGACGTGCGTTTTTTGAATACTACCTCGCCCTGAGCTTTGCCGTTTTTAATACGATCCGACAGTTCAATCGGCCCGACTTGTTGACAAGAAATGGCCGCATCGGAGGTATCTTCTGCCAGGCCCAATCCCCCTTTAATACCACCGGTTTTCGCCCGGCTCACATAACAGGTGACATTTTTCACATCGGGATCGTCAAAGGCTTCAACAACAATTTTGTGATCCGGGCCGATCATTTTAAATACGGTGTCGACCGAACCAATCTCTTCTGCATGAGCCAATGGCCCCAGCATTATCAGGCTTAAAGAAAGGATTAAATGCTTGTATTTCATATTGTTACCATTTTTATCTATTACACGAGCAATTAGTTCGTCACGGTAAATAACATATTGATTAAGAACAAAATCTCAATACTTTTATTTCCGTCAAGCCCTAAAACATACTCGACTAAGAAAAAAACACTGAATGCTAAAACAGCAAAAAATGCTATTATCCAATTACCTGATGTCAGGTGCTCGTTGTTGAAAGGATGAGGATATTTTATGGATCAGGCCGGCATTATTCGCGACCTTTTAATCTGGCTGGAAGGTCATCTGGATCAGCCCCTGTCGCTCGACAATGTAGCGGCGAAAGCAGGTTATTCCAAGTGGCACTTACAGAGAATGTTTAAAGATGTCACTGGCCATGCTATTGGCGCGTATATTCGTGCTCGTCGTTTGTCGAAATCGGCGGTCGCACTACGCCTGACTGCGCGTCCGATTCTGGACATCGCGCTGCAATACCGCTTCGACTCTCAACAGACATTTACCCGCGCATTCAAGAAGCAGTTTGCCCAGACTCCTGCACTTTACCGCCGTTCTCCTGAATGGAGCGCCTTTGGTATTCGCCCGCCGCTGCGTCTGGGTGAATTCACTATGCCAGAGCACAAATTTGTCACCCTGGAAGATACGCCGCTGATTGGTGTTACCCAGAGCTACTCCTGTTCGCTGGAGCAAATCTCTGATTTCCGCCATGAAATGCGCTACCAGTTCTGGCACGATTTTCTCGGCAACGCGCCGACCATTCCGCCGGTGCTCTACGGCCTGAATGAAACGCGTCCGAGTCAGGATAAAGACGATGAACAAGAGGTATTCTATACCACCGCGTTAGCCCAGGATCAGGCAGATGGCTATGTACTGACGGGGCATCCGGTGATGCTGCAGGGCGGCGAATATGTGATGTTTACCTATGAAGGTCTGGGAACCGGCGTGCAGGAGTTTATCCTGACGGTATATGGAACATGCATGCCAATGCTCAACCTGACGCGCCGTAAAGGTCAGGATATTGAGCGATACTACCCGGCAGAAGATGCCAAAGCGGGAGATCGCCCAATTAATCTGCGCTGTGAACTGCTGATTCCGATCCGTCGTTAACGCTGCAGCTCATCTAATGCAGGGGCGTCCAGATGCGAGATGTCCCCTGCGGTTTCAACCACCCAGCCAGACGCCAGCCACAGGCTTTCCTGATAATCCACGCGCGAAATAGAACAGTTACGCAGACGTAAGCGGCGCTCTGCCCATGCTGGTAATCCGAGAATCGTACTCACCAGGCATCCCAGTGCAATACCATGGCTCACCAGTAGCGGTCGGCTTCCCTGCGGTAAGTCCCGGCAAGATTCCAGTGCCGCATTAACGCGATCGCTGAGCTCCTGCATTGACTCGCCTTCAGGAATACGCCCGTCAACGGTGCCATTGACCAGTTGCCGACGCCAGTTCTCTTCTTCTTCGGTGAGTGAATCGATATTTCTTGTTTCCAGTACACCCATATTTAATTCACGCAGGCGAGAATCAAATATGATGTCACAGCCGCAGGCCTGGGCGATGATTTCCGCCGTGCGCCGGGTGCGTCCTAAATCGCTACTGATGATATGCGTAATGCCAAGCTCTTTGGCACGGGTTGCCACCTGCATCGCCTGTTGCTCACCTTTGGCGGTCAGCGGGCTGTCAGACTGGCCCTGAATACGTCGCTCGGCGTTCCACTGCGTTTCACCGTGGCGGACTAGGTATACCTGTAACATGCTTTTTTTCCGTATACTGCTGTAACGTTAATTTTCTGAGTAATGCTGATTATGCACCAAGTTGTCTGTGCGACCACCAATCCCGCTAAAATTCAGGCCATTCTGCAGGCATTTCACGAGATCTTCGGCGAAGGATCCTGCCATATTGCATCCGTTGCCGTCGAGAGCGGTGTACCGGAACAGCCCTTTGGCAGTGAGGAAACGCGCGCTGGCGCACGAAATAGGGTAGCCAATGCCCGCCGTTTACTTCCTGAGGCTGATTTTTGGGTGGCGATTGAAGCTGGCATCGATGGTGACAGCACTTTCAGTTGGGTGGTGATTGAAAACGCCAGCCAGCGCGGCGAGGCGCGTTCGGCTACTTTGCCGTTGCCTGCGGTGATTCTGGAAAAAGTGCGTGAAGGTGAGGCGCTTGGTCCCGTGATGTCGCGTTATACCGGTATTGATGAGATTGGTCGTAAGGAAGGGGCGATCGGCGTGTTTACCGCCGGGAAACTCACTCGCACCAGCGTCTATCACCAGGCGGTGATCCTGGCGCTGAGTCCGTTTCATAATGCCGTGTATCAGCCATTGCAGGCCTGATTAGGCGTTCACGCCGCATCCGGCATTCGGTGCACGATGCCTGATGCGACGCTGACGCATCTTATCAGGCCTACAAAATCAATCGCTTTTCAGCAACACGTCTTCCAGCCACTGGCGCAGCTCGACGGGCGCGGCTTTCAGACTATTAGATCCACGCGTAATCGTCGCGATGCCCGCGCCGAGTTCATTTTTTAACTCACGCTGGCTCATTTCGCCGCGCAACAGCTCTTCGACAATACGCACGCGAGTCCCCAACGCTTCGCGCTCATCTGGCGTCAGCATCAGGTTTAACAACGGTAAATGGAGATCGTTTTGGTAGGCATTCTTAAGCAGGTCGACAAAACGTAACCACTCCTGGTGACGCTGTTCTGCCATCGCTGCTGAATAGGGTGATTGTTGGGCCATAGTATGTCGCCATTGTTAGCGGGGGAAGCAAAATGCCTCCCCCGGTTGTACTCGCTAAAGAGTACGATAGCATATCATAAACGTGTGGATCAGTAACGACGTCCCCATTCCGTGGCGCTCATCAACGTCGGTTTATCCCCCATGAAATAGCGGTAGTAAGCGTCATAAGCCAGCACGTTTTTCACATAACCGCGCGTCTCGGAGAATGGAATACTCTCGACAAATGCCACTGCGTCGATACGCCCTGCGCTGTTGCCAAGCCAGGTCCGCACCCGCCCTGGTCCGGCGTTATAAGCTGCTGAGGAGAAAATACGGTTATTGCCAAACTGCTGATAAACATATTGCAGGTAACTGGTGCCAATGTTGATGTTCGTTTCCGGATCCAGCAATTGCCCAGGGCTGCTATAACCGGGAATAGAGAACATCTTCACCGTATGGGTCGCGGTACCAGGCATAATCTGCATCAGGCCGCTGGCCCCTACCGGTGATTTCACTTTCGGATTCCAGGCACTCTCCTGACGAGCAATCGCCATCGCATAGCTTTGCGGGATCTCCTTACCACTGGTGTAGCGTTT
Source organism: Escherichia sp. WS2035 (assembly GCF_046487065.1). Taxonomy (NCBI): domain Bacteria; kingdom Pseudomonadati; phylum Pseudomonadota; class Gammaproteobacteria; order Enterobacterales; family Enterobacteriaceae; genus Escherichia; species Escherichia sp. WS2035. Next base: position 250,615 of record NZ_JBJQKD010000005.1, read on the forward strand.
GAAAAGATCGTTGTAAGCCAGCGGGAATCGCTCTTCCAGATGATCCCACAGCTTCCCGGCGATCGTTGCCTGAACGCTAAGATCCCACCATTGGTTATTGAAAGCATACCGAGCCAGTTGAGCCTGCTCTGTTTTTGACTTGCTCTTCACCAGATTGGCCCACTCGCTACGCGCGGTGTTATCGAGATTCCAGTACATCAACTCGCGCACGCGCGCCATCTCCGGCCCCTGAGTCAGGGCGCTGTCAACATTCTGCGGCGCTTTATCAATCTTCAGCTCATACTCTTCGCCGATGCGTTGTGCAGCAACCATCGGGTAGAAACCACGCTGTTGCATGAGTTGATGCAAAATCTCTTTTGCTTCAGCTTCACGTCCGCGTTCCAGCAGTAAATCCGCCTGCCAGTAACGCCATTCATCTTTCTCTTTCGCTTCCATAGGCAGACGCGCCAGCCAGGTATTCAGGCCGCGACGATCGCCGGTGCCAAGCGCCATTCGCACACGGCGTTCAATAAGCGAAGTAGATTGCGAGCGCATAATCGCGTCATCGCGCCATTTCGCCTGCTCGTCGGTGACATCGTTGCCCATCAAACGCCAGGCGACAATATCGCGCAGCTCCTGAATCTGATCTTCATTAAGCTGCTGTGCCTGAGCAAGCGACGGGATCATCAGCCGTGCATTTTCAGCATCCTGCCGCGCCACACTGGCAAACGCCACCGCCGCCATTTGACGGGTAAAATCGGTCGCGCCGGTTGTACGCGCGAAGGTCAGTACCGTATTAGGGTTGTTCGCCAGTGAAATGATTGCCGAAGCGATAGTCTGGTAATCGGCAGGCATCTGCCCTGCCAGCACTGTTACCAGGCCGGTGTTACCCGCTTTCATCGCCAGACGGATACGCTCTAAATACGCCAGCGGATCTTGTTTACCTGACGCACGCCAGACGCTAAATAACTTGTCACAGGCGTTAGGCTGGCTCTTGCCGGTTAGCCACAGCTCTTTCGCCCCTTGCCAGGCTTCTTCACTCTGCCCGGTGTTCCATTTCGCATAGTAGTAATTACATTGCGCTTCGGTAGTTCCGGGCTTTTCCGGGCTAAAGGCTAACAAGCCACGCCAGTCTTCACGCCGCGCCAGTTCATTGACGAAACGAGATTGCAGCGTGCGAGCGGGAGGAAGCGTGGGGTTAGCGCGAACAAAGTTAGTGACCGTCACCGCCGGTTGATTCATCAGGTCATCAGTGATCTGGCGGTATTCCAGGTAGGGATAAAGTGGGTAATCTTTCAGTCCAGGCATCATTTGTTCGACCACATCCATTTGTCGATTATCCCAGGCCTGCTTAATTTGCGCGTAACGGCTACGCTGCTCATCCAGTGAGTCGGCTCGCGCCACGCTGCTGACCGTCAGCAGACAGACACCGGCAGCCAACAGCCGCCAGGTAACGTGTTTGGCTTTTTCCACAAGCGCATCCTCTAAGTGTAAATACATCAATGCAGCGTCATGCCGCGTAATAGATTTATGCTAACCAGTCATTGCCGTTTACGCCACGTTACGGACACTTTTTTACTTTTACGGGGTGATCGACTGGCTGGGATTAGACAGGGAAACAGGCTACACTTCGCCTTTGAAAACTCATCATCACGATAAACATAGAGGCGAAGTCCAACGTGGCTCAATTCGTTTATACCATGCATCGTGTCGGCAAAGTTGTTCCGCCGAAACGTCATATTTTGAAAAACATCTCTCTGAGTTTCTTCCCTGGGGCAAAAATTGGTGTCCTGGGTCTGAACGGCGCGGGTAAGTCCACCCTGCTGCGCATTATGGCGGGCATTGATAAAGACATCGAAGGTGAAGCGCGTCCGCAGCCAGACATCAAGATTGGTTATCTGCCGCAGGAACCGCAGCTGAACCCGGAACACACCGTTCGTGAGTCCATTGAAGAAGCGGTTTCTGAAGTGGTTAACGCCCTGAAACGCCTGGATGAAGTGTATGCGCTGTATGCCGATCCGGATGCCGATTTTGACAAGCTGGCCGCTGAACAAGGCCGTCTGGAAGAGATCATTCAGGCTCACGACGGTCACAACCTGAACGTTCAGCTGGAGCGTGCGGCGGATGCGCTGCGTCTGCCGGACTGGGATGCGAAAATCGCTAACCTTTCCGGTGGTGAGCGTCGTCGCGTGGCGTTGTGCCGCCTGCTGCTGGAAAAACCAGACATGCTGCTGCTCGACGAACCGACCAACCACCTGGATGCGGAATCCGTAGCGTGGCTGGAGCGCTTCCTGCACGACTTCGAAGGCACCGTGGTGGCGATTACCCACGACCGTTACTTCCTCGATAACGTTGCGGGCTGGATCCTCGAACTTGACCGCGGTGAAGGTATTCCGTGGGAAGGTAACTACTCCTCCTGGCTGGAGCAGAAAGATCAGCGTCTGGCGCAGGAAGCTTCACAAGAAGCGGCGCGTCGTAAGTCGATCGAGAAAGAGCTGGAGTGGGTACGTCAGGGAACTAAAGGCCGTCAGTCAAAAGGTAAAGCACGTCTGGCGCGCTTTGAAGAACTCAACAGCACCGAATATCAGAAACGTAACGAAACCAACGAACTGTTTATTCCACCTGGACCGCGTCTGGGCGATAAAGTGCTGGAAGTCAGCAACCTGCGTAAATCCTATGGTGATCGTCTGCTGATTGACTCCCTGAGCTTCTCGATCCCGAAAGGAGCGATCGTCGGGATCATCGGTCCGAACGGTGCGGGTAAATCGACGCTGTTCCGTATGATCTCTGGTCAGGAACAGCCGGACAGCGGCACCATCACTTTGGGTGAAACAGTGAAACTGGCGTCGGTTGATCAGTTCCGTGACTCAATGGATAACAGCAAAACCGTTTGGGAAGAAGTTTCCGGCGGGCTGGATATCATGAAGATCGGCAACACCGAGATGCCGAGCCGCGCCTACGTTGGCCGCTTTAACTTTAAAGGGGTTGATCAGGGTAAACGCGTTGGCGAACTCTCCGGCGGTGAGCGCGGTCGTCTGCATCTGGCGAAGCTGCTGCAGGTTGGCGGCAACATGCTGCTGCTCGACGAACCAACCAACGACCTGGATATCGAAACCCTGTGCGCGCTGGAAAACGCCCTGCTGGAGTTCCCGGGCTGCGCGATGGTTATCTCGCACGACCGTTGGTTCCTCGACCGTATCGCCACGCACATTCTGGATTACCAGGATGAAGGTAAAGTTGAGTTCTTCGAAGGTAACTTTACCGAGTACGAAGAGTACAAGAAACGCACGCTGGGCGCAGACGCGCTGGAGCCGAAGCGTATCAAGTACAAGCGTATTGCGAAGTAATGCGTAAAATGCCGGATGCGGCGTAAACGCCTTATCCGGCCTACAAACCAAGCAATTTCAATACGTTGTGAATCTCCAGGCCTGATAAGACGCGGTAAGCGTCGCATCAGGCATTGGTTCTTACCTCTGCTCCCCCATCATCTCCCGCACCAGCTCCACGCAGCGCAGAAAACGGCTGTCGTAATCGTCCTCTTCAACCCGCACGAATTCGATATTGTTCTCTTCCAGCATCTCCACCAGCAAGTTCTGGAACTCTTTGCGATCCACCGAACTGCCGAGGCTGCGTAAACCATCCGCCACCCACGGCGTGTTGTTCTCCAGCAGGATCACCAGATCGAAACGGTATTCATCAATCAACGCCTGCACAAACGGATGCTCACGCCCTTCGTACTTTTTGCAGAACGCCTGGGTAGTGACAAAATCGGTGTCGATAAACGCCACTTTATTGGCATATTTCACTGCAAAATCAATATATTGCGCATGTCCCAGCGCGATTTTATCGTAGTCGGAATACTGCAACGCGATCTCATCGCCACCGAGGTGCGAAAAGACATAATCACGACCATATTCCCACGCACTGGTAGTGTTGAAGATATTGGCAAGTTTGTTTACCAGGGTGGATTTACCGCTCGATTCACCACCGAGGATCGCCACGGTACGCACAAAGAATGGCTTCACTTCCGTAGGAATATATTCCCAGTAGCGGAACGGGTTTTCGCGGATCTGCGCACCGCTGATACTCATAAAGGTACGCTTCGGATCGACCAGCACCGTCTCGATCCCCAGATGTTCCATATACTGTGGCGCATCGGCTTCTTCCGAGGTGTAGATCAGGTCCGGCTGAATCCCTTTTTCAGCCATAAACTTTTTGATGCCGTTGCTCCATACATCCCAGCCGTGTGGATATGGCTCCATGCCCTCTTCATTGAAAGCATGAATACGGATATTTTTCTGATATTTAAAGGTTTGCAATAGCCAGCGCAGACGATCCGGCACCGTGGGCTGCTGCGACATGGCGCTGTCTTCGAACAATGCGCGGTCGCGGGTATCGTCAAAACCCATAATGATATGCAGCTCGTCAACCTGGCTACAGGCGCGCTGGATAAGGTAGATATGTCCGGTATGCAGCGGGTAAAACTTACCGAATACGACACCGATCGTTTTCTTCTGCCGGGGAAATTCAAGTCCCAAATAACGGTGCAATGCCTCCAGCTTTTGTGCGCTGGGGCTTTTAATTTTGGCATTCAGTAACTGGCTTAAATACCCTTTGGTCATACCGCTGGCATCAGCTACCTGCTGTAGCGTGCAGCCCTGTTGCTTGATGGCAGTTTTCAGGTAATCAAATGACGACATATCTCCCTCCGTATCTCTCATTATAAGTCGTCGAACACGCTAAGCGCGTCGGAGAGTTTTTTAACGCCAAAAATCTGCATCCCTTCCGGCGTTTTTTTCGGCACGTTAGCCGCCGGAACAATCGCCCGGCGAAAACCGTGTTTCGCCGCTTCTGAGATTCGTTCCTGGCCGCTGGGCACCGGGCGGATCTCCCCTGCCAGCCCGACTTCACCAAACACCACCAGATCCTGCGGTAGCGGTCTGTCACGCAGGCTGGAAACCATCGCCAGCAGTAACGCTAAATCGGCACTGGTTTCCGTCACCTTCACGCCACCGACCACGTTAACAAACACATCCTGATCGGCCATTTGTAGACCACCGTGACGGTGAAGCACCGCCAGCAGGATTGCCAGACGGTTTTGCTCCAGCCCGACTGCCACGCGGCGTGGATTCGCCATCATCGAGTGATCGACGAGCGCCTGAATCTCCACCAGCAGCGGACGCGTTCCTTCCCACACTACCATCACTGAGCTACCGGAGGTCACTTCATCGCCGCGACTTAAGAAAATTGCCGAAGGGTTGCTGACTTCACGCAGCCCCTGCTCGGTCATTGCAAAGACACCCAGCTCATTCACCGCGCCGAAGCGGTTTTTATGGCTGCGTAAGGTGCGAAAACGGGAGTCGGCATCGCCATCCAAAAGCACCGAACAGTCGATACAGTGTTCCAGCACTTTAGGGCCAGCCAGCGAGCCATCTTTGGTTACGTGCCCAACCATGACAATCGCCACACCGCGCGTTTTGGCGAAGCGCGTCAGATAAGCCGCCGTTTCACGCACCTGTGCCACGCTGCCAGGCGATGATTGTACATCCGCCATATGCATCACCTGGATGGAGTCAATTACCATCAGCTTCGGTTGCTCTTCTTCGGCAATCAGGCAGATCTGCTCGATGCTGGTTTCCGACAGCATATTAAGATTGTCAGTCGGCAGGCCAAGGCGATGAGCGCGCATTGCCACCTGTTGCAGCGACTCTTCGCCGGTGACATACAGCGTTTTCATCTGCTGCGCCAGTTTGCACAGCGTTTGCAGCAACAGCGTGGATTTCCCCGCACCAGGGTTACCGCCAATCAGAATGGCGCTTCCCGGCACCACGCCGCCGCCTAATACGCGGTCGAACTCTTTAAATCCGGTGGAAAAACGCGGCAGCTCTTCAAGGCTGATGTCGGAAAGTTTCTGGACTTTTGCCACTCCGGCGCTACCGGCATAGCCACTGAGACGCTCGTTACGCGCCACCGTTGGCGACGCTGCAAGACGCACCTCGGTGATGGTGTTCCAGGCATGACAGGCACTGCACTGCCCCTGCCAGCGCGGATAATCGGCCCCGCATTCATTACAAACAAAGGCGCGTTTTGGAGCTTTTGCCACGATGTACCTCGTTAATGCTGTGCCGCCCGCAGGATGACGGGCGGACAATTACTTCTGATTCAGGCTGCCAGAGAGGATGCAGAATACCCCCATCAGGTCAGCGTGACGGATGGTGACTTCCGTCTTTTCATTCACTTTTGGCTTGGCATGGTAGGCAATCCCCAGCCCTGCCGCTTTGATCATCGGCAGGTCATTGGCTCCATCGCCAATCGCCACGGTCTGCGCCAGCGGGATTTCATACTCCTGCGCGAGGCGGGTCAGGGTTTTCGCTTTATATTGCGCGTCAACGATGTCGCCGATCACATTGCCGGTAAATTTACCGTCCATGATCTCCAGTTCATTGGCTACCACGGCTGTCAGGCGCAGCTTGTCGCGCAGGTATTCAGCAAAGAAAGTAAAGCCGCCGGAGGCAATCGCCACTTTCCAGCCCAGCGTTTCCAGCTTGAGTACCAGCTGCGTTAAGCCTGACATCAGCGGCAGATTTTCACGCACCTGTTGCAGAATATTGGCGTCAGCGCCTTTCAGCGTCGCCACGCGGCTGCGCAGGCTGGCGGTAAAATCGAGTTCGCCGCGCATCGCCCGTTCGGTTACCTCCGCCACCCTCTCGCCCGTTCCGGCCAGTTTGGCAATTTCATCAATACATTCAATCTGGATGGCGGTGGAATCCATGTCCATCACCAGCAAACCCGGCGTGCGCAGGTGTGGGATTTTCCCCAGCGGTGCGACATCCAGTTGCGCTTCATGGGCCAGGCGCGTAGCCCGCGCAGTGAGTGAACCTGCCAGACGAATCACCTGATAATCTTCCACGCACCAGGCGGCAACAATCACCATAGCCGCGCCCAGTTTGCTCTGGTATTGGGTCAGACGTTGTTTATCCAGCCCACGACCATACAGCAGCCAGCCGCTACGACCTGCGTGGTAATCCAGTGGCATCACTTCATCACCACTTAATGAAAGAGGCAGACCAGGCCATAAAGAGACATCTTCAGGCAAGTCGCACCAGGTAATGTTAGGCATTAAGGCTCCTGTAAAATCGTTCGAAGCAGGGAAAATAACGCATGAGGCTACCTTGTATCCATTGCTTCTGGCAACATTAAGTCTCAAATTTTCAAAGGGTGGAAGATGGCTCGCACAAAACTGAAATTCCGGCTGCATCGGGCAGTGATTGTCCTGTTCTGTCTTGCCTTGTTAGTGGCGCTGATGCAGGGGGCGTCATGGTTTAGTCAAAACCACCAGCGACAGCGTAATCCGCAACTGGAAGAACTGGCCCGCACCCTGGCGCGGCAGGTGACGCTAAACGTTGCACCGCTGATGCGTACCGACTCACCGGATGAAAAACGCATTCAGGCGATCCTCGATCAGTTAACGGATGAAAGCCGCATTCTCGACGCAGGCGTATATGATGAACAAGGCGATCTTATCGCCCGTTCTGGCGAAAGCGTCGACGTGCGCGACCGGCTGGCGCTCGACGGCAAAAAAGCGGGCGGCTATTTTAATCAGCAGATTGTCGAACCCATTGCGGGTAAAAACGGACCGCTCGGCTATCTGCGCCTGACGCTCGACACCCATACGCTCGCCACCGAAGCCCAACAGGTGGATAACACCACTAACATTTTACGCCTGATGTTGCTGCTCTCGCTGGCAATCGGCGTAGTGCTGACCCGCACGCTGCTACAGGGTAAACGCACCCGCTGGCAGCAATCGCCCTTCCTGTTAACCGCCAGCAAACCGGTGCCGGAAGAGGAAGAAAGCGAGAAAAAAGAGTGACCCATTACTACAAGAAAGGAAATCGTTATGTCCACATTACGCCTGCTCATCTCTGACTCTTACGACCCGTGGTTTAACCTGGCGGTAGAGGAGTGTATTTTTCGCCAGATGCCCGCCACGCAGCGCGTTCTGTTTCTCTGGCGCAATGCCGACACGGTAGTGATTGGTCGTGCGCAGAACCCGTGGAAAGAGTGTAATACCCGGCGGATGGAAGAAGATAACGTCCGCCTGGCGCGGCGCAGTAGCGGTGGCGGCGCGGTGTTCCACGATCTCGGCAATACCTGTTTTACCTTTATGGCTGGCAAGCCGGAGTACGATAAAACTATCTCCACGTCGATTGTGCTCAATGCGCTGAACGCGCTTGGCGTCAGCGCCGAAGCTTCCGGGCGTAACGATCTGGTGGTGAAAACCGCCGAAGGCGACCGCAAAGTCTCAGGCTCGGCCTATCGCGAAACCAAAGATCGTGGCTTCCACCACGGCACTTTGCTGCTCAATGCCGACCTTAGCCGCCTGGCAAACTATCTCAATCCGGATAAAAAGAAACTGGCGGCGAAAGGCATTACCTCAGTGCGTTCCCGCGTGACCAATCTGACCGAATTGCTACCGGGGATCACCCATGAGCAGGTTTGCGAGGCCATAACCGAGGCCTTTTTCGCCCATTATGGCGAGCGCGTGGAAGCGGAAATCATCTCCCCGGACAAAACGCCAGACTTGCCAAACTTCGCCGAAACCTTTGCCCGCCAGAGTAGCTGGGAATGGAACTTCGGTCAGGCTCCGGCATTCTCGCATCTGCTGGATGAACGCTTTACCTGGGGCGGCGTGGAACTGCATTTCGACGTTGAAAAAGGCCATATCACCCGCGCCCAGGTGTTTACCGACAGTCTCAACCCCGCGCCGCTGGAAGCCCTCGCCGGGCGACTGCAAGGCTGTCTGTACCGCGCGGATATGCTGCAACAGGAGTGCGAAGCGCTGCTGGTTGACTTCCAGGAACAGGAAAAAGAGCTACGGGAGTTGTCGGCATGGATGGCAGGGGCGGTGCGGTAGTTACCCACCCATGCGGGTAACTTTCTCTTCGATTTGCCGGATTTTTTCCGGCATTTCTTGCGCAATGTGGCGAAACGCCTCGCTGATACGCGGATCTCTGGCGACCGTTTGCCAGAACTGCTGCGCCAGCGGGATCGCCGTTAACCATGCGCTTTTACTGATGTTAAGATCAAACTTCACCTCAATGGCAGCATCACGCAGCATTCCGGCGCTGTTTGGCGCATAGGCCATCGGCAGCATGTCGTAGACGGGTGTCAGCGCAAATGGTGGTTCAGATAAATAAAATGATAAATTGCCTGCGTGCATATCGCTGTTGGCGATAAGTCGCCCAAACGCCCAGATCACTTCTGTTTGCGCCACGCTCTGGTGAGTGACAAGTTGTTGCTCACACAAATGCCGCATTGCCTCCGGCCACGATCCCGGAGAAGAGATAAACTCACTTTGCACCGCCTCCAGCGACACAATGGGCAAGCGACCATCGTTACCTTTGCAGTCAAAGCGTTCCGCTTCCAGGAATACCTGCCTGTTACTTGTTACAAGCACCGTTGACTCGATGGCGTGGATCCCGCCGTCACGCAGGATTTGCGCGGCAATAGATTCAGCAATTAGCAGGTCCCCCCAACGTTGGCTGACTGCGGTTTGCTGTGGCACGGTGAATTTCACCAACACATGTTTATTGCCTGACGGCGTTTGTGCATAGCAGGTAAATTTTGGCTGCTCGCCGCCCGCAGAAGAACCCACAATTTCTCCAGCCAGAGCATCGCTTGCCAACTGTTCGTAACGGGTGAGTTTTTGATCCAAAGGAATTTCCGCAGGGCGTTGTGCAGTAATCCATCGCTGATAATTCCCCTCCCCGACCAACCAACCGCCAGTATATTCACCGTTAAATACGGTCAGGGCGTAGAGCACATCTTCTTCCTGCCAGAGACGTATATCATCAGTCAGATTCAGTTGCGCGGCTAACTTTCTGCCCCACGCGCGCCCTAAAAAGCCCTGCGGTCGGAGATCGGTCAAATACCAGGGCAAACCATCAAACCACTGTTCGTCGCCATCTGCGCCTGTTACCAGACAACTTCCCTGTGGCCAGCACAACCGGATGTCGGCGAATTTATGCGCCTTTCCGGCATCGTCCACCCGCCAGACGGGAATACGCTCAATTCCGCGATAAGGACGCAGCAGTACATATCGCGTTGCCCGTGCTTTACCAAAGCGAATCACCCGATTTTCTCTGGCAACAAGGCGTGAGAACGTCGCCTGACTGATTGCCAGACGCTGGCGCAATTCCGGGGCAGAACGCGGCCCTTGCAGTAAAAGATCGGTCAGTTCGCTCATTAATGAATAGATTCGTGAATAGATACTTGAATAGATTTATTAACATATTTCACTGAAAAGTATAGCGAAAATATTCAAGCTGGAGAGATAAATGAATAAATACTAAAAAGCCGGAGCAGTCTCCCACTCCGGCTTCACACGACAATCGCCTTTCAGCAAAACACAATTACTCTTTATCGCCCAGCAGAACGGATTCCAGCGCGATTTTGATCATGTCGTTGAAGGTGGTCTGACGCTCAGCGGCAGTGGTCTGCTCGTGAGTGCGGATGTGGTCAGACACGGTGCAGATGGTCAGGGCTTTCGCGCCAAATTCTGCAGCGACGCCGTAGATACCCGCCGCTTCCATTTCCACGCCGAGGATGCCGTATTTTTCCATCACGTCGAACATTTCGCCGTCCGGAGAGTAGAACAGGTCAGCGGAGAACAGGTTACCAACGCGAGCATCAACGCCCAGTGCTTTTGCCGCGTCTACCGCGTTACGCACCATGTCGAAGTCAGCGATAGCGGCAAAGTCATGGTCTTTAAAACGGATGCGGTTAACTTTGGAATCGGTGCAGGCACCCATACCGATAACGACGTCGCGCAGTTTTACGTGCGGCAGAACAGCGCCACAGGAACCCACGCGGATAATTTTCTTCACGCCGAAATCAGTGATCAGTTCTTTGGTGTAGATGGAGCAGGACGGGATACCCATACCGTGGCCCATTACGGAAATTTTGCGGCCTTTGTAAGTACCAGTGAAGCCCAGCATACCGCGAACGTTGTTCACTTCACGGGCATCTTCAAGGAAAGTTTCAGCAATATACTTCGCACGCAGCGGGTCGCCTGGCATCAAAACTACGTCAGCAAAATCGCCCATTTCTGCATTAATGTGTGGAGTAGCCATCGTTTTATCCTTTTTGTGACATATTAAAGGCGGAGTCACTGCTCCGCCCAAATCCATCAGAACATGGCTTTGCCATATTCCATATCAGAAGTACCAAAATATTTTGCCAGAGTCTGGCCGATATCCGCGAAGGTTTCACGATGACCCAGCGAACCTGGTTTCACTTTCGGGCCGTAAACCAGTACCGGAATGTGTTCACGCGTGTGGTCAGTACCGGTCCAGGTCGGGTCACAACCGTGGTCAGCAGTGAGAATCAGAATATCGTCATCGCGCAGCAAAGACATCAGCTCCGGCAGACGGCGGTCGAACAGTTCCAGACCCGCAGCATAACCGGCGACGTCGCGGCGGTGGCCCCAGGAAGAGTCGAAGTCAACGAAGTTGGTGAAGACGATGGTGTTATCACCCGCTTCTTTCATCTCTTTGATGGTGGCGTCAAACAGCGCGTCCAGCCCGGTCGCTTTCACTTTTTTGGTGATACCGCAGTTGGCATAGATGTCTGCAATTTTACCGACCGAAACCACCTGGCCGTGTTTTTCATCAACCAGTTTCTGCAGCACGGTCGGTGCTGGCGGCTCAACAGCCAGGTCGTGACGGTTACCAGTACGCTGGAAGTTACCGGCTTTGTCGCCGATAAACGGACGAGCGATAACACGACCGATGTTGTAGCCGCCGTTGGTCAGCTCTTCACGGGCGATTTCGCACAGCTCGTAGAGTTTATCCAGGCCAAAGGTTTCTTCATGGCAGGCAATCTGGAACACGGAGTCAGCGGAGGTATAGAAAATCGGCTTGCCGGTTTTCATATGCTCTTCGCCCAGTTGATCCAGAATGACCGTACCGGAAGAGTGGCAGTTACCGAGGTAACCCGGCAGATTAGCGCGTTCGACCAGTTTATCCAGCAACTCTTGCGGGAAGCTGTTTTCGTGATCGGAGAAGTATCCCCACTCAAACAGAACCGGCACACCAGCAATTTCCCAGTGACCAGACGGGGTGTCTTTACCGGATGACATTTCGTGCGCCCATGCGTACGCGCCGATAACTTCAGCGTTGCCATCCATTCCCGCCGGAATGAAACCGGTAGAACCTTCGTGTGCTTTCGCCAGCCCAAGACGGGTCAGATTTGGCAGATTGAGCGGGCCTTTACGACCGTGGTCAGCTTCGCCTTTGGCACAAGCTTCTGCGATATGACCCAGGGTGTCAGCCCCGACGTCACCAAAGCGTTCTGCATCTTCTGTAGCGCCGATGCCGAATGAGTCCAGCACCATAATAAATGCACGTTTCATATGTTCTCCGTACTCAGTGCTTCAAATTTAAATGATCGGATCAGTATACCGTTATTCGCTGATGCGGCGATAGACAGTTGGTGTGCTTTCCGGTGCTTTATCGGCAAGTTTAATTGCCGCTTTCACCGCTTTCGCCGCTTCCTGCCAGCTGTTTTCGTCTTTCGCGTGGATAACTGCCAGCGGACGCTGACCGTCTACCTGGTCGCCCAGACGCGCCATATCAGTAAAGCCGACGCTGTAATCGATGGTGTCAGATGCCTGACGGCGTCCGCCGCCCATTGCAACCACTGCCATCCCCAGTGCGCGGGTATCCATTTCACTGACAAACCCTTCGGTATCAGCATAGACTGCTTTCGTCAGCATCGCTGTCGGCAGATACTTCGCGTAGTTCTCAACGAAGTCGGTCGGGCCTTTTTGTGCCGCGACCATACGACCAAAGACTTCTGCCGCTTTACCGTTGTCCAGCACCGCCTGCAATTTCGCGCGCGCTTCGGCGTCATTTTTCGCCAGTTTGCCGGAGATCAGCATCTCCACGCACAGTGCCATCGTGACATCAAACAGACGCGGGTTACGATGTTCACCCGTCAGGAACTGCACCGCTTCACGAACTTCAACCGCGTTACCTGCACTGGAGGCCAGTACCTGATTCATATCGGTGAGCAGCGCGGTGGTGCGCACGCCAGCGCCGTTAGCCACGCCAACAATCGCTTCGGCAAGGGCTTCAGAGAGTTCGTAGGTCGGCATAAACGCGCCGCTACCCACTTTCACGTCCATCACCAGCGCGTCCAGACCTTCCGCCAGTTTCTTCGCCAGAATAGAGGCGGTGATCAGCGGGATTGAATCCACGGTTGCGGTAATATCGCGGGTCGCGTAGAAACGTTTATCCGCCGGAGCCAGTGAGCTGGTCTGGCCGATAATCGCCACGCCGACGTCTTTAATAATTTCGCGGAAACGGTTGTCATCCGGGAAAATGTCGAAGCCAGGGATGGATTCCAGTTTGTCGAGCGTACCGCCAGTATGACCGAGGCCGCGACCGGAGATCATCGGAATATAGCCGCCACAGGCAGCGACCATTGGCCCCAACATCAGCGAAGTCACATCGCCGACACCGCCGGTCGAGTGTTTATCAACAATCGGGCCATTCAGATGCAGGCTTTTCCAGTCGAGAACGGTTCCTGAATCTCGCATCGCCATGGTCAGCGAGACACGCTCAGGCATTGTCATATCGTGGAAGAAAATGGTCATCGCGAGGGCGGCAATCTGCCCTTCGGAGATAGTGTTGTCGCGAATGCCGTTGATAAAGAAACGAATTTCTTCATCACTCAGCGCATGACCATCACGTTTTTTACGAATAATTTCTTGTGCGAGAAACAAGGTAACCTCCCGTGGAAAAGAGACGAGGTAATCGGGGAACCGGATGAGCATCGCTGCATCATCCGGCAAATCAAGCCTTAGTAGCTGCTGGCGCTCTTACCGTCGCCGTGGCCCAGAGCTTTCAGCAGGCTTGCCAGCAAGCTGGAAGCACCAAAGCGGTAGTGACGCGCATCAGCCCAGTCAGCACCGAACAGTTCATCTGCAATGGCGAGATATTTCTGCGCATCTTCCGCAGTACGCACGCCGCCTGCCGGTTTGAAACCAACGGTTTTTTCTACGCCCATATCGCGGATCACTTCCATCATGATGCGCGCGCTTTCCGGCGTCGCATTCACAGCCACTTTACCGGTAGAGGTTTTGATGAAGTCAGCACCCGCTTTGATGGAGATTTCAGACGCTTTACGGATCAGCGCTTCGTCTTTCAGTTCGCCGGTTTCAATAATCACTTTCAGCAGTACGTTCGCCGCAGCGCAAGCCTCTTTACAGGCTTTCACCAGGTCAAAACCAACCTGCTCGTTACCTGCCATCAGCGCGCGGTACGGGAACACCACGTCAACTTCATCGGCACCGTAGGCGATTGCCGCACGGGTTTCTGCCAGCGCGATTTCGATGTCGTCGTTACCGTGTGGGAAGTTAGTTACCGTAGCGATACGGATTTCCGGGGTGCCCTGCTCTTTCAGAGTTTTGCGAGCAATCGGGATAAAGCGAGGATAGATACAGATAGCGGCGGTATTGCCGACCGGAGTTTTGGCCTGATGACACAGTGCGATCACTTTCTCATCGGTGTCGTCGTCATTCAGGGTGGTCAGGTCCATCAATTTCAGTGCACGCAGGCTGCTTGCTTTCAGATCAGTCATTTCATTCTCCTGGCTTGTCGCCAATAAAATTCACCTTGCGAGTTTGTTAGTATTCTAACATCTACTCCGCAACACACTTCGATGTACATCACAATTAAGGAAATCTACTTACAAGTTTGCATCACTGTAATGCGATCTGGTTCAAATAATTCACTTTCAAATGAATGCGTCAGTGGTGGCAAACGCATCAGGATCAAAGTGAACATCACGAAACTTCTTACAATGGCGCATCACCTTCGGCATAAAAGGAAAAGAAGATGCCCACTTCTCATGAAAATGCACTGCAACAACGTTGCCAGCAAATTGTCACCAGCCCGGTACTTAGCCCGGAGCAGAAGCGCCATTTTCTGGCACTGGAAGCAGAAAACAATCTGCCTTACCCACAGCTGCCTGCCGAAGCCCGCCGCGCGCTGGATGAGGGGGTAATCTGCGATATGTTTGAAGGTCATGCGCCGTACAAACCGCGCTATGTCTTACCCGATTACGCTCGTTTTCTGGCGCACGGTTCCGAATGGCTGGAGCTGGAAGGCGCGAAAGACCTTGATGACGCACTCTCTCTGCTGACCATTCTTTACCACCATGTACCGTCGGTCACATCGATGCCGGTCTACCTGGGGCAACTGGATGCGTTGTTGCAACCGTATGTTAGAATTCTAACACAAGACGAGATCGATATTCGAATAAAACGTTTCTGGCGTTACCTCGACAGAACCCTGCCAGACGCCTTTATGCATGCCAATATCGGTCCGTCTGATTCGCCCATTACCCGTGCAATATTACGTGCAGACGCAGAGCTGAAGCAGGTTTCACCGAACCTGACCTTTATCTACGATCCTGATATCACCCCTGATGACCTGCTGCTGGAAGTGGCGAAAAACGTCTGTGAATGTAGCAAACCGCACATCGCCAACGGTCCGGTGCATGATAAAATTTTCACAAAAGGGGGCTACGGGATTGTGAGCTGTTACAACTCACTGCCGCTGGCGGGTGGTGGCAGCACGCTGGTACGCCTTAACCTGAAAGCCATTGCCGAGCGCAGCGAATCGCTGGATGACTTCTTTACGCGCACTCTACCGCACTACTGCCAACAGCAGATCGCCATCATCGATGCGCGGTGTGAATTCCTCTATCAACAATCACACTTCTTTGAGAATAGCTTCCTGGTGAAAGAAGGGTTGATTGATCCTGAACGTTTTGTGCCGATGTTTGGCATGTATGGGCTGGCGGAAGCGGTTAACTTGCTGTGTGAAAAAGAAGGGATTGCCGCACGCTACGGTAAAGAGGCCGCCGCAAATGAAGTGGGTTATCGCATTAGCGCGCAACTGGCGGAGTTTGTCGCCAATACCCCCGTGAAATATGGCTGGCAAAAACGCGCCATGTTACACGCACAGTCGGGGATCAGTTCCGATATCGGCACCACGCCGGGCGCGCGTTTGCCATATGGTGATGAGCCAGATCCGATTACCCATCTGCAAACTGTCGCCCCGCATCATGCTTATTATTATTCCGGCATCAGCGACATTCTGACGCTCGACGAAACCATCAAACGTAATCCGCAGGCGCTGGTACAGCTTTGCCTCGGTGCCTTTAAAGCCGGAATGCGTGAATTTACCGCCAATGTCAGCGGTAACGATCTGGTTCGCGTTACCGGTTATATGGTGCGTTTGTCGGATTTAGAAAAATATCGCGCCGAAGGTTCACGCACCAACACCACCTGGCTGGGAGAAGAAGCCGCACGCAACACTCGTATTCTGGAACGCCAGCCGCGCGTGATAAGCCATGAACAGCAGATGCGCTTTAGTCAGTAAGATTATCCCCTTCTCCTGCGTTGACGGGCCAGGCAGTCGTCTGGCTCTGTTTTTGCAGGGCTGCAATCTGCGCTGCAAAAACTGTCACAATCCGTGGACGATGGGGCGCTGTAATGATTGCGGAGAGTGCGTGCCGCAGTGTCCGCATCAGGCGTTGCAGATTGTCGACGGCAAAGTGGCGTGGAGCGCGGCTGTCTGCGAGCAATGTGATACCTGCCTGAAGATGTGTCCGCAACATGCTACGCCAATGGCGCAATCCATGAGCGTGGACGAGGTGCTTAACCATGTCCGCAAAGCGGTTCTGTTTATTGAAGGGATAACGGTAAGCGGCGGCGAAGCCACGACCCAGTTGCCGTTTGTGGTGGCGCTGTTTACTGCCATCAAAAACGATCCGCAACTGTGCCATCTCACCTGCCTCGTGGACAGTAACGGCATGTTGAGCGAAACCGGCTGGGAAAAATTGCTCCCGGCGTGTGACGGCGCAATGCTCGATCTCAAAGCGTGGGGGAGCGAATGTCATCAGCAATTAACCGGACGCGATAATCAGCAGATCAAGCGCAGCATCTGTTTGCTGGCAGAGCGCGGTAAGCTGGCGGAACTGCGTTTGCTGGTAATCCCTGGCCAGGTGGATTATTTGCAACACATCGAAGAACTGGCGGCGTTAATCAAGGGACTTGGTGATGTTCCGGTACGCCTGAACGCGTTTCATGCCCACGGCGTGTATGGCGAGGCGCAAAGCTGGCCGAGCGCCACGCCGGAAGACGTTGAGAGGTTGGCTGATTCATTACGGGAGCGCGGAGTGAGCAGGTTGATATTTCCGGCGCTGTATCTTTGATATGCCGGATGCGGCGTAAACGCCTTATCCGGCCTACGGTTCGGCGCAGGCCTGTAGGCCTGATAAGACGCGTCAAGCGTCGCATCAGGCATTGTGCGCCAGCTGCCGGATGCGGCGTAAACGCCTTATCCGGCCTACGGTTCGGCACAGACTTGTAGGCATGATAAGACGCGTCAGCGTCGCATCAGGCATTGTGCGCCAGCTGCCGGATGCGGCGTAAACGCCTTGTCCGGCCTACGGCACGTTAAACAACGTATAGGTGTTATTAAGCAACGCTTGCGCAATCTCATCCGCCGGTTCCCGGCGTAACTCGCAAAGCACGTCAAACACCCGCGCGGCCTGTTCCGGGCGGTTTGCCTGCCCCTGAAAACCATTGAGCGGCATATCTGGTGCGTCGGTTTCCAGCAACAACGATGCCAGCGGTAATTTTGCGATGACATCGCGGGTTTTACTGGCGCGTGGATAGGTAATAGTCCCGCCTACGCCAATTTTGTAGCCCAGTTGCACAAACCGTTCGGCCTGTTGCAGGCTGCCGGAAAAACCATGAACCACGCCAGTGCACGGTAAATCGTGGCGTTTAAGATGCATCGCCAGTTTGTCGTGCGTGCGTCGTGAATGCAGGATCACCGGCAGATCGTAGCGTTTCGCCAGTTTCAGTTGTTCGTCGAGTAACCACTGCTGCCTCTCAAATTGCGGATCGTCTCCGAAGAGATCCAGACCGATCTCCCCCACCGCCACCACCTTCGCCGGATGCCTTTCCAGCGCCTGCTGTAGCTGATCAAGAGACACATCGCTATGTTTTTCCAACATACCAGGATGCAAGCCCAATGCGGCATACAGCGGTTGATATTTTTCCGCTAACGCCTGCACGCGGGCAAAATTTTCCGCCTCTGTCGCCGGAACAATGATCTTGCCTACGCCCGCTTGTGCCGCACGTTGCAGGCTGGCCTCTTCATCGCCACTAAACGGCGGGAAATCAAAATGGCAGTGGGTGTCGATAAAACGGCAAATCAAGCCAGATCCTCATTGTTAAATGTCGGGTCGTTCGCC
This sequence comes from Escherichia sp. WS2035, assembly GCF_046487065.1. Classification (NCBI taxonomy): domain Bacteria; kingdom Pseudomonadati; phylum Pseudomonadota; class Gammaproteobacteria; order Enterobacterales; family Enterobacteriaceae; genus Escherichia; species Escherichia sp. WS2035. The sequence continues at coordinate 268,930 of NZ_JBJQKD010000005.1, forward strand.
TGCGGAGCGTCGCTCACTTCGGCAACCAGCGTATCGTTGGCGACTGGCGCTGGCGGAATAACGATCGACTCCGGCGTCACCACCGGCACCAGATGGCGGCTCAGCGGCGCTTTTTCAGTCAATAATTTACCGACCGTTGCCAGAAAATAACGCCCACATAAACGCCCAAGTTTATAGTCTTCACGCAGCGCCGGAATCCGACTGCCGAGCGCAATACTATGCAATGGCTTCGGCGGATAAATTTCGAATATCCGCAGCTGGCCCGGTGGTTTCTCAATAAATTGCTGAATCTCACGATAGCTTGTTTCATGATGCTGCACCAGATTGACCAGCGGCTGCAGGCTACTGTCACCCAGCCAGCGTTCCATGCGTTTGAACCACTGTGGCGTGTAGTACATTTGTGACGGCACAGTGCGGATGACGACCAACGTTTTTGCTCCCTGCCTTGCCGCCTCTTTAACCGGGATCGCATCACTGATCCCACCATCCAGGTAGTTAATACCTTCCAGCGACACTCCGCTACGATAAAAGCCAGGTATCGCACTGGAGGCGCGAATCACATCCAGCCAGTTTTGTTTAGTTGGCAAAAAGTAATTCGGCGCATAGTCATCCTGACGACAGGCGCACATATAAAACGATTTGCCGCTGTCAAATAACCGCGCTGCGGTGTCCATTTGCAACGGCATCTGGCTTGCGGTGGCCTCCACCAGCCAGTCGAGATCGATAAGATTTCCTCCACGGACAAAGCGCAATGGATCGAAAAATTCGCGTTTTGTGGTGTAACGCATGATGACTTTGCGCGCGTAACCGGGCTGATTGCAGATATACGCCGAGAGGTTCTGCGCCCCGGCAGATGTGCCGAGATAAAGATCGAAAGGATTAAACTGCGCACGCATAAACTCATCCAGCACGCCAGCCGTGAAAATTCCACGCTGTCCGCCGCCTTCGCACACCAGAGCAATCCGTCCAGGCTGGAACGGCCTTAGCGACAACGGCGCAATATTACCAAGCGTTACAGGTATTCGCTGCCCCACCTCTGCCTTCCTGTTTTTGTTGTGAAAGAATGACAAAGTAACGCAATTTATTATTCGCTAAAACCGCAAAAGCCAGTCCGCTGGACTGGCTTTGGATAAAATTTTCTTAATGGTCTGAAATCTAGGGGCGTTTTCGGCCCATGAACAAACTCACCAGGAACAGAATAATCCCGACGACAAAGACAATTTTAGCTGCGCCTGCAGCAGTACCGGCCAGACCACCAAACCCAAGTGCGGCGGCGATTAACGCGATAACCAGAAATATGATGCCCCAACGAAACATAAGCGTCTCCTTTACCATAGTTAATGTCACCGCTTGATATGAGCGTGAAAATCACTCAATGCGATATTTTTAGTGTGGTGCACATCGCGCCTCCCGACAAAGTTCTGGAGGTCGAATTACGACGAATTACTTAGTTTTCAGATCATTTTTAACGCTTTTCACACCATCTACCGCTTTGGCGATACTTTCAGCACGGTCGCTCTGTGCCTGAGAATCTACGGTACCGGAGAGCTGAACCACGCCATCGGTGGTTTCAACTTTCACATGACGGGAAGGGACGATATCGTCCGCCAGCAGTTTGGCTTTGGTTTCACTGGTGGTGGCGGTGTCACCCGCATAGCCTTTCACAGAGCTTTCTTTAGCGTCGCGAACGTGCAGTTTGTCGCTGACAGAGGTCACGCCCTCAACACCTTTCGCCACTTTCACCGCCTCTTCGGCCTGAGCCTGGCTTTCAACGAAACCGCTCAGGGTCACGACTTTTTGATCGGTTTTGACAGAGATATCGGTGCTCTTGATGTTGTCATGATCCACCAGGGCCGCCTTCACTTTCGCGGTGATGGCACTGTCATCCATGAAATTACCGACTTTATTCATAGAGCTATCGACTTTTTGCCCTGCGCTTTCATTGGTAGTCTGCGCGTTGTTTTCTGCGTAGGCAGAGCCGGTCGCGACGGCAGAAGTCAACATTACAGCCAGCAGAGTTTTCGAAATCTTCAGTCTTGTCATAGTCATCGATTTATTCCTGTATGTTTGCTCGTAATTTGAGCCTGGCAACACGAGGTTGCATTGCTGAATAGGGAGAGACTTCACCCTCTACAGAAGTCAATGGTCGCCATCACAAAAGCGATGGGTGATGAATAACGACCATTACAGCCTCTGAATCAGTTATTAATATCGGTAGAATGACAATCGACGGCTTTAGATACTGATATCTACGCATTGAACGGTATTTAACGCCGTCAGAAATGTCATTACTTTGTTAAATATAGATCACAATTTTGAAACCGCTCGGGATATCAGCTAAAACATAAGCAAAAGTGAATGTTTTAAGAACATTCCGTAAGCGGCTAATAAGGAAGGGAAATTGACAGGGCGCAGCGGCTACCGCGCCCTGGAGGCTAGAATTAATGCTCGCGGGTCTGGTGGAACTGAACGTCCGGATAACGTTCCTGCGCCAGGCGCAGATTGACCATGCTGGTAGCGATGTAAGCGAGGTTATCGCCACCATCAAGCGCCAGTTGGCTTTCGTTCTTACGCTTGAACTCTTCGAATTTCTTCGCGTCCGCACATTCTACCCAGCGGGCGGTGGCAACGTTGACTGACTCATACACTGCTTCAACGTTGTATTCGCTCTTCAGGCGCGCTACCACCACATCAAACTGCAGCACACCAACCGCACCAACGATCAGATCGTTGTTGGAGATCGGACGGAACACCTGCACCGCGCCCTCTTCGGAAAGCTGTACCAGCCCTTTGAGCAGCTGTTTTTGCTTCAGCGGATCTTTCAGGCGGATACGACGGAACAGTTCTGGCGCGAAGTTCGGAATACCGGTGAACTTCATCATCTCACCCTGGGTAAAGGTATCGCCGATCTGAATGGTGCCGTGGTTGTGCAGGCCGAGAATATCGCCCGGATACGCTTCTTCAACGTGCGAACGATCGCCTGCCATAAAGGTCAGCGCGTCGGAGATCACTACATCTTTCGCGGTGCGCACCTGGCGCAGCTTCATGCCTTTTTCATATTTACCGGATACCACGCGCATAAACGCCACGCGGTCGCGGTGTTTCGGGTCCATGTTGGCCTGAATTTTAAATACGAAGCCGGTAAATTTATCTTCGCTCGCTTCTACGGTACGGGTATCGGTCTGACGCGGCATCGGCGCAGGCGCCCACTCCACCAGGCCATCCAGCATATGATCGACGCCGAAGTTACCCAGCGCAGTACCAAAGAATACCGGGGTGATTTCGCCCGCAAGGAACAGCTCTTTGTCGAACTCATTAGACGCGCCTTTCACCAGCTCCAGTTCGTCACGCAGCTGCTGTGCCAGATCTTCACCAACCGCAGCGTCGAGATCCGGGTTATTCAGCCCTTTAACAATGCGGACTTCCTGAATGGTGTGGCCTTTACCGCTCTGATAGAGATAGGTTTCATCTTTATAAAGGTGGTAAACGCCTTTAAACAGCTTGCCGCAGCCAATCGGCCAGGTGATCGGTGCGCAGCCGATTTTCAGCTCGTTCTCAACTTCATCGAGCAGTTCCATCGGGTCGCGGATATCACGGTCAAGTTTGTTCATAAAGGTGAGGATCGGCGTATCGCGCAGACGGGTAACTTCCATCAGCTTACGGGTACGATCTTCTACACCTTTTGCGGCGTCGATAACCATCAGACAGCAGTCCACCGCCGTCAGGGTACGATAGGTATCTTCCGAGAAGTCTTCGTGCCCCGGGGTATCGAGCAAGTTAACCAGGCAGTCGTGATACGGAAACTGCATCACAGACGTAGTGATGGAGATCCCACGCTGCTTTTCCATCTCCATCCAGTCCGACTTAGCGTGCTGGTTAGAGCCACGGCCTTTTACTGTACCGGCGGTCTGAATGGCCTGTCCGAACAGCAGCACCTTCTCGGTGATGGTAGTCTTACCGGCATCCGGGTGAGAAATAATGGCAAAAGTGCGGCGCTTCGCCACCTCTTGCAAATAAGGAGACAACGTCATAATTCTTTCTTCTTGAGTAAGCGGCATCGCGCCGCGCTTGTTGAAAACGAAAAATTGCGGCTATTTTACCCATCAACGGGGGGGAGGCAATCAGTGTTTACACAGGAGCTGCTCCAGTTCGTGCAACGAAGAAACGGTCCAGGTGGGCGCGATGCCTTCTGGTTGCTCGCGATTGTGCGCATTCAGCCAGCAGGTCGCAAGCCCGGCGTTGATGCCACCGAGAATATCGGACTCAGCAGTGTCGCCAACCATCAGCACGCGTGAACAGTCAGGATTGCCCGCCTGTTCCAGCGCATAATCGAAAATTTTCTTATTCGGTTTGGCAACGCCAACTTCTTCGGAAATCACCAGCAAATCGAAGTAATCACGCAGGCCCGTGCGTTCCAGACGCACCTGTTGCAAGGCGCTAAAGCCGTTGGTGATGATGCCGATTTTGGCGTTGCCACGAATGGCGTTAAGCAGGGAAACCGCCCCCGGCAACGGCGTACAGATTTCCGCCATCGCATTAATAAAGGCCTCGTTGAGTTTACCCGGTTCGACGTTCAGCCGTTCGGCCCAGCTCTCAAACCGCCCGTGCTGAAGCTGTAATGAAGTGATCACGCCGTTTTGATAATCCACCCACAGTGGCTTGTTAACGGCCTGATAGTCCTGAAAATCTTCAGCGGTAAAGGTGACGCTGTAATCAAGAAACATCCGCTGCAGGCCGGTGAATGAGTCAAAGGTAAACAGCGTTTCATCGGCATCAAAGAAAATCCAGTCCCACTTCATTATTCCACCTTGTCTTACATACTGATTGGTAACGCCATGATGATGGCGTCTTCGCGACCGTCCGTGGTGGGGTAGTAATTGCGGCGAATCGTCGCCTCGTTAAAGCCTAAACTTTCGTACAGGGCAATGGCGGCAGCATTTGAGGCACGGACTTCCAGCCATAGCGTCGCCACGCCGCGTTTTTCCAGTTCGTCGATCAGATGTTCCAGCAGCGCCCTTCCCAGTCCCTGACGCTGATAGTCAGGATCGACCGCAATATTGAACAATGTAGCTTCATCCAGCACCACTTGCGTAATCGCAAACGCCGCCATTTTGCCGTTTTGCGTTAACTGAAAGTTGAGATAGCGCTCGCCCTGGTTGCTGGCAAAGGTTTTTTCACTCCACGGAAAGGTGTGGGCGCGTTGTTCAATGTGGAAAGCCGCTGGTAAATCAGTCGTTTCGAGGGAAGAAATCGTGTTCATATGTGCAAATTTGTTGCCATAACGCGGCGCGTGCCGTTGGGTTTGCCCGTAATTCGGTGAGCGCCGGTGATGTCACCTGAGCGCCTTCCAGTGATAGCGGTTCGTCAGTACCCAACCGCCAGCTGTTGCAGCGGCTGCCTTGCGGCAGCATCGCGATTTTTTCTGGCGTCAGTTGCAGCACTTGATCGGGGCTGACGGTTAACGCACGCAGAACATCGCTCACCAGAGGATCGGTCAGGGCGGGAAGATCGTTTGCCACCATCACCAGACGGACGTGTGGCGGGATCGCAATGGCAATCTCCCCCTGCAACGCGCCAGGGCGACGCAGCGACCACTGGGTAATGCCCAGTTGCTGTAACTGCCAGTCTCGTCGGGATGTCATAGCGAATCGCTCCTGTTGTCAGGGGCGCAAATATAGCAAATTCGTCGATACCGCGCCAACATATGGCTATAATCGCCGCCAGTATCAATTGAGGAGCATTCCATGTCTGCATTTACCCCGGCAAGTGAAGTCTTGCTGCGTCACAGTGATGATTTCGAACAAAGCCGTATTCTGTTTGCCGGAGACTTACAGGATGACCTGCCCGCGCGTTTAGATACCGCGGCCAGCCGTGCTCATACCCAGCAATTCCACCACTGGCAGGTGTTAAACCGCCAGATGGGGGATAACGCCCGTTTTAGCCTGGTCGCCACGGCGGATGATGTCGCTGATTGCGATACTTTGATTTACTACTGGCCGAAGAATAAACCGGAAGCCCAGTTCCAGTTGATGAATTTACTTTCTCTGCTTCCGGTGGGCACGGATATTTTTGTCGTTGGCGAGAACCGCAGCGGCGTGCGCAGCGCCGAGCAGATGCTGGCCGATTATGCGCCGTTGAATAAGGTAGACAGCGCCCGTCGCTGCGGCCTCTATTTTGGTCGTCTGGAAAAGCAGCCGGTATTTGATGCCAATAAATTCTGGGGCGAATACAGCGTCGATGGCTTGACGGTCAAAACGCTGCCGGGCGTGTTTAGCCGCGACGGTCTGGATGTCGGCAGTCAGTTGTTGCTCTCGACGCTAACCCCGCACACGAAAGGTAAAGTGCTGGATGTCGGCTGCGGCGCAGGCGTTCTTTCCGTTGCTTTTGCGCGCCATTCACCGAAGATCCGCCTCACTCTGTGTGATGTTTCTGCACCAGCGGTAGAAGCCAGTCGCGCAACACTTGCTGCCAACAGTGTTGAAGGTGAAGTCTTTGCCAGCAACGTCTTTTCCGAGGTGAAAGGTCGTTTTGATATGATCATCTCCAACCCGCCGTTCCACGATGGGATGCAAACCAGCCTGGATGCGGCGCAAACGCTGATTCGCGGCGCGGTGCGTCATCTTAATAGCGGCGGCGAGCTGCGAATTGTAGCGAACGCCTTCCTGCCTTACCCGGACGTGCTGGATGAGACATTTGGTTTCCACGAAGTGATTGCGCAAACCGGGCGCTTCAAGGTGTATCGCGCCATTATGACCCGCCAGGCGAAGAAAGGTTAAGTATCTGATATCTGTCGCCGCATACCGTGTTGGATGCGGCGTACACGCCTTATCTGACCGACAAACGAATTATCCACAATCCGCTGATGGACATTTTTCCAGCAATTACACCTCTGTCGATAATTAACTATTGACGAAAAGCTGAAAACCACTAGAATGCGCCTCCGTGGTAGCAATTCTTTTTAAGAATTGATGGTATGCGAAGGTGGCGGAATTGGTAGACGCGCTAGCTTCAGGTGTTAGTGTCCTTACGGACGTGGGGGTTCAAGTCCCCCCCCTCGCACCAAAAACCACGTTGATATTGCTCGCACTGGGCGAAGGTGGCGGAATTGGTAGACGCGCTAGCTTCAGGTGTTAGTGTTCTTACGGACGTGGGGGTTCAAGTCCCCCCCCTCGCACCAAACGAGGCAATATCAAAAAAAGTAAGATGACTGTGCGAAGGTGGCGGAATTGGTAGACGCGCTAGCTTCAGGTGTTAGTGTCCTTACGGACGTGGGGGTTCAAGTCCCCCCCCTCGCACCAATTATCTTTACTTCTTTTCTTGTCTCTTCACTGTTTTATCACCCCTGATTCAAATTCATTATCATCAGCATGATGCCAGCAATAAGCGCCAGGCACGATGGTAGCAAAACGTAATGCCGTAACTGTTTGTGATACAGCATCACCGGCGTCAATACCAATCCCATCAGAATGACAATCCGCCATTGATCCGGCGATAAATCCGCATACATCAGCCCTGTAATCAGCAATCCCGGCAGCAACACTCCCCAGCCACTGCCCAGCGTACGTTGCAACATGGTTTCATCTCTTTCATTGATAATGATAACCAATATCATATGATAATTTTTATCATTTGCAAGCCAGAGAAATCCCTTGCTATCGGGTAAACCTATCGATAGGATTAGCAATCATTATCATTTAGATTACTATCACGATTATGGCCTATCGTTCCGCACCGCTCTATGAAGATGTTATCTGGCGAACGCATCTCCAGCCGCAGGATGCTGGGCTTGCACAAGCCGTGCGGGCGGCGATCGCCGAACATCGTGAACATTTGCTGGAGTTTATCCGCCTGGATGAACCCGCCCCACTTAACGCCATGACGCTGGCGCAATGGTCATCACCGAATGCGCTAAGTTCTCTACTCGCGGTCTATTCCGATCATATCTACCGCAACCAACCTTTGATGATCCGCGAAAACAAACCGCTGATCTCACTGTGGGCGCAATGGTATATCGGCCTGATGGTACCACCATTAATGCTGGCGCTGCTGACTAAGGAAAAAGCATTAGATGTGTCGCCGGAACACGTCCACGTTGAGTTTCACGAAACCGGACGCGCCGCCTGTTTCTGGGTCGATGTGTGTGAAGATAAAAACGCAACACTACATTCGCCGCAGCAGCGAATGGAAACGTTAATCAGCCAGGCGCTTGTTCCGGTTGTGCAGGCACTAGAAGCAACGGGAGAGATTAACGGCAAACTTATCTGGAGCAATACCGGTTATTTGATCAACTGGTATCTGACTGAGATGAAACAGCTGCTCGGCGAGGCGACAGTTGAATCGCTGCGCCATGCCCTCTTTTTTGAGAAAACGCTTACTACCGGTGAAGATAATCCACTCTGGCGTACCGTGGTGCTACGCGACGGCCTGCTGGTGCGCCGCACTTGCTGCCAGCGTTATCGCTTACCGGATGTGCAGCAATGTGGCGATTGTACGCTGAAATGAAAACACTGCCGGGGAAGTAAACCCGGCATCATGCGGATTAATAAGGATGCAACACATTACTTGTTTCGCAATGCCGCATACATAACAGAATATCTGCGGCCTCCAACAACCCTGCATCAGAACTGACGCCCAGTTTCGACATCACATTAAATTTATGTGCACGGATCGTTTTGATATTGCGTTTAAGCTGCTCGGCAATTTGTGTCATTGAGTAGCCACGCGACATAAAGCGCAATATTTCTCTCTCCGTCGGGCTTAGCGTCCGGCTTTGGTTAATGTACCACTGATTGTTCAGTCGATCGGTCGCCTGACGTACACCATTTAATGACAAAAAGAGTTCCTGATGAAAAATCTCCAGCGTTGACGCTTTACTTAATACACCGTCCAGCGGTGATGGCGATAATGAACCAATCAGCCGAGCTTCAATATCATCATCCGCAATAACTAAACGCCGGGTACGCGGAAACTTAATCGCCAGTTCAGTCAGGCAGGATAATCCCTCTCTGCGCGCACTTCTCATGGCAGAAAAAGAAAAAATGACCGCCGCAAATGAGATCCGCGACATGGCATCCTGAAATGACTCCTGACTGGTATAGGTATGGAGCTTATAAGGGTTACCCGCAAACTTTCTGAATAAACTCTCAATACCGATACGACTCATGACGCATTTTTCTATGAGTGCGACATTTCTCTTCTTAATTCGGCTGTGTTCCATTCTGCGGCATCTCCATAAACAGAAGGCAAGTTAAGTTCTCTTGCACCCTGCGCGCTATTTATCCATGCATACATTTCAGCGTTGCTGTGAATTGCCAGTCGACGCATCGCACTGTTTTTTTGGGCGCTAATAGTTTTATTACTTTTCTTAAGCAATGAAGCTATCTGGTTGATGCCCCATCCTTTACCTAATAGCCGCAGTACCTTGCGCTCTGAAAGAGTGAGAATGACGGAGCGATAGCTAAAATTATGAGTTTCAGTCATTGCCGGAGAGGTCAGCATGGCGCTGATACGCTCTGAGTGCGTATTGCCGGAACGTACGGTCTTGACCAGATTCTCAATGGGTTCAACATCAGACAATAATGTCGCCGTAGGGCACATGAGCAATTCTACTGCCTGGGAATACCAGGAGCGTGACACCATGAAAACCCAGTGAATTTCCCGATATTGTGAGATTAAAGACTTGAATTGTCAAACCAAGTGCAACGATTTTTTGAAGTAAACTTCATAAGGTGTTTTCCAACCTAAACATTTACGTGGTCGTAAATTCAGTTTATTGATCACCTGTTGAAT